>JARVGK010000026.1:19634-43015 GCA_029762535.1 Thermoplasmatota archaeon
TTTTCCACATCATTACATAACATGGACTGGTCTCAGTCGGGAGAGGCAAAGCCTCTCCCTCCTCCCAACCAGTCCACTATTTTTCCACATCATTACATAACATGGACTGGTCTCAGTCGGGAGAGGCAAAGCCTCTCCCTCCTCCCAACCAGTCCACTCTAATAAATTTCTTATTTACGGACTGGAGGGATCTGAACCCTTGGGTTCCTATTATCGCCAATATTGATGGATCATCACGGATCATAGGATGCAGGCAGTCCGAAGGACCGAGAAAGCATCTTGGGAACGTGGGCATCGAAATAGTTCCCGGGAAGATATCACTGGATCCAATTCATCATGTTCCTGATATTTTGGGGGAGGACCGGGGGGCGGGGATCCTCTGCCGAAATGTGATACACTTTCGGATAATCATCGATCAGCCCCCTTCGATGGTATTCGTCCATTATGCGGCTCGCATCCACGACGGCCGATCCAAGATCATCATGAACGGTCATGAGGACCTGTTCGTAGTTCGATTCGAGGTTCAGGATCGTCATATTGCATATCCCCTTCTCGATCTCCCTGAGGTCCTCTGCGGAATTATCCAGAAGGTCCAGTTTATGAACGCACAATATTCCCTTTCCTATCATGGGAAATCCGGGGATATTCCTTTCAACGATCAATCCTTCATCCCTGTACCTATTGCGATGACGTGCGATCGAACCCCCGTTCTTGGACCCTGACCCTTCCTTCTCGCAGTCCACGGGGTTGTAGATATCAACGAGGCTCCTGAGGACCGAGGGATTGAAGGCATCATATTTACCGTTCATCAAGGAAATCTGTAGAGGGCACCCGTGCGAACAGTGGAGCAGCCCATGGTAATCGAACATGTTGTAGATATGCAGGTCCTTAAGGGGCATATCTATGAAGGTCGTCCTGTAGTGCAGGTCCGCAGGATACTTGGAGGTCAGCCTGTATCTGTCCAACTTCCACTCGGCCAGGTTGTGATAGGCCGCAATGGCCAGATGAGTGTCGATGTCGCTGTAATCGAAGATATCATGCATTGGACGATCGGCCATGGCGGGTTCCTCTCGGGGAACGATACGGGGGCGGAGGTTCTTAATAATTCTAAAGGTGAGGACATCCCAACCGATACTCCAGACCGCCGGTATTCCGATCCGTTTGAAAGAACCTGAATCCACGAGCTTCTTCCTGATGATAGAGAAAGAGGACTTGCTTATTCCCAGAACGGAGGAAAGGTCACGGTCGGATCTGCCCGGATGGCAGACGATGGCCCTCAAGACCATATCATCCTTAGGGCTCATCCCACCATATCGGGAAGCTTCCATACCTCCACCACTTGGACCGGCTCAGTTCACTACGGGGCTCAGTATCGAGATCCCGTTGTCGCCGATATCAATGAGGTGCTTCTTCCTTGAGTGACGACAGGCCCTCATCTTTATGGCCTGCATATAGAGATGTATGTCGTGCTGGTGATCTATAGGCCCCATCTCGATGATGCCATCCGCAAGGAACATCTCCGATCCCAGGCCTTCCTCTATGTTCGAGAACCTGGGGGTCTCCATTATGATGAGTGATATCAGATTGTACTCCCTGAGCTTCTTGAAGAAATGGAAAACCCTGGACCTCAGATTCCTCGCCTCGATCAGCGAATATAGACCGCCCAGAGAGTCCAGGCCCAGCACCGTGAACTTGTCGCCTTCCTTCTCCTTGAAGAACTTTATGACCCCGTCCACCATGTCCAGGAAGTCCGGGTTGTCCCCGCCGAACTCGAATCTGCTCCTTATGTCGGAGTAATCGGATATCATAAGCCTCTCGGGCACTGACACCGAGAGGGAGTCCATGTTCCGCAAATGGGATATCGTGCTCTCCTCAAGCGTCAGATACATCCCGAAATCACCGGTCCTCTCCACATGCTTGGACAGCATCTGGAAAACCGTTCCGGATTTCAGGCTGCCAGGCGGGCCATAGACGATGATTATGGAGCCAGGGTAGATATCGTTATAGAATATGTTGCTCATTCCTTCGATGCCGTCCCAGAACATAAGTGTCCCTTCCCTCGTTTCGACCCCTTTCCATCTACCATTTACGATATAACGTTTTCGGGGCCTGTCCGCGGATCCGGCAAATAATGAATAGCATCAATGAGTTCTACGAGCATGAACTCGAGGTCCAATGATGAGGTCGCTCAGGCCATATCCGAATGGATCGACGAACTCAACGATCTCGAGGACGGCGCCCTCATGATCGTGGAGGGCAAGAAGGACGTCATAGCTATGACCAGGCTCGGGATCCGTCTAGAGATGGTCACATTGAACCTCGGCCTCTCGGTGATAGACCTCGTCGAGAGCATAGCCCAATCCAGGGGGCCGTTCTCCGAAAGGGATGCATGCTCGCTCCTCGTCATCATGACCGACTGGGACCGAAAAGGGGGCAAGCTCGCAAGGAGTTTAAAGGAGGCATGTCTCGGAGCGGGACTGGCCTGCGACATGGAGTTCCGTAGGAGGTTGGCGATCCTTACGGGCAGATGGATCAGGGACGTCGAATCCCTGCCGGGTCTGATCTCATCCCTACACCTTGAAGGCCCCATATCAGCGGGTATGTGAGATCATCGATACCGCAGGCCCCCTAGCACCGGCGGACATCACGGGTCCGGGGAGAATGGCCCTGCCGACCCCCCTGTATTCCTCCTCGGTGCCTACCAGCACGATATCTCCCGGGCGGATCCCCTCATCCGAGCCCTTTATACCCTGTGCGAACACCGTCCCCCTCGGGGAAAAATCGTCGATTATGACCCTTCTCCCCCCGCCGGATCCCCAAATGGCCCTCCCTCCATCCAGGGTAGGAACGGGGCCGCCTTTTCTCATCTCGGCGAAGTGAGTTCGATCGATGTATATCAAAGTCCTGTCCCTGATCGATCTCAGGGACGATCTGGAGTCCCAGGAAAGACAGGATGCGAGGGAGTAGTTCATCAAAGAGACGAGATCGATCGATCCGCGATCGTGACCTGGTCCTTCGCCCCCGATCAGCTCCGAGAGGCTCCCGGCCAAAGCTGCCGGGTCCTTCTCGATGAGGAAGGGCAGACCGGAGATCCTACCCGATCCGGCCTCATCGCGGAATATCTCACCCCCCTCTTGATGATGGCATACCACATGCGTGAATTTTCCCGAGTCTATGATCCGAAGGACGACATTTTTCATCCGTTCGATCTCCTCGGGATACCATTCCCCCGTGACGGGTATGTCGTAATATGACGGAGGATAGAGCACGTCCAGCTCCATCGGAACCGCGCCAAGGGGGGACGTCAGCACAACTTGCTGACAGGCCTCTTTCAAATGCTTCACCCTGGCCAACTGGGCCCTTATCCTTTGATGTGTTCTTGAGGCCGAGTAGGGTTTCCTGGCAGAGCAGGGCAGGAGAAGGAGGACCCTCCTCATGGGAGGGGGCACGTATTCATTCATCATCCTGTGCGCCCACAACTGGAAGTCCGGGTCCCTGATATCGTCCCGATATGTTACGGGGCGTTCATCGGCCTTCCTGAACGAATGAGCGCATTCGAGCAGCCGGGGGTACGAGCCTGACTCGAACCTGCGCACCAGAGAGGCCATATCCGGTTTTCCGCTGATCTGACCCATCACATGCTCCCTGAGCCGCCCGAGTTTCAGATAGTTAACGCAGATGGAGAGCCTGCGCCGCATCATATCGACGTTGTGCCTTCCCAAAGAAACGGCGTCATGATCGCGGCCCGAACAGTGATCGCAACTGCAGTACATGTCCGATCGCGGGTTGCGTTCCGCCGTCTCGACGCCATCGTCCGTGTAGATAAGACCTGAGGATGCGTCCCTATGCGCGCAGGACGTATCCATGATCTCCGCTCCCAGATAGAACATGGTCTCCAGGTTCCTGCCGTCAACAGCGCTCGAGAGATAGAGAGGAGGGTGGGACGCTCCCATCCTGGCCCTGGCGAGCACATCAGCAATGGTCTTCGTATCCCATCCGATAAGGCCAATAAGGGAGATGACCGACGCCGGTGTCTGAACTCCTTCGATGAGGAGCCTGCTCCTCTTGTACTCGATCGCCCCCTTCAATCGACCGATGCCTTGAGACTCCATGTATCTGACGATGGGATCCTCCCATGGACCGGATGCGTTCCTATCCCTGACGATATCGAGCTTTTTTTCCGACCAACCATCCCCGAGCGCAACAAGCTCAACACCTGGTATCGTTCCCTCTAGGGAGATATTGATATCGATCAGAAGCGGGAGCGGGATCCTCTCACCGCTCATCTCTATGGAGCCCAACCTCGATGGGCCGTCAACTATCTCGATCCTGTATGATATTTGGGGTTCTTCCGTCAAGGTCATCATCATACGTAGGATCGCATATCCTCTTTTCTGTAATCCTTCCAGAGGGTATCGACCTTCTGCTTGATCTCCTCGATGTCAGACACCGTCTCGGAGGGCTTTCCGGGCTCCTTGGTCCGGAACAGGACCTTCTTCACAGAATAGGACTTTGACGAGATATCGTCCCTCTTCAGGGCTGCGCCTACCATCTGATCGATATGCTCCATGATGTCATTGTAGGTCATCATCTGCTTGGGAATGATATGGACCGCGAATACCCCGGCGGAGCTTATCTCCACGATATCTACGACGATCTGCTCCTCGATACCCCTGTCCACCTCGTATCCGTCGAGGGCATCCGCCAGCGCGAATATCTCCTCCCCGTTCAGATCGTCAACGTTGTCCAGGGCTATGATCACATCAAGGGAGTTCTGAACGATCACCGTCAAACCGACACCGCTCGTTGGAGAAAGTTGATGTATATTTAACCTTTCGGAACGGTTGTCGAAAAGAGTCTCAGGTGTCCTCGGATCCCATTTTCAGGACGTATGTCACGTTCCTGCCGTCCTTTCGCTTCTCGACCAGACCGAGCTTTTCAAGACGGTCCATATGCCAGTGGACGGTGGAGGCTGAGATCCCGACCTCATTTACGACATCGCTCTGGGCGGCAGGGCCCGTCTCGAGGAGGGCCAGAATACGGCCTGCGGTGGGATTGGATATCACCGACCGGACCTCGTCCTGGGCGGACTGGTCCTCCACTCTTTTGTATCCCATTCCCGCCGGATAGTACCTTCTCTCCTTGAGGCCTTTGTGGGAGTAGATGTTGCCCCTCTTCTCCAGCCTCCTGAGATGATAGGATACCGCGCCCTGAGAGAGCTGCAGCTCGTTCCTTATACCGGTCAGGTTTATGCCGGGATTGACGGATATGAGGTCCATTAGATCGTTGCGGACCATGTTCTCGTGCCTGGACGATTCCATATATGCCCTCCCCGTCACCCCGATGAACAGAAGGCATGCGACCAGTGTAGCGACCGCTATATATGGAATTATCTTCAAGTGAAAGGGATCCTCATTATAGCTATCGTTTTGGGATGGGGGATTCTCGTATGCAACTTCGCCTTCAGAGGTCCTATCCGTCCCGTTGGGGTTATCGTCCATGGCAGGGGCCGGTTCCCCGCCGAGATCTTTCTCCATGCCATCGTCGGCCCCCCTGAGATCAAGAGCGCCTTCTGAGGAAGAGGGGCTATAGAATGCCAGGAAGGCGGTGGATACGGCTCCCAACATCGCCAAGGCCAGTGTAGCTACGATGATTGCCATGTAGGTCGATCTTCGGTCCATCTGAAGTTTTTCACCCCTGGATCGATACTTAAAACTTGCGGAGCATCCATCGAAACGATGGCTCGCCCGCTTCGCTACCGTATTTAAAAAAGAAAAAAAAAATCCGGTATCGACCGGAAAAAAAGGACCGCTCTATTTCTTCAACTCGGCGGCCTGCTTCGCAGATAGGATCTTCCAGCACTCGTGCTTTCCCGTCGGGGATTTTGCGACCGCGAAGAACCTTCCGCTCTTTTCCCTGATGTCGTACTTGGTGGTCTTGAACTTGGTCTTGGCCTTTACGTCGAAGAACTCTACTTCCTTCATTCTTTTCCCTCCGTTCTGTTAGAACGACCGAATAATGGATGTCACGTATTAATATTTGTTCATCGGAGATGGTGAAAAAGGCCTGTTCAAGCTCATTTTTCCGCGGGATCGAGCTCGAACGATACCTCCGGCAGACCGCTGTTCAGTACCATGGCCTCAAGTACGTCCTCGAGACCCTCGCCCTCCAGCGCCGAGAGGGTGATATACTCCACTACGCGGTCCCCGTATCGGGATACGGCCTCATCGATGGATGAAAGGTCCGGCTGACCAAGGTCCATCTTGTTCACGCATATTATGAACCTCATGTCCTCGAGATTGCGAACGAGGCTGTCGAGCAGTTTCAGCTGAGGTTCCAACGGAAAACCGCAGTGGCCTGTTGGATCCAACATGTATATGCAGAGGTCGGATAGAAGGGAAAGGGCCAGGATCGACTGTTTCTCTATGATGTTCCTCTCCTCGAAGGTTCGATCCAGGAGGCCTGGCGTATCGACCAACTGGTATTTCGCGCGCCCTCTGGTGAAATATCCTACGATCAGATCGTGAGTGGTGAATGGGTAGGGGGCGACCTCCGGTTTGGCGGTGGAGATGGCCCTTATCAACTGGGACTTGCCCACGCTGGGGTATCCGGCTATGACAACGGTGGGCAGGCTCGTGGGGATCGAGGGCAGCCGCTTGAAACCGTCCCTGACGCGGGAGAGGGTTCTGAGGTCCTCGTCCAGGGCATTGACTATGGAGGATATCCTCCCGTAGGCCTCCGCCCTCTTCATGTCCATGTAGGGGGTCTTCGCCGTCCTGGTTATCTGACGCTTTGTCTTCCCCGCTATGACAACGATCTGTTTTCTGGCGCCGTCGATCCTTCCGAGTATCCTTCTGATGTCGTCTATCGGGTAGAGCAGGTCTATCAGGGCCATGTAGAAAGGAGGAATGTTCCCGAAGCTGGGGAAGGCCTTCACATAGCCTTCGAGGGTGCTGTCTATGACCGAGGAGAAGCTGTCCACCTTGGAGAGGTTGAGCTTCTGCATCCTGAACCTGTAATCAGGATCGGAGACCTGGACCTTCATCGATCTCCGATTCGCCTTGTCCAGAATCTCCTGGGAGGTCATGATGGTCGGTATCTGGAACATGTTCTTCGGGAGGAGCTATATTGTCGTCCCTATTAATCCCTTCCCCGTCGTGAGATGCATCGACAATGTAGGGAGCAACCTCATCCCCGGCGGACGGCTCGGACCCTTCAGGGACCATCTCTCCCATGACAGGTATTGTCTGGGAGACGGGATCGGCCCTCCTCGCGGGCGGATGGTAGATGGTCCCGTCCGACAGTTCGGACGCTTTCGGCAGCGCTTCCGTGCCGTTCCCACCGGAGAATGGAGGGGGGATGCGATGGTCGAATGGACCGACCGCCGGCGGAGCCGGCCTCATACGCTTCCCCCGCCTGAAATACATGATCAGGAGCAGGGCTATCAATAAGATGATACCGACCAGGAGCAGGGCCATTGAAATGAGGAGCGAACCCCAGTTCTCCTTTTTCGGGACCTCTATCGAGGGGAGCACGACCGCATCGATGACCGTCAGATCCTCGTAGGTCGCCATCCGACCCAGATGGTCGATCATCGTCAAGGTCGCATTGACGGGTTTGATATTCGTTATGCCCGATGCGGTCCAAACGGAATTGGTCGGGCCCTCCTCGAGCTCTATCCTGAACTCCCTGCCTTCGGCATCGATCATATCGAGATAGGCCTCGACGATCCGTGAACCCCCCGATACGAGGCCGAACTCCGCGGATGCGATGTACGACCCGTTCGGATATATCATGAGGCTCGATGCGAGCGGCTCCGGCATCCGGGCATCCAGACGGAAGGCCGCCTCCGATACCATCGTGGTCAGCTCGAGCATGTCGTCGATGGCCTCGATCCGGATCGAGTACGGTCCCACGGGCCAGTCATTCCCCGTCGCTATCCTGCCGGAGTAGATGTTGCCCCCCTTTTTCTCCATCTGGAACTCGCGGGAGGCAAATCCCTCCGCCTCGACGTGACCTGTGAGGCGGGGTCCGAAACCGGCATCGTCGGGATCCACCGCCTCCACCGTGACCGTGACGTAGGACCCTCTGAAAATGACGCCGCTGGGATAGGACGAATGCGCTACGGTCAGGTTTAAAATCGATGCTGGGATATTGACGACCTTCAATGCATCGTGGAGTTCCATGCGATCGACGGCGTTCTCGTCATCCTTTGCCGTGATGACGATGGAATACGTCCCCACCGGAAGGTATCGGCAGTTGAGAGAGGAGGCGTACTCCGATCCGGAGACAGGTCGGGGGCGGTCCGAGAGCAGTGCGGCGGTAATGTCATCCTCGGAGATCTCGATCACCTCAAGGTTGAGGTCCTCGGGCTGCAGGCCCTCCGGATCGTTGTACGTGAATGATATGTTCAGCACGTCCAGCCTTGTGACCTCGAAGGGTGGAGAGGTTATAATGGAGATGAACGGGGCTCCGTTGACCGTCCTTATCTCGCTGTACCATGTACCGACGGCCCCATCCGCGTCCACCGCCTCCGAGGATATGTTCCAGGTCTGCGAGGGATACTCCACTGGTATGTATATCGTGTATGATCCCGTGTTGTTGGACGTTCTCATCGGGCTCTCGAGATGTATCCTGCGCTGGGTGGACCCTATCAGGGTCGTCTTGACGGTGAGGTTCCCGTCGGGGGTGTCCGGATCGTACCATGCTAGGTCGATGGAGAAGGGCGTCCCTCGGTTGACCTCCGTGACGTTGAGGAAGCCTAGAAGGGTCGGCAAAGCGTTGAGCACCCTGAAGGAGCCGCCATCCAGCAGACCGCTGGCCCTCGATCCCTGCGGGTCGGTGTAGGTCGCTTTGACAGTGTAGAGACCCGTCATTGCATCATACGGAACGATCAGCTCGTATCGGAATGATGAGACGTTGCCCCTGTGAACGGCCTCGATCAGCTCGGCGTCAGGGATCTCCTGGGGCGGGGAACCGATATCCAATGCCAATGACCCATTCTCCATATCCCCGTCGGGATCCATAACCGTGACGTCGAATATGACGCTCCCGGTCCTGTACACATCGACCCTGTCGGTGATGATGGAGACCGAAGGGATAGTGTTCACCCTCACCCTGCTAGTGTGGAAGTTGTTGTTGGGATCGTACTCCAGGAACGAGGCGTCCGAGTTCAGGACCGCTTCGAGATCGTGGACACCCTGCATGTGCGGTCCTATACGGGAAAAACCGTATTCCAAGGACAGGGAGGACCCGGGAGCGATATCGATCCTCATGGAATCCACCAATATCCCGTCCATGAACAGCTCGACTAGCCCGTTCTTGACGGGGGAGAGGCCTTTATTGAATAGCTCGAGTTCGATGTAGGGAGAACCCTCATCGTCCACCTTAGCGGATATCGGGGAAGTGCCGTTGAAACCCATGTCGGGACGCACATTGATGTAGGGGGCGCATTTCGGATCCCCGATGACCGTCCCCATCCATGAACCGTATTCGGATCCCATCCAGAAGGATTCCGCGAGGTTGTACCCCTGATAGTATGCGGGGAAGAGAATGTCGGCATGGGATACGGCGGAGAGATATGGCTCCCATGTGTAGCCCTTGACCCCGGTGACGCCGTCGCGGATGAGGTCCGCCACGAGGGACTGACCGTACGTCGTGCCGTAGGTCATCGAACGACCCCCCGTGGACACGCACGTCTCCGCTATGGCCCCCGGGACCCACTGATTGTGGGGCCTTATGACCCTGAGGTTAATTGAATCGAAATATCCTACTACATCCCCCAGGGATTCCAGGCGTATCTCGAGCCTGACGACCCCCGATCCGTTCTCGATGACGCCTTGGAAGTCCCTAAACTCCCCAGGATAGGTTCGGTTGTAGATCTCCTTGTAATAGGTAACGTTCCCATTTATGTCCAAACCCTTGACGATGACCCGAACGAATCCATCACCATAGTTGAAAGCCGCTCTACCGTTTAGGATGAAACGGTGTCCCGGGTAATCGACCTCATAGGTCTGGACAGCGAGGGAGTCCACAAGCTTCAAGGACCAGGAACCTTCATATCTTGCTTCCTGTGTCCTTTCGGCCTTACTCCCGTTGTAGAGGGTCCAATCGGAGGGGGAAGATCCTGTCCCGGACTCGAATCCACCGTTTCGGATCAGCCCCATGTTCCAGTTCCCATCGTTGCTTCCCCACGAGTAATAGGCCGAGGTGTTCGTCCAGGATGTGCGGAACGTTCCGTTCTCGTCGAGAAGGGACTCGTATCCGTTGTTCGTTAGCCAGTAGTGGGCGTTCCTCATCCAGTCGTTCGCGATCTTATAGCCCGCATTACCGTCCTTGCCCGGGTCCATGTCGAGGAGCGCGCGCCCCCTCTGACCGAGGGAGCCATCGGCGAGGTCCAGAAGGTTCATCGCCTCCTCCTTCGTGTAACCCGTGAGTCTCGTGACCAGGCGGATACCGTACTTCTCCCTGCTGAACGTATCGAACTTGTCGAAATATGGGTTCGTCATCCAGTAATTGCCGTGTATCCTGTTCTCGTATGGCCCGTCAAGGAGCATGAGCTCCGAATCCACCGAGGCCATCCTCATCTGGCTCCCTGAAACTCTGAGAGGCACGCCCTTCGTTGTCACCAGATAATCGATGCTGTCGGTCAGCCCCCTTTGGGAGAGGTTCTCCTTAACCTGCCTGGCGAGCTCGTCGAACTCTCCCGAATTTATCGTCTCCCTCGCCGGGACCGAGAGGTTGATGACCCTTAGGGGCGGGATCCCCCTCTTCAGGGCGAAATACGTCCCGATCTCGAGGGATACAGGGGAGTTGTCGTTTACCAGGAGCGCAACATCATCATATGTCACAACGCCTCCGTATAGCCCCCCGGATGAGACGTTCCCGGACCGGTCCGCCATGATTATGGGGCTCGTATCTTCGGCCGGTTCGATCCCGATAGCTCCCCAAATATTCGGGACCATCATTAAGGCACAGATGACGAGGACCGATGCGCATCGGGTCATTGGCGGGACACCTGAAGGGGAATTACTCTCGTTCATAGATAACCTTGCTGGTCTCCGACCAGCGCAGGCCTATTATGTCCAGCAGGGTTCCTAGCTCCCTCAGGAAAGATGACAGGGGCATGCCCTCCTTCCAGTCCATCACGAAGTTGCCCCCCTCGGTCATCCTCAGAGGAGGTATCTTCGCGTTCAGGGTCCTGGAGAAGTATTTCAGGTTCTTTACCCGGACGGTGAAGACCCTCCATGGGTCCCCCTTGGCCTTCTTCAGCCGGAAAGCGTACACGGGAAAGGTGTTGGATCGCTCGCATTCGCGGGTGAACGACGAGAGCTGGTCCCTTAGATAGGGCTTGCTCATGTACATCTTCGGGTCCTTGGAGGATTTGACCTCTATGGGAAAGGAGAACTCGCCCCTGAGAACGACCAGGTCCGTCCCGAACGAACCGGCTCCCCGTATCACCATGAACGGATACCTTTCGGGCACATCGTATCCGGACATCTGGAAGGAGTCGCATCTCTTCTTCATCCTGACAAGGACCTCGAGGTCGCCCCCCATTATCCGCTTGAGCTCCCGCTCGAATTCCGATCCCATCCGCTGAGCCATTACGATAATTGCTATTTAAGCTAGGAATAGGGGGGTCTGCGAATATAATCAGACCTTCTCCATCCATGTGGGGTGATGGTCCACCAGTTCCTTGAGGCCTATCATCTGCCTGATCAATTTGCCACCCAGACCCGGGGTGACGAACTGGTCCATGGACGGCGTGATCTCCATGACGTCCATGGCGAACACGTTGTGCCTGAGCTCCTCCATGAGCCTTAGAACGTCCCAGGGCGTGATCCCCCATGGTTCGAGCGTCCCCGATCCCGGAGCGTATGCGGGGTCGATCCCGTCGATGTCCATGCTCAGGTAGATCGGCCGGTCCCTAAGATTGATGGCGGTGTCCCAGGCGTCCATGATCTCGAGGATCCCTCTGGAATGCACGTGTTGTGAGGTGAAATACATCAAACCCTCGTCCCTGGCCTGCTCGAACTCCTCCCTGCATCCTGACCTGGCCCCGATCACGCATACCGATTTTCGACCATATTTCTCGAATATCCTCCTGGTGACGCAGGCGTGGGAGTGGGGATTCTCCAGATACTGCTCTCTGAAATCCAGGTGGGCGTCCACGACGATGACGACGCCTCCCTTCGGGCCGTAAACGTCCATGAAAGCATCGACGGCCCCCTCGGTTATCGAATGCTCCCCTCCCATCATGAGAGGGAACTTCCCCATCCTAAGGATCCTTCGCTCGAGGTCGAATACCGAGCTCAGCATGTCCGCCTGACCCTCGAGGGTGTTACTCAAATTGATGTCCCCGGCATCGTTCATCGGGATCTCTTCGAGCTCGACCTCGAGGTCGAGGAGGAAGGTCTCGAAATTGTAAGTCTCCCTGCGTATCGCCGGGGGCCCTTCCGAGGCTCCTGAGATATGGGATACCGTCGCGTCGTACGGAACGCCGAAGATCACGTATCTGGAATCGTCGAAGGATGCGTTGCAGTCGGCGAAGACCGGGTCCGCGGCCCTGGTCAGCTTGATCTTATTATTGAACATGGGGCCTCATCACGCCCTGACGATCATCCTTCGCCCGAGCGCGTCCTGGTACTGGACCTCCTGGCCGGGCTCGAGCTTGTCCTTGTATTCATCCTCTATGTGCAGGTTGAACATCTCGAAGGTCTCCATATCCATAAGCTGCACTTCTCCGCCCTGGATCGAAACCACCTGGGCGTTGCGCTTGTCGATGATGGGGACCTGGACCTTGTGCGTGACGGGAAATACCACGGACCTCTTCCCGCCGTCGAAGATCCCGACGGCGACTATACGGGCCTTGGCCTCGCCGTGCTTCCCGGGCTTGGAAGTGGTTAGCTCCAGGATCTTGCACGGCTCATCGTCGATGACCATGTACCTACCCACTTTCAACTCTCTGATCTGCTGCAGGGTCCAGGACATACTCGATATCTCCGTTATACGTTCCTTTGGAGGTAATTGAACGGGCCATATATATATTTTGTAAGGCGCTGCAAATGTTGACGATAACCAATCCTGTCGATCATCACAGTATGATTATATCACCCAGGGATCCCAGGCCACCTATCGCTGTGGCGAAGACAAGACCCAACACGAACAGAGTGATCCCCAGGAAGAAGTAACATACCCCAAGGACGATCCCAACTATGGACTTGGTCTTGGCAGATTTGTTCCCTGATACGAGGCCGATTATTCCGAGGATTATCGCCGTACAAGCTAGGATAAAAGCGAACGGTGATATGAAACAGGCACATATCCCTACGACCGGAATGAAACGGACACCTCCGCCGATCAATCCCAGCACGATCGCTATGATTCCGCACACCAAAGACCATGTAGCTACTCCATCTCCTTTTGCCATTTTATTCCCCCACTGCTGAAGTGGTATCGTTCGCTATTGATAAAAAGGTTACTAATGGCCTTACAATGGGAAGAGGATCGCCCCTGAGACGAGGAGGATGACGGATCCCACCGCCAGACCCATGCCCAGATAGGAGGCGTTGTGCTGCTCCTCATCACCTTTCACAAGGACGACGACGGCGAATGCCACGGCGGAAAGGACGCAAAGCCACCCGAGAAAATATGGTGGGACCATGAGGAGGGAGAGGAGATCGCCATCGAACATGCTCTTCAGAAGGATGTATAGGACCGCTATGGAAAGGGATACCACCCCGGAATACACCGTGATCTTCGATGAGATCCCCGGGGAGAGTATCCTCTCCATCAGCGAAAGCGTGGGCTCCTCGACCGTAATCGTCCCTCGCCGGGGGAAGGGGGGCCTTCTTGGATCGGTCCGGCCTCGGTGTGGGATCATGTCCCGAGGCGGGAGCCTGGAACGATCCCTTTCGATCCCCTCCCGGCCTCGTCCACCGTAGGGCGGTCTCTGGCGATACATCGGACGATCCCTTCTTTCGTATGTCATGGAACACCCTGTCCAGGCCTTTCAGGAAGCATCCAAGATGCTGATGGCATATATATCTAATCTCGCCGTTCGAACATAAGCTCTCTCGTCGGATCGATCCATCTCATCCTTTCGTTCATACTATATGAATATGTTCAGGACCAATGCTATGATGACGCCTATGATGGATATGACGACGAAACAGCAGCCCAGGACGATGCCCAGGATGGCGTAGAGCTTCTTTCCTCCAGCTCCCATGACGAGTGCGATTATGCCTATGATTATCGCAGCGATCATGGACAGCCCGCCGACCAGACCCGACAGGCAGGCTCCGGGTCCTGTAAGGCAAAACCCGAAGCAGACGTTCTTAAGGAAGACGGCAAGGATCCTGAAGAGGAATATCAGAACTCCCGCTCCCGTGGCGATAAGACCCAGAACGAAGGAGATCATCGCAAGGGATGCCCCTTTGGGCTTATCGGAAGGCGACTCCTCTTTCTCCTCGTCATCCTCAGCCTCCTCGGGTCCCTCTTCTGCCTCTTCCGTAACCTCATCCTCAACGGGTGGCGCCTCCGGGGCCTCGGCGGGCTTGGTTTCGGATCCCTCTTCCTTCTCCTCGGGATCCCACTGCGTTCCCTCATCCTTTTTTTCCTCGTCCATGTTGATACCCCACTGTTCGCTCTGAACTGTTAAAGTGGAATGTATATTAAAAATCATGCCCCTTGTTTCAGACCCCGGTTATTACCTCCGGTTCGTCCTTGGACCCTTCCTTTTCGATATTTTTTCCCCATTCCTCTATCACTCCCGCAAGCCTTTGGACCCCTTCTACTATCCTCTCATCCGAGGCGTGGGTAAAATTGATCCTCATGCAGTTCCTTCCAGATCCGTCGGCGAAGAACGAGCTGCCTGTTACGTAGGCGACGTTCTTTCCGATCGCGTCATTGAGCATCTTGGAGGTGTCGATCCCCTCACTGAGCCTGGCCCATAGGAACATGCCCCCTTCCGGCTTTGTCCACGAAATATATTCCCGGGGCATGTACTTCTCCATGGACGATAGCATGATCCTCTGCTTCCTGCCGTAGAGCTCGATGATCTTGACGATATGATCGTCTATGTGGCCCCTTCGCAAGTATTCCATCGCAATGTGCTGCGTGAAGGGAGGGGCGCAAAGGTCCACGGCCTGTTTGGCGATCACCATCTTCTGGACCACCGGCTTGGGCCCGAACGTCCATGCGATCCTGAAACCCGGCACCAGGGTCTTGGAGAAAGTACCGAGATATATCACCCGGTCCTCCCTGTCCATGGATGCGAGCGTCGGAAGCGCGTCGCCGGTATACCTCAGCTCGCCGTAGGGATCGTCCTCGACGATAAGGAGGTCATACTCATGGGCGAGGTCGATTAGCCTCCTCCTTCTGGTACCCGACATGCACACTCCTGCAGGATTATGGAAGGTGGGTACCGTGTACAGGAACTTCAGGTTCGCTCCGTGGTCCTTCAGCGCCTTGAGCTTGTCCTCGAGAGCGTCCATTTCCAACCCGTTATCGTCCAGAGGGACGGAGACGATCGTCGGATCGTAGACCCTGAACGCGTTCAGGGCCCCGAGATATGTGGGGGCTTCCATTATTATGGTCGAGGTCGAGCCGATGAATATCTTTCCCAGCAGGTCGAGCCCCTGCTGTGAACCTACCGTGATGATGATGTTGTCAGGGTCCCCTTCCATGCCCCAGATGCGCTTGAGCCTGGAGGCGATCTCCTCTCTCAGCTCGAGGACCCCTTCGGTGGAACCGTACTGAAGTATCCTGCCAGGGTTGGTCTTCAATAGGTCCGTGATTATCTCCTGTACCCTCTCGACGGGAAAGGCCTCAGGGTTCGGCAATCCCCCCGCAAAGGATATGATCTCTGGCCTCTGGGTGAGCTTTAGGAGCTCCCTTATCTCCGAGGCCTTCATGGCCTTGGCCCTGTTGGATAGGATCTCCTCGAACTGGGGCATCCTTCTGGTCTCGTCCGTTCCCGTCATGGTCATCGAATACCGAATGACAGCCGGATGAATTAAGATATCGGTCGGGAACCTCAGTACTGTATGTTGAAGATCGGGTCGCCGACGTAGTGCAGGGTCTCGATCGCCTTGCCCGCTTTCGATGAGACCATCTCGGGCCCGTCCATGATCGCCCTGCCCACACAGAGCGGCCTGAGGTTCTTCTGATCGCGGACCCATACCATATCACCTTTCTCTATGCGCGGGTCCGCATCGATGATGCCCGGGGCCATCACATCTGCTCCGTTAGCGAGGAACCTCACCGCTCCCATATCGACGGTCACCCATCCCTTCTTCGGGGAATGGGCCATGAGCCCGTGTATCGTAGGCATCAGGGATCCCCCGATCTCCAGTGCTATCACCTTGCCCCCTATCAGATAGGCCTTCCCGTCCTCTATGAATCCCGCTTCCATGTCCTCGGACATGCCCAGGTCCAGATCGAAACACTCCGAGATCCATGCCAGCACCTCACGGGCGTCCTTTGAGCGCAGCCTCGACCTCCTCTTGACGGCCATCTCCTTCATGGGGGCGAATTCGCTCCATTCTTAATATATCCTTCACAGGGTCATCGTTTATTTACCCAATATGCCATCATCTCCCATGGACAACCTCGCATACCTGGGATCGCTAGGGATGTTCAGGATGAGGCCGGGTCTGTCGAGGATCCGAAGGCTGTTAAGGGACCTTGGATCCCCGGAATCACACGTGCCCTCTGTATTGGTCGGCGGCACCAACGGGAAGGGTTCCACGTGCAATTTCCTCGGTTCGATATTGAACGCCATGGGCTTCAGCACCTTGGTTTACACCTCCCCCCACCTCGTCTCACCGACCGAGAGGTTCCTCCTAGACGGGAGGGAGATATCCGAGGATGTCCTTGACGGATACATCGGAAGGGTCCGCAAGGTCGCCGGGTCCATCACTGATCCCGAGGACATGCCCACCTATTTCGAGGTTCTGACCGCGTCGGCCTTCGAGATGGCTAGGGACCGCTCCGTGGACGTCCTGATATCCGAGGTCGGTCTGGGGGGGAAGCTGGACGCCACGAACGTTCTCTCGCCGGCAGCTTGCGCGATCACATCGATCTCCCTGGACCACGTCCAGGTCCTGGGAGAGGATGTGAGGTCCATATCCCGTGAGAAGGGCGGGATAATCAAACCCTCGACCACTCTGGTCCTCGGCCCACTTTCAGGATCGGGAGAGGAGGCCATGAAGGTCACCAAGGCCCTTGTGGACATCTGTGCGCAGAACGGGAGCCCGGTCGTCGCCGTATCCGAGGAAGGGAGCCATATAGCAGTGAGGGAGATACTGGAGGGGTCCCTCCTTCCCGACTGGAGGGTCGCCACGTTCGACGCGAGAACGGGCCTGGATGGAACCGTGGGCGAGCTGAAGGTCATGCGTCCTGAGGACCCTATAATGGGACTTTCCATAATGAAGCTCGTGGACGAACTGGTGCCCGGGGAATACCATCTGAGGGGCATCGGAAGGTACCAGATGGCCAATGCCGCCGCGGCCGCATGCCTGGCATCGATCGTTCTTCCTTTGGCCCTTGGCATGGGATCGCTTTCCGAGGAGGACATGAGCGGCATCTCATCATTAGTGGATGATGACCCGACCCCTGTCGTTCGGGAGTGGGGCATCGAAAGGGCAAGAGCGAATATGGCCAGAGGGCTGGCCCATGCCAGGATCAGGGGCAGATTCGAGTTGATGAGGAAGGAGGACCCTGTCATCATCATGGACGTGGGGCATAACGCCGAGGCCGGCTCGTGGACGGCGGAGACCTTCCGGGAGGTTTTTCCCGGGCGCAAAGCCAACATGCTGCTCTCCATGATGGCGGACAAGGACGCGATCTCCTATATCTCGAACTTCAGAGGCCTCATTGGACCGCTCACCCTCACGGTCGCCAGCATGGAGAGGGGGATGAAAATGGAGGACCTTCTGGCATCCGCGGCCTCATTGAGAGAGGATTTCCCGATCCATGTGATATCTGATATGGAAAAGGCGATATTTAACTGGATATCGGGAATAAAGAAGGAAGAGGTGGGGCTGGCCTGCGGCACTTTCCACCTCTACGGGGCCTTGGAGAGGGCATTGAGGGAACTACCATGAGTCCATGGCCCACTGGACCCTTTTCTTCAGAAGCATTCCCGAACGTGATATGATAGGATACAGAACGGGTTTTGACAGGGCCTTTAGAAGGAACCTGAACCGGCCCACCTCCCTGACGGGCCTACCTCCGGCGATCCACGTGATCGAATCCAATTGTTCATTGCTCAACGATCCCAGAAGGGCCGCCCTCTTGAGGTTGGTCTCCTCGAACGCCGGATGCCCTATCATCCTCATGGCGGCCTTCTCCAGCCCCTTCTCGTCATCCGATAGGAGATCTACGATACCTAATGCACCCTCCCTGCCTGAGATCATACCCCCGTGTATGCCGCCCTTCGATACCGGGTGGGAGAAGCCTCCCGCATCCCCCACAAGAATCGCTCCGGGGATGTGAAAGGGCTTGAGCGGCCCCCCAACGGGTATGACCCCGCCCTGATAGGAGGAGATCTCGCTTTCCTTGATCCTATTCCGGGAGAGGGTCCTTTTGAATCCATCCATTACGTTAGCACCTCCGCAATAACCCACATTCACCTCCTCTCCGCGGGGGAAATACCATCCATATCCTCCCTTGAACGATCCGTCCACGATGAAGATCAGCTTATCCGATCGGTCCTTTTTCTTTATCTTTACGTTCAGGCCCCGGAAGAACGTTTCGTTCAATGTCAGCCCTATACGTTCGGGCAGCCTCGATGTCGGGCCACAGGCCAGGACGATCGTGCGGGAGCGTATCTTCTCCCCGTCCGCGAAGACCGTAAAACCCACGGAGGTCCTGCGGACGTCCGAGACGCGGCATCCTGTGCGGACCTGGGCTCCCGAGCCTTTGGCCATTTCGACCATCATCTCCTCGAACACGGGTCGGTCAAGGCACCAGCCCCTGGAATTGAACCTGAGCTCGTCCCCCGAGGGGGACATGATCGAACATTCGTTGATCCGGTTCAGAAGATGGGGGCCCTTACCCGATCCCGAGGCCTCAAGGCATCTGTCCGAGATCGCTTCCGCGCACTGGACGGGCCTTCCGATCTCTTTTCGGGCTTCGATGACAAGGGTCTTGAAGCCTTTGGATGCGATCACACGCCCCGCCATGGATCCGGACGGCCCGGCACCTATCACGACGCTGTCGTAATCCTTAGAAGTTAATCGACCCCCTCCGGACGAAGGATCAACGAGAGATGATTCGCGATCAGTCGAAGATGTCCCTGAGGTATTCATCCTCGATGAGGCCTTTCGAGTCCCTGTAGTCGGTGCTGACGAGATAGCATGCCCTCTGGAGACAGAAGAGGCTGTTATCGCTGCGTATCATGGTGGACGTGGTCTTCACCCCTGGAAAACATACGCCTATGAGATTATAAAGTTTTCTGAAATTTGCCCCTTGCAGGTATTTTCCAAAGCGTGCATGGTCGCGCTCAGGGAAAGAAACGCTTACGGTCGGATGCCAAGGATTTTTATGCCTTATAACGCTTCACCCCCGACCCTATGGGACAAGGAGCGTAAACTGATGAGACAACCTGTAATAGTATCCGCCGTAAGGACCGCCCAGGGAAAGTTCTCTGGCGCGCTGAGCGAGCTTTCCGCGCCGAAGCTGGGGGGCATAGCGATTAAGGCAGCCATGGATAGCATCGGGCTCGATCCGGCAGGCATAGAGGAGGTGATAATGGGCAACGTCGTCTCAGGTGGATTGGGGCAGAACGTGGCCAGGCAGGCGGCCTATCACGCCGGGATACCCTGGGAGGCGGGCGCTCTGCACGTGGACAAGGTGTGCGGGTCCTCCCTCAAGGCCGTGGTGCTCGCCTCGCAGGCTATCAAGCTTGGTGACGCCGATATAATTGTCGCCGGCGGCATGGAGAGCATGACCAACTGCCAGTACTACCTCGACAAGGCCCGTTTCGGGTATCGATTGTTCGACGGGAAGTTGATCGACGGGATGGTCAAGGACGGGCTGTGGGACGTCTACAACGATTTCCACATGGGGATGACCGGCGAGGTGATAGCCGAGAAGTACTCCCTGACCAGGGAGGAGATCGACGAGTTCGCCCTCGGAAGCCACAGGAAGGCCGCAAGGGCGACGGACGAGGGTCTGTTCAAGGACGAGATAGTCCCCGTTCATATCCCCCAGAGGAAGGGGGATCCCATCGTCTTCGAGAAGGACGAGGGCATAAGGCGGGATATTTCACCGGAAGGACTGGCGAAGCTCAAGCCCTTCTTCAAGGAAGGAGGGGTGGTGACCGCCGGGAACGCTTCTCAGATATCCGATGGTTCATCCGCCGTCATCGTGATGAGCGAGGACCGTGCCATGGAGATGGGATTGAAGCCGCTCGCAAGGATCGCCGGATACGGGACCGCCGGGGTAAAGCCCGAGCTCGTGATGGAGGCGGTGGTCCCGGGCGTGAAAAAGGTCCTAGAAAGGATGGAGCTGAAGATAGACGACATCGATCTGTTCGAGCATAACGAGGCGTTCTCCTCGGCATCCGTCGCTTTGATGAAGGCCTATGACATACCCAAAGAGAGGTTCAACGTCCACGGAGGCGCCGTCGCGCTCGGGCATCCGATCGGATCCAGCGGATCGAGGATCCTCGTATCGCTCCTGCATGAGATGATGCGATATGGGAAGCATAGGGGCATGGCGACCATATGCCTTGGCGGCGGCAACGCCGTGACGATGGTCCTAGAGAGATAGATAAGGAGATGTTCAAATGGAAGTTAGGAAGATAGGAGTGATAGGCGCCGGGCAGATGGGGCACGGGATAGCTCTCGTTGCAGCGAAGGCGGGCTTTGACGTGGTGCTCAACGATGTCAAAGAGGAATACGTCAAGTCCGGGATGGGAAGGATCGTCAAATTCCTCGACAAGAGCGTGGAGAAGGGCAAGATGACCCCCGAGGAGAAGGAGGCGGTCATCTCTAGGATCGTCGCCTCGGAGGACCTCACCCTGATGGGCGATTGCGACCTGATCGTAGAGGCGATAATCGAGAACGCCGCTGTTAAAAAGGAACTCTTCGGAAAACTGGATGCGATATGCAAGGCTGAGACCATACTAGCTTCCAATACATCGACGATCCCGATCACGGACCTGGCCTCTTCAACTGCTAGACCTGACAGGTTCATCGGGATGCACTTCATGAACCCGGTGCCCATGATGAAGCTCGTCGAGGTCATCAGGGGGTTGAGGACATCGGATGCGACGGCGGAGACCATCAAGGCGATCTCATTGAAGATGGACAAGGTGCCCATAGAGGTCAATGACAGCCCCGGCTTCGTATCGAACAGGGTGTTGTTGCCCATGATCAACGAGGCCGTGTTCTGCCTCTACGAGGGCGTGGGGACGCCTCAGGCCATTGACGAGGTCATGAAGCTGGGGATGAACCACCCCATGGGACCTCTGGCTCTGGCCGATCTCATCGGATTGGACGTGTGCCTGAGCATAATGAACGTCCTCTACGATGGATTCAACGACTCCAAGTATCGACCATGTCCTCTCCTGAAGAAGATGGTGCAGGCCGGTTATCTCGGAAGGAAGTCGGGCAGAGGTTTCTACGATCATTCCCAGGGGTGAGAAGATGACATACGAGAACGTGATACTGGAGAAGAAAGGGCCCATCGCGATCATCAAGATGAACAGGCCTGAGGCCCTAAACGCCCTGAACGAGCAGACGCTGAGGGACCTGATGCATGCGATCACCGATATCGAGACCGACCATACGATAAAGGTCGCGATAATAACCGGCGAGGGGAAGGCGTTCATCGCCGGTGCGGACATCAAGCACATGTCCGAGCTGACGCCTTTGGAGGCGAAGGTGTTCGCGGAGTACGGTCATAACGTTCTGAACAAGATAGAGGCCTCCAGAGTGCCCTTCATAGCGGCGGTGAATGGTTTCGCTCTGGGCGGCGGATGCGAGATGATGATGGCCTGTGACATCGCCATTGCATCCACGAAGGCCAAGCTTGGGCAGCCGGAGATCAACCTGGGGATCAGCCCGGGTTTTGGGGGTACCCAGAGATTGACCAGGCACATAGGCAGGATGCGGGCGAAGGAGCTGATGCTCACGGGGGACAACATAACCGCCGAGGAGGCCTACAAGCTGGGCCTCGTAAACAAGGTGGTGGAACCCGAGCATCTCATGGACGAGGCCTTCGCCCTTGCGGAGAAGATCGCATCGAAGTCCGGGATCCAGGTCTCGTTTATAAAGGCGCTCGTTAACAAGGGCGCGGACATAGATCTCGCAACAGCGAACTACCTGGAGATCTCGTACTTCTCCTCGTCGTTCTCGACATACGATCAGAAGGAGGGCATGAAGGCCTTCATAGAGAAGAGGAAACCCGAGTTCAAGGACAGATAGGATCTATATCTTCATCTCGTTCGGATGCAATCCGAACTTATGATAACCAAGGACCCTTTCCAGTTCTTGCACCATGGGAAGGGAACAGAAGTTCCTGACATCTTCCGAGATACAGGCAAGGATGATATCCGATTCTTTGCCGCTCCAGAGAAAACCGGAAACGGTCACGTTCGTATCGATGACTACCCTGATCATTGCTTCCGCGCCTTCCTGATGGCTTCCTGAACATCCTTTCTCTTGACCTTGCTGTTCTTTATCCTCTTCCTTATCGGACCGACAGTCCTGAGGAACTCCTCTTTCAGGGAGGACTTCTCTATCAACTTCAACATTAGCGTGTCCCCCTCACCTATGGCGAGAAGCTCGGACCCTTCATCTATCCCGAGCCGGTTCCTCCAGCTTGATGGGATCACTATCTGGCCTTTGGATGAGACCCTTATTATTGCGGCTTCCATATTATCACCTTGTTATAGTAAGATTGATCTTACTTATTATATGTTTCCGTGAACCAATTCCTTTCTCATATCCATCCGGTATTCTGATAATAGAAGGTTGACCATCTATCGAGTGATACCTATTCCTATGCCACACCGTGATGAATTATTATTCCGATCATGATCCCCCTCATATTGTTCGGATCGAGATCCGAGGCTCGTGGGGATCCCCTCTCTGAGGGATCTATCCCAAGATGGGAAATATCTAAATACTTTTAAGAAGCATCACGTTTCAGTCCAAGAGGCAGGCGGGTGGCGGAAGAGGCGGTGCTTCCCGGTTGATGGAGGTGTGAGAATGCAAAAGGATAGCATTGCACGAAAGAATATTGTTATTATTCTCGAGCTGCTGCTGATATCGGTGACGGTCACGGGTTTGATATCTTTATCCGACGGCACCTCGGATCTCACACACACAAGATCGTACACTGGCCTGCACATAGACCTCAACATATAC
>JARVGK010000027.1 GCA_029762535.1 Thermoplasmatota archaeon
TGCCCTGGAAGGATGGCCCCTTGGAGGATATGCTACATTTCATGGTCAAGGATTCCGGGATAGGGATCCCTCTGGAGAGCCAGAAGAGGATATTCGAGTCCTTCACCCAGGTGGATTCGTCAGTTACCCGTAAATACGGCGGCACCGGGTTGGGCCTGACCATAAGCTCCCGGCTGGTCTCGCTCATGGGTGGTAAGATCTGGCTCGAGAGCGAGCCGGGAAAGGGTTCCACATTCCATTTCACGGCCCGATTCGCCAAGTGCGCCGAAGATGATGGCGACAGGTCAGGTTCGGGGTCGGATTTCTCAGGGTTGAGGGCTCTTGTCGTGGACGACGACCCGATCAACCTCAGGATAATCGGAGACATGATCGGAAGGTGGGGGATCGCTTTCGATCTCGCCAACAGCGCTGCGGAGGCCTTATCCAAACTGGAGGATGGAGAATGCTGCCGATACGATGTCCTACTGGTGGATCAGCAGATGCCTGAAATGGACGGTTTGTCCCTGGTGCGCAAGCTGAGGGCGAACGAGGCGGGGAAGAAGATTCCGGTCGTTGTCCTATCATCCATAACAGGATATCCCGGAAAGGACCTCAGGGAGGAGCTCTCTATAAGCGCGACGCTGAACAAACCTATCAACTACCTTGACCTCCTAAACGTGCTGGGATCCCTTTACCGCAGGTCATGCAAGGACAAAAAGAGCGACGGCCCCCCGATGGATGAGAGCTACAGGATACTTCTCGTGGAGGACCATCCTATAAACCAGAAGCTTGCCGTATCGCTTCTGAGGAAGAGGTCCCATGTCGTGGAGGTGGCCAACAACGGCGAGGAGGCCGTGGACATTCTGTCCAGGGGGGACTTCGACCTGGTGTTGATGGACGTGCAGATGCCCGTTATGGACGGGATCGAGGCCACCGCCCGCATAAGGGATCCATCCTCGAGCGTTAGGGAGCATTCCATACCCATAATCGCCATGACCGCGCATGCCATGCAGGGGGACAAGGAGAACTGCCTCAACGCTGGTATGGATGGATACGTGTCCAAGCCTCTGAACTTCGAGGAGATGTTCAAGGAGATCGATCGGGTAATGGATGAAAGCAGGGGGAAATGCGATGGATGATCCCTTCACGGTCCATCCCGACATCTTCGATCCATCCGCCGCGCTCGAACAGGTGGGCGGCGACGAGGAACTTCTCCATGAGATGGTAGAGCTGTTCATAAAGACCTACCATGAGGACATTTCCCAGATCGAGGCGGCATTGAGGGAGATGGATATGGAAAAACTGAGAAGGGCAGCTCACAGGATCAAGGGCTCGGTGGGGAATTTCGGGCGTAAGCGCGCGTTCGAGGCCGCCTTTACGCTCGAGAGGTGCGCAGGGGAGAACAGGCCCGAGGATGCTCCGGCCTGCTATACGAAGCTGAGAGAGGAGCTAACCCTGTTGAACGGTTCGTTCCTGGCCTACATCATGTCAAGAGGCCCCATCGGGGAGGGGTGAGCCGGAACTCGCCTTCTTTCGCCCCATGAAGTCCTTCATGTTCTGGAATCTGACTTCCCTTCTTTTATCGATGCCGATATGCTGGCCGACTATGGAGACGGCCCTATCCAGCCTCTCCTTGAGGTCGTCCGCTGAAATGGGCTTGGACACGTAATCATCTGCCCCATGCTGATATCCCTGGAGCATATCCTCATCCGTTCCTTTTGAGGTGAGCATGATCGTGTAGAGGTCCTTCATTTCGGGATTTCCCCTTATCCTCTCGCATAGGTCTATGCCCTCTATCTTGGGCATCTCCCAGTCCAGAAGGGCGATGTCCGGAAGGTCTCTGAGGTTCAGGAACATCCAAGCCATGGCTCCATCGGGAACAGGGATCACCTCGTGTCCCCAGTAACGGATCGTCCTCTCGAGCATGTGTCTGGAAATGGGATCGTCCTCAGCAACTAGCACTCTCATTCGATCAACGCCTCCTATTTCTTGATGGACTTATTTATTCCTTTCTCGGCCATTCGCAAAACCGGTGGAATAAGATGGATCATTCTGTTCCTCATCTGTCATCTCCTCAATATTTTCCAAACTCCTTCTTTATAACGTGATATGAATCCTTCAATCTTTCAGTGCAGGATGGTGCGTCCCAGTCCTCCCATTCGTAGAAAAGTCCCATACTTCCCTGTTGCAGGACCGAGGGATCGGACCCATTGTCCATATTGGATGAGGGGTCGATGAACAGATGCATCCTGCCCTCGAAGGATGTGAACGCCTCCAAGCCGATCCCGGGGATGAGAATGCCATTTTCACCGTCATGGTCGATGACCTCCTTTGTGCTCGGGTCCTTGAAACCGATCAAGGCCCAAGGGATCCTCACGAAGAGGGTCCTTCCCTCATCAACGCTGAAGATGTCCCCGCTCATCCTGGTGATGTCTCCCAAAGTCAATTCACCTGTATCGACCCATTCTGGATCCTGGACCGTGCCGTCGCTGAGCCTGTATCCATGGGATATCAGGCTCCTGATCGGCTGGTAATCGGCTCTGTATCCTATCCTCTCGTCCTCGGGAAGATAATGGCCGAAGTCACGATAGAATGGATCGTATCCGCCCAGGATAAGGACCCGGCCCGACCCAAAGGGATCGATCTCGATCATGAACTCAGGCCCCGTGAGGCCTTTATGTTCGAACGTTGTGTTCCTATTGTGTGAGGCATGCCCCGATATCGTTTTCAAGGCAATGTAAGTGCCCATTCCCGAGTGCGCTCTGTCATCGAACGTATCCTCATATTCCAAGGCGATGTACAGGCCGCTCTCGTCGTGGGCTGCGCCCATCCAATTCAGCGATCCCTTTTCTATCCCATATCCGGAGAACACCTCCTTAAAGGAATGGTCAGAAGTAATGCCTTCAATAATGGCATTTTGACCGGATGGTTCGAAGCTCAACATTCCGTAGGATTGCTCCGGTGTCTGCATGTCGAACCAGAAGGCGGACCTTTCCTCGTTCGTTCGTTCTCTCGTGTTCCAGGACAGCTTGAACCATTCGTCCTGCCAGGAGAAGAGTATACCTCCACAGAGCCCCTCATCGACTATGGACCTGAACATCCTCGCGTTGATCTCTCCCTGCTCACCCTCCGTGTTGCCCCCCTGGTCCATCCCGTGGACGCCTCTATGGCTCATACCGCGCGAGGAAGGGACTCCGAACTCGGCTATTAGCACCGGGGATGAATGGGCCTGCTCGAGGTCCCTCAGGTAACCGGCGAAATTGTTCAATTCCCCGTCAACGTCCACGTAATTAGCATAGGCCGGGTCCAGATTCATGAACTCGGGATAATAAGGGTATACATGATAGGAGCTGAAAATGCCCGCGCCGAAGCGTTCGCGGGCTACGATATGGTCCGGATGGACCTGATATGCGTCTTCCTCGAAATAGGGCTCGCCGGGATGTCCTATGGGATCAAGCGACTGAGTGTTGACGAAGCTCACAGGCGTCATCCTAGAGTATCTC
Source organism: Thermoplasmatota archaeon (assembly GCA_029762535.1). GTDB lineage: Archaea > Thermoplasmatota > Penumbrarchaeia > Penumbrarchaeales > Penumbrarchaeaceae > JARVGK01. Next base: position 3,483 of record JARVGK010000027.1, read on the forward strand.
GAGACCTGATAATCTATCGTGAGATCCATGAGGGAGGCGAGCCAGATCTCGAAAGGCGAGGCTCCTACCGTTCTCACATAGCCCCCTTCCAGATCGGGCATGCCCTTGTATCTCTCATCCGTCGCTCCGACGAGGAGAGGATCCCATTCCAGCCCCAGGATGATCCCCAACAAGTGAGCCGATACATCGTGTTCGTAACCCGGGGGACCGGCACCATGAACGATGTCCACCGCCATTGAGATCCTGGCCATACAGTGGTTCATGACGACATCGTCGAATATTTCGCTCGTGGGTGTGAGATAGGTTTCATCGAACCATATCCCCTGGAAGAGTAGGATGTCATATCCATCCGCTGAATTGATGTCATTTATCGCCCTGTATAGTTCCGGGTTGTGGGGATCGAACACCCTAATGCAGTTGGCGTTCATGTCCCGGATCTGGACCATCCATCTATTATACTGCTCGTATGTGATCGGGGACGTTGTCGGGAAATGACCGGGGCTGGTCCTTCCCATATTGACCCCCTTGATCAATACGTCGTTCCATTGACCGGACCCATAGACCTGGAACCGGTCATCCATTACGCGGGAGGAGATCTCGATCACATCGCCCCTTATGAACATGTCCCTCGCGGCGATCATATCCACATTTCCGGACCCCGATCCGTTGTTGTTAAAGTGGGAGAGCAGGATCATCGATGATGACAGCATCAAGGATATTATGACGAAGGTCGCCGCCCGCTCCGTATTAAAGGGCATTGCCGGGAACCCCCATGCCTTGTGCATATGACAGGATGATGATCGTCCTTGAGAACGGGTCCTTAATCCTCCCTTTGACCATCATCGAATATCTCCTCACTGTCCCAGAGTTGAGAACGTCGGGGTGGACCCGATTATCTCGGGTGCGTCCTTGTTGATGTATCTGATCTCCGTCAGAAGCTGGCCCTTGGCAAAGCGGATCCTGTAGGATTCGAGATTGGAGCGGAACACCTTCTTTCGTTTCTGCCTCTCTTCATCGGGGATGATATTCGCCTCAAGGAAGCCGTGTTCCATCAATTCCTTCACCCTTCTGTAACAGGAGATGACCGGTATGTTCAATTCCCTCACCATTCTCTCCACGGCGATCGGCTCCTTTTTTGCAGCCTCGAGTATACGGAGGTTGTACTCATCTCCCAGTATCCCGATGATGTCGAGGTACCTCTCTTCCGATGACCTCTTATGGATCTGCTTGAGACGATCGCGCTTTCCGTCACCCGTCCGTGTTATCATGAGGGTGAGAAAGGTTTTCCGGATAGATGCCGTTTAAGAAAAGAATATGGAAATATATGGAAAGACTCAAATGAAGACGGCCCTGCCCCTGTCCGTCAGGCCCAAGAGCCTCTCCCTGCCCTTCCACCTCTCAACGATATAATCGAAGGCGAGCAGTCTGGATATCCTCTTTCTCGCAGTGGGCCTGCTTATCTTGAGGTCTTCGGCCATGTTCGACAGGGATGTCTCCAGATATCTCCTCTCCCTTTCATAAAGCAGCTTCAGGATGTCCATCAATTCCTCATCTATTCGGGCCCTGACCAGGGGTTCAAGGACCGAACATTCCTTCGATAACAAAGCGCATTCCCTGGCATCGATCGTGTCCGGGTCCAGGGTGACGATGGCTATGGAATCCTTGAGCACCATTGCCTCCTTGAGGGGGGATATCAGAGCCATAAGCCCCTTAAAGCCGATCGCCGATTGAATGAAGTCCAGCCTGTCTATGTGAAATACACCATGGTTCGGCTGCCGCTTGACCGTATCGATGATGGCCTCAGGATCCGCTCTTATCGATCCCTCTATCTGGGTCTGGGCCATCCAGAAATGTTTGATGTCCCCCTTGATGGCCTTTCGGAGGTCCTTCTCGGGCGTTCTCGAGATCAGGGTAGCGGCATATCCGGCCTTCAATGCGTCGTTCAGCGCATCCCTCCCCGTCTCCTGCGTTCTCTCGAGTACGAGATATACGTTCCCCTCATCAAGGCGGTATTTCATCAGTTTTTTCAAGATATCTCCCTGTTCCTTCTTGATAGAGGTGATGTCGCGTATCAGGCATACCCGGGCCGTCTCGCTTTCGATCCCTGAGAGGGGATGGGACTGGATCGCCGCCCATATTGGATCCCCTCCACTTTTTAGAAGCCTCAGCTCCGCTGAGGGAACACCCTCTTGAACATCCCCCTCGAGAAGAGCCCTTACCTTGAGATGATCGTTCGGATGGATGAGGTCCTCCAATCTCGAACCAACGATCCCTTCCCTGTCGCGGTCCAGCATCGAGCAAAGGACGCTGTTGACGTCCGTTATGGTATTATCGATCCGGCCGGGAACCTCCTCGAGATGCAGTATGCCCTCCGGAGAGTTCTCGAACAGGCTCCTGAACTTCAGGTCCGCATCGGAGGCCTTTTTCCTCAATTCGGATTCCAGCCCAACGATCCTCTCCCCGACGTTTATCCTGGCCCTGAGCTCCTGGGCGTCCACAGGTTTTTTGATGTAGTCGTCGACCCCTGATGAGAATCCCTTGATCATGTCGTCCTTTTTGCTCCTCGATGTTATCATGATAATGTAGGCATGCCTCCTGTCGGGATCGGCCCTAAGGCGCTCGCATACCTCTATCCCGTCCATACCCGGCATCTCCCAGTCGAGGAGCATTATCTCAGGGGGGTCCTCTCCTATGGCTATGGATAGGGCCTCAAGGCCGTCCTTTGCGGTAACGGTGTCGTAACCCCATCTCTTCAGGTGGGATCCCAGCAAGCGAAGCGTCAGGGGGTCGTCGTCAGCCGCGAGTACCTTCATGATATGATCGAACGAATGAGGATATCTGGAATGATATATTTTTCCGCATCGTTATCGGGATCCAGTCTGAAAGCTCCGGATCGGATCAATAACATTTCGTTCATACAATGAAAACCCGAAGGGTCGGATCACTCTGGCGGCGTTATTAATCAAATTGTGTCGGGAAGCTCAATTGAATGCCGTAACATCAGGGCTTCCCGGTCTTGGGAAAATCGAAATTGGACATTGCTACCATGTCGATTTTCCCGACTTTTTCATCCCTGAATAATGAGTTATCACCAAGGGATGAAAAAGATTATTTCAACTATCTTGATCAGCTTGATCGGGAAGCTTAATTGAATGCCGTAACATCAGGGCTTCCCGGTCTTGGGAAAATCGAAATTGGACATTGCTACCATGTCGATTTTCCCGACTTTTTCATCCCTGAATAATGAGTTATCACCAAGGGATGAAAAATAGCCACCAGGGGTATCCTTTGGAACGAAGGTCGTTGACGCAGTATCGTTCGTTCCAAAGGTCGGGGAAATCATCAACAGATGATTTTCCAACGATCGAACTCGGAGGGTCGAATCGCTCTGGATAAATTGGATAAAGCTTTGATAGCTTGCCACCAGAGGGATCCTTTGGAACGAAGGTCGTTGACGCAGTATCGTTTGTTCCAAAGGTCGGGGAAATCATCAACAGATGATTTTCCAACGATCGAAGAATCCCTCTGGTGGCGGTTCTAATTAATAAATAATTGAAGCCACCAGAGGGATTCGAACCCCCGACCTGCTGATTACGAATCAGCCGCTCAACCAGGCTAAGCTATGGTGGCATATTGGTGAGGGGGGAAATTCCACGTTGTACATAAATGGTTCTATTCATCTCAATATGCGCCAGGGAAGAAAAGCATCACCCTCGCGCCCCGGATCCCCACATGGTCGGGGAGGTCCTCTATCCAGATCTTCCCGTTGTACCTGCTCGCGATGTTGCCGGCGATGAGCAGGTTGGAAGCATCGTTCGGAACCATGCCTCCTTCCCCGCTCCATGCACGGGAGAGGGATTCCCTCGTCTCACGGTCCACGATGATATCGGACATGTCGATACTTACGAGGAAGCCCTCGACATTGTCATAACTGTAGTCCCTTGCTCGGATATCTATCCTGGACAGCACATCAACGGGTCCGAAGGAGAATATATATCTGAACATCTCAACGATGAGATCGTCCACCTTGACCGGCATTCTATCCGGGATCACCTCTATTTGTATGTCCCTGTTCTTATGCGCCCCATCCATGGACACGATGTCCCTGGCATCCTTCAAAGCCTTGCCGAGATCGTCAACCTTCAAGAGAGGCATGCCCTCCTGGATCTTGGACATCGCCACTATCTTCCTGGCGATCTCGGAGCTCTTGTTGATCCCTTCTATAGTGCTCCTGAGATAATCCCCCTGGATCTCGGATATTTCACTGGCAGTGGTGGCCATCTCGAGAAACCCGATCAGTTCCTTATTTATCGAGCCGACGTCGTTCAACAAGATATCCAGGTATAGCTCCGTCCTCTCCTTCTGCAGCATGAGGCTCCTCTGGGATCTCGCCCTTGCTGTGACATCGTGCCTTATGCCCTTGACGCCTTTGATCCTACCAGCTTCCGTTGAGATCAACATGGTGATCTCGAACACCCTCTCGACCTCTCCGACGAAGCGCCTCTCGATCCCGTTGCCCTCTCCGATCTCGAGGGCCATCTTCAATATGCCCAGGACCTGTTTCCTGTCGAAGGCCGTTGATATCGGGTCGCCTAAACTGACTTTCTGGCCCGCATGCCTGCCGAAACTGGGATTCATAAGTACGATCATGGCCTCTTCGAGCAAACTCACGGCATCCTGTGAAGGGCTTTTACCGGGTCCGATCCCCTCCGGCAGTTCCGCCTCGAAGATCCCTTCCTCAACCCTGTCAAGGATGTCCTCCATTCGGGTCCTCTCCCGGAGGATGTCTTCATGGAGAAGTGAGTTCACGATGAGGATGGACACATGGAGGCTCAGCAGCTCGAGCATGATAAGATCGTTGTCGGAAAAGAAATTCGGGTCCTCCTTGATGAGGGCGATCACGCCGATAACCTCACTTCCCGATGTGACCGGGGAGACCATGGCGCTGCGGTAATGGAGCATATTGACGACATCCGGTGTCACACCGTTCTCCTTTTGGGAATCATGTATTATCATCCCCTCTCCCGTCTTTGCCACCTTTCCGGTTAGATTGGTCCCGACCTCGATCTGCCGGTATCTGTTCCTGTATTCGTCGGATAGGCCGTAAGATGCTTTCAGGGAGAGGTTCTTTCCCTCCCGGTCCATGAAATATATCGAAGCACCGCTGGCCCCGAAACCCCTCGAGAGAATGGCCAGTATCTCGTACATCAATTCCTCTGGCGAGGATGTGGACCGGAGGACGTTGGCTATCTCTCGACGTAGCCACAGCTCCTTCTTCAATTCGCTCTGATCCCTGGAGGGGTTTCCTCCATCCTGGTGTAGGGTTTTCAGAAGAGAGATGTTGTCCATTATCCCATCCTGATCATCATCCTACTCTCGGGTTACTTATATTTGGCGATTTCAGTTTCGTATCGGTGGAATTTTCTTTCAGCGTTTGAGGAAGATCTTGAAACTGCTTCCAAGGGAATGATTGCCCTTCACGCGGTCCTCGACCCATATCTCTCCGCCATATTTCTCCACAACTCCTTTGACTATCGAGAGCCCCAGTCCGGAACCGGGAAGGTTGCCATCCTGCCTTTTCGACCTTATGAACACGTTCTCCTTCATTATATCCGGGATCCCTGAACCGTTGTCGGAAAGGGTCATGATATAACCATCTATCCCCCGGATGCTGTGCTCCTTAAGATCGAAGAACAGGTCCACTTCAGGGTTCGGGTTGTGTATTATGGCGTTATTTATCAGATGCTTCATCATATCCGTGAGCAGCGCACCCGCATTGATCTCCGCCCTTCCTTTGATACCTGTCCTCTTAACGTTTATCGCCTTGTCAGGATGCTCGGCCCTAAGGGAACCCAGGACGTTATCGAAGAGAGAGACGAGATCGAACCTCAAAAGCTCCTGTGAGTCCATATCGATATAGGAGAGGGTCCGGACCTTGCTTATGAGGGAGCTGGCCCTCTTAACGGCCTCCGAGCAGTATTTCAGGTATGACATCGATCTTTCCGTCAGATCCGGTCTCATCAGCATGAGCTCCAGGAATCCAGAGGATACGGTATTGATGTTCGAGATGTCGTGAAGAAGTATGTCCAGATAGAGCTCGGTGTTCTCCTTTGCTCTTCTCAATGACTCCTCCATCTCCTTTTTCCTGGTTATGTCCCTACGTATGCCGTGGATCCCCTTCAGGGACCCGTCGGGATGGAAGATCGGAACTATCGAGACCTCGAATATCTTGACCATGTCATCGATCGTACGGCTTTCCACGTCCTCCATGAATCCCTTTCGGACCGCCTTTCGGAGGAATCTCTCGATCGATCCCTCCTGGAATCCATCCTTGAGCGGCCTCCCGGCGAGGTCCGATACTCCGATCTGTTTCTCGAAGCTGGGGTTCAACAGTGTGAATCTCGCTTCCTGAAGGAAATTCGCCACCAGCTTCGTGACGTTCTCCTCATATGGTATGGGTTTTTTTGATAATGCCTCGAATATACCCTCCTCCGTTCCCTCGAGAATATCCTTGATCTTCTGCCTTTCTGAGGCTATCTCCTGATAGAGGAAGGAGTTGACTATCGCAGGTGAAAGGTGGGATCCGACCGAGTCGAGGAGGGACAGGTCCTCATCGCTGAACGCCCCGGGTTCCGTGTTGATAAGTGCTATGATCCCCACCACCTCGTCTTTGGAGGTCACCGGAGCGGCCATGGCGGACCTGTATTGGATCATCCTTACGACGTCCTTGGTGGACCGGTCATCGGACCTTGAATCGACTACGAGGAGCGCTTTACCGCTCTGGGCCACTTTGCCGGTAACGTGTGAACCCATCTCTATGACCCGGAACCTCTTCATATATGAGGGATCGATGCCTTTGGTCGCTTTTACGATTATTCGGTCGGTATCCCGGTCCTTGAAGTATATTGCACCCCCGTCCGCTCCGAAACCGTCAATGAGAATGTCCAGAACACTTGGGAGCAGGACCTCAGGCTCTATGTGGTTGGTGACCGCTTCCGATAGTTCGGTTCGGAGCGTGATCTCCTTGACCATCCTGTTGTTCTGAGACCTTTTCTGTTTTTCGACCAGAATATCACTCCCGAGGTTGGCCGGCCTTTTGCCCCGTTCATAGGCATCTTCATGTACATATTTAGTTTATTCGACCAAGCGGCGTATCGATGAGATCCGGACACATATGACCACAAAGGTTTTTTTAATCCTCCTCATATCATACCCCATGCAAGCCAAGACCCGCATGGATAGGGAACGCCTCAAGAAGATATCCATAGCAGCCGTGATCGTGCTCCTTTTGGGTTCCGTTCTTCTCGCTTTCCTTCTGTGGCCTTCGAAGGAGGCGCCCATCCATTACGAACCGACAGTGGACCTCCCTCTGGATTACGTGATACTCGTTGACGAGCCCAGCGACGAGTACGGAATGCAGTTCACGGCCATGTTATCCTCGCTTGCGGTGACCAAGACCGGCAGCTACAACCCGATGTTCATACTGACATCCGAAGGAATGCTGGACGATCACCAGATGCACACGATGGAGCAGCTGGGATTGGACCAAGGCAGTATCCTTCTCTTCACCGCGGATCCTGAGAACCCCCCGCCGGTATTGGAGCAGGTCAGCGTTGCGGGGACCTATTGCATGAGCCCGTATTCGCTTTCACGTTTCAAGGGTTTCGACAATATGATGAGCGTCGCATCGTTCGAAGAGGCGCTCTGGGCCGCTCCCATCGCCAAGAGGCTCAATCTAGTCATGGTGAAAGGGGACCCGACATATGATGAACAGTCACAGGCCTGGGAGGAGATGAGAAGGATCGGCATACCGTTCAATTATGTCATGATCGTGAATCCTCTCGATCACAATACAACTGCGATGCACTCCCTCCAGGGATATTTCGAGGAGGATGACGCGTTCCACATCGAGAAACTGTCCGCGGTCGCAGGGGAGGTGGCAGCTTACAGGGACGCTTACGTGCTGACCGAGTACACACCCTCAACAGAGGACATCGGCGTCATGGACCCCGAGCTCAATCAGAGGGCGATCGGGTATTATCTTGCCCTGAAGGAAGCTGTCTCCGAATACGGGTTGCCAGAATACGTGACCCTGGTAGGTTCCGCATCCGCAGTTCCGCAGTTCCAGCTTCCGGACCAGACCAATGCGGACCCCAACAATGTAGAGGGCGACCAACTCGTTAGCTCGGACGTGATGTACGGTTTCCTGGGGGACGACCTCTATTATATGGACACAGCGGTCGGCAGGCTCGTGAATCTCAACGTACAGGCCATGTCCAATCAGATGGTCAGGACCTACCTCTATGACAGGTTCCCCTCGACCATCACGGTGGATTTCTCGACGGGACCCAGAGATGTTGAGTGGAGCAAGCACGGCACGTCCTTCTCCGGATACGAGATCACTTACAAGAGGGGTCAGGTCACCCCCGCCAGGTTCTGGTGCAGGGACGCCGATGACGAGGGTATGACCTACGACTACTTCGGCCCGACGGGCCTGGGCAGGGATATCATGATAGGCGACGGGGTCGAGCCCTCGATCCCCGCCGACATGAACCCGGCTCTCGAATCCTCAGGATACATCGCTTACAGGGGCCATGGTTCAGAATATGCCTCGCTCTACAACATCCCTTATGTCATAAACAGGAACGAGAACGGCGTGCTGCGCGCCGAGGAGGTCAGGGACATGTTCCTGCCTCCTCAGATAGGTTTCTTCGTGGCCTGCATGAACACCAAGATCCACGGCGCGGGGTGGTGGAAGCCCGCCGAGCCGATAGACATCACCCGCGCCTTCGCTCTGAACTACCTTCACGGAGGGGCCATAGTCACCGGCGGTGCAACTGAGGTCAGCTTCTCCAACATCGGTCAGGACCTCACATCCGGCACGGAGGAATGGCTTCCGGGTGTGATAAACCCCAGATGGAGCGATGATAACTACGAATGGGACCTCAACGACGCCTGGTTCGCCTTCTTCTGGGACGGGGTACTTAACGTCGAGGAGAGGTACGGGTCGGTGGGCCATGCGCTGAGATGGGCCGAGAACCGCTACATGAACAACCCCATTCACAGCAAAAGGGTCAGTCCCTTCATCCAGGACCTGGACGATCCCGAATGGCAGGGTGGATTGCTGGGAGCCCACTGGAAGGAAGTGGCGATGTTCAATATCTACGGGGACCCCGCCTTTACCCCTTCCTCGACCAAGCCGGGCGCGAACAGCTACAGGCCCTGGGTCAACGGGCCGAACGATACAGGAGAGGTCTAGGCTTCCATCAGGGACAGATGCCCGTTCTCCCTCACCAGGATGACCGGGATCCCCTTCCTGGCGAGGATCGCCCTCATACCTCTGTCGTTCGTCATTACCATCCAATTCTTGTTGGACGCCAATCCGATTATCGAGGGATCCCCCTTTCCCCTTACATGCACCGTCTCGTATTTGGCGGACAGGGCAAGCGCTGCCTTGGCCCTCCACTCGCCCTTGCCAGAGAGCTTTTCGAGTTCGGCCAGAACGCTGGAGGGGACCACTGGTGTTGCCCAGGGTGCGACCCTGGCAAGCTCGAGATCGAGGTTGTATCCGAACTGGAACGGGGACATGAGAGCGTTGGAGTCCAGGATAACGTGGTCAAAGGCCCTCGAGGGCCGATTCATTGTATTATCCCATACCCTATCAGCCTGAATTTGTTCCCTACTCTGCGGCTTATTGCAGCCCTCTGGTCCTTCTCCGCGCATATTGGCATCCTCAGGTTCATATCCGCCACGTCGTCATGGGCGGAGGTTACGATGCCGACGGTCGTGGCGGTTCCGACATTGAGCATGAGCACTTCGCTGGTCTTGATCCTATCCACCCTTGTGGATTCGTCCACTCCGACCAGGAAATCCATCAGATGTGTCTTGAGAAGCAGTTTCTCAACCACGGGAGGAAGCGTTCCGGGTTTGCCGAGCACGTTCCCAATAAGAGAATCGGATTTTGTGAGGAAAGGGTCCAGCGCTGTTCCTATCGCGGCCAGGCCGCCGGGGGTTATACTGTCCCTTTTACATCCGCCTGACATCAGGGAGGTCGCCTTTGTGTAGATAGGGACGAACTCGTAGTTCGATGTCCCTTTCACCTCGACCTTGATCCCCGGCCTTATCTCTATCGGATCCCCCTCCCGGATCGTTCCCTGGACCAGGGTACCGCCGAGAACACCGCCTTTCAGCTCCATGAAGGGAGTTCCGGGCTTGTTCACATCGAAGGACCTGGCGATATACATTCTGTTGGGCAGGTCGAGGTCTGTGTCTATGCTCGATATCCTATCCTCGATGGTCTGGATCAGCAGGTCCAGATTGGCCTTGAAATGGGCCGATACAGGGATGACCGGCGCGTTCTCCGCCACGGTCCCCTTGACGAACTTCTCTATCTCCTTTCTGCTCTCCAGAGCCCTCTCCTTTGTGACGATATCTATCTTCGTCTGGACGATTATTATGTTCGTGATGCCGATGAAACCCAGGGCCATAAGATGCTCCCTGGTCTGAGGTTGGGGGCATTTCTCGTTCGCTGCTATCAGAAGGAGAGCTCCGTTCATCAAAGCGGAGCCCGCAAGCATGGTGGCCATGAGCGTCTCGTGTCCAGGAGCATCCACGAAGGATACCGCCCTTTTGAATTCCGCCGGATCCCCGCAGACAGGACAGGTCTCCTCCACGGAGTAGCATTCGGGCTCCGGGCATTTCGGGCATTTGTAGAATACGGCATCCGCATAGCCCAGTTTAATTGTGATGCCTCTCTTGATCTCCTCGGAATGAGTGTCCGTCCAGACCCCGGACAGCGCCTCTGTCAGAGTGGTCTTCCCATGGTCCACGTGGCCGACGAGGCCGATGTTCACCTGGGGCTGGGCGGTCGATCTCATTGGGTCTCCTCTTGTTTTAGCTGCTCTTCGATGGGGCGCGGTCCGAACGAGGTGACGGCGATGTTGATCTGGACTATATCTGCGGATATGGTGTTGCCCCGAACGAACTTACGTCGCCTCTCCCCGTCCTTGAGGGGATGGAATCCCGTGCCGCCGGAGAGGACTATCTTCTTCCGGGCCTGGCTGGGCAGGTCCCTCCTCATCGGGAAGCCGTCCTTGTCCGATCCCCCGGTTATCTTCAGCTTATAACCCGGTAGCGAGACGAAAAGGCCGTCGAACTCGTCGCCGATCCTCATCCCCAGCAGCCTGTTGGCGTGCTGCCCGCTGACCATCGTGTTATAGGTCTTTCCGTGCTTTGTGTCAGCGATCACCGCTTTGAACTCTACCATGGTCGAACCTCCACTTGGCGTGGTATCAGATCTCGAGGAGCTCCTTGGCTAGCTGGCTCCTTACATCCTCATCGAGAGGGATCGTCACGGATTTCCTGTAGCTCTTAGTATCATCAGATTGGAAGAAACCCCTGGATATCGAGATGAACTCAGTTTCGTCCTTGCCGTTCACGGCCTTCTTTCTGGCCACCTCAATGAAGTTGTTCCTACCGAAGGGGATGTTCTTTGCCGTTATCGTTTCGAATTCTACCATACTTGGCCCTCCGCCGAAGCAACGGGACAAATAGGTTGCCATATATAACGTTTTGTTCCTTACCCATTAACCCCACGATGTACAGGTTCCATAGCATGTGAACAGGTAACGTTTATAATCCCTTGTTACATCACCATTGACCCGAACTTATCGTGGATAGGGAGTCTGGTAATTGTCGAGAAATGAGAAAATGTAATTACCAGAACCTCCCATATACACTGATAGGATTCGGAAGATCCCAGGTGGTCAGCATGAAAAGTGACGCAGGTACTAGGAGCATGGCATTATTGATGCTGCTTATGATGATATCTCTGCCGTTGTTCGCGCTCGTGAACGTGACGGGGACGATATCATATGAGATGAACAAGCAGCTGACGGCCACGAACTACGAGGAGAAGCTTCCCGAGATCCGTGCCACGGGCACAGGCGAGGATGCCAAGGTGTTCGTCATCTACGAGGACTACACGACCTTCAACATGCCAAGCATCAAGTTCAAGCGCTCATCGGACGGAGGGGAAACATTTCCAGATACCTACGACTTCATGCAGTCGCCCAACGACGGGGACAAGCAGTTATGGCCCAGCATGGACAACGAGGGCGATACGATCGTCGTGGTCTATCTCGACAACAGGTGGAGGACGATCCCCCTCCTTACGGCCGAGATGCTGGTGATGGCCTCGATCTCGAGCAATGGCGGCGATTCGTGGACGACCTATAAAGTGACCCCGGAGACGCTTTCCGACTACCCGAGCACTACCATGAGGCAGCTGCATGTCGATATCGACACGAATGGTAACATATTCGTCGTATGGTCGGAGAAGGGGAGGATACGGTTATCATATTCGACAAATAGCGGATCCACCTGGAGCATACCTCAGGATGTGAAGGAGAACGTGGTACCCCCCGACGGACAACCTCTCTACGATCAGTTCATGCCGAGCGTTGCCTCGAACGGTGATTATGTGGTGGTCTGCTGGGAGGCAAACCCTGATTGGAAGACCTACGTTTATCACAGCAGGGCGTCTGTCCAATCCGGCGGTTCACTCGCTTTCTCAACACCTCAAATACTGCCCGATCTTGGAAAATACCCTTATTCGAGTTCATACAGGCCAATGATCAGGGATGGACCGGGCAAGTACTTCCATGTCCTATGGTGGGACTTCATCACAAGCCAAACGGCCAATGTCGGAGGGGATCCATGGACGCGCGACAGGGCCTCGGTCCTGTATTCCAGGAGCACTGACAACGGAGCGACCTTCTCTATTGGCGGGAAGAAGGGGGCCATCGTCAACTCCTCCACTCCTGACGGTTGGCACTCCGCCGGCAACCTGGCCATCGTGCCGAACGGCAACGTCGTGGTGACATGGGTCGATTACACACAGGGCAAGCCTGCCGTTTACGCATCCACTTCTGTTGACGGAGTCAACTGGTCACCTCAGGATCGGGTCACCAACTTCCAGGCTTCCACAACCGTTTTCTTCGAGGATCCCAGGATCGCATGCGACGATTCCGGGAACGTTCACCTGGCATGGATACAGAGAAGCCAGGGGTCGGCCTCGCAGGGCGACATATACTATTCCCGGAGCGTGATCCCCAACGACCCCCCTGCATCGGTCGAGAATCTTCAGGTCTATCTTGACAACAACAACCCCGAGAGCAAGGCCTTCGCCTCCTGGGAATTAAACAGAGAACCCGATTTCAAGGAATACAGGATATACCTCGGGACAGAGCCGGGATTCATCCTGGGGACTCCAATATACAACACTTCGGTCCAGGACTACCAGCAGCATGAGATGAAGGCCCTTGCGGCCAATACCAACTATTACCTCAAGATAATGGTCGTGGATTCCGGTGATCTCTCCACCCTCTCCCCCGAAGTGCATTTCAAGACCTTTCCCATCAACGAGCCTCCCAGGTTCACAAGGGAGATCCCGACAATATACATGGATGAGGATTCATCCTTCGAGGAAGCGATGAATTTCACCAAGTGGAGGCAGGAGGGATGGATCTGGGACGACGATTACAACGGTCATGTCGGGCTGCAGTTCGAGATCACGGCCCTTAGCCCCACGCCAAACGTCACCGCCCTCATCCGGGAGTACGGACTCAACGTCACATACCAGGTCCTCGATCTCTATACCAACAAGCAGAACTGGTTCGGGACCGAGAGGTTCCTACTCAAGGTCATGGACTCGGGGAAGGACGGTTCCTTCGGAACACCTGACGACAGGTTCTCCATCGCCAATCTTACCGTCAGGGTGAACTCGACCAACGACGTTCCGACGTGGGTGAACTTCGAGGACCTATCCTCCGGCAGGACCATACCGCTACTATCCAACCAGACGAAGTTGGACCTGCGCGAGACCGATGTTACCGCCATCGAAGGCCAGCTTTATCGCTTCGCGTTGAGGGGAGATGATGTGGACGGGGATTTCCTCGAGTTCACATGCAGCGATCCCCGAGTGTTGGTCGAGCCCGACAGGCTCGATCCCAGGCTCAAATCCACTTTCAGGTTCACTCCCATGAACGAAGATGTTCCCGAGGTCACCCTTTTCCTGACAATGTTCGACCGCCCCCTGGCCCAGAGGGACGGTACGGAGGGCAAGAGGAACCTCACCATGATCATCCCCATAATGAACGTGAACGATGCTCCGTTCTTCATATCGATAGACGAAAAACCCTTCGTGCCCGGAACCGTTGTAAGGTTCGAGATGCTCGAGGAGAGCACACTGGAGTTCAACGTAACCGGCGACGATCCCGATACAGGGGACGAACTTCGCCTCCTGTCCGATCTGGAGGACAGGGTGGTGATCACCAGAACGAACGCAAGCGAGTGGAGCTGGAGGGCGAGGATCGACTCGACCAATGACGATCCAGTCCTGGGATACATAGCCTTCCACCTGATACTTCAGGACAAGCAGAGATCGGACCTCGTCATGGCCAGGATCAACATAACCGTGATAAACACCCCAGATCCACCCGAATGGATGAGGCCGGCCTACGATTACTTCTTCGTGTACGATGAGAAGGACCGATTCGAGTTCGGGGGCGATATCAAACCCGGAGGGGGGGTCATACGGGCCGAATGGGGCGAGACGGTCAGGTTCGAGGCATACGCCTTCGATTCTGACTACGATGTCCTGAACTACACCTGGACCTTCACCAACAAGATCAACACCTCTCTTGTTTACGTGAAGTATGGTCCGATCGTGAACCTGGAGTTCTATCCCTCGGACGGGGACCTCACAAAGATCCGGAACGAGGACTTCACTGTCAACATAACCGTCTCTGACGGTTTGTTCCCCGCCATCTACAGGGAGTTCGACATCACGGTATGGCCGGACGACGACAATGACAATGACGGGATCCCGGACCGCAGGGAGAAGTTCTTCTTCGATCGGCTTGTGGCATCGGAGCAGTACAAGGATTTCGACCCGGTCAAGACCTGGAAGAAGTACGAAGGGGATCCGAATCAATATGATAAATGGAAGGAGGAGTACAGGGGCTGGTATCACTACAAATCTTACGAACGCTTGACCCCCGAGGTCCGGAGCAACTGGCTTCTGCTCTTCAACAATTCAGCGGATATCGACAGGGACGGCTACAGCAATTTCGAGGAGATCGGTATATGGATACCTCTAGATGACAGGGAGAAAAGGACGCCATACTCCTTGAACATGGACACCATGGACCCATTGAACCCGGAGGTCAAGCCGGGTGGTGGTGGAAAATGGCCTCCTTTACCTCCAGATATACCGCCTGAAAAACCCCTGGTCCCTCCCTGGGTCCTATACGTAGGGGGCTCCATACTGCTGTTTTTGGTCCTCATAGGGACCGGCATATTCGTCATCCTGCGCTGGAACAAGAAGAAGGAGGAGGAGGAGGATATCGAGATCGAACGCCGCATAAAGGAGACCGAGAAGAGGCAGGAACAGATCAACAAGCTCTACGGTGGAAAGTACAAGGCCGGAGATGCGATCGGACCGGACCAGTCCACCCTGAGCGATCTCAGGCTCGACCTCGGAGGCAGCGTCTATCACGAGGAGGGATCCAGCGGGATCGTGGACGAGTCCGGAAAGAAGAAGCAAAGGGACGGTCCGAATTGGGAATCCACCGTGAGCGGAGGCCCACTATTCGAGAAGACCGACGCCAAATTGGAGTTCGGGGAATCCCTGCAGCTCGAGGCCATAGGGATCGAGGCCGATATTGGTGAAATGGACCACTCCTCCATAGACGAGGAGGGGCTTTCGAGCTCCATGGACGAGATATTGAACGCGGCGGAGAAATATGATCCATCCAAGGTAACCTCCACCGACAGGGTTCAGATCGGGGCGATGACCATGGAGCAGAAGAGGCAGATGGAGAACTCCGATGGAGGACCCAGGCTGCCTCCGCCCGGACAGGAGCCTCCGAAGGAAGGACCTGCCACCGGCCCCCCGCCCCCTCCGAGACCAACCCCCCCGAAAAAGGAAGAATGACGATACGGGAGTGATCCCTTGGAGGGTTACATCCTATTCAGGGACGGGACCCTCATCAGGGGATATGCGATGGGCCAGCCAGGGCTGCGCATCGGCAGGACCGTCAGGTTCAGCGGAGGAGTGGACCCTCATTTCCTCGCAACCGACCCTCAGCAAAGGAACCTGATCATCGCGACCGACAGCCCCGAGCTTGGATCGTTGGGGGCAAGGCCTCTTGTGGACCAATCGGCCTCTGTCCAGGCCGTGTCGGTCCTGTGCAGGGACATGGTGGACTTCCCCAGCTACAGGACGAGCTACAGGAACATATCCCATCTGTACTCCAGGGACGGCGGGTTCATGGTATCCTCCCTTAATATGTCCAAGATACTGAAGAGGGCTAGTGAGGGGGAGGACGCCGCCATTATGGCATTTGCAGGTAAGTCCGCCGGACCTTCGGCCCTGGAGTCAATGGCCCGATCACTAAAGGAATACCGGCATCAGGACCGATGGGACCCCTCTGCTGGAGCGAGAAGGACCGTTGAGTTCAAGGACCCTGAAAAGGACGTTGAGTTACTGGTCCTCGATCTCGGGATACGCTCCGGTATGCTGAGGGCACTGAGGTCCCTGTGCAACGTGACCTTTATACCTCCGAACCTCACGAACGCACAACGATCTGACAGGAGGTTCGATGCGGCTCTCATATCCAGCGGGCCCGGGTCGATCCCGTCGGAGGAGTTGGTCGAGATCGTCAGGGCATTCTACAGGTCCACGGGATCGGCCCCGCTCCTCGCGATGGGAATGGGTGCGCTCGCCCTATGCACCGTTCTAGGGAGCGAGCCAAAACCCCTCAAGGCCCCTCATCGCTCGATGACCAGGAACGTGATGTTGGGAGAAATATCACTTCCGACATATCAATCGCACGACCACCATCCAGGAGACATCGAGGATCTCGAGGCATCATTCTTCGGCAATGACGGAACGCCGGAGGTATTGAGCGGGTTCGATGTGAAGGGAAGGAGCGTCACATTGAGCATGGCTGATACGCTGCCGGAATTCGGGACCCTTGAAGGGGATCCCCTGATAGAGCTTTTAAGGACGGCCGGGGAGGATGTGACATGAAGGAGCTCCGCCCGGATGCAACGGACGGCCCCACGCCATGGCGGGTCGTTCGATTCGCGGATATCCAGACGGAGGTAATGGAGGTGATCCGTATAGGATGCGGTGTGGCCGAGGTCGCAGAGGACCCGGCATCCGATCTCAAATTCATCCTCATCCATCCCGTGAACGCATCGACCCTCTTTCCCGAACTGAGGGCCGACGACAAATTGTATATCAGGACCCTGCCTAAAGCTGGCCGAGAGCTGTGTTCGATATTTATCAAATGCGGCTCTGCGGAATACATCGGATCGATCGAGATGCTTGAAAGCCCCCCTTCATCATGGATCCTGGGCCGCAAGGTCCGACCGTTCGGCGAAGGGGAAGCGTTCTGCTCCCCTCCAATGACGCTGCCGCTGGAGATGCAGCGGAAACTGCTCCTATCATCCCTGTCCGATGTGAAGCAGAGGCCGGACGGTCTCCATTCCTACAGATGGCTGTGCGAGGCGTCTGTAGGCGCTGCGACGGTGGAATATATCGGCTCCGGGCAGAACCCGTATTCCGAAGCTCTGTCCTTCATGGTCGGCCGGGACCTAAACACAACTGCATCGGAATTCTTTGACATCCAGGAGGTCCCGATGTTCGATATGCCGCTTACCGAATCGCTTAGGTCCTTCTTCGCCGGGACATCAGGCGTCGGGGACCATCCGGGACATCTTCTGGGAGCCAGGTCCGTGGAGCTCGCTTTGTCCATGCTCCTTCAGGCCTCCGATGCGGATAACCACCCCTCCCTGGTAAGGTTGAAATCCATTTGTGGGTCCTTGGTCGATGACGTTTCACTATTCAACCTCATAGACAGGAGGGAGATGGACCCGTTCTATTTGCAGAAGCTTTTCAAGCTGAACAAGGCCAGGCAGAGGACCGACATGGCCCCCACCTCCTCGGCCTTCCTGGACAGCCGCACGGTCAACCTGATAGCCTCCTCGAGGCGCAGAGGGCTGACCCGCGAGGAGATATGCCTAATGACGGGAATGGACTTCGATGCGCTGGCGAAGACGGAGGAGACCTTCGGGATCGTGCCGGGGATCGAGCCGGCCATCGAAGGATGCCATGATGGCATGCCCCCTCTGGTCCTATCATGGCCGGAGCCTTCCCATGTCTTCGGGGAGGGACAAAAGGATGGCGACACAGGCTCTGAGGACCGGATCCAGGTAACGGATGTGATCCCGGGATGGTCCGATGTGTGTGACGGAGGAAGGCCACTCTTCGCAGTGCTCGGAGAGGATGTCTTCGATAAACTGAAGGTCAGATATCCCGGGCTAGTCCGAAAAAACACCGCAAAATAATTCTCATTTGATGCCCCATGCCCCCCCTATGGATATCGTCGTCGCAATGACAGGCGCGTCCGGCGCGGGCTACGCCCTGGCCCTTCTCGGAGAGCTCGAGGGTGAAGAGAGCATCAAGGTCACATTGATCGTCAATTCAACAGCCTTGAGTATAGCTAGCAGGGAATGCGGTGTCGGACCACAAGTATTGAGGAGAATGGTCTCCGAGATGGTGGATGCCGAGGAAATGGACCATCCCCTGGCTTCCGGATCCAACCGATTCGACGCCCTGGTGGTATGCCCCTGCACCACATCGACGGCCTCCAAGATAGCATCAGGCATAGCCGACAATCTGGCGACGAGGGCGGCGGCGGTAGCGCTCAAGGAGCGAAGGAGGCTCGTCCTGGTTGTGAGGGAAACCCCACTCTCGACCCCGGTCCTGAAGAACCTGCACGAACTTTCTACCTGGGGGGCGGTCATACTTCCGGCAAGCCCCCCTTTCTATTCGGGGCCCTCCAGTATCGACGACATCTACAGGTCCATCGCGGGCAGGGTCCTCGACATCATCGGGATCGAGAACGAGCTGGTCCCGAGGTACGTTCCCCTAAGGACGGAAGGATGACCATGTTAAGAAAGAGCTTCATCTTCATTCCCGGTATCGGCTACAGGACTGAGAGGGAGCTGTGGAAGAACGACATAATCACCTGGGACGATTTTCTAAAGAGGGATAGGGCCCCGATGATCAGCAAGGATAAGAAATGCAGATGCGATTCGATCCTCACCGAGGCCAGTAACAGGCTGGGCTCCGGAGACCTCGGATATTTCTCCAGATTGTTCAAGCAGGGAGAATCCTGGAGGCTGTTCTCGACATTCGGTTCGCGGGCGCGTTACCTGGATATAGAGACGACCGGGACACGGAGGGACTCCCCTATAACGGTCGTAGGCGTCTGGGACGGGGTTAGATACGATGCCGCGGTGAGAGGTTTCAATCTTTCGACCGAGAAGATAAGGGATATGCTCCAGGGCGCCAACCTTATCGTAACTTTCAACGGCTCCACGTTCGATCTCCCCCTGCTGAGGCATCAGTTCCCGGGATCCGTCCCGGAGATCCCACATATGGACCTTAGGTTCGTGGCCCTGAAATCCGGTTTCAGAGGAGGCCTCAAGGACCTGGAGTTGAATTTCGGGATAAGAAGACCGAGGGAGGTCCAGGGCATGTCCGGGGAGGATGCGGTGAGGCTGTGGAACATATACGAGAAGGACCACAACCATCAGGCCCTAAAGCTCATATTGAAGTACAACAGGGAGGACATCGTCAATCTGAAGACCATCTCCCACGAGATCGTCGAAACGCTTACCAACCGGGTCATGCACAGAGGTGTGTCGCAATGAGATCGGCTACCATTCCAGTGATGCTCGCAGCCGCCGTTTTGGCCCTGGTCCTATCCCTCGGGATGGGGGGGGCCAGCACGCAGGACCCCCCATCGCCCAGCGTGGATTCCGTGGCCGCATCCCAGTCCAACACGTCCGGTATATACCGGTTCAACCTCTTCATCAACGGGAGCACCGAGGGCCTGGCCGAGAAGGTCAATCTCACATTGCTTGTGATGAACGATACGGGCTCCTTCGACGGTCCTTGGATCGACCCTATAAATGCCATTTTCCTTGGGAACGGCATATCACTTCGCGGGGTGGGTCCGAACGATGACGAGTGGTCCTCATGGGCGTTCCGGCTTGCGATAACCTACCCCCTCGGGAGCGATCCGAGCATAATAACCAACCTGTTCTCGTCGGTTCTTGGGTTGGACCTGTCCGATATCGGGGATATCGATCCAGACGACATTCCCCAGAACGCGACCCCTCCCGAGGACCTGCGCATATTGGTGAAGGTAAGGGCGTACAACGAGACGGGAGGATATGGCGAGACCGTGCAGGATATCACCGACCAGCTCCTCATGGCCTTCGACATCCCCACTGGAGATGGAGAGGAGGAAGGGCCAGAACCCGCCCAGGAAAAGAGGGACCCCCTCCCGTTCATAGTTCTCGGGATCGGTATTTTACTGGTGTTGATAGCCCTGGCCTTCTGGGCGTACAGGTTTTTCGGAAGGGAGGGAGAAGGTATGGGTTACAAACATGAAAGATATTAATATTCCAAAACAGTTGTGAGACCGGGGAACGCAGTTGTCGCTAAGGGCCTTTCACCGGGGTTGTGTGACGATCCTCGCGCTCTTTTTTCTGATCGTACCTGTATTGTCGGCAGGGTTCACGAACGCTCAGGGCCCCTACGACCATCTGGAGACATCGGTCATATGGGGCAGGGTGCTCGATACGTCAGGCAAGCCCTGCGCGAACTTCGAGGTATCCCTGGAGGCCGACCTTTTCATCGGCAAGAAAGTGTTGACCGATGAGAATGGATGGTACAGCGTTAACCTATCGTCCGGGACGTATACGGTCCGGGTCCACTGCGATCTCAAACAGGAGCTGGGAAGGACGGAAGTGTCCCTCGGCGAGGGAGAGACCAAGCGTATAGATTTCAAGGTCGATCCAAGGGATCCCCCAAAATCCCGCCTCTACGGGGTCATCCTGGACCGTTGGGGACAACCCGTGGAGAAGGCGCGGATCACCCTGATGAGAGGAGAGCCGTACACTGTCAACACCACCCGTTCCGATAAGGAGGGCCATTATTCTCTTTTCGTCCCTTCCGGGACGTACAATCTTACGGTACTCTTCAAGGATAACGAGGAGTTGAACCGGACGATCTCTCTGCAATGGCAGGAGGAGAGGGAGTTCAACATATCCATAGAGTCCACAGGAGAGAGGATCAGATTCGATCTCCTTAAGATAGCTGGCTTCCTGGAGGAGAATTGGATATACATCCTGTTCATGCTGATATCGGTCCTGGTCCTATTCGGACTCTATGAGGGTTCGATCATCTCCGTGAGGTCCCTGCGCAGGAGGAGGATACCATTGATCGAGGACGCATGGTACGATCATCTTCTGCTGCTTCTCAAGCGTTCATTCGTGGTCCTTATCCTCACAGCGATATTATGGCAGATCTCCAACATGTCCGAATGGATAGAGAACGTCGTTTGGGGCCCGGGGCTGAGGGTCGCCCTTCACGCGATAGGCGTGTTCCTCGTAATGTTCCTCATGAGGATATCCCTGAGGGTCAACGACATATTCTGGGAAAGGCTGCGAGAGAGGCTCGAGAAGAAGGATAAGCCATCGTTCTTCCTGAGGGTGTTCACAATGGTGACATTGATCACCCGCTACTCGATCCTCGCGATGTGGTTCGGGGTGATAGTACTACTGGTGCTGTCGGCCCTTGGACTCGGGGAGAGCATGGCCGATGCGGCACTGGGCTTCCTCAGCGATAACATTGCCCAGCTGTCGTTCCTGGGCATTCTGGTCGTGGCGGGTTTCATTCTCAAGAAGTTCATCGACATAGCCTTCAAGGAGCTGGAAGCGCGGACCACCAGGCTCAGCCCTGCCATGGTAAGGATGACCCACAAAGGCATACTGACGGGCATATATGCCATCCTGGGAATGATATTCGTCTTCACTCTCCTGTCCATGGCGGGCCTGGGCGATGTAGGAACTACGTTCATACTGGTCATTTCCATGATAATCGGCCTCGTCGTATCGTTCGCGGCCACCGGTTCCATAGGGAACATGCTCTCCGGCCTTGTCATTATGTCCATGAAACCTTTCGACACGGGGGACAGGGTGAACATAGGAGAGCGGACACTGGGAGATATCGTCTATATGGGCCTGATGTTCACAAGGGTCAGGGACCTCGAAGGCCGCCTCATAGAGATCCCCAACAACAATGTTCTGGCCAACAACATCACGAATTTTTCGAGAACCGCATCAGAGGGGAGTTACGCGGTCTTCGTTGACGTCACCCTCGGATACGAAATACATCCGAAAAGGGCAAAGACGCTCATGAAACACGCGGCCATGGCGACATCCGGCGTCCTTGACGATCCACCCCCCCATGTGCTTTTGAGGGCCTTCCACGATCATGCGGTGGAGTACCGCCTTAGAGCATTCATAAATGAGCCCCATCGAATGCTCTTCATCCGATCCTCAGTGATGGAGAACATGCTGGACATGTTCCATCAGAACGGCCTGGAGATATTGAGCCCCCTGTACCATGTCAAGAGGGAAGGGAGGGACCCCACTCATGAACAGTTAGAGGCAAGGACACAATGGACGAGGGAACAGGGCGATTCATCCGCCCAAACGCTGTCCATGTTCGATGGCCTTGAGAACGGATCCTACGTAGAGCAGGCACCCGCTCCAGACGTAGGGGGTCATAGTGGATCGGGCGATCTCGGAGTTTGACATCACTTCAAGTTGATCTCCGAGAGCTTCTCTGGCAGATACGTGTCGGTGACGTAGTCCAGGCCGTACTTGGCAAGGGCCTGCTGCTCGGATTTCTTCTTGATCTTGAGCTGCAGATTGATCTCCGATCTCCAATGGTCCGAGTCGAACCTGGGGTCCGTGAGCTCGGCCTTGAGCGCGGAGATGTCCTGGTCTGTAAGCTTGTCAGAGGGCAGATCGTAATTGATTATGTCCGACGGCGTGATCCCGAGATACTGGGCCGAAGGCGTGGCAAGGTATTCCGATATATGGGCCGTCTTTATTGCCCCGTAAGCGACCGAGGCGAATATGCGATACGACCAGGGGTCCCCGTCCGTGAAGAGGACCACCGGCAGGTTGGAGTATTCGTAGAGTCTCTTTATGAAGCGCCGGGTGGACCTGGCGGGCTGCCCCTTCAGGTGGACCAGTATTGCCCTGCTCTTCTCATCGAAGCCGTTCTCCACCAACCTGTCGAACATACCGCCCGTCTCAACGGCGAGGATAAGGTCCGCATCGACGGACTTGAACCTCACCTTCTCCTGCTCGACGTTGTAGGGTATTCCGTAACCCGAGTCCCCGACATCGTCCTTGCAGTTGATGCGTTTGAGATCCCCCTTGCGGTTCAGTTCCTCGATGGTTATGTTGCCTATGACCCTGGCCCCGTCCTCCTCGGGCCTGAGCTTGAAATCCTCCCTCATGCATCTGGTTATTATCTCGAGGTCCTCCGCCAGCTTGTTGGAATCATCTTGGGCGGGGAACTTTGCCTTGTTCCACCCCTCCGAGATGTAGTACATCTCCCTGAGGGTGGACGATTTCCCGTCCTTGATCATCTCCGTTATGAAATCCACGGTATAGAGCGACCGGAGTATGCCCGTGGCACCTCCAAGGTCCTTCGCGGAGCGCTGGACCACGTCCTCTCCGTACTTCCATACGTTGTGCTCGTCGGAGAGAACGATGTTGTTCTTGGTCCTGGATGAAACCTCCAGGGCGGGTATCTCCTCTTTCATCAACTGGTCGTAGACCGATCCGGCGATCTCCCTGAGCCTCTCCATGGCCACTTCGTTCCCCTTGAATATCCTTTTTTTCGTCATAAGATCACCTCAGAGCGGGTCTGCCCCGATCACCTCTCCGGGGAGGTTACCGTAGAAGACCTCCACCTCATCGTAATCGTCCTTGGCCAGGCCGAGGATCGAGAAACCCAGATGCTCGAACTTCGCAGGATGGATCGGACCCACGTCCCATTCTATCGCATCGCCCTTCATCCTGTAGCTCTCAGGATAGATGCCCTGTATGAGGGCCTGAGGGACCTTCACCATCACCCTGAACTTCCGGGGTTTGGCGGTGTAGTTCTGAGCCTTGATCGTGACCTCGGTCACGCTGTCGGAACCATCCTTGGAATTCCCTTCTGTGTAATGGATCCCGGAATCGATGACCACTATGTTCATTATCTTCGTGATGACGGGGTCGAGGGGCGGAATGGGCTTTCCCATTATGGAGGAGCTCTTCTTGGCTATCTCCGGGAGTATCTCCCTGACAATGGAGTATTTCTCCGAGACCTTCTTGAGCTTCT
Source organism: Thermoplasmatota archaeon (assembly GCA_029762535.1). Lineage (GTDB taxonomy): Archaea > Thermoplasmatota > Penumbrarchaeia > Penumbrarchaeales > Penumbrarchaeaceae > JARVGK01. Next base: position 27,814 of record JARVGK010000027.1, read on the forward strand.
GCCTTTTGTTGATATGGGCCTTGACCCTCCTTCCAAGGGCCTGGAGAGCCCTGGTTATCTCGTCTATGATCTCATCGACGTCCGCCACCGCTTCCTTCGATTCAGATGTGAAGGGAACGTTCGTGGAGGCGACATGAACGAGTATCATCGCAGGTCCGTACGGGATGCCCCTGCCACCTTTCTGTTCCAGACCATAGGGTCTCCAGTTGATGTTCTCGATCGCGTGGGTCATGGCACAGCCCCCCTGCTGGTACAGAAGAGGGACCCTGTTGGCGAATCTCAATATCTTCACCGGACCCCCGGCCTCCAACTCCCCGCCGTAGACGATCCCTGCCTCCACCTGGAAGGGCGTTCCCCTGAACACCCCTGGCTCCCTCGTGACGGTGTATGCGAACTTCGAATCTATCTCCTTGCGAAGCCCTTTCCTTATCAGATTGTCGCCGATCGGGGATAGGCAGTCTGTCGGAGGGGACATGAAATTGGTGGCCTGGAAGGCATCATAGAGCATCTGGACCTCATCGGGAGACAACAGGTGCGGTTTCTTGTTCTCCCCGATCCCGGACCTCTCCAGGATCTCCTTTGCCCCCCTAGGGGAAATCCTGGAATACTCGGTAATGAGAAAGGAGGACATCTTCCTTGCTTCAGTATTGTGGAGCATGGATTTGAGGACCCCCAGCTCGATACCGTGGGGGTGTGGTTTGATCTCTTTGGCCTGGTCCGGGACCTTTTGAACGACCCTCTCGAACCTTCGCATCTCCCCGTCCGGGTCCTCGAAGGTTATCTCGACATGCGGGTTTACTATGGCGGTGGCCTTGAGGTACTCCAGTACGCTCTGCTTCTTCTCCCTTGAGTAGCGCCCCTCGATCTCGACCTCTATCTCGGTACCGTGAGGCGGGTCCCACAGGACCACCTGTTCCGATAGAACCTGCGGCCTGTTCCTCTTGGTGTCGATCATGATCTCCATTCTGTAGCACGGATGATCATCGCCGATCTTTGAGATGACGGTCGCGGGCTTGCCCGTTGTGAGCTGACCGTATAGGACCACGGCCGAGATCCCGATCCCCTGCTGCCCCCTCGATTGCCTGATGGCATAGAACCTCGAACCGTAAAGGAGCCTCCCGAAGACATGAGGTATCTGTTTCTTGACGATCCCGGGGCCGTTGTCCCTGACCTTTATTATGAATCGGTCCTTCTGAGGGCATCGAACTATCTTGACCTGTATGGAGGGCAGGATATGCGCCTCCTCGCAGGCGTCGAGCGAGTTGTCCACGCCCTCCTTCACGGAGACAAGCATCGCCTTCGATGGATTGTCGAAGCCGAGTATCTGCCTGTTCTTGGCGAAGAAATCCGATATGGAGATCTCCTTCTGCGACTGCGCCATCTTCTCTGCGTACGGAGTGGCCACCTTACTCACCCTGGAACTACCTGTCCTCTATCAGCTACATGATAAAAAACTGTCGGGTATGGTGTATGAAAGAAATCCCCTCTTTCACTTCTTCTTGAAGTATAGGTAGAGGAAGATAGCGGCCAAAAGCAGAGGGACGAGGGTCAGAATTAGCCCCATAGAGGTGACGCTGTAAACGTCGTATATTGTCGGATCGTCCCCAAGGTATCCATACTCCAGAACCAGGATGACGAAGTTGCCCAACGCGTCCGCAAGACCGATGCATGCGAACACGAGGAACAGGAGGTTCATCAATCTGCTCATGTCGCCGGATATCTCCCGCTGCCGGCTATCCACGAACGTCCTCAGGACCTCGATCGTAGATGTGAGTATGACCCTGGAATGCATCAGCTCCTCGGAGAGGGACCGCAGGGACCTCATCTCCTTATCGATGCGTTTGAGCATCACTTCGGATATAGTTAGAGGGGAGTCCTCTGTGGACCTGCTGTCGTATTCAAGGTTGATGATAAGCTCCTTGTCCTTGATGGAGAGCGCCATGTCCTGCAGCCTGCTGTTACCCCGAATGATGCCGTTCTCGACCTCGGAGACAAGGGAGAACTCCACCGAGGCCTTTGTAAGGAGCTCCTTCTCCATCCGATAGGTCTCCTTTTCCTGCTGCTTCTTGGATAACCCCTCTCCACCTGTGTAGTTAGGCGAGTACCTCTTCATATGCTCGTTGATCTCGTTCTGGAGAGTGAAGATCTCCTCTAAAAGGATGGCGCTCTTTGAGCGCAGGTCCGCCAGTTCGCCGACGATCGAATCCTCGAGCCTGGCCTTGATGAGCATCAGATCGATGATCCGTGATTTGATCCCGACGAGGTTGATCAGGTAGTTCTGACGCAGCTGGTATGTCCCTCTCTCCGGATCCTCGTCCTGCCGGTAAGGTGTCCTCTCCTTCACGGTTATCAGAGGATTGCGGTAGACCTCCTGGGTCTTGAGCGCCGATAGGTCGAGTTCCAGGAGCATGAACGGGTCCTTCGGAACGCCGGTCACCGCGGGGGAGAATCCCAGAAGGAAGAGCATCGCGTTGACGTTGCCGTGCCTCGCGGTGTTGACGAGGACCTTGCCTCCCAGGCCGAACAGCCTGTTGAGGTATGCGACATTGCTCTGATAGGTGTCGGAGGCGATCATCGGGAGCTTGTCGGTCGCGTCCCGGTCCTTGTACAGATACGATACGTCGGAGTACTTCTTGGTCCACACCGAATCCTCTGATCCGCACGTCAGAAGCGTGACGCAGGCGATCCTGCTCCCTTCGGCGGTATGCCCCTGAATGGCATCCTTTAGCCTGGAGATGTGCGGTTTCATCTCCTCGTATCTCACCTTGAAGAGATCTGGGGATATGCTGATCGAAGAGAGCCTTTCCTCGGCGAGGTCGAAGGCGAGCTCTACGGCGATCCAATCACCCTTCACGGAGGATTCGACCCTCATCCCGCTCCTGCCCTTGAAAAGCGACGCTGCGGCATCCTGGGCAGATGTGCCCCGGCCCTCCTTGGCCTTGAACAGCAGTATCGCGGATATCTTCGGATCGAACAGCGGGAACGTCCTCAATTTCGGCCACCGGCAGGGTCCCATTTACCGCTGCCGGAGTTATCAAGAACGGCGGTCTATTTAAATATTCAGATGCCAGGTTCGCGCGTGCGAAATGTGATAGGATCTGTCAGGTCGGAGGATATGCGGCGCAGCATCCGGCGACCTGGACGATGTCGAACCCCTGTTCTTCTATCCAGTTCAAGGCCGCCCTGGAGGGCTGGACTATACCCGAGAAACCGTATCTCAGGACCGATATCTCAAGGTTCGGATCCCCCCTTGATCTCATGCACCCCAGGGACAATGAGGTTCCTTTGAGATCCGAGACCATGAGCCTGGCAAGCTCGAGGACCGCCTCTTTTTCAGGGGGCGGGGATCCCCATAAAGGAGTGCCTTTCGTTGGAATGTGAAGGATGAGGACCGCCATGTCTGGCCTGTATCCTTTGATGGCATGGACGGCTTCCTTCTCGGAGTAGAGATCGGGCCCTCCCAGTCCAGCGAGTATATGCGGAACGACCCTGGCCCCCGTTGAACGCAGTGCGTCAAAGGAGAGCATGACATCCTCCGGAGAGACGTCGAGATGCATCACATCTTTCAGGACGCTCTCGTCAAGGACCAGATCGAATGAGAAGAGGTCGGATCCTGCTTCCTTCAGAGCGTGAGCCTCCTCCTCGCTGATGATCCCCGGATGGACGTTGACGACCAGTCCCGTTCTCTCTTTCACTTCCTTGAGCTCGGAGAGAATGTGAGGGGGATATGCGACCCTCCCCGAGGGATCGGATCCTCCGGAGAGGAGGAATCCCTTCCCTCCTCTATCCCAGAGGTCGAGCGCAGTCGAAAGCAGACCGCCCGGAGCGGAGACGTCCCTCATCGATCCCAGGTAATGCCCCCTGCAGTGATCGCACATGAGATCGCAACGGGATCCCGTCGCGGAGAAGCTGGGGAAGGATCCCCCGGGCCTGTATATGGTTATGGTCCTTTTCACGATCCGGTCAGATGGATATTGATAATTAACCATTGCGATTGAACGGATCCATCATATGCAACAACAATATAACATATGCATTCTATATATTTATGCTCATATAATATAATATAATATAATATAATATAATATAATATATATTTGGTATGAAGATAGGCGTGTGGACTGGTCAAGTGGCCACCGGTAAAGGGGTCAATGATACCTCAAACCCAAGGGCTTTCAACCGGTTCACCGCGTTCTTTTTTGAATTTTCTTTGTGGAGCCTTTCCAGATAATCAGGACCCAGGTCTTTATATGGCTCACCGTTCTGGATCACATGAAAGGCAATACAGAGAATCTTATGGGCTATCGCTGTGATGGCTCTTTTCTGGCCACGACGATGAGCAAGCCTTCGGTATTTCTCTGACAGATAGTTACCTTTGGTCTTGGATGCGGCCCACGCAGCCTCGGTCAAAGTCACCCTTAACCAACAATCGCCTTTCCTGGTCTTGCCGCTCATCCTTTTCCCGGCACTCTCTTTGTTACCTGGACACACACCAGCCCATGAAGCAAGTCTCTGAGGTGTCTGAAAAACTGACATATCGTCCCCAATCTCGGCAATGATCGATGCTGCACAGTGCTTATTTACACCAGGGATCGTCATCAGAAGTTCGTATACCTCTCGATAAGGTTCTAATTTCTCATCGATCCTTCTTTCAAGGTCAGCAATCCTTTCGCCGAGGTAATTCAGATGATCGAATATCTCAGCCATCATGAATCGATGATGATCGGTGACATGCCCTCTCAACGCCTTGATCAGATCAGGTATCTTGGATCGAAGCCTACGTCTAGCCATGTCGGCGATCTCTTCAGGGGACGAATCACCTTTTATGAGAGCTTGAATCATATCGGTACCTGATATCGAGAACGTTTTACTCAGAACGGACGAGATCTTTATGTTTGCGTCTTCGAGTATTTTTTGGAGTCTGTTCTTTTCAGCCGTTACGTTCTGGATGAGCTTCGTTCGGTACCGGACCAGATCCCTGAGGTCTCTGATGTCCCTTGGCGGTATGAAGCTATTTCTCAGGAGACCGTGCCTGAGCAATGTCGCGATCCACTGGCTGTCGTTGAGGTCAGTCTTTCTTCCGGGGACGTTCTTGATCAACCTTGCGTTTACGACCATGACGATCATGGAATCCTCAAGGATGTTGAAGACAGGCTTCCAGTAAGTGCTAGTGCTTTCCATGGCTACATGGGAGCAATCGTTATCCAGAAGCCAAAGTTTCATCTTGAGTAGGTCCTCGGTCATAGTCGAGAAGCTCTTCTTGGTCTCTGTCACCTTTCCGTCGAGGCCTTCGATGAGCAGGCAGGCCACGATAATCGACTTATGTATGTCTAATCCACAACATCTTTTTAAAATCGGTTGCATATGTTGTCTCCGATGGCAAAGGAGGTAGTGTAGAGTAAGAAAATTTGGTATACGTGCTTCCCGAAGACGGGAGCGACACTATGTTGTTCTTTGAAGCTACCAGGTCAGTTTTTTTTTCGGGGTCGTAGCCTCCGAAAATAGATCGACCTTCATCCTTTGCCATCACCACTTGAATGTAGGTCTTCCTAAAAATCCACACGCCCATCTTCATGCTATGTTGTGAGCCTTGGGCTCATGAGGGTTTATTTTAAATAAGTTTTATATATTTCTTTAGACATCATCTATCAAGATGAGAGAAGAAAAAGGAAGGTGACAAGAATGAAGAAGGGAGCGACAATAATATGTGCGGCTTTTATGATCATGGGGGCATTCCTCATCATCAAATGGATCCCCGAAGCGTCTGCAACGACATGGACCGTGGGCCCCGGTCAACAATTCCAGACGATAGGACAGGCTCTTGCCGTAGCTCGGAGCGGCGATGACATTCAGGTTCAGTGCGGGACATACAATGAAAACCTTTTCATAACCACACAGGGCATATCGATAATCGGTGTCCCGAACAATGGCGCCCGACCCATCATTCAAGCCCTCAATCCGAGTTTGGCGGTTGTTCATGTCGGGGCTAATGGTTTTTTCATGGAGCAGTTCGTGATAACAGGCGGTTCTTATGGAATATATTCGAATCAGGTTACCGGAAACCAGGCAAATCCCATCACCTTCTTCATGTGTGAGATATACAACAATAATGTAGGCATAGGGATCGTCAATGGTGCTTATCATTATATAGATTATTGTGATGTTCATTCGAATGCACAGGATGGGATACAGATCTCGGGAACGCATCATGAAATAACCTCTTCGAACATATATGAGAATGGGGGACACGGCATATACAGCGACTCATTGAGCCAATCAAAGATATCAAGTTGCAATGTTTGTACTAACGTGAATTCGGGTATATACATTTTCAATGCGAACAACAATCAATTATGGGCGACAAATATCTACCATAATAATTGGGAAGGTCTGTATATCAGTGGGGATAATAATGATATCGACGGTTATGGGGTTGCATCGATATTCAACAATTACTATTCAGGATCCGTTGGCGATACATATGATGTATGGATAAACGGGGACCATAATGCCATTACAGATTATGAGGTGTACCAGGATCCGGAAAGGAATTTCCAGAACAGGTACGGAATATATTCAGCGGGTCCCGGAAACATATATGGAAATGAAATAATCGATTGTAACGTTCATGGTTATGACGGTATGAATTGTGCCGGTGTGTCAATAGACTTTCCTGACAAGGTATTAGGTTACCTTACATGTATATATGATAATAATATTGGCTTGGTGATGGGTGCCGAAACGAAATTGGATTGTTATAATACCCAATATCAGGCCAATTCTGAAAATTTCAAGGATAACAATATCAGCATTGTCGTTGAAGGTTACTGGGCGTGGATCAATCATACATATATAAGAACAACCGGTTCCTCCGATGGGAGAATAGGAATTCGTTTCGTTTCAGGAATGAAAATGAGCATAGTTAATGATTCAAAGATCGAGAATATGGAGATCGGCATAGAGATCCCATATTCGAATCCTGATGATCCGGTGTTTCCTTCAAGTGAGTCTTACAACCAAATATACTACTGCGAAATTACGAATTGCAGGACGGGAATAGAGATAGATGAAGGAAATTATGATGTGATATCTAGATCTGAGATAACGGAATGTGAGATCGGGATCTCCCTGATGGACAGTTTCAAGGTTGTTATCAATCACACGTCATTTGAAAGCAATTACGGGAACGATCTCTCGGAGGTCAACGCAGGAATCTATATCTCAGGTGGCTCACATAATTTGATCGATTCATGTACTATGGAAAACCATTACAAGAGCATCTGGCTATGTGATGGATCCTCCAATAACGAGATAAATAATACTGATATATCAGACCATACATTGGGAGGAATATCGAGCGGTACGTGGGGAGAAGATGACGTGGAGATCGGCATATACTTACATCATTCCGCTAATAATAATATAACCGAGGTAGATTTCACTTATTTAGGATATTGCGTTGGTATCAATGCAAGTACAGATATAAATATTATTGGAAAATTTCCAAATGAAAACGAAATGAAATATATCCAATATGAGGTCGTATATGCGGTAAATGATTCAACTAATATCTCATCTGGAAAGATACATTATTATGGTGAGGTCGGATCGAGCTATTCGGTCTATCTTAGAGGTTATGATGAAGATACCAAGACATTATTTGTTTATCATAATTTATATGGTACATGGACTATTTCGGGATCATACTACACATGGACGACTTATCAATGAAAACAAGGGGAATAGGTTTTAATGATTTCCTATTACGACATATTATTAGAAACTATAAAATTCAAACATAATATTCCGGATCATCAATATTTAATGTATGATATAAATAACGAGAAGTGCGAATATCGTAACATGGGAGCGGGAAAAAAATTAATAAGATTATCATCATTGATAATGAAAAATTTTATTTTTAAATCAGATATGATTAAAAAAACAAGTAAAACTATAAAAGAGTATAATAATTATAGATCGCTTTGTAATTTTTTAGAAGATTATTTTGTGTCATTATACCAAAAAGGTGATGGATTGCATGAATATTTATAATTATTATATTCAAAAATGGTACATTGGTATGCTTATAGTTATCTTTTTTAATATATCAATATCCAATTGCCATGTGATATTTTTTAACGAATATAACGAAGACCTCGGAGAAGGAAAGGGAACAAAGGATGACCCCTACATCATAAAAGATGTCTGGGGTCTCCAGAACATGAGCGCAAATCTGAGCGCACATTATATTCTTGGAAACGATATCGATGCCTCGACTACTAATTATTGGAATGGAGGTCTAGGGTTCTCACCGATAGGAAATTATTCCTCCAGATTCCATGGTTTTTTTGACGGCAAGGGTTACAAGATCAAGTACCTTTTTATTAATAGATCAGATATGGATTATGTCGGTTTGATTGGATTCTTGGATAAATCAGGAAATGTAGGAAATTTGTCGTTAGAAGATATTGAAATCCATGGTAGAAATTATGTGGGGGGATTTATTGGGTCCAATTATGGAGGTAATATTAATCCGTCATCTGTTTCGGGCAAGATATATGGAATCAATTATACAGGAGGTATTGTGGGTTTTAATGATGCATCGGATCTGTTCTTATCTTACTTCTCAGGTACAATAATTGGAGTTTATAATGTAGGTGGAATAGCGGGAGGAAATACATATGGTAATCTACTATCATTAGGAACTTATGGAAATATAAGTGCAATGGGGAATATTGGAGGATTGATTGGTGATTCCAGTGTTTATAAAATGACGGATTGTAATAGTTTCATGAATATAACAGGTTATACTCAAATCGGGGGCCTTGTCGGTGTCTCGTCAACAAGCATATATAATTCATCTGCCCATGGTAATATTCAGGGAAACGAGAGAGTAGGAGGCCTTATCGGATTCAACCGGGCGGATTTAGTATATAATTCATATGCAACGAGTAATGTAAATGGTACAATGTTTGTAGGAGGGCTGATAGGGCAAGGTACCCATGGAACGATTATCAATACGTATTCAAAAGGAAATGTGAAAGGCAATCAATATGTTGGGGGGTTGGTCGGTTTTAGTAGGAATAAGGTATCAGAATCGTATTCATTAAGTGAGGTAACAGCTGAGGAGTATGTGGGTGGTTTTATTGGATATTATGATGGTGATTCCATTAAGAATTCGTATTCATGGGGGAATATTGTAGGAAATACAATAGTTGGTGGTCTTGTCGGTAATAATGGTAAAGGGAATATAGAATATACACATTCTGCAGGAAAAGTAAAAGGATCATATCAAGTTGGAGGATTGATTGGTATAAACAGTGGTTATGTAAGAGACAGCTTCTGGGATATCGAAACATCTAGTCAGACCGCAAGTGCAGGAGGGATCGGAAAGACCACAGAGGAGATGAAGAAGAAGAGCACTTTCACCGATTCGAACTGGGATTTCGAGAACAAATGGTTCATCTTCGAGAATGTGACCTATCCTTTATTGAAATGGCAGGAGGCATCACCTCCAATTGCAAATGCCGGCCCGGATCAGGTGGTGGAGGAGGACACTCTTGTAACTTTCGATGGAAGTGCCAGCCGGGACGACGTGGGGATCTCGAACTACACCTGGATAATGGAGGATCTCACATCCTGGGTGCGGATGTACGGTGTAAATCCGACCCATTATTTCCCGATACCCGGGAATTACACTGTGACATTGCAGGTTACGGATCACTTCGAGAAAAAGGATACTGACACCATGACAGTAACGGTGAGGGATATAACAAGACCTGTGGCCGACGCCGGTCCGGATAAGTCGGTCGAAGAGGATGCCCTGTTCGTCTTCGACGGCAGGGGGAGTTATGACCCATATTATCCAGGAAGGGAAGATCATCTGCATGAGGGTATCGCCAATTTCACCTGGACGTTTCGGGACGGCATCGATAATGTTACCCTGTACGGTTCGATCCCGACATATATATTCGGATCGCCTGGAATATATGCTGCGACCTTGAACGTCACCGATGGTTCCGGCAACCGGGACACCGATGTCGTTAATATAACGGTAAGGGACATCACACCGCCATTTTCGGATCCCGGATCGAATCTGACCGTTGATGAAGGTACACTATTGGTATTCGACGGCAGCGGATCGTATGATAATGTCGGGATCATTAACTGGACCTGGAGTTTTTCCTACGGAAATAAGAATATTGAGATCCATGGCCTCTCATCCTCGTTCACATTTTTCATTCCGGGATATTACATAGTCAAACTGACTGTATCAGATGCCTCGGGAAATACGAATGAGAATGAGATGTACCTTACGGTAAGGGACATCACCCCACCTGTGGCGAAAGCGGGTGGGGATATGACCGTTCCTGTAGGGGTATCGGTACTGTTGAATGGATCGCTATCTACCGATAATTGGTCGATCAAGAGTTTTTTCTGGACGTTAACATACGATGACGAGGAGCATATGATCGAAGGAGAATATGGCTCGTTCACTTTTTTGAAAGGAGGAGTTTACGAGGTACTTTTGACCGTGGTCGATCGATTCGACAATGAGGATACGGATAAGATAACGATAACGGTCGTGGATACCGGAAGGGTGATCGGGATCGTTCTTGATGGGGATTCCGTGCCTGTCGAGGGCGCAACGGTCGAGATCACTGCATCGAACGGATTGAACTATACAACGAAGGCGGGATCCGATGGTTCCTTCTCGATGGAGATATACCAAGGCGCCTTCGATTGGAACATATCCAAGTCAGGATACAGGTCGATATGGGGGTCATCATTCGTAGATGCGATGGGTGAGGTATTTCTGAACCTTTCCGATGATCCACTGATCAAGGAAGAGATGCCCGTAATTGAGGATAATGGAAATGGTTTTCCGATTCTGGTTTTGATAATACCTTTGATCCTATTGGTTATAGTGATCATCGGGATCGCATTCATATTGTTGAGGAGGAAGAACAAGAAAATGCCGGAAGATGATTTTACTTCGAATAACGGTCTCGAAGGAGTTGAAACGCAGAAAGAAGAGATAACCTATCAACAGCTATACGGGGATCTTCCGGTCGTGGAAGAGGAACGAATGATGGAAACGGTCCAGGGTATGGAGGGACCAGTTCCGTTTGAAAATGGTCCCGATAATGATAATTTATCATTTGATGGGACTTCTCAGGAACCGCTGCTCGGGGAGGGATCCGTTGATCTTGATGATATCCTTGAAGATCACAGCTTAAAGGTGATCGATCCCCCGACCGGATCGCCTCCGGGGGATCCCTCTCCGGATCCGCAAATGGAATGAACTACGAGGGGAACACGTTCACGTCAATTCTCGATACGAAGAAAAGGATATGAAATTTAATAAGGTTGTTCCGATATAGGTTCGAATATGACCCACGTCATGTCCAGGATCGGGAGTTGCAGGTTCGCGACAATGGTCCTCGCGTTCATGATGCTCTCCATTCTTCTCGTGGGTATAGATCGGGATCCCCTCACCGAGGACGCTCTTGCACTCACCAGCAGAGGTCCTATAATAATCGAGGGGAACTCCCAGCTGGCGAGCCACCCTGCCCTCAGGAGCGGATCCGGGACATCTGGCGATCCCTACATCTTCTCCGATTATCTCATAGATACCACTTCCTCCAAGGGAGGGGCCATAGCGGTCCGCAACACGACCATGCCCTACATATTCCGCAACATAACCATCTACACCTCAGCCCCCGCGACGGCGATATCGATCCACGCATTGAATTCAGGCGGCTGGCAGCCGATACAGGGAGCGTTCATCAACGTGACCGTGATAGGCTCGGGCACACATATGTACCTCCGCCTTGCCAACTATTTCACGGTCAAGGACTGCACGTTCGTCAATGCGGACCCCTCCGGGGACCTTCTCTCCACAAACTACGCATGGGAGACGGCTTTCCTCAACAACACGTTCAACGCCCCGGACATGAAGCTCAATCTCTATTATGCATATTACTTCAGGTTCAGGGAGAACACGGGAAGCATCGGGGATTACTATCAGAATTATTTCAGATATACGGACATAGCGAACAACACCCTGACATTGAAGAACATGGACCTCTATTCCGGATTATCCTCCGACCTCCAGGGCAACACCCTGACTTCGAACGCATCCGGCTCGGATCTGGTCCGCCTCACCGACTGCAACAGGATAAAGATAGCGAACAACACGTTCATCGGCGGTCAGAACTCCCTTTACATATCACATCCGAACGCGTACAACCCGCCTTATAACAACTATCCCCGCACATCATCGATCACCATAGAGTACAACACCATACGATCATCTTACACGGGTCTGAAGTTCTACTGGACGACAGGTCACCCATCGATGACTTACTTCTCAATTCACGACAACGACTTCCTCAACTGCACCAGTTTCGCGGTGGACCTCTACGGTTCCGGCGGGTCCAAGACCACGGAGATATTCCGAAACCGCTTCATCGGCAATGCGGGAGCGACCTCCGCACACAACCCCGGAATAAAACAGGCGAGGGACTACTATTTCCAGCTGTCATGGTCGAACTATCAGATGGGCAATCACTGGGGCGACTGGACGGCCCCGGACGACGACTCCGACGGGTTCGTGGATTCACCCTACCCTCTGTCCGGATGGAGCAATCCGAAGGACAACATGCCTGTGAGCAACCCTTACTTCGATTTCGATCCTCCCGAATTCGAGATCATCACTCCCAGGGGCCAGTTCCTTCCCGGGTCCTATGTCAACTTCACATGGGAGGCGAACGATCCCGGATCAGGTATGAAGATGGTCAGGATAAGGGAAGGCTTCAACGATTGGATCGATGTCGTCGGGAGGGAACATCACGGGATCATGATCTCCCAGGGACAGCACTTCTTCCGGTTGAAGGCCGTGGACAACGCCAACCTGACCACCCTCATAGAGATGACCCTTAATCTAAACATGTCCAAAAGCCCTGTCAGATTGATAGAGCCTTCCCCCTCCAGCTACGTTTCACATAGTGACGTGGAAGTGATCTGGGAGATGGACCCATGGTTCGTGCCCAGGAAAGCGCATATCAACATCGATCTCGGACCTCCCATCGATATGGACCCATTCGACGGCTTTTCCACTACACTGAGCGATGGACCGCACAGGATCGACATCACGTTCGAGGACCATTACGGGATCGAGATAAAGCAGAGGTCTGATTTCATTGTCGATACCGTTGCCCCTGAGCTCACCATCCTCTACCCCTCGAACGGGGCAGTTCTATCCAACGATCTGGTGCACTTCATGTGGGAGGCCATCGACTACAGCCCCGTCCTCACCACAACGGTGAGGATCGACTTCGAACCCGCAACAGCAGTGGAAGGATCGTACCACAACAGGTTCCTGACGAAGGGAACGCATACCTTCGAGGTGGCTGTCGAGGACCTCGCCGGACACAGGACCACGAAGAGCATATCGTTCTCCATCGCGAAGAACACCAGCCTCTCGATCACCGCTCCCGTTCTCACTCGTCCCACCAATCTGATGGAGCATACGATAAGGTGGGAATACCTATCATATTTCGAGGTTGAGGAACTTACCGTCTCCGTTACCGGATCCCCTTCCGTACAGATCGACAGGGAGGCCACTCAGCATCAGCTGACGTTCGATAAGAGCGGGCGTTACGTGGTAAAGGTGGTGGCCGAGGATCCAGCCGGAAATACCATATCCGACGAAGTCGAAATAATAATCGACAGGGATCCGCCAAGGCCCGGGTTCATCGGTATCCCCGATCCGTTCATCACGAACACGACCGTCATTCTGCTGAGATGGGGCGCGGTGGAATCCTGGGGCATAGACCACTACGAGCTTTACGTCGATGGCGGTCGGGTCGGACCCAACATTGTCGCCGACAGATACAGCATCACCCTGTCGGAGGGGGATCACGAGGTGGCTCTGATCGCATACGACATGGCGGGTAACAGCGGCTCATCAAATGTCCGGATAGTAGTGGACCTGACCCCGCCACATGTTGAAGTGACATCTCCTCTTTCGAAGGTCCTATCCTCGGAGGAGGTCGATGTGGGGATCGACGCATTCGACCTAAATGGGATCTCCCTGATGAACATCACCATTTGGAACTCCTTAGGGACCAGGTACATCGAGATCGATCCGGTCGATTCCTACCGGATGAAGTTCGTCGAAGGCATCAACACCGTTACGATCGTGGTCTACGACAATGCAGGCCACAAGGGTTCGGTCGTTGCCGAATACCATGTGGACCTATTCCCTC
>JARVGK010000028.1:0-22795 GCA_029762535.1 Thermoplasmatota archaeon
CCAGCAATCAGATCGAAACTCTCGATGAGATAATGAGCTACAATGACAATCTTTACAGGGCATATCTGATGAAGGAACATATAGCTGATATCTTTGATGAAGAGGATGTAAATGAATCCATGAGAAGACTTCAAAGTTGGAAGCGAAACGTTATAGATACAGCATTAAAACCTTTGATCAAGGTCATGAATATGATATCAAATTACGAGTATGGTGTAAGGAATTACTTCAAGCATAAGATAACCAATGCTGGAAGTGAAGGAATCAATACCAAGATCAATATCATAAAGAGAAAAGCATATGGATATGCCGACCTTGATTACTTTATGTTGAAGATCTTTCAAACCTGTGGAGTGACGAAATCATGATGCCGAAATTTGGAGAAGAGACATAATTATTATCGATCATCACTCCAAAGGATACAATGATCATCATCATGGTCACGATGAATCCGAAAAGCCTTTTCGGTAACTTTTGTTTCATCTTCATATCTATACCCCTTCCAAAACTCATAGTTACATGATGGTACTTATGACATTTATATTTAATCGGAAATTAATTTATATATGGAGTACATACAATACTTCCCGACGAATAACACTCCGGGGAAATGACCAAGTTATCGGATAAGAAGATCCGATGGATGTGCCGCCATATAGTGGATCTCAAGGACTGGGACAAAAACAAGGTGGCACAGATCTATGGCATTTCCGTCAGAAGAGTAGAGCAAGTGGTACGTTCATATACCCAGACAAGGACGATCCCTAAGCTGAAGAAGAACAGAAAGCCCAAGGCCAGCCCTATTATCCATAGAAATAAGGTTCATCGGCCATCTCCTGAAGTAAAAAAGGGTAAGATCATTAAAGGATGCCATGATGAAGAACAATGCCTTGTGAAAAAATTCCTCTTTAAACGAACTGGGAGCAAACCTTATTACTATATACTAGTAGAGGATTATAAAGAGGGATCGCCCAAGAAGGGATCTCCTCAGGAACGAAATCATAAAAACATATATATAAGACAATAAATGCCCACTAAAGAGTGTTTAGTTGATACCTTCGTGCCCGCCATAAATTATTTCTCAATAAAAGGGCACGGGGATCCCGAATTCCGGCCAAAGAGATTTAAATGCCTCCTCTCTACCCGTATCCATGAACGAGAAAAGACCAATAACATTCAAAGACCTCATCGGGATCCCCCGGGTCTCCGCCCCCGCGGTACACCCTTCCGGGCGCTACATAGCTTATGTCCTCTCAAAACACGATCCCGTCAAGAACAAGGTCAGTTCGACGATCATGCTGCATGATATTGAAAATGGATCTGATCGCGATCTCACCCCCGGCGATCACAAGGACTCCTCCCCCTCCTGGAGCCCCGAAGGGGATCATCTCGCATTCTCCTCGGACAGGGAGGGCGGATCCCAGCTTTGGATCCTACCTTTCTCCTCCGGAGGCGAGGCCTACAGGATCACCTCGGGGGACGGGGGGATCTCGAACCCCATATGGGCCCCGGACTCGAGAAGGATCGCCTTCTCCAGGTCAGTGGTGGTATCCCCACATTGGGACGGTAACGCGGAGGGCCTCCCCTCCGATGAGAAGGAGAAGGAGCGCTTGAAACATGCCAGAACCTACGGCCTAGTCAACGATCGCTCGAGCGCGAGGATCGAGTCGTCCCTGCTGTACCGCCACTGGGACAGCTGGAGGGGGATGACACGCTCACATCTGTTCCTCGTCGATATAGACTCGGGGGAGATCGCCGATATCACCCCGGGTGACGCCGATGTCCCTCCGATCAGCCTGGGAGGCAACCAAGACTTCGTCTTCTCGCCCGATGGCCGGGAGATCGCCTACGTCAAGAACCCCGACCCCGTCGTGGCGATCTCCACGAACAACTCGGTCTTCAGGCAGACTCTTGACGGGATCCACCCTGTCGGCGATCCCGTGGACGTCACGGGCTGCGATGCGATGGAGCTGGAGCCCAGGTACACCCCAGATGGGTCCCGCCTCCTCTTCCTGGGAGCGGACCGTCCTGGATACGAGGCCGACAGGCTGAGGATCAGGTGTTTGGACATAGTCTCTGGCGCCATCGAAACGCTGACCGAGGACCTGGACAGGTCCGCCTCCGATCCCGTATGGCACGGTGACAGGATATTCTTCCTCGCCCAGGACATGGGGCACATCTCCCTTTACAGCGTAGATCTCAAAGGCAGGGCCCTGCAGCACAGTTCTGGAACGACCCTCACGAGCCTCCGATCGATCCCGGGGAGCGGCCTTCTTGCGATCTCGGAGTCCATGACCCGCCCCGGGGACCTCTTTATCGTCGAACCGGGAGAGGGTTTCAAGCCCGATACTAGCAAGCCTCGGAAAATAAAGGCGTTCTCCCCACCGATCGATAGGCTGACCGATCACGGAGACCTTCCGGATATCGACCTGCCCTCCCCGGAGGAGTTCTGGTTCAGCGGCTCCGACGGCGATCCCGTCCACGGATCCCTCCTCAGGCCCCCGGGGTTCAAGAAGGGAAAAAAATACCCCTTGCTTTTCATCATACACGGGGGTCCGCAATCGGCATTCCTCGACAATTTCCACTACAGGTGGAATCCACAGCTGTTCGCCTCCGAGGGATACGTCGTATCCCTGATCAACCCCAGAGGCTCGACGGGATACGGCCAGGAGTTCACCGACCAGATCAGCGGGGACTGGGGGGGTAAATGCTACGAGGACCTCATGAAGGGTCTGGACCATCTTCTGGAGACGTACGACTTCATCGACCGTGACCGCATGGCCGCCCTGGGAGCGAGCTTCGGCGGCTTCATGGTGAACTGGATCGCCGGCCATACTCAGCGCTTCAAGGCGCTGGTCTCCCATGACGGCATATTCAACCAGGAGACCATGTCGTACATGACCGAGGAGCTGTGGTTCGACATCTGGGAGCATGGAGGCATGCCCCATCAGAACATCGAATCGTTCCGGAAGTATTCACCCCATCTCTTCGTCGAGAACTTCAGTACGCCGATGCTCGTGATCCAGGGCGAGCAGGATTTCAGGTGCCCGGTATCCGAGGGGGTCTCCCTGTTCACGGCCCTGCAGGTGATGAAAGTGCCCTCGAAATTGCTGTATTTTCCTGACGAGGGGCACTGGGTGACAAAACCCGCGAACAGCCAGGTTTGGTACCACACGATCATGGATTTCCTCAAGGAGCATCTTGGATGACGAGCCTGAAGCTGCTCAAGCAGGGTTATGTGACCGGAGGCAGCAGCTCCTACAGGGCCTCATCCTCGTGCGCCCTCATTGAGGACTCAGGCATCAAGGTCCTGGTGGACCCGGGGAGCAGCCCGGATGTCCCGGGCATGGTCGAGCGATGCGATATCATCTATCTCACTCATTCCCATATCGACCATTACATGAACGCAGGTTCGATCCCCCACAAGGCGATGATGGATCGTTTCTACACGTTCGAGGGGGATCGTCTGACGGAGCACGGATTGACCATTCCCGACACCGATATTGAGATAATCCCCACACCGGGGCACAGCGTGGACCATTCATCCCTGCTAATAAAAACGGATCAGGGAAGGACGCTCATAGCGGGGGACCTCTTCTGGTGGCCCGATGCTGCCCCGGCTCCAGCAACGAGAAAGGAACTTCTGACGCTTCCGGACCTTTTCGCCACTGACCTGAAGGATCTCGGCAGGTCCCGCACCGCGGTCCTCGAAAAGGCTGATATCATAATACCAGGACACGGGGCTCCCGTCAATATCCAAGCTCTCCGATGAGGGGCACGAAGACGCAGTATGTCAGCGTCCTCTCCTCCCATCGCCCACCCTTTTTGGTGTATCTCACGAGCCTCTGAGTGCCCCTGGCGGGCCCGACGACGCCAAGTATGATCCCATCTTCGTTGAGCTGTCCCCTCACGGTCTCTGGCACGTCGGGGGATCCGGCCGTATAGTATATCCTATCGTAGGGCGCCTCTAAATGATAACCTTTGGACCCGTCGCCTTTGATCACCATGACGTTTTCGATCCCGGCCCTGCGCAGGTTTGCCCGCCCCCACTCCACGAGAGAGGGGACCCTTTCGACCGATACGACCCTTCCTTCGGGGCCGACTATCCTCGACACGATCGCCGCGTGGTATCCCGAACCGGTCCCGATCTCGAGCACCTTCATTCCCGATTCGACCCTTAGCTCCTCGGCCATTATGGCCACCATGTGGGGGGCGGATATCGTCTGCCCATCCATGGTGGGGAGGGGTGTGTCCAGGTAGGCGTCTTTCTTTTGTTCCGGGGGAACGAAATATCGTCTATCAACGGAGGAGAAGGCCATCTTGACAGCGTCGGACCTGATGAGGCCGGAGCGGATGAGCCCCTTCACCAGATCGTCATTGCCCATTGGATCACCTCAATATCGTCTGCTCTCTCCCTGGGCCGAATGATACGATCCCGACCCGAGCATGAGTGTTTTCCTCTATCAACCGAATATAGTCCATAACTCTATCGGCCACACCTTCTGACCAGTCCGGATGCCCCCAACCCTCCATCTCCACGTAAACGGGCTCGCACCGGGCGAGGTCCCTGATGTGGGAGGGGAAGTACTCCACCCTTCTGCCATCGAGCATGTAATGTGTGCATACCTCGATCCGATCCGATCCATCGAGCACGTCCAGTTTGGTCACCGCGAGCGTATCTATGGTGTTCCATGCGACGGAGCTCCTTACGACGACCAGGTCCAGCCATCCGCATCGGCGGGGCCTTCCTGTGGTCGTACCGAACTCGCCACCGGCCTTTCTGATCGCCTCCCCCTCCTCACCTGACAGCTCGGTGGGGAAGGGCCCCTCCCCGACCCTTGTGGTATAGGCTTTGACCACGCCGTATATCCTATCGATATTGCGGGGCCCGATACCCGATCCGGCACTGGCGTTGCCCGCCGTACAGGACGAGGATGTAACGAACGGATACGTCCCCCTGTCTATGTCAAGCATCTGTCCTTGGGCTCCTTCGAGCAGAATGTCCTTTCCCTCTTTGACGAGGCCATTGAGCATATCGACCGTGTTCCTTATATGAGGCGCGAGCCTCTCCTGGACAGATCTCAGATCGGAAGCGATAGCGTCCGCTTCCATACCGGAGCCGTCGGCTCGTGGGCCGAGCTTTCTCAAAGCCTCATCTATCCTCTCCCTGACGACATCCTCATATGCCAGGTCTCCCGCCCTGATCCCGAACCTGCCGGCCCGGTCCATGTAGCATGGGCCGATACCTCTCCCGGTTGTCCCTACCTTGCCCGATCCTGACCTCTCGGATTCCTGTATCCCGTCGAGTAGTCGGTGATAGGGCATTATCAGATGCGCCCTGTCGGAGAGGAACACGTTATCGGCGGGGATCCCAAGCCCCTCAAGATATTCGAGCTCTTTTATGAGGACCCATGGGTCGACGACGCAGCCGTCGCCGATGACGGCGATCTTCCCCGGATGAATCGCCCCCGACGGTATGATGTGTAATTTCATCGTCCTGTCGCCGACCACTATGGTATGGCCCGCATTGTTGCCGCCTTGATATCTGACCACGGCATCGGATCTTCCCGCTAATATGTCGGTGATCTTCCCCTTCCCTTCGTCTCCCCATTGTGTGCCGAGCACTACCGCGCATGTCATAGATCGGACTATTGCCTGTCATTATATGAATGTGTCGAGTTGTGAATAATAACAAAACGGTTATATCCAGAATAGTCCATACAAGCGAAGCTCAATATTAAAACTGCGGGGTGAAGCGATTTGTTCCATGGCACGATAATGGGCCTTGACAAGGTCTTCAAGAACGATGTGAAGCGGCCGAAGGTCATACTGATAACCGGGCCGCCAGGATCCCTAAAATCGAGTTTTCTATACACCATGCTGTCGAACTATCTGGACCAATCCGGGGAGTTCGGTATATACACCACTCTCGAGGAGTCCGTTTCATCACATCTGGCCAACATGGAGAGCCTGGGGGTGAACCTGTGCATGAACATGCAGATCACCGATTTCACGGACCTCAGGCAGGAGGGCGAGGAGGTGGACTATCTCCATTTCCTTGAGAAGATGCTCAAGCATTTCAAGGACAAGAAGGGGGACCAGTTCACTGTATTCGCGCTGGATTCCCTCGGAGCGCTATACTCCCTCATGGAAGGGAACGCCAACATGAGGAAGAGGATGTTCCATTTCTTCCAGAGCCTGAGGGACCTCAACCTGTACTCCTTCATCATCATGGAGAGGGCCATGGAAGGTGAATCCCATCTCCTTGGCAACGAGGGCTTCCTGGCCGATGGGATAATATTCCTGGGCATGAAGAGGAAGCAGGGAAGGCTGTCGAGGTTCGTCCAGGTCGAGAAGATGAGGGCGACCGAACACTCGATGGAGATGCATGCCCTGGACATACGCAGCGGACTGATCTCCGTTCTAGGGCCTATATTCGAATAGAGGAAGACGACATGAATCCGGATGAGAGGGACCCAAAGAGGACATGGCTGAACCAGCATGACAGCCTTCAGGAGGAGCTTCAGAAGCTCAAAGAGGAGATGAAAGCGGATATCAGGGAAGAGCCCATATCAGATCCCGAACCGGAGATCGCACGCACCGGGAAACAGCAGCCCGCCGAGGAAGAGGACCCTGATCAGGAAGATGGAATGGAGGATCCCCCTAAAACTTCGGAGCTTTCGATCAAGGACATGTTAGGGTCCGTCGAGATCAGGGAAGCCCCGGTCACCGGTGACGGGCCAAAGTTGCAGAAACCGGAAGGTGCGATTCCGAAACATCCGGAGCTCACATCATACATAGCCAAGGTGATGCAGCATGAGAGCCGACTGAAACGAAAGAAGTTCGAAAGGGAAAAGGTCACAAATCCGAGGGAGGAGGCATCTCGAAGAAGCGAAGCTCCGGCGGTCAAAGATCCTCCGATCGATGAGGAGGTGAACCTCATCGAGGACCCACAACCTGGACCTGGCCCGGTGGTTGACCCTGCTCCTGAAAGGATCCCGGAACAGGAGCCTTTGACATCCGTTGATGCCCCCCCAGAAGAACGGACCGCCGATAACGACCCCCCGATATTGCAGGGCAACGGGCCCGTGCCGGAGCAGAGTGAAGCCGTAATGGAAGAGGGATCCTACAAAGAAGGAAAATATATGACGGATGTGAGCGATCCTAAGCCGAAGGACCAGCCTCCTGCAGGAAAGGGCTTTCTCGTGAGGATTAGGAGATTTCTCGGGAGGCGATGAGATGTATCGACGTTCGTCAACTCAAGGTAGATCGATCCGGTGGGCATGACATGAAAGGAAAGGGGAAAGGGAAGAAGAAGAGGGAGGCAGACCTGCCGTCCTCGGAGGACATAAAGGCCAGGATCGATGCGGTTAGGAACCTTGATCTGGACGTCTCCCCGTTGAGAAAGCAGCTTTCCCGTTACAAGAAGGAGAGAAGTGCCGATGTGTCCAAGGCCAAAAAGACCCTAAAGAACATAGAGGACGGACTGAACAGGGCCTGGAACGAATGGAACGCCTCCAGGGCCACAGTGGAGATGGACCTCATCGACAGTGCCTTCGAGATCTGCGAGGGCAAGGGTATGGACTGCACGGACCTAAAGACCAGCACCCGGAATTTGAGAACAAAGGTGAAAAAGGGATTCAAGGATGATGTGCAGGCAGGTCTCAAAGAGCTTAGACAGGGCATAGCAAGCGCATTGGACCCGTTCCCCGATGTAATAATCCATCAGGCAATATCCGCCTTCAACCGGGGGTTGGATTCTTACATCGATATGAGCGGGTCCGGTCCAAGCCTCGGGACCTCCAGGAAATATTTCAAGAAGACATGGGATTACGCCAGGAAGAAGGATGTCGACAAGCTGATCGTCTATTCGAACCTGCTGCTGAACTCCTCGCAGACCGAGATAACGGACGAGGAGGCAAAGGACCGCTTCAAGGTCATCAAGGACCAGCTCAACGGGTTGCGTGAAAGGGTACAGGAGTTCGACGAATTCGGACTGGAGACCGGTACGATATTCAAGCAGATAGACCGGATCGAAAAAGGATTCGACTCGAAACATATCGCCGAATACGAGGGCCACATCAGCGGTCTCGATAAGAGCGTGGCAAGGCTCGAGAGCGAGTATCTGAGGAAGAAGGGCGATGTCGGCCTCATGGAGAGCAAAGGCCTCTTCGAGCGCTATGGGAATCTTCTGGACCTATCCTCCTACATCGAGAGGTACGACAAGCTCATAGAGGACCAAGGAAAGATGTCCCCGAACAGGTTCTTCGACGAGAGCAGCTCCCTTCTTCATGGAATAAAGGAGGACCTGTTGAAGAACTTCCGCGAACAGGTTTTAGAGAGGATAGAGAGGATAGACCGATTCCTCGAGGAAGCACCCGAGGGCACCCTCGACCGAGTAGCGCCGATAAAGGAGCTGAAGGACCTCTCGAACTCACACCTTCTCAGCGGAGACATCACCGAGGCCATGGAATATCTCTCCATGGCCGAGAACATGATCGGATACGTGGAGGATGAGATAGAGCTGGGAACGCTTCGGGAGAACTACTCTTTGCTATTGCAGGATTATCAGGCGCTTATGGACGATAACGTCGAGATCGCGGAACTCGGAAAACTCCTAAACGATATCGAGCATTTGTTCCTGTCGGACGATGTGAGGCGCCCGGAGATAATCGAAAGGATCGCCGACGGAAAGGCTATAATCGGGGAGAAGATGGCAGAAGTGAGGAATGCCAGGTTCACCAAGGGTAAGGACGAGATCCTTTCATCCCTCTCAAGCTTCGATATAGACGACGACAAGAAGAAGGGGATCATCAAGCTCTTGGATGGATTGGGATCCGACCTCGCATCCGTTGATGAGGAGACCTTCAGGAAGCGTTTTTCCCAGATCGAAACTTCCATGGACGCCTTGATGGAGGAATATTTCAAGGACAATTATCCCGATTTCGAAGGCAGGATCAACGAGCTCGCCGACAGTGTAGAGGGGCTGGGAGGCGACGTCAACAAGGTAAGATCATCCATCGGGGACGCAAGCTCCCTTTTCGCGAACGGCAAGTTCGTGGAGGCGGGCAAGCTCCTTCGCGCTGTCGAGATGGAGCTCATGGGCATGGAAAAGGATGCCAAGGTCAGAAAGGTGGAGGCTGGCATCAATTCGGCCGAATTCATGTTCGAAGAGGCCAGAAGGGCCGGTGTGGAAGTCGAGGACTACAAGCTCAATATCGAGGAGGCCAAAAGATACCTGGACGAAGGTCTGATATCCGAAGCCATCGACCTTTCCTCTAAGATCGAATCCGATATCAAAGGCAAATGGATGGACCAGAGGAGGGAGAGGCTCTTCGGGGAGATCCTCACCCTGAAGGACGTTGTCGGGCAGGCGGATTCCACCGACCAGGACCTGGGAGAGTTCGCCGAGCTGATAGATCAGGCGGAGTCACTGTTCAGGGAAGGAAAGTACGATGACGCGAATGAGATGATGATCAAGGCCAGGGACGGCATGGAGAACAGCAGGAAGCAGTTCTTCAGCGAGAGCGCGATGAGGTCCATAAATTCCACCCGGGAAAAGATCCGAGAAGTGGCCGACATGGGCGTTTCGACCCTGGAGGTCGAGACCCTTCTGATGGAGGCCGAGAGAAGCTTCCTGAACGAGGATTACGAGGAGTCCTTCAGGAAGACCCTTGAGATCGACAACAAGTTGATGGAATCCAAAAGTATGTTCATGCGGGACGAGATCCCAAGGACCGTCAGCGAGCTATCGATGAAGGTCGAAAGGCTCGAAAGTATGGGGCTGGACGCCTCATCCCCCAGAGAGGTTCTGGAAAGGTCCAAGCAGAACCTGCGGAAGGGATTGCTGGAGGATTCCATTCTGGAGGTTTCGAAGGCCAGGGAATTGGTGGACGATCTCTACAGGAGCCATGTCTCCCTGACGATCCCAGAATCGATTGTGGATATCAGAAAGCAGATCGATGAGGCCATGGGTCTGGGGATCGAGATGGAGGGCCTGCTCGAGCTGGTCGAGACGGCCGAAGAGATGTTCGTGAAGGAGGATTACGACAGCGCCCTTTCCAAGATCGAAGAGGTTCAGACCAATATCAAGAAGGAGAAGAGCGGCTTCTTCAGGGATCAGTTCCTCGACAAGGTGCAAAATGTCGAGGAGCTCATGAACAACACTGAAGGCATCGACAGGGAGATCAACCTCTCCAAGGACAATATCAACATGGCCCGAGACGCTTTCGAGCGCGGTGACTTCGAGGCCTCCCACGCACTTCTGGACAGGGTTCTGAACTACATTCAGGATTCTTTGACCCATAAGGAGGAGGGTAGGAAGAAGGACGTCGTCATGTCACAGTTCGACGAGGTGAAGCTCCTCATCGAAGTGGCGAGGTCGGAGAACGTGGACGTCTCGGCCGAGACCAATATACTGAAGATGTCCTACGATCTTCTGGAAAAAGGTGAGCTATCACAGGCGGAGCAGGTTATCCAGGGGATCAAGAAAGGTGTTCAGGAGAAGCGCCTCGATATGAAGAGGGAGCTGATCGAAAGCTCCGTTCAGACAACGGAGATACTACTCGAGAACATGCAGGATATGGGTATGGACGTAACGATCGAGATGTCCCTCATGAAGGACCTGAAGGAGGCCATGCGCCGAGGGGACCTAGATCTATGCGACGACATCAATCGTAAGCTCGAGGATACGCTACGGCGGAATCGCGCCCCCTACACCGTGCAGAAATTGCAAAAGGACATAACGTCTCTTAGAGCAAGGGCGTTGGAGGCGGAGAATCTGGGAATAGACACCACCGGGATCAGGAAGATGATAACCGATGCCCAGGGCCGCTTCGATAAGGGCGACCTCGACGGGGCGCAGAAAGTGATCCACGAAGCCGATAGGACCCTGGACATAGCGTTCGAGGGACACAGGAAGAAGGAGTTCGAATCCCAGATGAGGGAGCTGGAAGAGAAGATCGAGATCATGATGCAGTCGGCCATACCCGTCGATGACGAGATGTCCTTGAAGGAACAGTGCATATCCCTGCTGGAGGAAGGGGACCTCGAACAGGCATCGATGTGGCTTAACACAGCCCTCATCGGTGCGAACGCAAAGATAACTTCCTTCCAGAGGTCCACGGCAGAGGGATGGATCTCCCAGATAGCTGAATACCTTCAAAGCCTCAAGGACATCGGATTGGACATTGCCGACCTCGAAAGGATCTTCCAGGAGGGTAAGGACCTCCATAAAGGGGGTAATGACAACAAGGCCATCTCGAAGTTCTCCTCCATACTTGAATTGGGAGAGGAGAAAAGAAAGAGGCATCTGGAGAAGAACATCACGGGCGTTTTCAAAAGGATGCGCAAGCGTTTCGACGATCTCAAGGGTATAGGGCTAGAACCCTCCCAGGAGATGGCCGGACTTGTCGAGGATATGGCAGGGGCGATATCCTCTGGAAAGATGGATTTCGCCTCATTGGATGAGAAACTCACCAGGTTGAGGCTCCTCATGGAGACCGAGGGATCGAAATACATGGAAAGACTGGCCAAAACCCATATAGAGGAGGCGACAAAGAGATACAAGGATATGAAAGAGAAGGGCACCACCGATGACCGGATCCTCTCCATGATGAAGGAGGCCGGGAGGCTCTACAGGGAAGGGAACCTTTTCGGGGCGGACGATGTGGCCTTCGAGATATTCGAGAGGATGGATAGGTTAGCCCTCGAGGAATCCGAGGAGGCGGTCAAGGGAGAGATGAAGACGGTCCAGCAGATGATCACAAGGTTGAAGACGATGGGCTCGAACGTGGAGAACGTGGAGCAGCTCTTCTCGAGGGCGGAACTCGCCTTGAAAGGCGGTAAGGTCAAGGGCGCAAAGAAGATCATCAGCAGTATCAGGGAATCAATTAAGGAGATCGTCAACCGGAACATGAGGGAGTCCGCCAGGGAGACGATCGAGTTCACGGAGGCGATGATAAATTACCTCACTGATAATTTCACCGGCATATCATTGAAGCTCGCGGGTGCCATGGACGCGCTGAATACGGCCAAGGAGGAGTTCCAGAAGAAGAGATACAAGACATCTTCCGAGAAAGCACAGCACGCCAGGCAGCTCGTGGAAAGGGTGGACCATACCAATATCGATCAGTTCCTGTACGTCTTCAGATCGAGCCAGGCAACAGAATTCATCAGCGAGCTTGAGCAGAGGATAACGGAACTGTCCAAAAAAGGGGTGGATGTCTCCAAGGCCAATTTACTATTGGACAACGCCAGAAAATTCTTCGATAACGATCAGTTCGAGAAGGGCAGAGAGATAGTGATCGTGGCGAGGATCCTCCTGTCCGAAATGGACGCCCAGACCCTCAGGGACCAGGCGTTCGACGTCATAAACGATGCCCACGTGGGGATCATATCGGCCAAGAAGAAAGGGGATGACGTCAGGGCGGCCGACAAGGTGATGACGACCGCCAAGGAGGCATTTGCCATCAAGGATTACAAGAAAGCCATACTGCTTGCCAAGAAGGCGCTTTTCCAGCTGAACAAGGCCTAATCCTGAGCCGCCTCGCCCATATCCATCATCTGAACGGACCAATTGTGGCATCTTCTGGCTTTGAGCGAATCGGGGTTCATCCTAGTGAGCCGTTCGAAGATGACGGACGATCCTTCATGTTCGCCTCTTGAGAACAGTATACATCCCTTCATGAACAGAAGGTCGAAGTCCTCTTCTGAGTCCTTCAAATACTCCTCAAGGATTTCATTTGCCTCATCCTGCCTGTCCAGGTCCATAAGGTATTTTATACATTCCAGAGCTATTCTGCGGGAACCCGGGTCCGATCTCAGTCGGCCCATGCTCCTGTCGATCTCCTTTCGGGCCTTCTCGATCCTTTTCTCTGAGCGCGCGGCCGCGGACCGTACCTCGTCGATCACATCCTCAGTAGGCCCGAAGAAAAGGGACCTTTTGTAGAACCGGGACGCCTTGCTGTTGTTGCCAACGACGGCCTGCGAGTCCGCTAGCAGGGCCCACCTCCTAGCCTGGCGTACATCGAGCGCACGTTTGTACCGTTCAACGCGATCCTTGTTCCCGACCCCCTCGTTCAGGGCTATCAATCTGTTGTATATAGAATCATCATCCAGAGGTCTGAGATAATAATCCATGGCCTCCTTCTCCTTTGAATATATCATTTCCAGAATGGCCTCGTCTACCTTTGACGGGGGCTCGATAGCATCAAGGGCCCTTGTTATTAGGTCCATGGCCGCCGACATGCTGTCAGAGGGGTCAAGCTCCTGCAGCTCATCCAATATCTTCTCTTTGGCGCTAGACATCGGCATCGTAACGATGGATACCTAATTCTAGATTTCGACCGGGGATATATCTCTGGGAGCTGCCTGAATGATCCTCCGTCATCCTTTGATCACCGCGATGGGTGTGAACCTCGCCACCCTTCTGGATAGGTCCGCTCCCTCGGCGACCCTGACCACCTCTTCGATGTCTTTGTAGGCGTCAGGCGCCTCCTCGGCCACGACCTTGGGCGAGGCGGCCTTTACCAGGATCCCCCTCTCACCAAGGGTACGGACGATTGAGTTCGATGAGAAACTCTGTACGGCCTTGGTCCTCGATAGGACCCTGCCGGCCCCGTGGCATGTGGAACCAAATGACACGCTCATCGCATTGCGCGTTCCCACCATCAAGTAGGAAGCGGTCCCCATGTCACCAGGGATGATGACGGGCTGACCGATATCGGAGTAATCTGGCGGTATGCCCTCCGAGCCAGGCCCGAACGATCTTGTCGCCCCTTTCCTGTGGACGCAGACCTTGCTGCGCTTCCCCTCTATCTCATGTTCCTCCACCTTGGCGATGTTGTGGGCGATATCATACACGACGCCGATACCAAGCTCGTCATCCCCCCGGCTTAGAACTGAGGAGAAAGACTGCCTTATCCAATGGGTGATGAGCTGTCTGTTGGCCCAAGCATAATTGGCCGCGCTCCTCATTGCCCCCAAGTAGGCTTCAGCCTCATTTGACTCGAATGGAGCTGCGACGAGTTGGCGATCGGGTATGGAGAAACCGTACTTTTCCGAGTGGAATGAGCCCCCGTCCCTGCTGAAGGAGGAACCAAGGTCCGATACCTGGTCCTGGCAGACCTGGTATCCAAGTCCCCGCGAACCAGTATGTATCATCACCGCGATCTGTCCTGTTGAATTCACACCCATGGTCTTCGCGGCTTCGTCGTCGAGTATGGAGTCCACCCTCTGTATCTCGATGAAATGGTTGCCCGCCCCCAACGATCCAACCTGGGGAAGGCCGCGGGTCTTGGCCTTCAAGGAAACGTATTCCGGCCTAGCATCCTTCATCTGGCCGTTCTCCTCGAGGTGGAACAGGTCCTCTTCGGACCCGTAGCCCTCTTCCACCGCCCAGGCCGCGCCACGCTCTAGTATGTCGTCCAACTCTTTCGGGGTGACCTTGATCCTGGCTTTGGAACCCACACCAGATGGGACATTCCGGAATATGGCGTCCGTCAATGCCCCTATCTTTCCGCGTAGATCGTCCTCGGTAAGGTCAGTGGATAGGAGCCTCACTCCGCAGTTGATGTCGAACCCCACTCCTCCGGGGGATATGACCCCTCCCTCGTCGATCAAGGTGGCCGCAACCCCACCAATAGGAAAGCCGTAACCCCAATGCGCGTCCGGCATGGCCATCGACCTTCCGGTTATACCTGGCAGGGTCGCAACATTTGCGACCTGCTCGCAAGCATCGTCATGCAGAAGTGAATCGAGCAGCCTTTCGGACGTGAAAACGGTTCCGGGGACCCTCATTCCCTCCTTGTGATCATCGGGTATCTCGTATACGAACTCGGAGCTCTGTCTTAGCCTACCCTGCCACATATCCTGTCATCTAGCCCGGTGTGCATATAAACTTTGCCCAGGAAAGGGGTAAAATGGCAAGGTTTAATAGTCCTTGAATGGTATAAACCCTCGATGACCACCAGCAGGGAGGAGGACTACCTTGAAGCGATCATCCATCTTGTGGACCGCAAGGGATATGCCAGGGTCGGGGACCTCTCCAGGGCCTTGAACTGCTCGGCTGCCACCGTGACCGAGATGTTCGGCAGGCTTTCGGAGAAGGGCCTTGTGAACTACGAGAAGTACGGCGGTGTGACCCTCACTTCCGAAGGCAGGACGATCGGGGACGAGATAATAAGGAGGCACAACATAATCAAGGGTTTTCTGATGTTCCTCGGGGTGGACGAGGATGTTGCCGAAGCGGACGCCTGCATGATCGAGCATTCCGTTCGACCCATGACCCTCGAGAGGCTGGAGGGTTTCATCGATTTCGTCAAGAAATGTCCCGAGGACCCGTGCTGGATAACCAAGTACAGAGAGTTTCTGGAAACTGGTGCGGTGGACCTGAAAGATTGTGTCTTGGCAAGGAAAGAGGATGGAACGGCAGAGAGGTCGGATACGTCCTGAGGTTCTGGTCGCACATCATTAATATCAGTAAGCAATCCCAAAGGATTATTATCGATGATATGTAATGGACATCACATAGGAGTATACACACGAACGTATGATCGATCGCGGAGGTTGGCCGGATGAGAGCTGAAAACATACGAATGGCCTTGCTGACAGCTTTTCTTTTGATGTCTCCCGCGTTCTTCCTTTCGGGGAACGACGCGACACCGAAGGAGGATGTAACGGATGCGGCGGACCCCAGGCTCCTCGAGGATCCCGGTCCGAACATGATATGGACACATTACGGGGCGGTGCCGATCGACATGCTCAAAACGGTCGTGCCATTGGCGCAATCGGACATGGATTCAGCTTTCTGGATATTGCAGTTCCCCGGAGTGATCCCGGTCGATGCAAGAGAGGTATTGGGCAGGTCGGGATACGATGTGATGGGTTACCTGCCCGATAACGCATACATAATCAGATGCAGGAACGGGTTGACGCCGCGGAACGGCTTGATCGTTCCCGGGACAAGGGCGGCTCCCTACTATTCCGGCCTCAAGGTCCACCCCCTCGTATATGGGGAGATGACAGCCAGGCCCGGCACCGGGACAATACAGGGCGTGTCATCGCTCCTTGTCGATCTTTTCGTCCGTGATGAGGATACTTTCGAGGCGATCGAAAGGGCGGCCAAGGGCTCGATCAGGGTGTCGGACACCAGGGCCCTCGTTCCCCTGCCGGCATCGGACCTAACAGGCCTCCTGCGTGTGGACGGAGTAAGGTCCATAGAGCCCCTCTATCCGATGGTCCTCATGAACAACGTATCCTCGAGAATAATCGATGTGAACGTGGTCAGGAGCGTCAACGGTTTGACGGGTAAGGGACAGATGGTGGGTATTTCGGACACCGGTCTGGACACTGGCGTGGACAATCATTCGGTCGATGGTGATATATTGGCGGATTTCGATAACAGGGTAAAATTCGCCAACTGGGCGGGGACCTCCCCTGATGACGCCCATTCGCACGGAACCCACGTGGCCGGGTCCGTGGCGGGAAACGGATCCCTTTCGAACGGGACCATAGTGGGCATGGCGCCCGAGGCCAGTATATTCTTCCAGGGTATAGCGGATGACGGACATGTTCTCAGGGTGCCCAACAACCTGAGCCTGCTCTTCAAGCAGGCATACGACAACGGGACGCGCATCCACACCAACAGCTGGGGTGCTGCCTACAGCGGATTGTACACGATATATTCCAGGGACGTCGATTGGTTCCTTTTCAATTATCCGGATATGATCATACTCTATTCCGCGGGAAACAGCGGGATCGACTATTACAAGCCCTACGGGACATATGATCCTGACGGCAAGATAGATCCGGACTCGATCGGAGCGCCCGCGACCGCCAAGAGCTGTATAACGGTAGGCGCATCCGAGAGCTACAGGCTGGACGGTGGTTTACAGGTACAGTGGGGAACGGGATCGTGGTTATGGAAATATTCAAAGGACCCAATATTGACCGACAAGCCATCCGACGATCCCCGTGGACTGGCCGCCTTCTCTTCGAGGGGGCCCACGGACGACGGCAGGATCAAGCCAGACGTGGTCGCCCCGGGAACGAACATACTATCGACCAAGTCAACGAAGACATCGAACACAGGTTGGGGCGCATTCTCTCAGAATTCCAACTACATCTACATGGGCGGCACATCTATGTCCTGCCCGATAACAGCAGGGGCCACGGCGCTCATCAGGGAGTATTACAACCTTTCACTGGGCCTCGATAGCCCCTCCGGGGCTTTGATGAAGGCCACCCTCATAAACGGTGCGCAGGATATGACACCCGGACAGTATGGTACTTCGAACCCCGTTACCCAGGAGATCAACTCCCGCCCTGACAACGATCAGGGATGGGGGCGAATAAACATCACGAATTCGCTTTACCCCCACGGAAAGAACCTGACGTTCATGGACATGAAGACTGGCATAAGGACAGGTGAGAACCTGACCTTCAACTTCACTGTCAATGGGGGCGGACACCTTAACGCGACCCTTGTCTGGTCGGACTTCCCTGCCGAGACATCTTCATCGAAACAGCTCGTTAACGATCTGGACCTCGTCCTCATCGCTCCGAACGGCACGAGATACAACGGGAACGATATGGATAGCCCCTATGGCGATGTCTTTGACAGGACCAATCCCGTTGAGGGGATCCAAATAGTGGACCCTGCCCCTGGTAATTGGACCGTCATCGTTTCCGGACATTCGATACCGATGGGGCCCCAGCACTTCGCCCTTGTCGCGACAGGGGACGCGACCCCCTTCACCCCGTTGGTCAGGATGGATATGGGATACTACTCGACCGACGGTGATGAGTTAATCATCGATGTCGTTGATGGAGATAGAAAGGGTGCGGGAACCCTAACGGTCAATGTTAGTTCGGACACACTTCCGGTGGGCAGGGCGGTCACCCTCGATGAGATAGGGGTATCAGGTCTTTTCAGGGGGTACATAAAAACCCATAATGCTACCACATCCAACTCATCGCTTCTTCCAGTATCGAACGATGACGAGATAAGCGTCGTTCACACCTTTGGAGGCAGCGGCAGGGCCGAGGCCAAAGCCGTAGCGAAGACACCTATGCGTATACTCCTGGAATGGGCCCCGGAATACGATCTTGTATTCTCGGAGTATGAGGTCCTGCGCCTGTCGGGCCCTGGACAGAAGGGCATCGATGCCGAATGGACCCTAACGGGATCGGGCATCGGATGGCAGGGCATATACGACGATGGCAACCTGTCCCATGGGGACGATACCGCTGATGACGGTAATTACTCCGCCCTGTGGACAACGCCACCCATGACGGACGGGCAGTTCGACATCGTCCTTAGGGTCAACGATCCTTACCTGGGCGTGAGGACGTATGGTTTTTACACATTGAGGTTCAACCGATCGATCCCCCGTTTCCCGAAGAACCTGTCCGCATATGTGAGACCGGAGGGCAACACCATCGATCTGTCATGGTCGGGTTCGAACGAGACGGACCTTTCCCATTACTCCGTAATGATGACCACGATGCCGGGGGCATTATCGGACGATCCTTACAATTGGACGATAGTTCACAACACGACAGGTCTTCAGTACAATCACACCGTCAAGAACCTCACTGACGGCATGGTCTACGGTTTGCGGGTAATGGTATGGGACGTCAACGGGAACGCTTCATCTCCATCCGCCCCCCTCTGGGACACTCCTCTGGATACACTGCCTCCTGAGGTGATCCTCAAAACCGATCCATATGTCATTGTGGGGATCGGGCATCTCGAGTTCGAGGGCGACGATGACCTGATGGAGGTCGAGGTGGAATATTACATCGACACGGACGGCAACGGATACCCGGATGACGGGGGGGAATTCATCCCCATAGGTAGAGGGCCGCCCGATGATGTTGCCTGGGACACACGTTCGGAACACGGAGGTCCAGGGGACGTACCTTTCCTGTTGTTACGGTTCAGAGGTTCTGATGAGGTCCCCAACGTTTCGCCTTTCGTATTCTCCTCAGGCTTCGAGGTCGACAATACGGGTCCGGAATCCGTCAGACTTGTCCCAATTCCTGGAAGGGTGACCAACGAGAGCAGGCTGGTATCGTCCGGTGAATCCGAGCCCGGAGGATGGGTCCATATCTTCCTCAACGGAGCGCTTGTGGACAACGCTACGGTGGACGGCGACGGCGTCTTCATCGTCGATCTGAACCTATCGGAGGGAGTGAACGAGTTGAACCTATCCTCCTACGACGAGAACGGGGCAGGTCCGACGAACGCATCATACGCGATCACTGTTGATACCATGCTTCCTCATGCGATCATCGATGACGGCTCTACCGAAAGGGAGATCGAGGTGTCCCTGGAAGGCCTTGACCTTCGTTCTTTCAGCATGGACCAAGGTGTGGATCCCGAGTTCACATATCTCGAGAACATCACCTGGACCCTCATCGAGCCCTCTGGTAGGAGGACCGATCGTTATGGTTCGGAGAATGTAACGCTCATCTTCGAAGAGTTTGGTGAGCATATCCTCTATCTTAGCGTGAGGGATCCAGCCGGGAACACGAACATCACCTATGTCCTGCTGACGGTCCAGGATACAACGCCTCCTGAGGTGAACATCACCGGTGAGTTCGAGATAGACGAGGACCAGACAGTGAGGTTCGATACGGAGGGTACGATCGACAATGACCCGCTGTTCCGCTCCAGGGAGGGGACCATGTACAACTGGACCTTCACGGGTGCCGGAAGCTGGACCAGGACGTTCGATACCAACACCGTGTTCATCACATTCCAGGATCCCGGGGACTATTCGGTGCTCCTGGTCGTAACGGACGGATCCAACAACTCTGCTCATATGGAGAGAGAGATATTCGTCAGGGACATAACTCCACCCCAGGGCAACATAATCGGTCCTAACAGCCCAATACTCGGAATACCAGTGACATACCTGGAGAACGTCACGGACAACGACCCGCTGTTCCCTGAGGGAATGACCTATTCCTGGAACCTGACATATATGGAAGGCCTGCCGTCAGAACAGTGGAGCATTTTGGTCGATGGGACCTCCATCGATCATAATTTCACCGTGGCAGGGACCTATTTCCTGACCTTGACAGTGACGGATAGGACGGGGAATCGGAATGATATCGGGTTATCCATAATCGCGATAGGGGATATCACTCCACCGACGATATTGGACGTGAATCCAAGGCCTAACGCGTCATGGCAGTTCCCCGAGGACCAGCTCTTCACCGTAAGGTTCAGCGAGGAGATGCATCCAGACAGCATTGACAACACGACGATCTATTTGAGTTTGGACGGGTCCAGGATCGACTGCACTGTAGAGCTCAAGGACCTGGGAACGAGGGCGGTCATAACCCATCCCCCGCTCCTTAACGGCAGGACATACACCCTGGTGGTGGAGACCTCGGTCATGGATATGTGGGAAAATTCTCTGGGGATCGGTTTTTCTTACGATTACACGATCCGTACGGTATTCTCGCTCGTACATCCAGATGGTGTCTTCCCGAACTCCACTGATGTGAACTTCTCTCACACCGAGTCCGTGTCCCTGAGGTTCACGAACCCGGTGACCCCTTCGTCAGTTCATATCGAGATACGGACAAGGACCAAGGAAGGCTATCTTCCCGTCACATCATCGGTCCGTCAGGGGGATGACGAAAGGACACTCCTTGTGACAGGGGTTTTCGATGAGGGCGCCACGTATGAGATCACCGTGTTCATGGACAGCATGGACGCATTCGGTTACGAGCTCGATAAGATCTACATATGGGAGTTCAAGACCTACATACCCCCCGTTGTCGTTGATCCGGAGGAGGAACCGGAAGTCGACAGGGACCCCTTCTGGTGGACGCCCTTCCTTTTCGTTGGGTTGGCTATATTGATCGTACTTCTCATCATCATCGGCATACTGCTCCGGGTCAGGCATAACAGGAAGCTTAAGAGGATGTGGATGGAGGGCAATAAGGACGAGGAGGCCGAATATCTCAGGAGAAGACAGGAGAAGAGAAAGGCCCAAGTCCAAGAACCACCCTCTCAAGAAGGCATCCTGGATTACGATGCGGTCTCCTCCACTCCCCGAACAGGGGGCGGGTCCTTCC
This sequence comes from Thermoplasmatota archaeon, assembly GCA_029762535.1. Classification (GTDB taxonomy): domain Archaea; phylum Thermoplasmatota; class Penumbrarchaeia; order Penumbrarchaeales; family Penumbrarchaeaceae; genus JARVGK01. The sequence goes on from JARVGK010000028.1 coordinate 21,097, forward strand.
TCGACTATCAAACCCCTGTACCTCCCGAGGAGGGACCGGGGGGTATAGACTGGGACGAACCCCAGGATGATGAGGAGAGCTGGGAGGAATGACGAGGGTCATCGATCCGGAGATTATTTACAACAAGGGAGAATCGATGGGTAACTATTATAAAGGGATGTCATCCGTTAGATGTCGAAGACCGGCATCCCCCGGTTTCCCTGGAAGGATGATTTGGACATGACAATGGGGCTGAAGATCCACCGGATGATGAGGGACCAGAAAAAGGATCCCGAGACATTACGGACGGAAGCCCAGGAGAGGCGAGAGGTGTCCGATACCATTCTCGATATCATATACAGCAAGCTGGTAGAGAGGAAGAAGGGCGATCCCAAACCCGGGGACCTTGACGAAAAATGACCCGGATGGGAGAGGACCGCCCAGCGATTCGTTGATATATTAAAAGTGTGATTAACTAAGGAAAAAAGTTGTTGGCCTTGGGCCGGCGCCCATCGCCGTGCTTTCTGATGATCGGGTGATATCGATGCTTAGGATATGCGAAGAGCATGGTTACTTCAGAGGAGAGGAATGTCCGGTTTGCGGTGAGGAAGGTAAGTTCATGATGAGCACGTACGAGCTCGAGGGGCTCGGAAGGGTCATGGCTGGCGTCCTCAGACATTTCCCGGAGCGTTTCGGATTGGACATGGACGAAGAGGGTTTCGTTGATATCTACAAGCTCGTCAACGCGATCAAGCGAAAAAGAGGCGACAGGGTAAGGTGGCTGAGGCCTTCGCACATTATCGGCCTTGCCGAGACGGATCCCAAGGGCAGGTATCAGGTGGAGAACAATCACGTCAGGGCCACATATGGGCATTCCAAGCCCTTGAAGATGAGCCTGCCCACCGACAACATTCCCGAGATGCTTTACTATCCCATAAAGGAGGGAGAATTGGAGGCAGTGAAGGAAGAGGGGATCCTCCCACACAACAGGACCATGGTCCATCTTTCCAAGACGTACTGGGACGCCTATGAGGCAGGGAGCCATCAGGACGACGGCAGTCCGTTGATACTGCGAATAGACGCGGAATCTGCCCAGGATAACGGGATAATCATTCAGAGGGCGGGGAAGACGGTTTTCACCGTGGAGGAGATCCCTCAGGATTTCATCGCGGTCTCGGACGAATCGGACATCGATATGGAGGATCCCAGGGCGCAGCCCGCGCCAGAAGATGGAGAAGAAGATCAGGACGCGGATGTCGAGAACATCGTCGACCAGGTCTACGCGAACGAGGGTTCGGAGAACGATGAAGATAAGGAATGATCCATATCTCAACGATTAAATAAGTGTCCCAGCATACGGCCCATCGGCCCCTGTTGACGGGACCGAACATGCAGAGGTAGCTCAGCCCGGTAAGGCGCGAGACTGGAAATGGTCTGGTGACCGCTGGAGATCTCGTGGAGGCAACTCCTCGGGGGTTCAAATCCCCTCCTCTGCGCCAATCTTTTTCGTCAATTAATCTATGGTCTCAAGATTGGCGCGTGAAGGTACTGAGATACGAAAAATGAGGAAGTGACATTACTGAGAACTCATTTTCCTGGACATCCGGATCTGAATTGTCGTCAAATTATGGACGATCCAGATGTCCCCTCCTCTGCGCCAATCTTTTTCGTCAATTAATCTATGGTCTCAAGATTGGCGCGTGAAGGTACTGAGATACGA
>JARVGK010000028.1:22894-41894 GCA_029762535.1 Thermoplasmatota archaeon
AGAACTCATTTTCCTGGACATCCGGATCTGAATTGTCGTCAAATTATGGACGATCCAGATGTCCCCTCCTCTGCGCCATTTTTTTCTTGTATAGCTTATACTCATTGATCGCAAGGAAAGAACCCGGAAAATCGCCAGGCGATTTTCGAAGGATCCTTATCGTCAAGTAGAGTGAGTTCTCAGGATCGGCACATCTCAACTGTCTATAGAAAGATATTTATGAAAAACCACTCTACATATGCCAACCCCTCAGGTGAGCCCCATGGATGATCACGACGGCGAGAACTACAGAAAACTCACCGGTTTCCTCGACAGTATAGAGAGCACCGATCCCCGAAAGTTGTCCGAGCCGTACAGGACCCTCTGGTTCAGGATCATGAACGTGGATCCCTCAGGTAGGGACCTGACGTCATCGATCCCCGATGTTGTGATCACTGAGCCGGAGGTATCTAGGGATCCCTCTCAGAAGAGGATAGAGGTCATATCCCCGAGCAGCGTCGGCCCGACCGTGGAGATGAAGGTCCGTGAGGAGGAGAAAATAACCTTCCGGGCCGCGGACGAGAAGGACGTCTCGATGATAAAGAGCAAGGAGCAGGGGGCCAAAGCCCTTATCGCCATCCAGGAGATGATAGCGCCGCTGAAGGGAATGCCGGGAGAGCCAGCGCAGGTCGCTGAAGAGTTCCGCGAGATCGCAAGGCTCTACAGAGAGGGCGATTACGAGGGTATGAACGCTCTCGCCTCCTCGTTGAGAGAGAAGCTGATGGGCCGTGATTTCCGCCAGTCGGTTATGATAGACCTCCAGCGCAGGATCGCCGAATACTCGGAGATCGGCGCGGACATGTCAGGTGCCAGGGATAGGTTCAGGGAGATGGCCCAGGCCTTCAAGGAGGAGAGGGCGGATTTCATAGGCCTCGCCGGGTCCTGTCACAGGTTAGCGGAGGACGCCGTGCGTGGAATACTGGGCGAGCTCGAGGAGGCCGAGGTCGTCGTCGGCGAGCTTGTCGAGCCGAAGCCCGAGGCCAGGAGGAAGCCGGTCAAGAAGCCCGAAGAGCCCGCCGCACCCGATCCGAAGCCAAATATCGGCGATACAGTTGAGAAGTCACCAGAACCCTCGGTAAAAGCCCCGGAGCCGGTCATCGCAGCTCCCCCTTCGGAGACAGGGTCCTCCGATGTTAAGCCGGTCATAAAGGTGGTGAAGAAGAAGCTCGTTGCCGTGAACGAGGGACCGACCTCCGAGGTACCTGTACCCGAAGAGGGTCCGAGGATGGAGAGCCCCCAAAAGGATCCCAACATGGCTCCCGAGCCGGAGCCTTCCAATGTCGAAGGACCCCAAGAGGATCCGGAGAACGTCCCGGAGCCTGCCGAAGCAGAGGAGCCTCCTTCGACCACGAGTCCGGAACCTAAGCCTTCTGTAGTGGAGGGCGTCGATCCCTCCTCCGAGGCCTCGATGGAGGCCGAGCTAAACGAGGCCTACAGGAGGATATCCCTCGTCTATTCCGCGGCATCGAAGATGCACTCTGCCGGCAAGGACGTCAGCCAGCTCTTCGATCTCTACAACTTCGCTGAACAGGCAAGGCAGAAGGGGGACAACAAGGTTTACATCGGCGTATCGAAGCAGCTCGAGTCGATGCTCCTCTCCATGCAGACCAAGGGATGATCCCGGCGTCTTTTCACATGAATGAGGAAACCTTATATATGCCGTTCCTCAATCTTTCGGTGCTTAAATGATGTTCGGGGCACAGGTCCCGAGGGTCATATGCACGTTGGAGGCAGACGACAGTGTCCAGTAAGGCAACCTTAGGTAAACTATATCTATCGTTTATTTCATACCCAGGAACCCTGCTGAACACTACTCGGTAGTTAATGATGATGTGAAATGGAGGGATAAAATGAGAAAGGGCGCCATAGCACTGTTCCTGATGGTAATGATGGTAGGTGTGGGATTCGTCACGCTGATCGACTCGGGAACGACCGCAGGTTTCGACGCTGATCGAACGTTGATGGATGAAGATCTCTTCGTGAAAGGGGACCCTACACGGGGAGTCACACAGAGAATGGATAACTATCAGAGCATCAGGCACACCAGCTGGGACGATGCCGATTGGACCAAACCCTGGAACCAGAGATGGCATAACTGGAGCAACTACCTCCCCCACTACGAGCAGCGCGAATTCTGGCTGAACTGTAAGAACGTCAGCGATGAGCTGCAGTGGCTGGACGATATCAACTTCACGACGAACGGGGACGAGGTCGGTCTCGGAAAGGAGGACCTCAACGAGACCCGCAAGCGGGACAATCCGATGAACTTCAGCTATCCCAGGATGGACAAGAAGCTCACGGCGAAGTACGACACGACCATGAACGACATAGGTGTTCTGAACTTCACGATCAATCCTATGGGCCAGATACCACAGTTCGGTTTCCAGAACCCGCTGATGGGAAGGGGGAAGGAGCTCAACGTTGAGGTATGGGTGGACACGGACGGCGATTTCAACTTCGAAACCGGAGAGGGTACGATCGAGGGCATCATGATCTTCGATTTCAATTGGTGGAACACACCCTATGATCCCACCGACCCGGCCGGCACCATCGAGCCCCATGTGACCAACAACTCCGAGTTCTACAAGACGGGCAGGCAGATGGAGGAGTACGCAAACGGCATCGGTTACTGGACGGACCTCAACGACGACTCCCACCCTGACATTCCGGGTGATATCGAAGGTGGAAGGATATGGGTAGTTCTATACAGGACGGACAACAACCCCGACGACATCGATGGGAACCATCCGATCACTGGAGAGTTCTGGCCCGCCTGGAGGACATGGGACCTCCTGATATACGCCGGATACAATGAGAAGACGAGCTGGATCACGCTTCCCTATATCCATCCAAGGCAGAGGCCCGTGGCAGTTACCGGTGATGATTTGGGTTTCCCTGCGAACCGCGAGAACTTCCTCAGGGAGAAGAGCGACCCCTACTGGGAGGATCCCGTCTTCGATGAGGAGAACCCCCAGATCAAGGAGGGTGAGATAATAACCCTCGAGGGCTGGAGGTCCTATGATCCCCAGGACGATGTCGGCCGGGACGGAATAGGATATGGCGCACCCAACTGGCCTGGTCCTGACGAGGGAGAGGGCAACGAGAACATCGACGACGGTTTCCCCGAAGGCGAGGTGGACCTCGGTGAGAAGGACACACTCAAGTACAGATGGTCAGCTTACACCGAATACGAGGACCAGTCATACAACATCCAGATAACCGGCGGGTGGATAGACACACCGGTTTACGATTGGAAGATCAGGCTTCCCGCCATGGACCCGGAGCTGCCGGCCTCGGACCAGTGGATGATATTGGAGGTCATCCTTACGGTCCTGGACCGCGACAGGCTTCAGGGACAGGACACCTTCATGCTCCTCGCATTCAAGTCGCAGAACGCCCCGGTCGTAACACTCTCGGTCACGCCTCAGATACCCAACTATATCGAGCTTGCCAAGTTGGGATATGACATGGGGGCATTCAAGGACCACGCGTGGATACTTCCCCAGCAGGAGATATTGTTCCAGGGTTTCGCATACGATCCCGATCCGAATTCGGACCTGACCTACTACTGGGAGTTCATAGGTCCTTTCGGCACCAAGAGGCTACCCAAGGGACCTCCGACGATCATAGAGTACTTCGAGGAGGCCGCGGATTGGGTCATAACCCTGACCGTACTCGACGGTGAGGAGGATAACATCAACACGCTCTCCGGCAACGCCACGTTATATCTTCATGTGGTGGAGAACGTACCCCCCGTTCCGATCCCCAGGGCAAGGTTCGGTACGGTGATGGACTGGCAGTACGAGGAGATCCATACCGACAAGGGCAGGATAGTGACCTTCAATGGGTCCGAATCCTACGACCCGGACATACAGATCGCCGAAGACAAATACATAGGGATGCCCGGCTTCGATGTCGATGGGGACAAGGTTTCGGACATAGGTCTGAAATACCAGTGGGACTGGGGCGACGGCTCCAGGACAGAGGGATGGTCGAACAGCCCGCAGGCGGAACATGCCTGGAACGATCGTGGAGCCAGGCAGTTCGACAGGAACTTCTGGCCTGTCAGGCTCAAGGTGTGGGACGGAGGAGCCGAGCCGGCCGAATCCGAACCATTCAAGGTATATGTCAACATGCCACCCACCGCAAGAGCCGCCTTCATAAAGCCCGAGGGCGTTGCGGACATCGAATCTGGCATGGAGATAACCTTCACCGGTGAGGGATCCTACGATCCAAACGATGATCCGAACTACGATGGGAAGAGGGACAAGGACCCTCTGTACAACGATCGGCTGATCTACACATGGGATTTCGGCGACGGCTCCAAGCAGGTCGTTGGAGGGGCCGTGGTCACACACGTTTACAAGAATCCCAACGTGGCCGGTTACAAGGTAAGGCTCATCGTATCCGACGGGTCCTTCCAGGACGAGGACCTGATCACCATCAAGGTCGTCCCGGCAAATCAGCCGCCCGTCGGCGTCGTTAAGATAGAGGCAGAGAGCTGGATCTCCCAGGACCCAGCGAAGGTCTATACTCTCATACCCATAACCTTCGATGCATCCGGATCCTACGATCCCGACGGACCGAACTACCTCGACGACAAGCTCGAGACCCGTCCCATCGACGATCTGAAATCCCTATACTGGGACCTGGGCGATGGTAACGTGACCAGCACTCCGAAGGTCACCCACACCTTCACCAAGATAGGGATATACACCATCAGGATCAACATGACGGACTTCAAGGGGGCATCGTGGTATCAGAACTACACGTTCGAGGTCGTGAACAGACTTCCCGTCGCGATAGCCAAGGTTAGCCAGATCACTCTGCAGATAGACCAGCAGCCGGTCCTTCTGTCGGCGGAAGGTTCCTACGACGAGGACGGGACCATCATCGGATACTATTGGGACTTCGGTGACGGGACGTTCTCGGACAAGACCAAGGGCATAGACGGTTACGTCCCGGGCATAGTGGTCAGCCATCAGTACGAGAAGACGGGGCAGTACAAGGCCAAACTCTACGTCATGGACAACAATCAGGATGTAAGCCCGACCGCGGCCGAGGTCACGGTCGTTATAATCACCGACAACCCGGATCCCACTCCGATAGGCCTTGAGGTCATAATCGGAGGGTCCATAGCGGCGGTCCTGTTGATCGGGATACTCTCCGCTCTGGGAGTGGCTGGAATTAGGAAGAGGGTATGATCCCTCGATCCATAGGGGCTGAGGCACTGAGCGGAAAGAAGGTGCTTCTGACGGGCTTCGGACCCTTCGATATATTTCCGATGAATCCCAGCGGAGCCCTTGCGGAGGCCCTGTCGAAGGAGTTCGGCAGCCGTTGGGAAATACTTCCGGTGGTGTTCGGCTCATCAAGGAGGCTCCTGATGGAGATACTTGACGGATACCGTCCGGACCTGGTCATCTCCTTCGGATTGAACGGGGGCATATCCCACATCGCACTGGAGAAGATCGCATTGAACGTTCGTTATTCCGAGATCCCTGAGAATGAGGGCAAGTTGTCGGACCCGTCCCCGATCGTTGAGGGAGGCCCTCTTGCCTATGGATCCGGATTGCCCCTCGATAGGATACTCCTTCGTATGCGGGCGTCCGGTATCCCATCCAGAATGTCCTTCTCCGCGGGCACGTACATATGCAACGAGGTGTTCTACACAGTAATGGAACATTGCTCGGAGAATGCGGTCAAGGGTGGGTTCATACATGTCCCTATGGCCAGCGATATGATAGCTGGGATCCCCCGCCTGATGTCCGGGCCCCACATGGGTATGTCGACCATGATCGAGGCCGGAAGGATAGCGCTGTCTGAAAGCCTCAGATGATGTTCTTCTCGATATCGCTCTGTAACCTTCCGCAGTAATGGCATTTGTAAGTCCTTGGGTCCTTCCTTGTCATGATCAGCCTGCTCGGCACAGGCTCGTTCTGATTCGTTATGCAGTTTATATTCTCGCATTTCACGATGCCCTCAAGGACCTCAGGGGGGGCGACGTTGAACTTCCTCACCACCTGAAAATCCCTGATGATGCTGATAGAGGCGTTCGGCGTCAGTATGGCAAGGCGGTTCACCTCATCGACCTTGAGCTCTTTCTCCTCTATCTTCACAAGGTCCTTGGACCCTGCCTTCTTGGAGTGTGCGTACATCGCGAGGGAGAGGGCCATCCTCTCCTCCCCGTCGATCCCCAGAAGGTCCAGGACCTTCAGCGCCTTTCCCGGTTTGATGTGGTCTATGACCGTTCCGTTCTTGATGGGAGCTATCCTTACTTCTTTCATATATCTCCCTCCAGGATGAGCGATAGGAGGGCCATGCGCACCGGGACCCCGTTGAACGCCTGCTGGAAATATCGCGCGTGCTCCGTCGGATCGATGTCCGGATGGACCTCATCGACCCTGGGAAGCGGATGCATGACGATCATGCCCTTCTTCGCGTTCTCGAGCATATCGAGGTCCAGCCTGAACGCCCCGGCCACTTTGATGTATTCCTCGAAATCCGGGAACCTCTCCTTCTGTATTCGGGTCATGTAAAGGACATCGGTCTTTGGGATGCACCCCATTAGGTCCGATGATAGTTCGTGATCCGCTCCCATGCCAGAGATCTCGTCCAGAATGTGATCGGGCATCTGTATCGTAGGCGGGGCCACGAAGCTCAGCGATGCGCCCATCCTCGACAGGGCGACGGAGAGAGAATGGGTCGTCCTACCATATTTCAGGTCACCTGCTATCGTGACGTGTAATTTCGATATGTCGTTGAACTCCTCCTTGATAGTGAACAGGTCGAGCAGTGTCTGGGTGGGATGCTGCCCCGCTCCGTCGCCGCCGTTGATGACGGGTATGTTGGAGAAACCCGCGGCCAGGCGAGCTGCCCCCTCCCTCGGATGGCGGAGCACTATTATATCGGAGAAACACTCGGCCATCCTCACGGTGTCGGCGAGGGTCTCGCCTTTGATGATAGAGGTGCCCTCCTGGCCGGTGACCGTAATCACGCTCCCTCCCAGACGCTGCATCGCGGTCTCGAAGCTCAGTCGGGTCCTGGTGGATGGCTCGAAGAAGAAGGATGCCAATATCCTGCCCTCGAGAAGCCTGCTCTTCTTCTCGGCCCTGGCGATCGGGACCATTTCCCTGGCCTTGTTGAGGATCCGCTCTATTTCGTCCTGTGAAAGATCGTTGATCGCCACGATGTCCTTTCCCTTGAGCATGATACAGCCCCCCTCCCCCTATGTCAGGATGATATAATAATCCTATCCGGACATCACGTTCGTTTTTGGAGCGGGCGAGGCATCACCTTTTATTATCCCTTGTTGATTATGCTCCCGATCACCATGGGAAGACCCGACGGGACTATAGTCAAGGACATTCCGAGCTACAGAAGGATGATGCCCTATTTTCTCAAGACCAAAGCCGAGTCGCTGACATATCATTATCCGATGATCCGGGCGGAAAAAGCGCTCGAGATGGCCGATAGGCTCTCGGTCGAGATGGGCGAGAAGGTCTCGATATTCCCTCTGGTACTGCACTCCCTGGCTAAGACCCTCCACGCCTATCCGAGGTCCAACCGCTTCGTAAAGGGGGGCAGGCATTATCAGAGGAATGGAGTATGGTTCTCTTTCTCCGTAAAGAAGGAGATGACCGCCCGGTCCTCCATATCGGTAGTCAAGAGGGAGTTCAAGAAGGAATTCACCCTTCAGGACACAATAAGGGCCGCCAAGGCCACGATCAGGGACGGCAAGGACAAACGGAAGGTTGATCCGGCCGAGAAGGAGACGAAGAGCTATCTGAGGTTCCCGTCGTTCCTCATAAAGTTGGGCTTTCCCGTTTACAAGTTCATGGACGAGCACGGGCTCTTCTCTCGCTCCTATGTGGAAAAAGAGCCGATGTACGCTTCGGCCTTCCTGGCGAACGTGGGGTCCTTCAATGCGGATGCCGGATATCATCATCTCTACGAGATAGGTACCATCACATTGTTCCTAGTCATAGGCAAGGTCCAGGATATGGTGGTGGCCGAGAACGGCGTCCCGGTGGTCCGCAAGATCCTACCCGTCAAGGTCACCTTCGACGAGAGGGCCGAGGACGGCCTTTACTGCTCAAGGGGTATGGACTATTTCGTGGACCAGATAGAGAACCCCGAGAAGCTCCTCGAGCCCGTCACCGTCATGGAGAAGTGATCGCTGTCATGCGACTTCAGGCCTATCTCTCCAGATGCGGAAAGGGATCGAGGAGGCGCTGCGAGGACCTCATCGTCCAGGGCAGGGTCTCGGTCAACGGTGATGTGGTCGATCGCCAGGGCTTCGATGTGGGCGAAGGGGACATCGTCCAGCTGGATGGTGAGGAGGTTCATCCCGTCCCTTATAGATATTATATTCTCAACAAACCTAAGGGGTGGATAAGCGTCGACAGGGACCCCAGGGGACGTCCTTATGTCGTGGACCTGATCCCGGGCGCCCGCGAACAAGGATGTTTCCCCGTCGGCAGGCTGGACATGGACACAACAGGGCTCCTTATCGTGACCAACGACGGTTCCACCGCGAACCGGATCGCCCATCCCAGGTATGGCGTGGCCAAGACATACACCGCAACTATCAAGGGAAAAGGAAAAGCTAATAGTATTCACACGATGGAAAAAGGCGTTCGAATCGATGACGGCCACATCGTCCGGGATGTCAGGATCGATGATATTTCCGAGAAGGATGGACACACGATGGTCCGCCTTACCATTCATGAGGGTAAAAGACATGTCGTCAAGAGGATGTTCAGGAGCATAGGGCTCAAGTTGGAAGAACTGGAGAGGAACGCCATCGGATCGCTCGAGATCGCGGGTCTGGGATTCGGCGAATGGAGGGAGATCTCCCTTGACGGGATCGAACGGGCATGCCCAGAGCAGTACGATGTCGAAGATCACCGCTCTTGAGTTTTCGGGATCCTCAGGATCGCCCGCAGCCCTTTTGTGCTATCTTCCGGGACCCGGTCTTTCAACCGAAATGCCCATCCATACCTCGCGGCTATCTCATGGACCATGGAAAGTCCGAGTCCCGATCCGTGATGATCGCTGTTCTTCAGAAGGTTTCTGAAGCGGAGTGGACCCCTCTCCTTGATCCGATCGGACATGCCTCCCGAGTCGTCCTCGATGATCAGAGCGGACCCCCGTTCATCTTCGATGAAGGAAACCCTGATCCAGGGTTTTCTCTCTCCAGCGGCCTTGAAGGAGTTGTGCAACAGTTCGGCGAGCATGGGCCTGAGGAAGCGATCGCCATACACCACGACCCGCCCCGTTCCTATCTCGATGTCGATCTGGGGATCGAGTACGGATCCCGAAACAGCATCCGAGATGGCCTCATCGATCACTGGATGCAGGTCGATCCGCTCAAGAAAAATGGTCTCGGTGCGTGCCTTGAGTATCGTGTTGAGCTTCTCCAAGGACCTTGAAACGGCGAACGAGCTTGTCCTTGCCATCTCCGAATATCGCCTTGCGGTTACGTTCTCCCCTAGCATGTGATCGATGATGTCGAGATATCCGATCGATGTCGATACGTAGTTGTCGATATCGTGGGCCAGCATGTCCATGACCCGGCACATGTCACTTTGCGATATCGCGCTATCCTCCGGTGATCCCTCTTTTTCATCTGTATCTTCCACTGACATCGGCATCGTAACCCGCATTGTTGAACTTAATCCTTCCCCTTCATCCAATACATCTTAAATATGGATCCCGCCCTGCCCATAAGTGGTTCATGATGTCGCTTCTCTGGGCAGTTTCATACACCCTTGCCTTCTTCCTATCGGGCGCCGTGATCTCCGTTCTGGGCTCCATGACTGGCCTGGGAGGCGGTTTCCTGGCCGTCCCCTATCTCGTTCTCTTCTGGAGGTTCGGAAGGCAGGAGGCTGTGCTGTCCTCTTTCGTCCTCATTCTGGGGAACTCGATCTCAAGCTCTTTCAGCTTCATCCGATCCTCCATGGTCAATATCAGACTGGCCCTCCTTATATTCGCCTTAGCCGCCCCATCGATGTTTTTGGGGTATTTCATCCTCGAAGCGATGGACTCGTCGGTATTCGACATATCCTTCGCTTCGCTGCTGTTGGTCATGACCATCCTCATTTTGAGAAGGAGGAAAATTCGCTCCGTGGATCAGAGCGAGGATCCGAGGTTTAGTGGCGTCATTATTCCAACCGCCGTCGTGAGCTTCATCACCGGAACGCTATCCTCCATGTTCGGCATCGGAGGCGGCGCGATACTCATGCCCTATCAGATGAACTATCTTAAGGTCAATGTCAAAAGGGCGGTCGCGACATCAATGACGGTAATAGCCCTGATGTCCCTCTTCAGGATCTTCGTGGTATCCGGGGGGGTGTTCGATCATATGACAGGGATACCTTTCATGATGGGGGCCATGGTCGGCGGTCAGCTGGGTGTATATTTGGTCAGGAGGCTGAAAGGATCATTCCTCCTTTACCTACTGGCCGCCTTCCTCTTTCTCATCTCCCTCTATATGGGGGTCGGAGGCGTCTTCTCCCTTCTCCGATGACTGGTCGAACGATTCGAGGCTCATCCCGGATAGCCTTATGATCTTCTCTATCGCCCTGTCCTTGACGAATCCCTTGACCTTCTTCTTGGATACGGACCCGATCCCGAAGACCTCGGCGAATCGCTGCGTTGTGGTCAGGACCTTCGTTCCGCGGTCCTTCCTCGAGAGGACAAGGCCCAGCTTAACAAGCTCTTTGACGTGATCGTAAACCTTCGCTCCATACATATCAACTAGCTCGGACTGCTTCATGGGCTGATGATACGCGATCAAAGCTGCGGTCCTGATCAGCTTCTGGGGGATCTCCGGCGCAGCCAGGGAGCTTACCTTCGGGACATAGGCCTCCTTCAGCCTCATGGCGTATTTCCTTCCGGCCTTGATGATCTCTACCGACGTCTCCCTCCTTGAATATGACTGGGCGAGTTTCTTGAGGTACAGGCCCACCATCGCGTCCTCCAACCCGGTGACGGCGGCGATCTCTTCCAGGGTTAGGGGCTTTCCGGCGGAGAAGAGAGCGGATTCCACAAGGAGGAGCGGCTGCAGGTCGCCAGCCTCATCTGTGTTCTCGTCCGCCAAATCAATGCCTCCTCACGTGTTCCAGTTCGGCGGTATTGGGCGCTCCTCGATGATCAGTTCCCCGGGAGGTATGAGCCTTGAATCATTTGATGAGGCCTTATCGATGTTCGTTTCCAGTTCGCCGAACTCGAGGCCATCCTCCTTGCCCCGGGCGATGTTCTTCACGAATATCTCGCCCTTGGGAAAGGTCCTCTGGGACAGCATTATCCTCGACCAGTTGGCCAGATGCAGTAACGATATGAAAGTGCTGGTCTCGTCCAGCTGGAAATCCCTGTGTATCGTGCTGAAGGGTATGGGATGGCCGTTGAACTGGTTCACCCTCTGCCAGGTGAGCTTGATCTCCTCTTCTATGTTCTCGCTGAACATCTTGCGGTCGATATCGGTCCTGCTGGCGATGTCCATTCGTTTGACCTGCTCGACATGCCTTGACCTGCTCTCTTTGAGGACCTTGACCTCCTCTTCCACATCCTCTAAGGCCTCCAGCAGGTCGAGGAGCGTGACGGGCCTGTCCCCCTTCCTCACGAGCGATTCCATTATCACGTCCCTGGACCTTATGATCCCGGTGGTGACGCGGAAGCTCTCGTCATCCTCCATCCATTCGCTGTATCCCTCATCGAATGGCTCATCCTCCTCTATGACCTCGGCCTTCTTCAGGGTGTTCTCGCTTTTGAGCAGATGCACCGAGTAGGCCATGCTTATGAGCTTGCCCACGACCAGAAGGTTCACCCTCTCGCTCTTCGTGAGCCTGTCCATGAACAGTTTGCAGAACCTCACAAGGTCCACGTCCCATGGGTCCAGGTATTCGTCTATGGCGAGCTCCATTATCATGGCGATCGAGCGGGAGTACGAATCCCGGATCGCGACGTGAGCCCCGTCCTTCATCTGCGAGAGGACCTCCATATAGCGGTCCAGCCTGGAGTATCCGTCGGATGAATCGTCGTCTATCAGGGACCTGTGGAACAGGAGGTGGTTGAAGACATACTCCTCTATATCTATCGGAAGCTGTTTGGCGGGCCTGTCCTCCATCAGACCTCACCTCCGGTGGGCGTTGCTTCCCTGGAGGCCTGCTTCTCGTATTCCTCCACGTCCTTGAGGTCCACTCTGCCGACCATCACCGAGTTTCCGTCCTGCAGCGTCACACCATATAGGTGATGCGCCTCCTTTAAAGTTATCTTTCTCAAGCTCACCAGAACGAACTGCGCGGACCTCGAATTCTCGGCGATCATCTTCGCTATTATCTCCGCGTTAACAGCGTCCAGGTTCTGATCGATCTCATCGAGCAGGTAGAACGGGGAAGGGTCCCAGGCCTGTACGGAGAATATGAAGGCCATCGACGTTAGGGATTTCTCCCCTCCCGAGAGCGAATACAGGTTGGTCATCTTCTTTCCAGGGGGTTTGACCCTGATGTTGAGTCCTCCGGATAGAGGGTCCTCGGGGTTCTCAAGCTCGAAATGGGCCGTACCCTCGCCGGAAATAAGCGTGTATATCCTTCTGAAGTTCTCATCGATCCCCTTGAAGGCCTCGATGAACTCCGTCGTTCTCTTCGAATGTATCTCATCGATCAGGGATTCCAATTCGCTCTTCTCCCTCTCAAGGGCCTTGAACTCGGAACCTATCTGTTCCTTCTTCTTCTCCATATCCTCGTACTCCTCGAGAGCCTTGAGATTCACGTTACCAGCCCTCTCGAGTATGGCCTCGAGGTCCCTGACCTTTCTCATCAGTTCGCGTTCGGAGGGGTAAGGTCCAGGGCCGATATCGATGTTCTCGTGAACCCTGAGCTCCCTGAGCACATCAGCCAACTTGTCCTCTGCTATCCGTATGTTCGCCCTCTGCGTTATTATGACCTGGTCCTGCGTCATCAGGTCCGATCGGCAAGATTCCCTTTTGCTCTGCACCCTTTCCTGGGCCCTTCCTATCTCGGTCAGCTTCTGGTAGAGGTCCCTGGTCTTGGAATCTATGGAAGAAAGGACGGTCTCGAGAGCCTTGACCTCCTCCATGTGCTTCTCCTCCCGGGACCTGGCCGATCCGATCTCCGAGGAGGCTTGTTCCAGGGCCTTCTCGATCGATGTGCCTCTGGACCGGAGCTCGTTCATCTTCTCCTCGAACAAACGCATCTGGCCCTTACCCTTCTCCCTCTCCTCCACAAGCGCACCCTTTCTGGAAAGCAGGTCGTCGTATCTCGTCCTTAGCTCCCTTAGTCGGTCCCTCATCGCCTTGGGGGTCATCTGCTCGACCTTCTCGGCCAGCCCGTCCCTCTCAGAGGACAGGGATTCGACCCTGCCGCTCAGCTCCTCCATCTCGCTTTCGCATCTGGATATGGTCGAGTCGAGCTCGGTTATCTCGGAGCGTCGTTGGTCCAGCTCCTTCTCCCTTTCCCCGAGGTTGGTCTCTGATTGTTCCCGGACCTCCTCCAGCTTTCTCCTGCGGCTTTCCATGTCCCTCTCGCCCGAGGTGATCTTGAGGATGCTCGATTCGAGGGCGTTCACCCGCTCCCTTATCTCGTTCAGGGCAAGGGTCGCCGAATCGGCCTCTCCTATCTTCTCCTTGAGCTTGTTCGAGACGTCATCCAGGTCCTTGGGCGATCTCCTGCCGAAGGAGGAGGAGTCCTTCCGGTCGTTAAGGCTTCCACCGGTGATATCGCCTCCCACCCCGGCGATCTCGCCGGTCAGGGTCACAACGCGCACACCACCCATGACCCTTCTCAAGGTGTCCATACCCTCGACGACAATAGTATCCCCGAAGACCCAGGAGAAGGCCTGGGCAAAAGCCTGATCGAACTGTATCAGATCTACGGCGTTGCCGATCACGTGCGGATCGTCCATAACCATAAGGGCCTTTGCGCCAGGCTTCCGGCCTTTGACCTTGTTAAGGGGCAGGAAGGTCGCCCTGCCCAACCTCTTCTTCTTGAGCCTCTCGATGCATTGTGATGCCACGGAATCATCATCGACTATTATTGCTGAGACCCTGCCTCCGGCGGCGACCTCCATGGCGAGAGAATATTCCTGCTTGACCTTTCCAAGCTCTCCTATCGTGCCGTAAATACCCCTGATCTCCCCCATGTCCCTGGCCGAAAGGATGTCATCCACGGCCATAGACACCCCTTTCTTGAGCTTCTCCGATGTCTCGTATTCCACCTTGAGGGAGGTGTATAGCCTGTTCAGCTGCGTTATCTCGGCCTCCAGGTCCTTGATGGTCGAGACCATGTGCTTCTCCCTGGCCCTCTGCTCCATGAACTCCTTCTGGAGCTTCTTTAAATTCTTGGCCTGGTCTTCCCTCTCCATTTCCGCAAGGGCCTTCTTCGCGTCTTGGGCCTCATATTTGAGGATGGAGACCATCTGCTCGATGTCGGAGATGATATGCATCTTGCCCTCTCTCTGGGCGAGGGCCTTTTCCCTCTCGATGGTAGTACGGGAAAGGGCGTCACGCTCGCTCTCGAGCCTCTTGACGATGCCTCCCAGATCCCTTCTCATCCCAAGAAGGTCCATGTCGGAGCGGGCCATACCTTCCTCTATGGATGAGGTCTCCGTCTTGGCCTCATCGATCTCGGTCTCGATGGTCTCCATCGTCGAATCGATGGAAGCGATCTCCTTCTCGAGCAGCGCTTTTTTCTTCGTTATGTCCTTTAGCTCCATCTCCCTGAGCTTCGCCTCCTTATTAAGCTCTGATATGGTGTCCTGAGCGGATTCTATCATGTCCCTCGCCCGCATCATCTCGAGCCGGGCACCATCCAGCTTCTCCTTTAGTCTCCTGCCCTCCTCCCCCGAGATGTCCGCTATCTCCTTTTCGAGCTGTCTCTTGTCGCCCTCGAGCCGTTCCCTTTCCACCTCGAGAACATCTATTTCGGAGCGAAGTTCTATCTTCCTCTTCTCCGCGTTGGCGATCGCCTCGTTGTAGGACCTCAGCTCTCCCTCGATGGCATCTTTCAGGACCCGGTTGAGGGTCGCCTTCGTGAGGTTGATCTCGTTCTGGGCCGATCGGAACTTCTCGGCCTCGTCCTTCTCTTTCTTCAGCTCCCTCAGCCTGGATCTGAGGAAGTCAAGATGCCATTTGATCTTCTCCATGTTCTCCAGAGTTCGGGCCTTCTTGACCTGGGCGTTCGATATCTCCTCGTCGTACTTCCTTATCCCCGCTATGTCATCGATCTCCTCCCTGATCTTGACCGGGGTCTTGTTGACGAACTCCGCCACATGCCCCTGGAGGACAATGTTGTAGCCTTCTGCCGAAAGATGGGCGTGGGTAAGAATGTTCTCGAACTCACCCTGGCTCGAGACCCTTCCGTTCACGTAGAAATAGGAGAGGGTCTGGTTGGGGTCCGAGGGTGAGATCTTCAACACCCTTTTGAGCTCGACCTCATCATTGTCCACAGGGATCAACCTGTCCTTGTTGTCGAATATCAGGGCCACGTGGCACTGGCTGGCGGGTCTGTATCGGTCGTTGCCGTGGAATATCAGGTCAGAGAGCCTTCTGGCCCTGACCATCTTGGAGGATCTCGGGCCGAGAACGAAGAGTATCGCATCGGCTATGTTCGATTTCCCCGAACCGTTGGGGCCGGTGATCCCGGTGAATCCTTTGTAGATGGGAACGGTGACCTTCTTCCTGAAGGTCTTGAAATTCTCCATCCTGATCTCCTTGAGATGCATCTATCCACCATGTTCGACGAGTGCTCCGGTAAAGGCAGGCCTCAGAGCTGTATCCCATCCCGTCGCTCTGTTGTACTATAATGGAGAAAAGGATATATATAGATGAGCTAAAACGAGCCTCTCTTTTTGTTGAGATCATGATATTTCACCCATCCGTACGCCCAAGCTGCGGCAACAGCGGCGAGGACCGCGAATGTGATGATGCCCAGGACTATGCCCAAGGCCCTCTCCGATGCTACATGACCTGCACCAGGGGCAGCGATCGAGATCGACATTGATAGGGCCATCGAGCATATGAGGGCAACACAAATAGTAGATATCATCCGCACATTATGGATTTCTAAAGATAGTTTATACGAAAGCTTCCCGACCGCAACGGTCATATAAGCCTTGCGAATAGAGAGTCGGGATAGTATATGGACGATACCAATTACGAGATCAGGCGAGTGACATCCTGGCCGACCGAAGAGATCGTGGACCTCTACCGCGAGGGAGGCTGGTGGAAGGAGGGATACGATCCCTCCGGGATCCCGCGGATGCTGGAGGGGAGCTTCAGGTTCGTCGTCGCTGTGGAGCGGAGTTCCGGCAGGGCGGTCGGCATGGGCCGTGTGATCTCGGACGGGCATTCGGACGGATACATACAAGACGTCGTCGTCGCGTGGGGTCTCAGGGGCAAGGGTCTTGGACGTTCTATCGTCAGGGCACTGCTCGACCTGTGCCTCGAGGCGGGCCTGGTATGGATCGGCCTGATAGCCGAGAAGGGGTCCTCGGCCTTTTACAGGGATATGGGTTTTGACACCTTCGACGGGGAACCAATGCTGTACGGGGGATCCGATTAGTGGAACTTGAGGACTTCAGGCCGGTCATGATGAAGGACAGGCAGGCCATAATGGAGGTGTACAAGGAACATGCGCCTCTACACAGCGATTACTCCTTCACGACCATGTTCGCCTGGCGGCATTACATGGACTACATGTTCTTCCGGTCCGGAGAGGTCCTTCATTTCATGACCCGAAAGGACGGCGATGTTACGTTCAGGGGTCCGATAGGGAAGTATGGCCGGGAGGACATCCAGGAATTGCTCGATCTGGCTTTCAGAGTGGGGGGGGATCCTCCTATCGGAGTTCTCGATCGGAGGATGCGCGATGCGATAGGAGAAGTGAGGCCATACCTTGAGTTCGTCCCGAGAAGGGAGTATTTCGACTACGTCTACCTCTCAACCTCGCTCAGGGACCTGCCAGGTGGGGATTTCCTCAAACACAGGAACCAGCTCAATCACTTTCTGAAGAACAACGGTAGCTCGTTCGAGGCGATCGGGGCGGATAATATATTCGAGGCCAGAGAGTTCTTCACCTGGTGGTGCAGGATGAGAGGCTGCGAGAAGGAGCCACTGCTCGAGAGCGAGAAGATATTCATCAAGACGTGCATGGACAACTACGAGGACCTAGATCTCAAAGGTATTATCGTGAGGATCGACGGCGAGATACGCGCCGCCTCCGTTTTCGAGGAGCTTTCAGCTGACACTGCCGTTATTCACATAGAGAAGGCGGATCCCAGGATAAAGGGCCTGTACCAGGCGATCAACCAGCATACCGCATCCTTATTATCTGAAAAGTATCGGTTCATCAACAGGGAATCGGACATGGGGATACCGGGATTGAGGCAGGCGAAGGAGAGATACCGCCCCCATCACATGGTCGAGGTCTATCAGGTCAGTCATGATATCTCGGATCATATGTAGAATACCACTGTAAGCGATACATGATTTTGATCTCCAGGCGTTTGGGGACATCGGACGGGGACCGAACAGCTATTTTGGTTAGCGGTTGCGGTCCAATATGGGGTGTCGATAAAAGAGAGGGTCTGGATTTTTATCGAGACATTCCATCCCCGTGTAACTGGATGGGCAAGCTTTAATTACGGCCACGGGGGTTCGAAGTCGATCCCTCCTCTCTGACCCCCTTGAGAGGAAGCATGGATCCGATCGGGAGTGGACTGATGGATAAAACCCCGATAAAGAAAGAAGGGCCTTCAATTGGTCCCAAGAACGGAAACGCTCTCTCCAGTCCGGACGTTGTCATAGATTTCCGAAGCCTCTACGAGGGGGTGCACAATCCGGTGTTCATGCTGGACCCCGGATCGGGTCGCGTAATGTGGTCGAACAATTCCCTCAGGGATATGCTAGGATATTCCCAGGAGGAGATCGAGGGCATGCCCCTGTCTCAATTCGTTCAAGGTTCGGCGCAGGTTATCAAGGAGGGATTGAGGAGGATCGATCAGGAGGGCAGGTCCGTTCTCGGAGGTTATCACTACAGGCGCAGGGACGGGACCACGGTGGAGATGGAGCTCGTCGGCTTCCCCATGGACTTCGACGAGGTCCGGTCCATATGTATCTTCTCCAGAAGGATAAGGAAAAAAGAGAGCAGGGTCGATCTGGACAAGATGGTGAAGGAGAGGACCACCGATCTTGAGCATTCCCGTTCCCTTGCCATGGAGCTCCTTATGGAGATCAAGATGGAGAAGGAAAGAACGGAGAAGGCTTTAAAGGACCTGGAGGAGTCTGACAGGCAGCTCAAGCTCCTCAACATGCAGCTTCAATACATTCTCGGAGCGACCAAGACGGGGATCGACATAATTGACAAGGACCGCAATATCGTATATGTCGATCCTGAGTGGGAGAAGGTATACGGGGATCCCGCCGACAGGAAATGCTACGAGTATTTCATGAACAGAGGAACGGTCTGTGAAGGGTGCCCCCTCGAAGAGGTTCTAAAGGAAAAAAGAACGGTGGTTTCGGAAATGTCACTGCCTTTCGAGAACGACAGGATGGTCCAGATCACATCGTTCCCTTACCAGTCCGGGGACGGATCGTGGCAGGTCGCCGAGGTCAATGTGAACATAACGGAGAGGAAGCGTATCGAAGAGGAGATCCTCAAGGCCCGGGACCAGGCCGAGGCCGCCACCAGGGCCAAGAGCGAGTTCCTGGCGAACATGAGCCACGAGATCCGCACGCCCATGAACGCGATCCTTGGCCTCACCAAGCTGGTCCTGGACACGGACCTCGCACCCGAGCAGAGAGAGATGCTGTCCCTCTCCCACGAATCGGCCCAATCGCTGATGACGGTCATAAACGACGTACTCGATTATTCCAAGATAGAGGCCGGCAAGCTGGACCTTGAGGAGATCGGCTTCGATCTGTACAGGCTCGTCACTGACACGA
>JARVGK010000029.1:0-37560 GCA_029762535.1 Thermoplasmatota archaeon
GAAGCAGATCTCGAACACGTCTTAAGCTTCGATGAGAATTCTCTTTCTTTAGCTCAATGATCTTGTTCGCAACTTCATCTGGAACAGGAAGGGAATTCCCGCGAGGTTTGTTCAGCAATCCTTTAATCCCTTCTTTATCAAATCTGGTTATCCAGCTCTTCATGGTCTTCCAATCGACCTGGGCATCCCTTGCTGCTTGTGATATGGATTTGTCCCCGTGTTTCACTTCGAGAACGTTTTTCAAACGATACTGGACGGTCTTATTGTCGTAGATACTCTGCATGGGTTACCCACCTTGAAGATTGGATGGGTAATCCTGGCTCCAACTATGGAGTTTTAGAGTTACAAAACTAGGGAGTTTTGGCTGTTACATGACAGATCATGGAGGAGGATGAGGATGAAGAAATGAGTGAAGAAGCGGATCCATTCTCCGAGGAGGGATCCTTCGGTATCGATGAAATAATCAATGAAGAAAAGAGCTAACAACATCAGTCCCGTCGGATCGACCGGATCAACCTCTCGTTCTTATCATATATGTTGGCGATAAGGGGCATGGATCCTGGCATGGAGTGGGTGGCACAGCCGAAGCAGGGATCATAGGCGCGGAAGGCCATCTCGACCATGTTGAGGAGGCCGTCGTTGACCTCACCCTTCTTGATCAGGCCTTTGGCGGCGTCCCTCACGGACATGGTTATGGCTCCTGCGTTGTTCGTTGTTGCGACGATCAGGTTCGCGGTCTTTATCAGGCCCTGCTCGTCCACGTCGTAGTGGTGGATCAGGGTTCCCCTGGCCGCCTCGATCACGCCGAAACCTTCTCCCGGCTCTCCCACGGGGTTCTTGATATGCGTCGATGTGATCTCCTCGTCCGTAGCGAGTTCCAGGGCCCTCTCCGCTGCGTAAAGGAGCTCTATCAGTCTAGCCCAGTGGAAGGCAAGCGTCGAATGTACGGGCCTTCCGCCCAGGGTCGAGTAGAACCTCTCGAACTCCTTCTGGGCAAGGGGGGTGGCCATTCCTTCGGCGGCGTTCAGTCTGCCGAGAGGTCCCACCCGGTAGAATCCCGATCCTGCTCCGTCCGTGAAACCGCTATATCCCACCCTCTTGAGGTAGGGGAATTTCATGTAGCTCCATTTCTCCACCCTTTCGGCGATCTCCTTCTGATAATCTTCGACCGGGAACTTGATGAGTTCCCCCCCGGAGGGATCCGTGACCCGGATAAGACCGTCGTAGAAGTTCAGCTTATCATTTTCATCCACAAGTCCCATGTTGTATGTCTTGAGCTGATACGGTCCCTTGGTGATCAGTTCGACATAATCCTTGTTCTTCAGGACGATGTCCTCGAAGAGCTGGAGGGAGAATTTGGCGAACTCCCGGGAGGATCCCGCCATCATCTCGATCTCTTTTCTCTCATCCTCGTTCAGTCCTTTGGAGACGCCTCCGGGCAGCCCGTTGACGGGATGTGTCGCTTTTCCCCCGAGGATCGCCGTGATCCTCTGTCCGTAAGCGCGGTGCTTGATCACTTCCTTTCCGATCTCCAGCCCCGCCTTCTCGATCACTCCCAGTATGTTCCTCTTTCCCGGGGGAGCATCCGGGCCCACGACGAAGTCAGGCCCTCCCAAAAAATAAAAATGGAGTATGTGGTCGTATATGATGTAGCCGCAGTACATCAGTTCCCTCAGCTTCTTCGCGGCGGAGGGGGGATCCACCTTGAAGGCCGAGTCGAGCGCCTTCGCCGCGGCAAAATGGTGCGCAACGGGGCACACACCACAGATCCGGGATGTGATCTGGGGCATATCTTCCGCTCTGCGCCCCTGGGCGAACTTCTCGAACCCTCTCAGCTCGGGGATCTGAAGATATGCGTTATCGACATCCCCCGCATCGTCGAGGAATATGTTGATCTTGCCGTGGCCTTCAAGCCTTGTTATGGGATCGATCACTATTGATGTAGTCATGGGATGACCCTCCTTTTGATAAGAGCAGAGGGAAGACCGTACTTGTAGAATGTCCCTACAGGGTCCACCACCCCGTCGAGGAGCTTCTCCAGATCCTCGTCGGTCAGCGTTTCCTCGTCCTCGATCCCCAGGATCGAAGCGAGAGCCGAGATCATCTTGCCTCCCTGATCGAGGGAGTTGGGCGTAGGCCCCCCGCAACCGGTGCAGGGCATGTAAGCATCCATGCACGGACCTCCGCACCCTCCGCGGGTGGCGGGCCCCATGCAGAGGATCCCCTGCTCGAGAAGACATTTGTCATCGACCTTCTCCACTTCGTAGATCCTCCTGACCTTTGCGATCCTCTTCTCGGAGCGCTCGAACCTGCACTCGTCGCATACGGATTTGGCCGGAGCTATCACCGACCCTTTAGGAGGGAGATCCCCTTTGATGATGGCACCGACAGCTTGCAGGATCAATTTCGTAGGGGGTGGACATCCGGGTAGATAATAATCGACATCAACTGTCTGGTCCAGGGTCTTCACCGTGTCGAAGAACACCGGGATGGTCAATTCACCCTCTTTCACCTCGCTTGAGGGCTCGGGTTCGACCCCCTCGGGGTTCTCAATGGAGGCGTTCTCGTGATAGACGGTCTCGAACACGCCTTTCTTATTGGACAGGTTCGCAAGCCCGGGGATCCCGCCGGTGGCCGCGCAGGATCCGAAGGCCACCAGCACCTTGGACTTCTTCCTCAACAGGTGCGCCAGATGCTCCTGCTCGGAATTTCTTATCGCGCCGTTGAAGAAGCAGACGTCGATATGGCCGTCCGGCATCTCCTCGACGTCCTTGTACTTGGTATCGATGGCCACAGGCCAGAACAATATGTCCGCCGCCCCCGCGACGGTCAGGATCGCCTCATCTATGTCAAGGACCGCGATCTCGCATCCGCCGCAGCTTGCCGCCCAGTAGAAGGCGAACTTCAATTTCTCGGTCACTGGCATTCCCCCTTGAGAGGATTGGGACCCAGTTCCTTGAGGGTCTGTACGAACTCGGTCACCACATCAGCGAACTTCTGTCCCTCGGAAGCGGATATGTAATCGAAGCGGACCCTGCGGGGATCCATGTTGAGGTCCTTCAAGAGCCTCTGGATCAATTTCATCTTTCGGTTTGTCTTGTAATTGCCCGACTGGTAGTGGCAGTCACCGGGATGGCACCCGGCCACGAGCACTCCGTCTATGCCCTCCTTGAGCGCATCCAGGACGAAGACTGGATCCACCCTTCCGGAGCACATCACCCTGATCGATCTCACGTTGGGAGGATACTTCAAACGACTCGTCCCGGCGAGGTCCGCTCCGGCATATGAGCACCAGTTGCACAGGAACGCTACCACAACGGGTTCAAAATCCGACATCACTCCCCACCCCCCGGAGAGCAAGTGCTGAGGGCCTTGATCATGGCCAGGATCTGATCGTCCTTGAAGCCTCTTTGGCTTATTGCACCCGAGGGACATGCCGCCACGCATGTTCCGCACCCCTGGCAAAGGCCCTCGTTGACCCTGGCGTGCACGACCTCAAAGCCGTCCTTGACCTCGATTACCGAATCTATGGCTGTGTAGGGGCAAAGAGAGATGCAGGTCTTGCATCCGGAACAGAGGTCCTCATCGACGACGGCGATGTTGGGCTCCGCCTCCAGGGTGGAGTTCGCAAGGATCGTCGCCGCCCTCGCGGCCGCCGCCTGGGCCTGGTATATGGCCTCTCCCAAAAACTTCGGAAGGTGGCAGCTACCCGCAAGGAATACCCCTCTCGTGGAGAAGTCCACAGGACGCAGTTTCACGTGCGCCTCCAAAAAGAATCCGTCCTGGTTCAGCGGTACCTTGAGCATCTTCGCCAGATGGTCGTTCCCGGGATCGGGGACCATGCCCGATGATAATACGAGGTGGTCCGCCTGGATGGGGATATCCTCCCCCATGAGGGGGTCGTTCACTTTTACGAGGATGCGATCCCCCAACTTGACGCTGGGCATCCTCTCGGGAACATACTGGAGGAATACCACACCCTGCTCCCGCGCCTTCTTGTAAAATCTTTCCCAGAAACCGTATGTCATCAGGTCGCGGTAGAGTATGTATACCTCAGCGTGGGGGTTGATATCCTTGATCCTGATGGCGTTCTTCAAGGCCCCCATGCAGCAGGTCCTGGAGCAGTATTCCCTCCCCTCCTGCCTGGACTCGACGCACTGCAGGAATACGAACGTCTCCCCGTCGGAGATCCCTCCGGGGGGCGTCTTTGACAAATCTTCCTCCATCCGGGACTGGGTGACGATCCGGGGGTCCGATCCGTACCCGAATGTCGTGGGAACGTGCTCGTCCGCGCCGACAGTGATGATGATGGCCCCAACCTTCTCTTTCACGGGTCCATCGGGGGTCTCGATGGTGGCCTCGTAATTGCCGACATATCCGGACAGGTCCATGAGCGTGGACCCGGTCATGACCTTCAGGTTGGGATTCATTTCGATCCTTCCGATCAGGTCCTTGAGCATATCTGCGGGTTCGATCCCCTCGACCGTGAATCGCAGGTCGTTTAGCCTTCCGCCGAGGCGGTCCTTCTTCTCAACAAGTAGCGTTTCGTAACCCTGGTCAGACAGGGACAGGGCGGCGACCATACCTGCGGCCCCGCCTCCTATCACGAGCGCTTTCTGGGTGACATCGACCTTCAATACCGGGATCGACTCGAGCATACGGGATTTCGCCACTGTCATGGAAATGAGGTCCCTCGCCTTATCCGTGGCGAGACCCTTGTCCGAATGGACCCAGGAACAGTGCTCCCTGATATTGGTCATCTCAAGGAGATGGGGGTTCAATCCCGCCTCAGAGAGGCTCTTCTTGAACAGAGGTTCATGTGTTCTGGGAGTGCACGCGGCGACTATTACGCGGTTGAGCCTGTTCTCCTTAATGACGGAGGCGATCTTCTTCTGTGTGTCCTCGGAGCAGGTATACATGTTCTCGTCGGCATAGACGACGTTCTTTAGCCCACGGGCGTACTCCACGACCGAGGGGACGTCCACCTGATTGCCTATATTGATCCCGCAGTGGCAGACGAAGATCCCGATCCTCGGGTCCTCAGTGCTTACATCTCTCTCCGGGTACTCCTTCCTTGGGGTCGCAAGCGTCCCCCTTGCCTCCCTCAGGAGCGCTGCTGCGGAGGCGGCCGCGGCAGAGGCCTGCATGACCGCCTCCGGGATCGCCTGGGGCTCCATGAAGCTCCCGGCCATGAATATGCCTGGTCTCACCAGGGCGACAGGGTCCTTCTGATGGGACAAAGCGAAGCCGTACTCGTTGACATCCAGGCCCAGGTCCCTGAGGGCCTTCGTTCGGCCCTCGTTCATGCACAATCCGATGGAGAGTACGACCATGTCGTACGTCTCCTCGTGCAGGTCGCCGTTCTCGTCCTCGTATCTTATCAGAAGGTCGCCGTTCTCTTTCAACTCGTCGATCTCGGAGATCCTCGAGCGGACGTAACGGATCCCGTGTTCTACCTTCGCCCTCTCTATGTAGCGGTCGAAGTCCTTTCCGTAGGAGCGCACATCGATGTAGAATATGGTCGGTTCTATGGTCTTCTCGTGCTCCTTGGCTATGACCGCCTCCTTGGCGGTGTACATGCAGCACATGGCGGAGCAGTACTCGTGGTCCACGGTCCGGTCCCTGGACCCGACGCACTGGACCCATGCTATCCTCTTCGGGCCTGCACCGTCCCCCGGCCTCTTGATATGCCCCTGGTAGGGTCCCGAGGCCGAGAGTATCCTCTCGAACTCGAGGCTGGTGACGACGTTTCGGTATCTCCCGTAGCCGAATTCCCTCTTCACCGAAGGGTCGAAAGGCTGGGCCCCCATGGCGAGAATGACCGCCCCGACATCGAGCTCGATATCCTCGTGTTTCTGGTCATGGTTAACGGCCCCGGGCTTGCAGGCTTTGACGCAGGCCATGCAGTTTATGCATCCCTTGTATCCCGGAGAGCCCTCCTTGTCGATCACGAAGGCGTTGGGGATCGCCTGGGGATACGCCTTGTAGGCGGCCTTCCTCATGGAGAGCCCCCCCTCGAACTCGTTGGGGAGCTTTATGGGGCAGACCCTCTCGCACTCCCCGCAGGAGGTGCATTTCTCGATGTCCACGTATCTGGCCTTTTTATGAACGGATACCTTGAAATTGCCGGGTTCCCCACTCACCCCCGTCACCTCGGATAGGGACATGATCTCGATGTTGGGGTGCCTCGAGGCATCGACCAGTTTCGGGGAGAGTATGCACATGGAGCAGTCATTGGTGGGGAAGGTCTTGTCAAGCTGGGCCATGATCCCGCCTATGGACGGGCCTTTCTCTATGAGGTACACCTTGAATCCCATGTCCGCAAGGTCCAGGGAGGACTGCACTCCCGCAATGCCCCCTCCGACGACAGCTACTGCACCTATGATCCCTTTATCGGACATCTTTTCACTTCCTCGTGTATCCTTCCTTTATGGCGAGCTCGCGGATGGCGTACATCAACTGCGGTATCTTTACCCCTTGAGGGCACTCGTCGAGACATCTGAAATGGGTGGAGCAGATCTCCACGAACCTGTTGTCGAACACCCTGTCCTTCATGCCGAGAAGGGTCCCCCTTATGACCTTCCTGGGGGAATAGAGTGGGTCCAGGTCCCTCTCCGGGCAGCCAGCGGTGCAGGTCCCGCAGGCAAAGCAGCTGTATATGTCACGCCCGGCATCGGTCTCGGCGAGCCTGTACTTGAGAGAGGGGTCCATGCCCGATGCCCTCTTCGTGCCGGTCAGGTCCTCCTCTAGCTCCTCCTTGAGCCTCTCCTCCCGTATCTGGTTCATCAAGCCCTTGACGTTGACCTTCTGGGGGCATTTCTCGAGGCATGTGTAATGCGAGGAGCATATCCATACGAACTCAGATGAGAGGACCTCCTCCCTCAGACCAAGTAAGGCCTTGCGGATAATGGTGCGGGGGTTCCACTCCTCATGGACCTCCTGCTCCGGACATCTAGCCGTGCAGGAACCGCAGGCGAAGCATTTCAAAATGCCCTCCCCTCCCTCGATCCCGGCTATCTCGAACTTTAATTGTGGGTCAAGATCCCTGGAATCGATGCCGTTCATCTGAGGGTCCCCCTCGTCTCCGTTCACCTAATGGTCCCCCACGCTCTCGAATTCCTCTTCCTTGTAGAATATCATGGGCAGCTGGTCTTCGAGATCCCTTCCCGGGATGTACTCGAACTCCTTCTGGGCGTTCTGTGCGATGGGTATGATGATGTCCATCAACGGGATGTTCGCGGGGCAGGCCTGCTCGCACAATCCGCACTGGACGCATGACAGTATCATGTGGTTGAACCTGGTGATGTGGAACAACAGCGTGTCCGTAGGGGTCTTGAAGGACCCCTTGGACCCCGCCTTGGAGACGTACTTGTGCGCCTCCATGTTGAAGACCGCCGAATCGAACAGGCACTCCTTGCAGTAGCAGATCGGGCATGCTTTCATGCAGTTATGGCAGTTTATGCAGGATTCGAAGAAGTCCGCGATCTTACCCGAGCCCTTGATATCGGAATGTTCCGCTATATGCTTCTCCCGGCTCCTGTCGGCGGCCTCCCTTACCTCAGAGACCGCCTTCTCCCTGGACCCATCGTCCTTGAAGGCATCAAGCCCCATGCCCTCGAGAAGGGCCTGCCCGGCCTCGGTCTTCCCAGAGACCAGGATCCCTTTTTCCAGGTCCATGCCGAACGTCCCGATGACGATATCCGCCCTGCCGGGAATGGGGTCAGCGCACGACCTGCAGGCGCTCCTTAGGAATTTCTCCCTCTCCTTGGGATCGAGTACCGCCGATGAGATGTCCTTATCCCCGGGGAAGTTCGAATACGTGTTCAGGTCGAAGGTCCCGGGGCAGTCCACCCCGATAAGTACCAGGTTCGCCGGGTCCGCCTGCTTGAGCTTGAATAGCTCGGTCAGCGCCCTCAGCTCACAGTTCCTCATGATGGCCGCGATGGGATCGTCGGAGCCTCGGGTCTTGGTGATCCTGGATAGGATCGTCGCCGTTGATACAGGCATGAGAGGTGTGAATACATCCGAGCGCATCTTATCCGGATCGGAGACCAGCACCGGAAAGGCGGATCTCCCGTTGGGGGTGGTCTGAAGGGCCAGCACCGCTTTGACCTTGCCCGATGAGAGCAGTCCCTTCAGGAAGTCGTTCACGGCGCCGGAGGCGCCTCCTTTTCCAACAGGCAGTATGTGTTCGGTCATTTCCTCACCTCCTACACGTCCCACCTCGCCCTCATGGGGTTGGGTCCAAGCTTCTTCGTCTCATCCACTATCTCCTTCACTGTATCGGCGAACCTCTGCCCCTCGGAGGCGGAGATCCATCTGACCCAGATCCTCTCCGGCTCCATGCCTAAGGTGGTGAGTATGTTCTTCAAAAGGACCATTCGCCTCCTGGCCTTGTAATTGCCGTTGAGATAATGGCAGTCCCCCAGATGGCAGCCGCCGATCAGAACAGCGTCGGCCCCTTCGAGTATCGCCCTGTTCACATACATCGAATCGACCGAACCGGAGCACATTACCCTTATGACCCTGATGTTGGGGGGATATTGTATCCTTGATGTCCCTGCAAGGTCAGCTCCGGCATACGAACACCAGTTGCACAGGAACCCGACCACCCTTGGCTCGAAATCTTCCGTCATTTGATATCACCTCAGTCCAGACATGCGTCTATCATCGAAATTATCTGTTTTTTAGTGAACGAGCTCTGCTGGGATGTGCCGCTCGGGCATATCGCGGCGCAGGCGCCGCACCCCTGGCAGAGTATCTCGTTGACGATGACGACCTTTTTATCCTCATCGAAGTCTATCGCGTCGTATGGACAGATCTGAAGGCATAGCTGGCATCCGGCGCAGCTTCTTGATATCACCTTGGCCACATTTCCTTTCGTCTCCAGATATTCCCTTGAAATTATGGTGGAGGCCCTCGATGCGCTCGCCTTCCCCTGGAGGACCGCCTCCTCTATGAAACGGGGCGAATGCGCGGTCCCGGCGAGGAAGATCCCATCGCCGGAGAAGTCCACGGGACGAAGCTTCATATGGGCCTCCGAGAAGAACCCGTCGGCGTTGAGGGGCACCTTCAGCTTCTGTGCCAGCGTCGAATTCTCTTTGGGAACGATCCCTGTCGACAGGACCAGCCTGTCAGGGTGAAGGGTCATATCCCGGAGAAGGACATGGTCACGGGTCTGGACATTGAGGCTCCCATCCTCCAGGGACACGTTGGGTTCCCGTCCCTCCTCGAAATGAAGGAACAGCACCCCCAAAGCCCTTGCCCGGGCATAGAGGGAGTCCTCCCTGAAGCCGTATGTCCTTATGTCTCTGTAGAGAACGTACACGTTCACTGCGGGGTTGAGCTCCTTGAGATGGATCGCGTTCTTGAGGGCGTTCGAGCAGCATATCCTCGAGCAGTAGGGATGCTCATCGTTCCTTGAACCTACGCACTGTATCATCACGACCTCTTTGAGGTCTTCAAGGTAGGGGGCGCCCTTGTGGATGTCGCGCTCCAGGTCCCTCTGCCTCATTATCCTCTCATCGCTGCCGTACAGGTATTCCTTGGGCTCATAGGGATTGGCCCCGGTCGCCACCACGACGACGCCGTGCTGGACAACGTCCACCGCATCGCCCTTTCTGATCCTCGAGGTAAAGTTCCCGACATATCCGGAGATGTCCTCGAGTTCGGATCCGAGCCTCAGGTCTATGTTCGGATGGTCCCGGACCGCCTCTTCGGTATCCCGAAGATAGAGCTGCGGATCCTCATCTGATGCCCCCAGGAAGATCTCCTTCATATGTCCTCCTAGCTCCATCTCCCTCTCCAGAAGATGTACCTTGAAGCCCTGGTCCGCAATGGAGAGGGCCGCGTTCATACCCGCGATCCCACCTCCTATGACCAGGGCCTCGTTGATGACGGGGATCCTGTGATGGGAGACCGATCGAAGTTCGTTGACCTTGGCGACGCCCATATTCACCGACTCGATGGCCTTACTCGTCGCCATCTCGGGATAGTTCCGGTGCACCCATGAGTTCTGGTCCCTGAGGTTGACCATCTCGAACAGGTGTGGGTTCAATCCCGCCTCCCTCAGCGTGTCCTGGAAGAGCGGCTCGTGTGTCCTTGGCGTGCACGATGCAACCACGATCCTGTTCAGGCCAAGCTCGATGATCCTCTCCTTCATCCTCTCGAGGGAATCAGCAGAACAGGTGAACGTCTCGTCGTCGGCGTATGCTACGAAGGGCAGACCTCTTGCGTGATCGACGACCTTTCGAACATCTATGACCCCGCTGATGTTGATCCCACAGTGGCAGATGAACACCCCGGTCCTGGGGAACTCGTTGCCGACATCCCTCTCCCTGGGATACTCCTTCTCGGTCACCTGGGTGTTCCTGGCTCCGAAAATGTCCCCGGCCACCGCGGCGGCGGCCGCCGACGCCTGGGTGACGCTCTCGGGGATGTCCTTGGGCTCCGAGGCAGATCCGGAGGCGTATATCCCCGGGCGTCCGGTCTCAACGGGTACGAAGGGATCCGTCTCCATGAAGCCGTATTCGTTTAGGTTGATCTCGAACGCCTTGGCGAGGTCCTCCATGGTGCTGCAGGGCTGGAGCCCGATGGAGAGGACGATCAT
The DNA here is from genome assembly GCA_029762535.1 of Thermoplasmatota archaeon. Lineage (GTDB taxonomy): Archaea > Thermoplasmatota > Penumbrarchaeia > Penumbrarchaeales > Penumbrarchaeaceae > JARVGK01. The sequence continues at coordinate 10,610 of JARVGK010000029.1, forward strand.
ATCATATTCATCGGTTCGGACATTCCCGTCCTCGTCTATGTACCGCACCTTCAGGTTCTTGGTCGCGCGGTCCTGTTCTATACGGGGGATCCGACTCCTCCTGAAGACCACTCCGTACTCGCTCTGGGCCCTCTCGTAGTATCTGTCGAAATCCTTGCCGAAGGACCTCATGTCCATGAAGTACACGTGCGTCTCGAGGCCGGGCACGTGCTCCTTGGCTATGACGGCCTCCTTGATAGCGTACATGCAGCATACTGAGGAGCAGTACTTGTGGTCGCAGCTCTCGTCCCTGGACCCGACGCACTGTAGCCATGCGATCCTCTTTGGCTCCTCGCCGTCCGAAAGCCTCTTGACATGGCCCTTGTACGGGCCCGAGGCCGAAAGCATCCTCTCGAACTCTATGGACGTAAGCACATTTGGGTACAACCCGTAGCCGAGGCTGCCTCCCTTCCGGGGCCTGTAATTGTCGAATCCAGGGGAGAGTATCACCGCTCCTACGTTGAGGGTCTGTTCCACCTCTTCCATCTCATGGTCCACCGCCCCCCTCTGGCAGTGCTCGACGCACTGCATGCAGTCGCAGCATCCGCTGCAATTCAGGCAGCGCTTCGCCTCCTCCACGGCCTCCATGAGGGTGTATGTGGACTCGATCTCGGAGAAGGTGGAGGTCCTCTTCTCCATATCGATGGCCTGAGGGATCCTCCTCGGGGTCCTGGCCCGCATGGTGCTGTCGGGGATGGGAGCGCCCTTCTCCTCGGCCTTCTCCCGCCCCTCAATCAGGTCCTCTCCGTTGAGGAACCTATCGACGGAGATGGCAGCCTCGTGGCCAGCCCCGATGGCCTCGACCGCCGATGCTGGTCCGGTGACGGCATCCCCTGCCGAGAACACTTTCTCGAGCGATGTCCGAAGAGTTACGGGATCGCAATCGATCGCACCCTTGGAGAACTTCAATCCGCTCTTCTCCAGGCCGGCGGGGTCGATCTCCTGCCCGGTGGCGAATATGATGATGTCGCACGGGATGTCAAAAGCGGAACCCTCGATGGGGATGGGCTTCTTCCTCCCGCTCGGGTCCGGCTCGCCCAATTCCATCCTCTCACAGGTGAGGCATGTCTGGCATGCGTTCTCCACTACCTCGAGGGGCGAGGTGAGTATCTCTATGCCTATGCCCTCCTCTCTGGCCTGCTGCACCTCCTCGAGATGGGCGGGCATCTCCTCCTCGGTCCTGCGGTAGATGACCGAGACATCGGCGCCGAGCCTCTTCGCGGACCTTGCGCAGTCCATAGCGACGTTGCCGCCGCCGACCACGAGTACCCTCTTCGAGGCCAGTTCGTTCTCCTTGGCGAGGTCCGAATTCACCTTTTTCAGGAACTCTATGCCCTGCATGACGCAGTCCGGGCTGCAGCTGTTCACGGGTATGTCCTTGGCCTTCCATGAGCCGATGGCCGCGACGAAGGCCTCGAAGCCCTCGGAGGTGAGTCCTTCGAAGGTGACCTCCTTTCCGAGCCTTTTACCATACCTTATCTCGATATCGTTCTCCTTCAAAAGGAGGTCTATCTCCTTCTGCAGGTGATCGTTGGGGAGCCTGTAGCCGGGCACCCCGAATCTCATCATTCCTCCCGCCTTATCCTGGGCTTCGAATATGGTGACGGAATAGCCCATTCTCGAGAGGTCGCTGGCAGCGGTCAATCCGGCGGGGCCTGAACCGATAACGGCCACCTTCCTTTTGCCCCCTCTCTCCTTCGGCTCCTGCCGGCCTTCCACCTTTGACAGGTTCTCGAGGCGATCCAGGGTGGCTTTTTCGACCTCATCCCAATGATCATATGCCCAATCCGCTATGAATCGCCTTATCCTGCATATCGATATGGGCTCCTCGATATCCTTCCTGTTACACTCGGTCTCGCAGGGATGATAGCATATCCTCCCCATTGAACCGGGAAGTGGAACGCTCTCTTTGATGAGCAGGTAGGCCTCGGCGAACCTCTCCTGGGAAGCCAGGGCCACGAAGGCATGGGCGTTGAGCCCCGCCGGGCAGGCGATCCTGCACGGCGATCTCTCCCCATCCTTGTCTATGGCGAAGATGTTCGGGATCGCCTGCGGGAAGGGCTGGAATATCGCATGCCTCTGGCCAAGCCCTTCGTCGAACTCGGAGGGCATCAGGACGGGGCAGTGCTCCACGCAGTCGCCGCAGCCGTTGCATTTCTCCATGTCCACGTATCTCGGGCGCCTCTTTATGGTCACCTGGAAGTTCCCCACATCTCCTTTTACCGAGCCGATGTCCGCGTTGGTGATGATCTCGATGTTGCGGTGCCTGCCGGTATAGACGAGCTTGGGGGCGAGAATGCACATGGAGCAGTCGTTCGTCGGGAACGTCTTGTCGAGCTTGGTCATGGTCCCGCCTATCGAGAGCCCGCTGTCCAAGAGATAGACCTTGAACCCGGCATCTGCCAGGTCCAGTGAGGACTGTATGCCCGATATGCCCCCTCCGACGACGAGGACCGATCCCTGGACATCGCCGGAGGCGGTCGGAGCAGATGCGTCGATCCCTTTTTCCGACATCATACCACCTCGTCTATCATCCTTACAAGCTGCCGTTTGGTGTAGTTCTTGTGCGTGCATGCGTTCGAGGGGCAAGAGGATACGCATGCGCCGCAGCCGGCGCATAGGGCCTCGTCAACCTCCGCGATCCCTGTTACATCGTTGATGTTCCTGGCGGAGTAGGCGCAGACCTCGACGCATACGCCGCAGCCCACGCATACCTCGGGATCCACCCATGCGATCAGCGGCTCGTTCTCAAGCTCCTCCTTGGACAATATCCCGACGGCCCTGGAGGCCGCGCCGCAGGCCTGCGATACGGTATCGGATATGTCCTTCGGGCCCTGGGCGCAGCCGGCTATGAACGTGCCGTTGACGAAGGTGTCCATGGGGCGCAGCTTGGGATGTGCCTCGAGTAGGAAACCGTCGGAGCTCCTCGAGAGCTTGAAGGTCCTGGCGAGTTCCTGGGAGTCGGAGCGGGGGACCAGTGCCGGGACGAGCACGACCATGTCAGACCTTATCTCGAAGAGCTTGTCGGTGGTGGTGTCGAATATGTCGATGAGGAACCCCTCCTTCTTGACCCTGACCTCCGACGGGCGTCCCCTGAAGAAGTTCGTGTTCTTCGACCTTATGTTGCGGTAGAACTCCTCGTAGCCCTTGCCGAAGGACCTGATGTCGGTGTAGCAGATGTTGATCTCAACTTCCTCACCGAGCTTCTCCCTGAGAAGGTAGACGTGTTTGAGGGCGGACATGCATCCTATCCTGCAGCACCAGGAGCATTGGGTCTCGTCCCGGGACCCGACGCAGAGTATGAAGGTGACGGAGGTCGGATGCTTCCCTGACGACGGAAGGACGACCTCGCCGTGGGTCGGGCCGGAGGAGCTTATCAACCTCTCCAACTGCATTGTCGTGATGACGTCGGGGGACCTTCCGTAACCGTATTCGAACATTCTATTGGCCTCAAGGAGATCGTATCCGGTGGCGATGACCACCGCCCCCACGTTGAGTTCCAATGTCTCGTCCTTCTGGGAGAAGTCGATGGCGCCCGGCTCGCACGCCTTGACGCACAGGGGGCCGTCCCCGCACCTGCCGAAACGGAGCATGAGGCAGCTGTTCGGGTCTATGGTGCTTTTGAGGGGGACGGCCTGGGGGAACGGGATGTAGCAGGCGGAGCGCTTGCCCATTCCCATGTTGAACTCGTCAACGACCCTTCCGGCGAGCCTGCATGCGCTGGCGCATTCGTTGCAGCCGGTGCACTTGTCGATATCGACGTATCTGGCCTTCTTCCTCACCTTCACCTTGTAGTTGCCGATGGAACCCTCTATCGATTCGACCTCCGCATAGGTGAGGAGGTCCACGTTGGGGTGGTGATAGACCTCCATCATCTTGGGGGTGAGTATGCAGGAGGAGCAGTCAAGTGTGGGGAATGTCTTGTCCAGCTGGGCCATCCTTCCGCCGACGGTCGGCTCCTTCTCGACGAGATGGACCTTGAACCCCGAATCGGCGATGTTGAGGGCTGCCTGGATCCCAGCGATGCCTCCGCCGACAACGAGCGCTTCCGGCGTGACGGGCGTTCTGGAGGCCTCCAGCGGCTCGAGGAGAGCCGCCTTGGACACCGCCGAGCGGACCAACGCCTTGGCCTTCTGCGTGGCCTCTGCGGGGTCCTCGTGGGCCCAGGAGCACTGCTCCCTTATATTGGTTATCTCCACGGTGAAGGGGTTGAGGCCTCCGTCCTTCGCCACCCCGCGGAAGGTGTGCTCGTGCATCCTGGGTGAACACGAGGCTATGACGATCCCGTCCAGATCGAACTCCTTTATGGAGTCCTTGATGAGGTTCGCGCCCGGGTCCGAGCACATGTACTTGTAGTCCTTGGAAATTACGACCCCTGGCAGCTTCGAGGCGTATTCGGCGACCTCCACGACGTCCACCTTCGATGCTATGTTCAAACCGCAGTGGCAGACGAAGACGCCAATTTTGTTCATCAGGCCCCCTCCTTGTCCTTTTGAAGGAGGCGCTCCACCGGGCTCTGGTTGAGATCGAGCCCCAGCTCCCCGGGGGGGATCCCGAATGCGAGCCCCATCAGCTGGGTGAGATATACGACGGGCACCTCGAGCTTGGCGCCGACCGTCTCCCCCGCCTTCTTCTGTTTGGAGTCGTACATCTTGTGGCACCAGGGGCATGCAAGGACCATACCGTCGAACCCCTGCTCCTGCACGGCCTGCAGTTTCTGCCCGGTCTTTGTCACTGCCGTATCAGGATGGACCGGCAGTACGGGTCCTCCGCAGCAGTCAAGCTTCTCGGCGTAATCGTTGGAACGGGCCCCGATCGCCTCGAGTATCCTCTCCATCTTCTGCGGGTTCTCGGCATCGACCGGGCGCCCGAGTTCCGTCGGGCGAATGATATGGCACCCGTAATGGGTGGCCATGTCCGGGGATCCAAGATCGACCTTTACCATATCTTTCACCTTTTCCAGCCCTATGTGGTCGTGAACGAGATCGATCGTATGGTACAGAGCCACGCTCCCGTCGTAATCGAGCCCCTCGGCCGACAGCTTCTCATTGAGCCTGCGGGCCATATCCTCCTCCTCTTTGACGATCCTGTTCGCCTCGCTCAAGGCGAGGTGGCACATGGGGCAGGGGACCAGCGCGTCCAGCCCCTCCTTCTTAAAGACCGCTAGGGATCTTGTGGAGAGGGTGAGGGTAAGCATCTGGTTGATGCTCTTCAGGGGCTCGCCGCAGCATGAGAGGTCCATGACATCGACGATCTCCACACCGAGCATTGGCAGGACCTTCCTCAAGGAGATCTCGTATCCGTACTGCTCGGTGGGCATCAGGCATCCGGGAAAAAGTCCAAGCCTCATCTCACCCCTCCTCAGACCTTCTCCATGGCCACGGTCATCACGGTCATCTGGAACTTCGCCGGGTCCGTCGGGACGGATATCGGGGGGAGGCACAATCCCTCCCTCGTCCTGGTCTCCCCGCCCCTTGTGGTGACCGTCTGGACGTCCTGGATCAGGCCCATTCCCATGGCCGAGGTCAGCATCGCCGTGTAGTCTCCCGGGACCTCCTTGCCGGAGGCGACTGCAAGGTTCTTCAGCGCGAAGAGTATGTTCACAGGGGCCACTTTCTGAGGGCATCGCTCCTTGCACTTAAAGCAGCTGAGGCAGGTCCATATTATATCCGAATTGACCATCTCCTGGACGAGCCCTCTCTTCAAGAGGGCAACGATCCGGTGCGGCTCGAGCTCTAGGAGCTTGTGTGCCTCGCATCCCGCGGTGCATTTCGCGCATTGGTAGCAGTAGTAAGAGGCCTCTTCCCTCAGGCGCAGCAGACGCTCGTTGAGTTCCCTTCTCGCCTCTGTCTCCACCTCCGCCATGGAGGTCAAATCGGTGATGCCCATTCGGATCGCTCCAGGATGTTGCTGTGACGGTTAAAGCGGTTGTGGTCATGCCTTTTCGTTAATGGCCTGGACCAGCTTCGGTATTACGGTGTACAGGTCCCCCACTATTCCGTAGTCGACCACCTTGAAGATGGGGGCGTTCTCGTCCTTGTTTATGGCGACTATGATCCCGGAGTCCCTCATTCCGGCCACGTGCTGGATCTGACCGGATATGCCACATGCGACATAGAGCTTCGGCTTCACCTTGTGACCGGATAATCCGATCCAATGGTCCTCGGAAAGCCATTTCAGGTCGGCCGCGATCGGCCTAGAGCACCCCAGGGTGTAACCTTTCAAGGATTTGGCCAGGTCCTCGATGAGCTTGAGGTCCTGGCTGCTCTTGAAGCCCCTGCCGCACGAGACGATTATCTGCGCGTCCTCGACGTTCGCGCCCTCTGAGACCATGCTCTCGACCTTGAGGATCTTCGATCCGTACTCTCTGGGGGCTATGTCCTTCGTGACGATCTCTCCTCCCCTCGAGTCGTCCGGTGGAAGGGGATCGTAGGTCTTTGCCTGCACGGTGACGATCGCGGGTTTGGACGCGAACCTCTCCGTTGCGACGCCGTTCCCGGAATAGACGATCCTCTCGGTGACGATCGAGCCGTCCCTGACGTAGAGCTTCCTCGAATCAGTGGATAGGCCTGCGTCAAGAAGGGATGCGAGCCTGGGAGCGATCTCCTTTCCCGTCTTGGTCGAACCGATCATGATGAGCGGGGGATCCACCTCTTTGCATATGGAGTGGAGTATCTCGGATCCCTCCTCGGCCTTGATCTCGTCCATGTCCTGTCCCGCCAGATACACCACCGAGGCCCCGGCGGCCACAAGCTTCCTGGCCTTTTCCTGGCCGTCCCGGCCGAGGACCACCGCCGATGGCTTGGAACCCAGTTCCCTGGATATCTCAACCGCTTTAGCAAGCATCTCTATTGCTATCTTTTCGTTATCGGAGAATACAAAAACCATCTTATCACCCCAGCGCTCCGTCCTTCGATAGGTTCTCGGCCAGGTCCTTCACTGCCTGGTCCAGGTCGTCCTTGAATATCAAGTTCTTCCTGTTCATCGCAAGGCCCTTGACGTCCTCCAGAACGACCTTGGGGGCCAGGTCAGGAACGTTCATGTCCGGGGCCTTGAGGACCTTGATGGGCTTGGCCGCGGACCCGAGTATCTGCATTAGGCTGGGCAGCCTCGGGACGTTGATCTCCTTGGTCACTGTGAGGAGGACGGGGTATGTGGATTCGGACACCACCCTCTTATCGCCCATGTTCCTCTCCGCCGTTATCTTTTCGGCTTCGGCATCTATCTTGAAGGCGTAGCTAAGCTGGGGTATGTCCATCGCCCCGGCGATCCTGGGCCCCATCTGGCCCGAGAACATGTCTATGGACGCCTCGCCGCAGAGCACGAGGTCCACCTGACCCATGTCCTTTATCGCCTTCGCGATCAGATTGGAGATGACGTGATAGTCGGCACCTTCCGGTGGAACGATCAGCACAGCGTCGTCGGCGCCCATGGCGAGGATCTCCTTGATCCTCTCACGTGCGTCCTCGGACCCGACGGTTATCACCGTCACCTTTCCCTTGAGCTTCTCCTTGATCCTTATGGCCTCCTCGGCCGCGTTCTTGTCTATGTCGCTGATCTTCTTGGGGATCCCCTCAAGGACCGGCTTCCCGGTGGAAGGGTTCACCTTGATCTCGCCCACATCGACGACCTGTTTCGCACAAACCACTATGTTCAATCCATCAACTCCCTTTTCATCTCAGCAGGCTGCCCGAGATCACCATCTTCATGACCTCCGACGTGCCTTCGTAAATGCCCGTGATCCTGGCGTCGCGGTAAAGCCTCTCGACCGGGTACTCCCTCGTGTATCCGTACCCTCCGAATATCTGTATCGCCTTGTCCGTGGCGTCCACCGCCGTTTGTGCCGAGTAGAGCTTGGCCATCGCGGCCTCCTTGGAGAACCTCTTCCCCTGGTCCTTCATGTAGGCGGCGTTCATGACAAGGAAGCGCGCGGCCTCTATTCTGGTCGCCATATCAGCGATCATCCACTGTATCGCCTGGAAGCTCGATATCGGCTTTCCGAACTGATGCCTCTGCTTGGAATAGGCTACCGATTCCTCCAGGGCGGCCTGGGCAATGCCGACGGCCTGGGCGGCGATCCCGATCCTGCCCCCGTCCAGGGTGGACAGGGCGATCTTGAAGCCCTCCCCCTCCTTCCCCAGGAGGTTCTCCTTGGGGACCTCCATGTCCTCGAATATTAGCTCGGAGGTCATGGACGCGTTGATGCCTATCTTCTCGAATATGGAGCCGACCTTGTATCCCTTGAAATCGCTCTCTATGATGAAGGCGCTTATGCCTTTGGGGCCCTTTTCCCTGTCCGTGACGGCGAAAGCGATTATTATCCCCGCCTTCGGACCGCTCGTTATGAAAGTCTTTGTCCCGTTGAGGATGTAATGATCGCCCTTGAGCTCAGCCGTTGATTTCATGGCACCAAGGTCCGAACCCGCGTCAGGCTCGGTCCCGCCGAAAGCGCCTATCTTCTCGCCCCTGGCGAGGATCGGCAGGTATTTCGCCTTCTGCTCCTCGGTTCCGTATTGGATGATGGGCCAGGCGGTCAGGGAGTTGTGTACTGATGTGACGACTCCGGTGGATGCGCATGCCCTGGAGATCTCCTCGATTATAGTGGCATACGTCACATGGTCAAGTCCCGGTCCCCCGTATTCCGCGGGTATGATGGCGCCGAGGATCCCGAGCTCGGCCATCTTCTTCAATATCTCGTGGGGGTACTCCTCCTTTCGGTCCCTCTCGGCGGCACCGGGGGCGATCTCGCGTGCGGCGAACTCGCGGACCATGTTCCTGATCATGACCTGCTGTTCATTGAGCTCCAGAATCATGGTCCGGGCCAAAGGGGTTACGAAAAATAAACCTTTCCGTGGGTCGTCTTTTAAAAATCGCGACATTGATGGAACGATGTTAATATGGGCTTTTATTTCGGTAACATTTCCCGACACAGGACGGTCGCGCTTATTATCCGGCCTATGTCATGGCCATGGGTCGTAAACGTTATAAACAACGTCCCCGCATAAAGATGATGCATATGGATGTCGAGGGGCCATGGTCCATCCTCGATCCACAGGAGCTGTTCATATGAAGAAAATAGCTATTATAGCCATAGTCATCGGCGGCCTGGTACTTGCAGGAGGAGGATTCCTCCTAGGAGCGAACAGGGGTTCCATAAGTATATTCGACCCCTCCGGGAGCGGAAAGGACAGCATCGAATGCCCCGAGTGGGAGATCGGCATGTTCTGGACGTTCACGTATCAGACCCCGGCCATTCAGCCTACGACGGCAAAAATGGTGGTCGCCACCAAGAACTCCACCCAGTACCAGCTGGGGATGGACAGTCGACTGGATGCCCAGAGGCATGCCGTGCTCAACTACAACCCATTCATTGGCCGGATAACGGTCGATAATCTGGCCGTATCCGAGAAGGGCGTCATGCAGAACTTCTTCTCCTTCCCTCTTCAGAGGGGGAAGACCTGGACCTTCTCCTTCTTCGACAGGGAGCAGTGGGATGCTAAAGTGGTCTCGATAGTCGATAACCCTCTCTCGGAGGGAGATCACGTGCTGGTGAACATCGAGGCCTCGAGCGGGACGGGGGATTCCCTGACATATAACTACGACTCCTCCGTGGGATGGTATAGGTCCCTCACATTAAAGGACAGCGCGGGTAACGTGGAGATAAGTATGGCCTTGGTCGAAGGCGGGAGCGGATACAAGGGCGATCTCCACTACGTCAGGGGGAGGGACCTCTTCAAGAAGGACTACACGTCCTCCACCGGATCGCCCACGATAGATTTCTACGATTCGTTCATCGATCGGGGCCATCCCACATGGGGTCCCTTCGACAGGCTCATCTACTTCTACGAGGTCCAGACCGGGTCCCAGAGCAACGGCCTGCTGACGATAAGGGACCATTCGACGACAACGGTCCTGAGGAAGGTATATGATCCAGGCATCAGCGAGAGCAGCCTCGGGTCCATGCGCAGCTCCGGAGGCGAGGTCGGAATAACGGTCGCCCTTCAGGGTAGCTGCGGGCTCAAGCTCATGGTAGCCGGGGGTATAGAGTACACCTGGAGGATATGAAGGGGCGATGTTCCCATACTTCCCGGAAGAAAGGATTATTAAAGGCGACCCGATTAACGAGGGCTTGTCATGTCTTTCGAAAAGGGATACGTTCAGCTCTACACCGGCAACGGAAAGGGCAAGACCACCGCAGCTGTGGGGTTGGGTGTAAGGGCCTCGGGGGCGGGGCTGAAGGTCGCGATGATCCAGTTCATGAAGGGAAGGCGCTACAGCGAGATCGATGCGATAGAGAGATTGAGGGGTTTCGAGGTGTTCCAGCACGGCAGGGACGAGTTCGTGAACAAAGGGGATCCCGAGAGGATCGACATCGATCTGGCCAGGGGCGGGATGGAACGCGCCCGGGAGGCGATCGGGAGCGGCGAGTACGACCTCGTCATTCTGGACGAGATAAACGTCGCCATCGATTTCGGGCTCGTCGATCTCGATGATGTGTTGAGGATGCTCGATTCGAGGCCCGCCCATGTCGAGATCGTCCTCACTGGCAGGTATGCCCCGAAAGAGCTCATGGAAATGGCCGACCTGGTCACCGAGATGCGGGAGATCAGGCATTTCTACAACAGCGGCGTTGAGGCGAGGAAGGGAATCGAATATTGATCCACAGGTGTTCCAATGTACGACAGCGATAAGGTCAGGGAGATAGCCAAGAGGCGCAAGGAGTGGGAGTCCGGCAGCTACAGGCCCGTCTGCGAGAAGGTGCCGGAACGCTGCGAGAGGTTCGAGAACCTCTCCTGGACGGAGATCTCCCCCCTCTATACCGCGGAGGACGTGGCCGGGTTTAATTATCTCAAGGATTCCGGGTTCCCGGGGGAGTACCCATACCTCCGAGGGGTCCATCCCACGATGTATCGGGGCAAGACCTGGACCATGAGGCAGTTCGCCGGGTTCGGCACGGCCGAGGAGACAAACCGCCGGTACAAGTACCTACTGGAGCACGGCGAGACCGGGTTGTCCGTGGCGTTCGATTATCCGACGCTTTACGGTTACGACACGGACCATCCACTCGCGAGGGGGGAGTTCGGGAAATGCGGAGTGGCCATCTCCTCTTTGAAGGACATGGAGCTGCTCTTCAAGGACATACCCGTCGGGAAGATCACCACATCCATGACGATAAATGGCCCCGCGCCCATCGTGTGGGCCTTCTACATAGCGAACGCGGACAACCAGGGTATTCCCAGGACCCGGATAGGCGGGACGATCCAGAACGACGTTCTGAAGGAGTACATCGCCCAGAAGTCCTTCATATTCCCGCCCGAGCCTTCGATGAGGCTCACGGTCGATACGTTCGAGTTCGGAGCGAGGGAGCTGCCGAGATGGAACACCATCTCCATATCGGGATATCACATCCGCGAGGCGGGGTCCACTGCCGTTCAGGAATTGGCCTTCACCCTCGCCGACGGTTTCGAGTATGTGAAGGCCGCCATGGCGAGGGGTTTGAACATAGACGATTTCGCGCCGAGATTGTCCTTCTTCTTCAACGCCCACAACGACTTCTTCGAGGAGATCGCCAAGTACAGGGCGGCGAGAAGGATCTGGGCCCGGGGCATGAAGGAGCTGGGGGCGAAGAAGGAGAGGTCGATGCTGATGAGGTTCCACACCCAGACCGCCGGGGTCAGCCTGACCGCGCAACAGCCCGAGATCAACCTGGTCAGGGTCGCCCTTCAGGCCATGGCGGCGGTGCTGGGCGGGACCCAATCGCTTCACACCAATTCCATGGACGAGGCCCTGGCGCTCCCTTCGGAGAAGGCGGTGAGGCTGGCGCTGAGGACGCAGCAGATCATAGAGGAGGAGACGGGGGCCGCCTCGACGGCGGACCCACTCGGCGGATCTTACTATGTCGAATGGCTGACGGACAGGATGGAGGAGGAGGCCAACCGCTACTTCGACAGGATAGAGCAGTTCGGCGGGGTGGTCCCCGCCATAGAGAGAGGCTTCTTCCAGAGGGAGATCGCCGAGGCATCGTACCGGTTCCAGCAGGAGGTGGAATCGGGGAAGAGGACGATCGTGGGCGTTAACAAGTACAAGCTTGACGAGGAGGTCGAGATCCCCCTTCTGAAGATGGACGAGAAGGGCGAGGAGATACAGCTTGAACGGTTAAAGAGGCTCAGGGCCGATAGGGACAACGATAAGTTAATGAGGGCGCTGTCAGCGCTGAGGAAGGCCGCCGAAGGCGATGAGAACACGATGCCCTACATACTCGACTGCGTACACGCCTACGCGACGCTGGGCGAGACGTGCGGGGTTCTAAGAGAAGTGTTCGGAGAATACAGGGAGCCATCGATATTCTGAGGTGATGCCAATGGAGAGGAAGATAAGGGTGCTCGTAGCGAAACCGGGGCTTGACGGACACGATCGGGGCGCGAAGGTGGTCGCCAGGGCGCTGAGGGACTCGGGTATGGAGGTCATCTATACCGGGCTGCATCAGACCGCGGAGATGATAGTGAACAGCGCGTTACAGGAGGACGTGGACGTCGTGGGGCTGTCCTTGCTCTCCGGGGCCCACATGACGCTCTTCAGGGACGTGACGGACCTCTTGAAGGAGAAAGGGATGGATGATGTGTTGGTCGTGGGAGGGGGGATAATCCCCGAAGAGGATGTGACCCCCCTGAAAGAGGCGGGGATCAGGGGCGTTTTCGGTCCGGGCACGCCGCTCGAGGACATCATTGAGTTCATAAAGGGGAACGTGAAGGGATGAAGGACCTGGCCGAGAGGGCCGTCAATGGTGACGACAGGGCCGTTGCGCGGTTGATCACGCATGCCGAGAACTGCCATCCGGACCTGTACGAAGCGATGAGGATCATCCATCGGCACGGCGGAAGAGCCCAGGTCATAGGGATCACCGGGGTGATGGGTGCCGGAAAGTCGACATTGATAGCGGAGATCGCCCTGGAGTATAGAAAGAGGGGAAAGACCGTCGGGATAATCGCCATAGATCCGACCTCTCCATTTACAGGGGGGGCCCTCTTAGGGGATCGGATCCGGATGTCGAGATTGACCATGGACCCGGGCATATTCATACGCAGCATGGGGACAAGGGGAATGCTCGGAGGATTGACGGGGGCGGTCTATGACGTCATGGAGATCATGGACGCCTCGGGGAAGGACGTCATCATCGTCGAGACCGTGGGCGTTGGACAGGCCGAGGTGGACATCATCAAGATAGCCGATACGACCCTTGTCGTACTCGTTCCGGGGTTGGGGGATTCCATCCAGACGATAAAGGCGGGGCTCATGGAGATCGCCGACATATTCGTGGTCAACAAAGCTGATGTCCCTGGGATCGAGCGGACCATGGCCGAGATCGAGTCCATGATAGATCTGGGGCACAGGCCGGGAGTGAGGAAGACCCCGGTCCTGGCCACCGCCGCGAAAGAGTGCAAGGGCATAACGGAGCTCGTCGATGCCATCGAAGAGCATCGTGAGTTCATCGTAGGGTCCGGATCCCTCCCCGATCGGAGAAGGAAGAGATACGAGGCGGAGCTGGTTGAGATCATCAGGAAGAGGCTGATGACGATGATCTTCGACGAGAAGGTCTTCCGGGAGAAGGTGGAGAGCCTGATAGGCAGGATAGAGGGCAAGGAGACGGATCCCTACTCCGCGGCAGAAGAGATCCTGGACGGATTGCTGAAATGATGTCCGTCACTCCTCCCACTCTTTCATCTCGGATCTCCTTCTGAAGATCATGTAAACGGCGATCAGTGCGATGACGGCAAGCAAGATCAGGATGGATGAGATTATGATGGCTATGGGCAAATCCTTTTCCGGTCCATCCGGGGACCTGATCCCGTCCTTTACAGGTTCCATTATGATATTGACGATCTGTTCGGTCCCGTTAACGAATATCTCTCCAGTCCCTTTGGGTTCGAAGCCTTCGGCCCAGACGGTATAGGAATACACCCCTGGCTCAAGGTCTGTTATGGAGTAACTACCATCAGATCCGCTCATCGCCAAGGTCAAGTTGTCGACGTCCCGGATCCTGGCTCCGCCTATGGGCCTGCCCTCGGGATCGGTCACTTTCCCTTCGATCGATCCTAAAACGATCGGAGGTTCAGGGGCACGATCCAAAGTGATGTTATTGTAAAGGACGATCCCTGCCAGGATCGTCACCTGGACCTCCATGGAGATGTATCCTTCGGCGGTAGCGTTCAAAGTAAAAGCTCCCTGAGGGACCGCATCGAACCTGTAGGTCCCGTCCTCTCCGGTACGGATCGAAATTCCCAATGGCCAGAGAGAGACATCCGCTCCGACTATCGGATCCCCCTCCTCGTTTAATATAGATCCCCTCAGGATCCCGGTGGTGACGACGGGAGGGATCGGGTCGAGGGCGATATCTATCGATCTGGATCCAATTGGGATGAATATTTCGATGGTCCGGTTGAAATAACCCTCCTTGAACCCGTTCAGGACATAGTTACCTTCCGGGATCCCTTCCAACTGGAAGCAACCGGATGTGTTGGTCCATGCAAGAACCGGAGAGATCGATCCGGGCATGGATGGGGACAATGTGATCTCAACTCCTTCAAGAGGTTCTCTCGTGATGTTGTCGGTCACGTTTCCGTTCAAACGATACTGAACGGGAACAGGGATCGGGTCCATCCGGACTGTGATGTTGCGTTGGATCCCTTCGGGAAGGTCCATGTCCAGGGTCTCGTTGAAGTAGCCCGTTCCGTTGAGATGAATCCTGTATGGACCAGCAACGAGCGAAGGGAAGGATGCATGACCCGAAGGATCTGTCCTGCCCAGGAGATGGATCTCGATCCCGTCGGTCCTGGTCAGTGTGACATTGCATCCTTCGATCGGATCGTTCGTTGAGTTATCCAGGCTCAGGAGATTTATCGTTGATCGCGGCCTTTCCAGGATATCCAAAGTGATCGTCGCTTTGTTGTTATCCTCGAACAATTCGGAGACAAGACCGCCGGGATCCGCTTCCACCGTCAAGGTATAACTCCCGACAAACCCGGTCGTATTTAGCTGGAAGGAGGCCGATGTCGTCGATCCCGACCGGATCGACGAAACATCGACCGATCCGAGGATCCCCTTTCCTTCCAGGGAGAATTCCAATCCGAAAAGACCTGTCATGATCGAACCTCCGTTGATCAATTCCAGGTGAATATCGATCGTCTCATTGGTCAGGATCGGACCAGGGTCCGATATGTCCAGGGTGATGTCCGGAGCTCTAAGGATCTCCACCAGGACGACATCGTTCGGATTCATGGTCAATGTCAGTGTCAGGGGCAGGGAGACGGATCCCCGGACCAGCTCCCGGACGCCGTTCGTGGTCTTGATGATCGAGACATTGCCGGGGCCGAGATCGTACGCTTCCAGGTCCAGGTCGAAGGTCACAGGGTCGTCGATCCAGTTCACGAGGACATGACCTATAGCGCCCTCCTGAGACCTCCAGGCGCTGTTGAGGACCGCCGATTCGTTGAAAGGGTTGCCGAAAGCCCCAATGCTTCCAAAATACCATTGGACCTGCTTCCTTGGGACGTTAAGGAGAGGGGGTTTCAGCATCCTTCCCTGAACCACATAGTCGTTTCCATAGGTCGCTGCGGCCTTTGAGGTCCGATCGTAAAGCTGCAATAGTCCAGGCCAGATATCGGATTGTTTCGCACCGCCTCCGGACATGATCTCTCCCTGGACCAGGGATCGGGCCAGTCCCCTCTCGATCTGTTCGTTGAGGACCTCGGGATAGCTCTTACCAAGGTAGAGTGGCTCCCCGAAGGAGGTGATGTATTCGTGATATACATACCCGAAGGCCGGGACGAACTGCGCCCTATCGCCATAGATTTGCTTTGTCCATGGATAGAGCATGTATTCCTCGGCATTGTCCCGGGAGACGTAGGTGTCCATGTACGGCAGGTAGAACTCGCAAGGCTCCTCGACGCTGACGACGAGGTCCGGGTTCAGTGCCCTGCCAAGGTTCCTGCACTCCTGAAGGATCGATCCCAGGGCGATGCTCATATCCCTGGAATACCCCACGGGATGGCCGTGGGATGCGTTGTAGCAGGGATAGTTCGTCCCGATGGGGAACTCGTCGATCTGGACCACATCGACCCCCAGCCTGATGCATTCGAGGAAGTTCTGGACCACGAGATCGTGCCAGAACTGGGTGTGAGGGCACATCCTGGCGCATTGCCAGTCTATGGTGGCGTAGTTCTCATCGATGAGGACCGATCCGTCCTCCTTCAGGGCCGCCCAGGGTTTGCCTGTTGAATTGAAATAGGACCAGTTGGAGTAGCCGATGTCTCCCCGGGTGATCCTCCATACGGTCCCTGACATGTAGACGAACCCATGGTCCCCTGTCGAGTCCAGGTCGTCCATCGCGGATATGAACTCCTCCTCCCCCTCCGCGGGTGGGAAGAAGTTGGGGCCGACCCAACCGCCCTCCTTCTCCCAGGTGAAGATAAGAGCCGTGGTGTTCAGGTCCGTCAGGTCGGACATCTCCTGGGTCATGTTGACGATGGCAGGGAGCGTGTTGTGTATGATCCCCCTATCCCTGTTCGCGGCGCTGAGTACGGAGGTGTTCAGCCACCATTCCGGGGTATCCTTATCGATCCCAACCTTGCCCCCGGAGACGAACGGAGTGGTCATCGCCCATTCGGAGTAGATGTCCGCCGCATCGTACCAGTCCCCGTGGAAGGTGCCGAGCAGGGCATCGTATGTCATCTCCAGTCCGTTCCCCGGGTATTCCGGAGGGAATAACTGGAAGTAGGAGGAGAGCCGCCTCTGGGAATCCCAGTCGAGGGAGACCATGTTCAGTTTCTTCGGATATCCTTGTGTATCCTGTGTGGCCATATACAGTCCTGCCTCATCGGGATCGTAATGGCACATGAACTGCATGGAAACCCCTGCTGGATACATATCCGAGAGATAGAGGGAATCGATATCCAGAAGCGGGTCCTGAAGGACCAATCCGTCCCCGGTGGGGTAGAAGATAAAGTCATCATCCTGTTCCGGACCTATGGGCCCCATCCCCCAGACGAGCGGGAAGAAGGCGTACTTGATGACCATCTCCGATCCGCATTCGATATCGAGCCTCATCCTGAACAGGGAGGATCCCTCATCGATCCGGACGTGGATCGAAGTGTTGAGGTCGAATCCCTTGACCATGGAGTGGTTGATGTACAGATCCCCTCCGGAGGATGAGGTGGTATATTTGTATGATACGGAGGCGGCATCCCACTGGAGGGCGGCATCGGTGCCCGTCCCCGGATCGTAGAAGAGGGCGTATACTATCGGGGGCACCTCCTTGTCCGGGCGTAGATCGATCCCCGTGGCCTTGTCTATCAAACGGTCCAGACCGCCTTTGGTGCCCTTGCTGAAGGATAGCTCGACCAGATCGTTCCCGATACGTACCTCCTGGGCGTCCTCGTCGACGTAGCATGTGTCCGAGCGGCAGTTTTGTATGAGAATGGGTCCAGATCGAGTGGTCAAACCGGTGATAGCCGATCGTCCAATAATGGATGATAGGATCAGTATCATTGTCGCAAGAGCATAAATGGAGACTAACCTGTGACGCATGATGATCTCCCCGTTCCCTTAATCCTGATGCGGGAAATTAAATGGACCATCTTTTGATAAGGTATAAATAATAAACCTTTTCAATATCGAAAGATTCGAACCTCTCATCGACTGAGAGCAAACGGTTCTATGGATGGATAATTATCCGCCCTATTATCGAGCCAATGATCGATGCTCCCCTTGTCGACCCGGTTGAGGACCATCGATCTGTGTCAGCATGTCGAATGAACGATCGCATGGTTCGGGCATGCGTTGACGCATGCGCAGCATGATATGCACATCTCGATGTCCACGCAGTCCGCCTTTCCCTCGTCCAGGATCAGGATCCTCATGGGGCATGCCTGGACGCATTCGCCGGATCCCGTGCATCTGTCAAGATCCACGGTCCAGGTGATGTCCGGATCCAGTCCGTTCGATGTATAGCTTCTCGTCGTCATGTAATATGCCTCCGGATATCATCTCAGGAGCGAACTAGAGATCACGAGTTTCTGCACCTCGGAGGTTCCCTCGTAGATCTCCGTGATCTTGGCGTCGCGGTATATCCTCTCGATGGCGTGGTCCTTCATGTAGCCGTAGCCCCCGTGGATCTGAAGCGAACTGTTGGCGCACCATACTGCGGTCTCGCTAGATAGGAGCTTTGCCATGGCCGCGTCCTTGCCGAAGCGTCCCCCCTTGTCCTTGAGGTATGCCGCTTTGTAGGTCAAGAGCCTCGAGGCCTCGATTCTGGTCGCCATCTCGGCGATCTGCCACTGTATCGCCTGGAGGCTCGCGATGGGCGCCCCGAACTGCACCCTGGTCTTCGAATATTTCACCGCCTCGTCAAGAGCCGCCTGGGCGATCCCCACGGCCTGGGCCGCGATCCCGACCCTGCCCCCGTCGATGGCGGCAAGCGCCATCTTGAAGCCGTCTCCCATCTTTCCAAGGACGTTCTCCTTCGGGACCTCCATGTCCGTGAAGATCAGCTCGGAAGTGTGGGAGCCGTGTATCCCCATCTTCTCGAGGAGATCCCCCACCTTGAAGCCCTTGAAGCTCTTCTCAACGATGAAGGCCGTGATCCCCCTGGCCCCGGCCCCCGGATCGGTCTTTGCGAAAACGATGATGGTCCCGGCAACGGGACCCCCGGTTATGAAGGTCTTGGTACCGTTGATAACGTAATGGTCCCCTTCCAGGACCGCGGTGGAGCTCATCGATCCGAGGTCCGATCCCGCCTCGGGCTCGGTCCCCGCGAAGCCGCCGTAAACCTCGCCCCGCGCAAGGGGCGGGACGTATCTCGAGATCTGCTCCGGGGTGCCGTAATTCATTATCATCAGCGGGGCGAAGGAGTTATGCACCGTTAACAGCGCTCCGGTAGCGGCGCATCTCCTTGAGATCTCCTCCACGATGATGGCGTAGGCCATGGAATCCAATCCCGCCCCGCCGTTCTCCTTCGGGACCATGATCCCCATGTATCCCAGGGCCGCAAGCTTCTCCATGTTGGCCTTGGGATATTCTCCGCTCCGGTCTATCTCGGCCGCGTGCGGGGCGATCTCCTTATCCGCGAATTCGGATACCGCTGTCCTGACGGCGCTGTGGCCTTCGTCCATTTCGAGCTTCATGAGAGGTGCAACCCTGAGCTTTCATTTATCTTTTACGTGAAGTTGAGAGGTGAATACTGTACAAATAGTTATATCGAAGCGCCTCTTTTCGGAGGAAAGGACGCCCCATAAGTGAGATGTCGGGCGTTACAACGAATTACATGCAGGGCCGGGTGAAGTCATGGTCGGGCTTGAGGACGAGATGAGAGAGATGCTGTTGAACGGGATCAGGGAATACGCCGCGAGGAACTTCCCTGTCGAATACCTCCTTAAGATGGACAGGGAGGGCGAGCTTCCCAAGGAGAAGATCAAGGAGATGTACGACCCTACCAAGTTAGGGATCCACCTGCTCCTCGTACCGCAGGAGTTCGGGGGATTCGGCGCCGGCAACTACGACATGTACAAGGTATGCGAGACGCTCGCGGGGATCGATCTCGGATTGGCCACGTCCGTATTCTCGACGTTCTTGGGCCTCGATCCCATAAGGGTCGGAGGCACCCCCGAGCAGCGGAGCAAATGGTTCGGCAGGGTCGCGGCCGAGGGCCTCCTCTGCGCCTACGGTGCCACGGAGGCGGAAGCCGGAAGCGATCTGGGATCCCTCAAGACCATCGCCGTGCCCGTGATAGAGGATGGCAAGACGGTGGGCTACAGGATATCGGGGAACAAGCAGTGGATCTCCAACGCGGGCATGGCGGACCTCTACCTCATCCTGGCCAGGGACACCAAGGCGGTAGGATGGTTCATTGTCGAGAGAGGGGCCGAGGGCATGGAGTTCAACAACCCCGAGGACAAGCACGGGATCAGGCTCGCCAACACCGTCGCCTTCTCGATGGATAACGTTTACGTCCCCCTCGAGAACCTCGTGGGCATGGAGGAGGGCCAGGGCCTCACACAGGCCCAGGCGGTCTTCGCGAACACCCGGTTGATGGTGGCTGCGTTCGGCCTGGGGTGCGGATGGGAGGCCCTGGGAAGGGCCATATCATATTCGCAGGGCAGGATCCAGGCCGGAGGGCCGCTATCCGAGAAGCAGGGATACATGCACAAGCTGATAGTCCCCCATGCCGTAAAACTGGAGGCGGCCAGGGCATACATAGAGGAGGTCGCATTCCGCCTCGACAAGGGCGGGGAGGCGGACCTCTCGACCGAAGGGGCCATAGCCAAGCTCAGCGCCTCGGAGTCGGGTAACGCGGCGGCGGAAGCCTCGATCCAGGCCATGGGCGGTTACGGCTACGTCCGCGAGATGGTTGTCGAGAAGGTCAAGAGGGACGTCCGAATAACGATGATATACGAGGGGACCTCAGAGATCCTCGAGATGACCATCGCCAGGAACAGATGGCAGGAGCATCTCAAGAGCAGGTCCCAGTTCTACAACGCCATGGCCGCGGATATGGAAGCTCTCCATGCGAAGGATCCGCGCGTTGGCGCGGACGTCTGCGCTCTGGGACTGAGGGCTCTGAACGCGGTCTTCGAGCACTGCAGGGTCCAGAAGCTTACAAGGAACCAGCACGTCCTGATGCGCCTGGGAGAACTATCCTGCCTTGGCGAGACATCCGCCGCCTTCTGCCGCGCGGCAGCCTCGGAGAACTATTCCAGGGCCATCAGGTTCGACAGGCACTCCTGGCAGTCAATGTCGAGGCTGCATTCGAGGAACTCTGCCCAGGCGATCGCCGAGAAGGGTATCGAGATGATAATCGGTTACGGCAGCGCCTCGGCATCCGCACTTTCATCCGAGATGAACCTGGCGAAGATATTGGATGCGGGATCGGGCACGATGGACGATATGGATATCGCCAGCGAAGCCTTGAAGAAGGCCTTCAAGAAGACCTGATCATCGATACCTGGTGTATCTGTCCAGCAGCCGGCAGAGCCTGTCGGAGGTATCGCTGGATATTGCATCCTTCTCTTTGTTCTCGATTATATAGTCCTTGGCGTCCTGTATGGACATCTTGGAGGATTTTGCGATGAGTGAGGCCTTGAAGGAACCCAGGAGATTGTCCTCGATGTCGGAGCGGGAGAGGATCTCGTTGAGATCGTACTTGAAATATTCGAACTTACCAAGGTTGAGCATGGGTCGGCGGTCCCTCTCTCCGGGGTTAATCTTCTTCTTGTTGAACCGGTTTGGGCCCTTTCCGCCGAATCTTGCCATGTTGTTTACCTCGGGCGTTCCTATCATCCTCTCCCTTAAATAATTATTGTAGCATGGCTGGTCGCTCGTATCTGCTTCATTTCCCCGTAAGATCATGATGGGAATTCGGCCTTTTCCGCCGTATCCTACGGCAGATCCCTCTCCAATTCCGTTATGGAACGCTCAAGTATGTTCAACATGAGATCGATCTCGTCCTCCGTTATGATGTACGGCGGGGCTAGCATTATGTGGTCCCCGCCGTCGACGATGGACGACACCCTTCCCGGATAGACGTAGAGACCGTTCCTGAGGCAAATCCTCTGAAGTCTGGATCCCAGTCCCAGTTCCTCCGGGAACGGTTTCTTGCCCCTTCGATCCTTCACGAACTCGATCCCTGCCAGAAGGCCCACGCACCTGACGTCCCCGACGATCTTGTGCGATCTCAGCTCCTTGAGCCCCTTCAACAGGTATTCGCCAAGACGGGCGACCCTCTCAACAAGACGATCCTCCTCGATTATCTTGAGGACCTCCAATCCCACCGCGGCAGAGAGGGGGTTGCCACCGAAGGTATGCCCGTGAATGAACGAATGCGTGGGAGATGCCGAGATCACGTCGTATATACTCTCATCGATGATGAGAGCGCCAAGGGGCGAATATCCGCTGGAGATCCCTTTGGACAGGGCCATCATGTCCGGGAACACCTCGTAATGCTCCATGGCGAAGAACTTACCCGTCCTGCCGAACCCCGTCATGACCTCGTCCGCAATGAAGAGTATGTCGTACTTGTGGCAGATCCTCTGAATTATTCGATAATAGCCCTTGGGCGGTGCTACGGCCGGGGCCGAAGCTCCTATTATCGGTTCGGCTATGAAGGCGGAGATGTTCTCGGGATCCTCCGCGACGATGGCGCGCTCCAGGTCGTGGGCGCATTCGAACTCGCACCTTTTCGGGGTCTTCTGGAAGGGGCATCGCCAGCAGTATGGGGTCGTGATCCTCGGATACGGGGTGAGATATGGAAGGTAGAGCTTTCTTCTGGGATAATGCCCCGTCATGGAGAGCGCGCCGATGGTAGCGCCGTGGTAGGAGGTGGTCCTCGATATAATCTTGAATTTCTGGGGATTCCCGTTCTCTATGTGATACTGCCGGGCGAGCTTGAGCGAGGCCTCGACCGCCTCGCTCCCGCCGGAGGCGAAATAGACGCGGTTCAATCTCCTGGGGGTGATCTTCGCCAGCTCGTGGGATAATCGAAGTATCGGCTCGTTGGTGAAGGTCGAAAGATGCGTGAAGGCGACCTTCTTGGCCTGATCGTTCAGCGCCTTGATCACCCTCTCGTTGTTGTGGCCGAGGCATACGACCGCAGCCCCGGCCGCGCCGTCGATGATCCTGTTGCCGTTGCTGTCGTAGAGGTATATGCCCTCCGCCCTGTCGATGAGGGTGTACTTCTTCGACAGGTTCCGGTAGAAGATATGGCCCTGCGGGACCCCGTTTATGCTATCCATTCATAAGACCTCTCTTTGGCGGGGTATAGACGTTCAACGTAACGGCGTCCGAACCACTCCTGTTCGTAGCGCTGTGGTGGGCCCCTCCAGGTATATGGACCAGGTCGCCGGACCCGAACGTGGAGGTAGAACCTCCGATAGTGAACTTCAGCTCCCCCTCGATGCCGATCGTGAGCTGCTCCTCGGTATGGGAATGGTCCTCGAAAACGGATCCTGGAGCGTAGCGGTAACGTATGACCTGCAGGGATCCAGCCGTGAAAACGCGCCTGAATACCCCCGGTCTGGTCTCGATCTCCTTGATATTTTCCCATCGGATCGGATCCATGAATAACACCGCGAAGCGTCTTTTCGGGGTATCGGCCTCTTCATAGATAAATGTCCGGGAATACGGGATCGTCGGGATCGAGGGGGATTTTTCAGCGGTCAACGTTATTAATCGGAAGGATATGATATGGTAAGGGTGAGACAATGGACCTGGATCCGTCGGCCGAGGAGATCGCTTTCAGGGAGCATGTGGGAAGGACGATAAAAGAGAGGATCGCCCCGAGATACCCCGAATGGAGGGATAACAACACCACCCCGAGGGAGATGTTCGAGATCTTCGGGGAGGAGGGGTTGCTGGGATTCAGCGAGGCCGACGGGTCCTTCCGCCACACGCCCTGGCTCCAAAATATTCACCTCTACAGGGAGCTCGCGGCATATTCCGGAGGTTTGGCGATAGCGACCTTCGTCCAGGGCAATCTGGGGAACGAGGCGTTCTACCTGTTCGGGACGGATGAGCAGAAGAGGGAATACCTCTCCCCCGGGATCCGGGGTAGAAGGCTGTTCGCGTTCGCGAACACCGAGCCCTACGCCGGGTCCGACGCATCGATGATAAAGGCCCAGGCCGTCGATATGGGCGATCATTATCTCGTGAACGGGAGCAAGGCGTACATAACGAACGCGGACTTCGCGGATGACATCATATTCACGGCGGTGACGGATCCCAAGGCCGAGAGGCCGCACAAGGGGATCTCGATGTTCATCGTGCCCGGGGATTCTGTAGGATTGACGAGGACGAGGATGAAGAAGTACGGATGGAAAGAGTCGCATCTATGTACTTTACAGTTCGACGATGTCAAAGTGCCAAAGGAGAACGTCCTGGGAAAGCTCGGCAGGGGCTTCTACCAGACGATGGAGCTGTTCAACAACGGGAGGATAGGGGTGGCATCCCTCGGCTTCGGGGCCGCCCTCGGGGCTTACAAGCATGTATACAAGCATGCAGTGAAGAGAAAGGCCTTCGGGATGACCCTGATCGAACACGAGTCCAAGAGGAACGAGTTCGCCGACAACATCGCCCGCCTTCAAGCGGGGTGGCTTATGATACAGAAGGCCGCCTTCGAGGCGGATCGGGGCAGGGACTTCAAGCAATACGCCTCGCTTGCGAAGCTCTTCAACACGGAGGAGGGCATGAGGATCTCGTTGTGGGCGGTGATAACGATGGGGGCAAGAGGGGTAATAATGCCCAACCCGATCTCGGACTATCCGCATGACTCGCTGGTCTCCCTCATCGGAGAGGGAGCCCCCGAGGTCCAGAAGAAGGTCATAGCCGGACACCTGGACGATCTATTGGATGCCCTGTGAGGGTTGGGAATTCTCTGAACTCTTCTCCCTTCCCGGCGGATCGCTCCAGGAACCTACTGTTTTTCGAGAAAGGTCCCCTCTACCACCCGTCCCCGTCCGAATCGGGATCGATCATGTTCTCTCTGTCATCGTTCTCATCCAGACCCTGGCCGTCATTCGTCTCGTTCCAACCTATCTCGTCCCCATCATCGATCCCGTCATTGTCGGAATCGCGATCCCGGACATTGTACACGAGGTCCGTTCCCAATTCTTCAAGTTCCCTGCCGGTATGATCCCCGTCCGAGTTCTCGTTCCAGCGGATCTCCAAACCGTCGAGGATCCGATTCAAATAGGATGAAATATGATTATTATTCATTATTATGGTGTTAACAATATTTGTTTGTAATTAATATGTATTTCTTGGTATCCATTTACTAAATCCGAATCGAAATCAATTTGTATTCCAGCACCTCTTATGAGTTTGTATTGATAAATCCATGATATATTGATTTTCCCAGTGCATGGAATATAATTACACATGATTGATGTTATATTATCATTTGTATCTATAAGAGATAAGTTTGTTAATGGTTCACTCTCAGATATCCTATTTGATACGAATGTGAAATTTTCATTGCCATCAATATATAGCACTTTTCCATATTTGGTATCTATCAATGAAATATTATTATTTCCTTTCATATTATAATCATCTATCGTATCCCATTCTTCCGGATATGGGAGAAAAAGAGTGAAATAATCAATGTTTATGAGATCCAATCTAACATAATACAATGAGAGATATCCATCTAAATCATCTAAATTCGTAGTTTGTTCATGGTTTTTTATAGATATACAACCTGAGAATAAGGATATTATAATCAATAATGATAAGATTCTTATTTGCATTAATTATTCCTCCTCAATTTTATATGTTTCGATAAAATAGCTGTTTTTCCTCCAAAAGTTCAAATTGTTGCCATATCCTTCATTTTTCATTTCTATCCATAATTCTGGTCGATAGTTCCAATATTTACTTTCTGAACCTTTACCTTGTTTTGCCCATGAAGAATTATTAGGATCCTCATACATCACATCATCGGGCCAGCAACTATGGAGAAAAGAATATTGATTCATTGATTTGGAATGATATTCTTCATTTAGAATCCCTAATAGGTTATGACCTAATTCATGCATAATAATATGACACCAATCTTCTGTGGTTTCTAAATATCTTCGTGCAATATAAAAACAACTTGATAAATGATATGTGTCGGATGGAGTCCAATAAATTTTACCACTTCCTGTCCAACCATCAATTTCTCCAATATTGACAATACTTGGTAATATATCCATAATAATTAAATAACGAAAAATACTTCTTCTTAAGTAATTAAATCCATTATTGCCCTCATAATTTTTATCTTTATCTCCACGCAATCCTTTGCTAAGATATAAATTGTCTATATAATTATCACCAAAAACTTCAAGATAAAAATAATCACCAATATCACCTCCTTCTCCTAATGCACCATCATCAATATGTAATGATATATAAACATCATATCTACATGCTGCAAAAAATGCTATAGCAAGATTATCTTTTACGTTATTAGGTAAAGAAAAAGATATTTTCACTCCTATTTTTATCGGACTATAAAAAATGTCATATTCATTAATGGTTTCCCTAAACCAATCAACTTCAACAAAAATATCTGCCCTATCTGGCTGAGCACCCCATATGCTCATCTTATGAACCGTATAATATGTTAATCTACCATTTCCCATATCGTATACTTTTTCTTCTATATTGAAAGGCAAGTAATATTCATATATATCTTTAATTCCATCGTTATCACCGTCTCTATCATTACCCGGATCATTTTCATCGCAGGGATCGAATCCATATCTCATTTCCCAACCATCTCCTAGCATGTCTCCGTCCGAATCCCACTCATTTGGGTTTAAAATTCCATATTGATATTTCTTTCCATAAGGATCCCAAAAATGATTATTGGTGTCTGACCAGAAAATCTCTGAAATTGATGTCATCCCATCATGATCATAATCTGAATAATAATCAAGTTCTTCATTACCTCCATGATAAGGTGCGATCTCAAATTGAACACCTCCAACATTGTCTAATGACCTTTTATCCTTATTATAACCAGTAACATATCCGATACCATCTCGGACGATACCATCATCAAAATTATAATGATTTACGGGATTACCTTTATATGTTTCTTTGATTACAGAATAATTATTATCATTTGATTGGTATACAAACGATCCTTCTACAAGATTATACCAAGAACTTAAATAATCATAGTCATAATAATCACTTTTTATCTTATCCATGTCCTCCCATACAGCCCACATGCCAGTAATCACATCATAAAAGACTTCCAACGTGTATGTGTCGCATGGACTTATATCTATCATATCATGGCTTTTTAGATAATCGTAATCATACATTCTTACAGTAAAAAGCATCTGATAATGATTTCGGGGTAAATCTTGGACAAC
>JARVGK010000029.1:37578-39205 GCA_029762535.1 Thermoplasmatota archaeon
AATAATATGATTGCTTCCGTAGGATTCATAATGATCGTTCCAGATACCTTCCTTTTTCGGATATCTGTTGTTCTTGATCGAAGCTCCCCCGCTTTTTTTGTCCTTCCATTCATCCGTGAATGTACCTCTTGATTGCACTTCGATGGTAAAATATACATCTGCTTTTTCGTTTCCCTGAATAAAATCTTTGCCCAAAAAATCTTTGTCCCATTTCGAATCCATTACGAAAAAGGATTTAATTACAAATCCGAAGTGGCTGTTCTGTTTGATCATTGGTTCGATGTCAAGATTATCATTTACACCGTCACCATCGGTATCTACAACATTCTGATTGATTTTATTTAATCGTTCAAGCCAATCGGGTAATGAATCACCATCCGTATCGACTTTGGTCGCGGATCTGCTTATCCTGCACTGGATCTGTTTTTGGCTCTCGTACATTGCAGTCCCGTCGTATGCGATCCCCTCACCCTCATGATAATCCTTCACGCCGTCAATCCTGTTCTTATCGAGCATCCATAGGCCAAATTTATCCCTGACCCAACCGTCTATCCAACCATCCGGGATATTATCCTCATCGGTGTCATAATTTAAGGGATTGGTGTTCAGCCATTCCTCACCGGGATCCACGATCCTGTCATTATCAGTATCGCCACTTATTATCGACTTATTCCTATCACCGATAATATTGTCATGATTATCCGTTATACCAAGCTCATAACCGTCTTTCAACCCGTCTCCATCGGAATCCGTATCGTTGAAATTGTACGTGAATGGATCTCCCAGGATCGACTCGAACTCTTCGTCACTGTTGAGCCATTCGCTTCTTGGCTTGACCTGACCATCGAAACCCATCACACCCTCGAACGGATTTCCGTCAAGCAATCCGTCCTTGTCCACATCATTATCGTTAGGATCCAGACCCGTATCGGAATTGTTATACTCCAGCGCATCGGGCAGACCATCATCATCACTATCGAGGTCAAGAGGATCCGTTTTACTTGTATACACCTCGAAACCATCGCTCAATCCGTCCCCGTCCATATCAGCTTTCAACGGATCCGTTCCATGAAGGAGAACCTCATCTCCGTCGGATAATCCGTCTCCATCGCAATCTTCATCATTGTCATCCAGGCTGAGGTTCTGTTCCATATCATAGGTCAATCCATCTCCATCACTATCCTGATCACCGTATTTGAGAGGATCCTGGGTTGGATAATTGTCATATTCGTATTTGTCTCCCAAACTGTCATTGTCGGAATCCCTATCCATCGAGGGTATGCAACCATCATTGTCAGGATCCGCCAGATAATACAGAATATCATCAAGTAGAAGATCCTCCCCGTCGATGAGACCGTCATCGTCGCTGTCATTATCGAAAGGATTGGACTCTTTGGCATAAGTGTAGAACGGATAGGTGCTGTTATCCAATCTCGCATCCAGCTTGCCATCACCGTTGCGATCCTCTTCACCATCCATTATTCCATCCGAATCGGAATCGTTGTCCCGTGCGTTGGGATAACCATCGTTGTCGAAATCGTAATAATAACGGTTTGTTCCCGGTATTATAGACCAAGGACTCATTATTACGGATATATTGATGAAGAAGTATTCATAACCATCGATA
>JARVGK010000002.1 GCA_029762535.1 Thermoplasmatota archaeon
GGTCGGGATCATCGAGAATCTCTTCCCGCTCTCATGCTCAAGCGTCTCCCCTCTCCATTCATACCGGAACAAAATCGTGCAGTTCTCCTCATGGACCATATCGGGTACGATCCAGTCGAACGATACGATCTCCTCGGATCCGATGGAATGAACCCCAAGTGGATACGTAACATTGTCGGTCCTAACCCAAACCGTGACCGATGTATCTGTGTAATATTTGCTTGAATTCAGGACTATACTTGTCTTCTCCCCTCCGTGAACAAGGGATCCCATCTCCGGGCGATCGATGTCGATCAGCAGGGTTCGATCCTCCGAATTGTGTATCACGTAAGGACCCGATATGCACTCCGACCCTCTCCATTCGAGCTTAAAATATACGTTCTGGCTCGGAACATCCGGTATGAACATATTGGTCCACCATCTGTTCTCAACCTGCATAAGGTCATGATATGTGCCGTTTTGGCCGTTATACGAGACGGATATATTGAATATGTTAGTTCCATTTAGGTACCGATGAGCATCCTTTGCAGTCCATTTTATCTGGTGGACCGACCCCGATCTGACATGAGGGCTCAGGATCTTTTCGGTGAACGATATGTCCGGTATATCAACAAGTTCGTTGTAACTGACATATAACCCACCCCAAAAAGTGTGATAGTTGAAATAAGTGAAGCAACTTATGACGATATCCATATCGCCATCCCGATCGATATCCACAAAATCAAAATAACCCGCCTGTCCTGATAACCAGCTAGTCTGTTTGACCACGGACCAGTTGTGTAAGCCCTCATTGTAAGCTATCCATAACGTATTATTCGCACTTTTTAAAGGTTGATAAGGATCATAAAAACTAGTGGTAAAGATAACATCATTATCGCCATCCATGTCAATATCTATGATCTGATAACGTCTAATATTATCTGGCACCCCATCAATTATATATCTTTTCCATTCTGTCAATTCATTGATATAATAACCTAACTTCCCATCTTTGTTCACAAATAGGAAATCAAGATCATTGTCATCATCCAGATTTCCACACTCGAAATATCTTAATGAATCATCTGTGCGTATATTCTTGGTAGCTGTTGTCCATCCTTTTTCCGGGTGATAGTATTGAATATACATCTGATTTGTTATATCTCCACTCGATCTGTCATAATCATACATATTCACTCCAAGATCCATATGACCGTCATTGTTGAAATCAGCCATAACTCCTCCTCCATTGTATCTGTGAGAATTTGAATCAGGCGCAAGGTAATCATTTGAATAATATTCAGTTAGATTAAATGTTAAATTACCATTATTCAAAAACAGTCTGAAATAATTTCCATTGCTTATCGTTAGATCATAATTGCCATCGTGATCCAGATCATAAAACCCACATCCGCCTGTAATATTAGCATCTATCTTAATTGTTGTTGTATTGAATGTGCCGTTATTATTCATCGCCGGTAACAAGTTATTTGTAATCAGATCAAGATCACCATCGTTATCTATATCGATTATCCAGCCCATAGGTAGAGATGGTTGATAAAAATCTTTAATCACCATACTATTACCCTCAAGATTAAGTATGTATGTGCCATTTGTCTTATACGGTATTTCTTCAGATTCATATTGCGTAGCTCGACAGATTATCTCATCCTTACCATCATTATCTAGATCACCTCCTATAAGAAAACTCCATTTACTTGGTTGTGTGATATTATTCATTTCAGAGAATAAAATTTTATTGTTACCATCAAAAGATGTCATTATTTTTGAGGAATAATCCATTATTTTTGAGGAAAAATCTGCTTCTACTATTAAAAATGAATTACCAAATAATAATGTGACTATCAATATGAATGAAACTATCAAGAAGCGGATATACTTCATACTGAGATATACACCAAGTCCAATAAGAACTTTACGACCATTGAAATAGAATTGTTTAATCAAGACATCACCACATCCAAAGAGAGTTGAATTCGTGTTATCGGTCTGATTTTATTCGATCCTTAAACATTTTATTTATAGTGTCTTTTATTATAGTCGTGTGTTGTCTCTAGCATATTTTATAGTCTGACCATTTTTTTGCCAATCTATATGCCCGTAATATGTATAGGTTTCCTCCGGCCATTCCGGTGGTTCCTCATCATGGTGTGTGACAAGTTGTAAGGCGATATCGACAAACGTATCAATTCCAACTTGACTGTGTTGATATTCCCTATTTGAATTCCAGCTCTCCCAATCCCAATATCCCAAGTTGGGATCGAATATTTTACCAATATAATTCATTCTAATATCACTTCCATCGGTCCAAACAATGAAGCTTCTATGTGTATGGACGCTGATAGCAACACATCTCAATGAACCACTGCACCCATTCGATGAGATCTGGACGACATTTCCCCAACTCTGACCTCCCGTTATACTGCGACAGAATTTTACATTCGAAGATTCCATCCAAACGCAATCGATCAATCCGGTCGCCCCCGCAGAACCTACAGCGTAGATGTCCGGAAAACCGAAATAGGAATATCTTGAAGCATAAGATAGCATAAGAGGGGAATACAAAGTTGTACATGATGTCGAATACGCTTGGATCTGAACGGTCTCAACGATTATCTGTTGAGCTCTAAGATCATCCACAGGATCCACATACTCGTATATCAGATAGATGTCCGTATAACCTGAAAGGCCCATCCCGTATGACAAACATGACAGAGCTGGATGCCGATATTCCTCCACTGTCTGAGCCGGAACTCCAATGTCATTTATCTGACTTGTAGGATTTGCGGCCATGTTCATCGAGAACAATTTCACCCCATATGTATTGGTATTTGGATAATACCTCTGCCAAACCACATTAGTCCAGGTCTGGGCAGATTCCTGCCCTTCTTCTGGCACACTTGTTGAATCTATCTTCGGGTATATGTTATCCTGGGACATGTCGGATATGATAATCGAATCGGTCCAGTATCCATATGGCCATGGTCCCAAACCGATCCTCTCTTTCATCTTGATCACCCACACATTGTTTATCTTCTCCTGCCAAACGACCTGGATCTTCTGAACCTCAGCATCTAAGTAATCACAAGGAAGTATGACCACATCAGGATAATCCTGATCGTTGTCACTATTATCCACATCTTCGTAGAACCAATTTGATCCCGCATTGTTCGATATTGCGATCCTGATCTTGTGGATAGGGGGCTGGGCATACCCTTTCTCCTTGGCATATACACACACCACAGTATCAGCGTAACATGCATTCTCCGGATGTATCGCCTTCCAAGGGTATTCTCCCTGGTTTCCCTCATCATCATAACCTAAACCATCGAGTTCGAGATCGACATCTATTACCGCACTCGATATCGGAAGGATTATAATTAATATAACGATCATAACGAACATTCCTGTTGTTCTTTTCCACATATTCTTCACCTCGTTCATTTCTTTCTCTGTTTGTTTTACAATTGAATGGTCAAATCATTAGGATGAGATCCTGCCCCGCTATCTACCAGGTTCTCCACATCCTTCAAGCGGGATCCGATGATATGTCCCTTAGACATATGATACTGCATGACGACCCCCTCTAATGCCGGATCACTTCTCCTTACTTGCTTGCTCGGATCATCCGGGAGCTCTCTCATACGTATCGCCTAACGGATAGCTTATTTTAAGGTATTTATACCTATCTTACATATGTTACACCCATACTAAGTGGTGTAGACGCCGGATGAAAAATGCAGAAAATTGCAGAACCCATCCCGAACTTACCCCAAGGGGGTCAGGGACATGTTATCAGATGAGGAGATCACCTCGGAGAAGATCCGAAACCCGGTCGGTGAGCCGGGAGAAGGTTTCGGCGTGATCGAAGCGGCCAGGGGAACGTTGATCCACCATTACGATGTGGATGAGCAGGGACTCATCAAGAAAGCGAACCTGATCGTCGCCACAACGAACAATGCAGGAGCGATCACCATGTCAGTAAGAGACGCCGCCAAGGGCCTGATAAAGAACGGGATCGTCAACGACGGCCTCCTCAACATGGTCGAGATGGCCTTCCGCGCCTATGATCCCTGCTTCGGATGTGCCACCCACTGCATGCCGGGATCCATGCCTCTGATCGCCAACATCTACGACAGGAACGAGAAGTTGATAAAGTCGATCCGACGGGATTGAGAGCATCCTATCCCAAAACTCATAAGCCATAGTTCAAAAAATGTCCCACATGATTAAAATCTTAGGAACGACTATTCTTCTTCATGTATCTTAAAGTGATGATAAGGATTGCCTTCACCACGATTTTGATCCTTGTGCCTTGTATTTTCTTTCAGATTAACCAAAACGATGTCTTCGTCGGAAACGCTTCCGCGGCGGAAATGGACGATCCCTATGTCATTGATTCCAGCGACTACCTGTTTCCAAATAACGGCCTTGAAAAGAAGGATAATGTGACCGAGCTTGCAGAAACCGTTCTGGATATTTTCGATATGGGCCTAACAAACTCCGAACCGGAAGTGTATGAAGGAAAATGGCGAGTTACTGGTTCGAACTATACAAAGTATACCTTTGTCATAGGAGAAAGAAGATTCTTCAATTCAAATGAGAATGCATACATGACCCGTTTGCATCAATTTAAATTAATTTATTTCGGAGAATTATTTTATTATTTAGAGATCAATTTCGATTGGAATTTGGGAGAAAATATGGAAGTAAATGCTTTCCATATCATCAATTCTATGACATTACCGGATATGAGTATGCGGATAAATTATATGGATATTGATGGCGGTCTGAGAATTAGGAGCGAAAAAATGGGTTTCAATGATACTAATTTCATGGAAATATATGAAACAAGTGCCTATTATTTGGATGACGGTGTATGGGGAAAAGGGAGAGAGATCAGGATATCAGCCTGGCTCAATGTCAGTTGGAGTGATTTCCCGGAAACAGAAAAATTTATTCTTAACAAGACATTATCCATATATGATTTCATCTTAGAAAATTATAATCAATCGATAAATAAAGATATCGTCTGGATATATGGTGCATGGGATCGGGAATTGACCTGGTTCGAACTCGATCCAGTGAACGAATCTTTGAGGTTAAGCCTTCGGGACGAACTTCGGTTCTGGTATCTTTTTCGAATTCCTGAGGATAATTACATGTGGTATGGGGTCCTGATAAACTTTTCTACATCAAATGGATCCATCCTCGGATCCGAAGATGGATACATAGCTGAAAATGGAGTAAATGGAGGTGTATCAAATTACAAGATAATTCATTATTATCGTGGTTACCAAACCGATAAGGTACGACATGATCCTGATTTCCTTCCAATCATTCCGATTTTTTGCATTATCCTTTTTACCTTAATAGTATTGTTCTCTTTTCTTTCCTTACTTATTTTGGCAAAGATATCGAAGAAGGGGATCTTTGACAACATAAATAGGAAGAATATCTACGACACGATCAAGGAAAACCAAGGGATCCACTTCCGGGATCTGATGAAGATGGTAGATATCAAACAGGGGGTTCTCGGATACCATCTCAACATCCTTGAAGATGAGAACTACATCAAATCTATCCAGAGGGGCAACAAGAGGTGCTTCTTCACCCGGGATGATAAAGGGGATCTAAAGCTAAAGCTCAACATGGCCCAGCAGAGGATCCTCCATGAGATCAACCTGAACCCGGGAATCAGCCTCAAAGATCTCGCCAGGGTCACATCCAAGACACCGACCCTGGTGTATTATCATACTTCGATCCTGATGGATGCCGGATTGATCGAAAAGGAAAAAGATTATGGGCGATCCAAGTTCTTTGTATCGACAATCGGCAAGAATTATGTCGCTGGATCCTGAGTATATAAAAAGGGTTTATACCGCTGTTCACAAACATCTGCAATAAGAACGAGAACCTTATCAGATCGATCCGAAGGGATTGAATCGAGGACGCCTTCATTTCTTTAAATTACTTTAAGTTAAAGTAAGTATAAGTATGGACGAACATGATAGAACGGGAGGGGGTCAGATCGATCACTCTAAAGGATATCATATCCATGACACTGAAGAGGGGGTTGAACGAAAGGTTTATCTAAAGCATGTTTGGTTTATCAAGGGACGATCACCTTGTCTGGAAAAGAGTTGAAAATCCTATTGATGATCGTATGCCTGGTCCTGATCTGGTCATTGGCATACTATGCAATAGTTACAGGTTGGCAAATATCGGTTATTGGGATTCTAATGATAATCCCGTTCATTCTCATTATAGTCTTCTACATCCCTTATATGATCAAGGTAGGAGGAGCTCAATACAAGATCAAGGAGAGGATCCTCAGTGATCCCAGATCATCAAATTTCATCGATTTCTACCCAGTAAGAGCGGACAAAGTGCGTCCATCGACAATGCGCTGGAGACTGATCCCTTGGCATTACACGGGATATATTTTCGCCAAGAGGAACGGTTTGCGACTTATTGCCCGGAACCTCATTAACGACGCTGAGATCGATTGGACCATCGAACCGGGGACGAAGATCGAATATGAATCCACGATGCTTGACAACTATCTGGTTGGCGAATGCGGATCGGGCAAGGTCTACTTTTCGAGAACCCCACACTCCATACTTGGGACGAAACAAAGGAACCATGTAATTCTGAAAATTATCAGAAAAATCAACAAGTTCAGGGTTATGATCTGAGTTCGTCAGCCATGGTATGTCATAATCCGTTATTATTTGTAGGATTATGACATGAATGCCTTTTTCTTCTTATCGTCTCAATCCTTCGGATCAATACGAGCATGTCTGTCCGAAGCATCATCATTTTTACATCGGAAAAGACCCCGCAAGCGATCACTGAAGGGCTACTTTTATGAAGGGCGAGATCGTTTGAAGTGATCGCCTGGAAGGGATCTCAACTCATGAAAAGAACGATCGTTGTAGGGATCGGTAACCCGATCCTGGGGGATGACGCCGTGGGATCGAGGGATACAAGATCCCCGATGAGATCAAGATGGTGGCGATCAAAATCGAAATATAGGTTGACTTCAGCATGGAACTGTTGGAGGACGTGAAAGAGGCGATCCCTAAGGCCGTTGAGAAGGTGAGGGAGACTCTCTAACCACAAGGCATATATACTTTATAATTACTGTTCTCTAACAGTGGTTCTCTAATGAACGTTATAAGAAATGAGACCTCGGAACTGGAGCAGGTCCAGACATGGGTCCTCCTGTATGGAAGGCGAAAGACCGGAAAGACCTATCTGCTCCGTAAAAGCGTCCGCTACGATGTTTTCTTCCATATTAGGACAGATGGTTCCATTACCAACTATGGCGAAGGGACGGATATCGATCAAGAAAACCTGATCAATGACCTATCCAAGTTCCTCAAAGAGGATAAAACGGTCGTCATCGACGAATTCCAGAGGCTTCCCGAACGGTTCTACGATGATGTTTCTCTTCTCCATCCCGACGGCAAACTGATCCTCACCGGATCTAGCTTGAAGATCGTGAACAAGGTGATGTCCAGGAACTCCCCGCTGTTAGGCATGCTTTACCCACTACATCTATCGATAATAGACCCTATCGACATCGTAAGGTCCTTTCCCGAGAACATCTCCCTTGAAAAAGCGTTCGAACTGGCTCCTTTCCTTCAGGATCCTTGGACAATTCCTCTTCTCGAAGGCAACTGGGATATCTCCTCGCTTGTAAAGGCGATCCCATCTATCGTTAGTGGGCTTATCGGCGAGGTCTTCACTCTGGAAGAGAAGGAACTGTCCCGGACCTACGAAGCGATCCTCGCGATGATCGGGTCCGGAGAGACGGATACCAGCAGGATCGCCAACGTCCTGTTCACCAGAGGGATCACGTCCAATCCGGGATCGAACTACATCTCTCCCTATATTAGGAACATGGAGAAGATGGGGCTGATAAGACAGGATCGTTACTGGAAGGGCAGGGGGATCCGATATTCACTTATATCCGCCCCCATGGAACTCTACCATTTCCTCAACTCCAGGTACGATCTCGAGATAAGACAGGTCTCCTTCTCAGAAATCCAGCCGACGGTCGAGATGTACGTGACCAGAGCCGTGGAGCGTTTCATCGGCGATCTCCTTGCGAGGATCCACGACGGAAGGATCGAACTGATCAAGAGGCCTGATAAGGAGATCGACATCCTGATCACAAAGAGGAACAAGCCGGTCCTTGTCGCAGAGGTCAAATGGGGTCATGTCAACAACAAGGACATCAGCAACTTCAAGGGCAAGGTCGAAGACTTCCACTGCGAGAAGGCGATCTTCTCCAAGGAGAGGTTCGAGGATGACGAGGTACAGTCGATGATCCCGAGCGATGTCTTTGACATGGCCAAGAGCCTTTCGACCGCACCATCCTCCCGATCCGGGGATCCGCACCCTTCATCGCGAAAATCTGCGGCAGGAACGAGGGATCGTTGATGTCGATCCGGGAGACGGAACAATGAAAAGAACGATCGTGGTCGGGATCGGGAACCCGATCCTGGGGGATGATGCCGTGGGGATCCACGTCGCCAGGGCTCTCGTGGAGGCGAACAAGGACCCGGGCGTGGTCATCGAAGAGGCCTTCACGGGGGGACTCAACCTCCTGGACCTCGTTCTCGGCTACGACAGGGTGATCCTGGTGGACTCCATATCGATCCCCGAGAGGGATATTGGAGAGGTATTCGTCCTCGATCCGATGAAGGTGGGATCCTCCCACTCCGCCAACCCCCATGACCTGTCCTTTCCCGAAGCGATCGAACTGGCGAAAAATATGGGAGCGGAGGGGATCCCCGAAGAGATCGTTCTGATAGCGATCAACATCAGGCCGTCCCTGGATATCGGAGAGGGACTGGACCCAAAGGTGGAAAATGCGATCCCCCTGGCTCTTGAGAGGGTCGATGAGATCCTGGGCCTATAATTTTATATATTTATAGATCCATAGAACTATAACATGTCTGCGACATCGATATCGGTCTCTTCCGAGACCAGGGACAGGCTCATGATGATGAGGATAGAGGAAGGGCACCCCAATATGAACTCCCTTCTGAGGGCCATGCTCGTCAGCTATCGCAAGGAGAGGTTCCTCAAGGACAGCCTCGAGTTCCGAAAGAGGATGGACGAGAGAGGATACTCCCTGAAGGACCTGGAAGAATGAGACTCATAGTCGATGCGAACATCATGTTCTCGGCACTTTACAAACCGGACTCCAGAGCAGGAGCACTCGTCATGTACGCGTTCGAAGAGAAGGTCTCCCTTCTCTCCACGGAACATGTGTATGTCGAGATGATGAGGATCTGCGCGGATAAACTGGGATACTCCAATGGGGGGGCATGGGATGTCATAAACCATCTTCCTGTGGAATGGATGGAGGCGGAGATCTACCATGACAGGATGCCTCAAAGCCTTCTGGTCACGGCTGACAAGGGCGATGCATCCCTGATCGCTTTGGCCGGTCTCACAGGGTTGCCGGTGGTGACCGGGGATAAAGGGCTTCTGAGGATCGACGGTAGGCATGGACTCAGGATAATCCGACTCGACATGGTCGTCGAGGCACCCGGAAGAGCGAACATTGAGCGGAAATAGAATTTTCAGTAATCAAGCCCATCTATTTTCTGCTCTTATTGGGATTACGAACCCAGTATCTATCCGGCATTCCTACTCCTGTATCAGTTCGATCAAGGTCCCGTCGGGATCCTCGATGAAGGCCAGCCAGTGGCCGGGAGAGAGTTCAAAGG
Organism: Thermoplasmatota archaeon; assembly: GCA_029762535.1. GTDB lineage: Archaea > Thermoplasmatota > Penumbrarchaeia > Penumbrarchaeales > Penumbrarchaeaceae > JARVGK01. The sequence goes on from JARVGK010000002.1 coordinate 9,750, forward strand.
GTTCATCGGTCACTGTGAAACCCGCTTCCTTGACCCTGGCAACGAGATCCCTGAGATCCCCCACTTTGAAGGCAAGATGATCAAAGGTCCGCTTCATGTAATCCGCCTGCTGGAACTCATTCTGGTCCTCGTAGTGGGTCAGTTCAAGGGAGAACCCCCCGCCGGGATCCTTTAAAAAGGCGATCTCCGCCCTGTTCTTGGGGATCGCCCTCCTCCTCTCCAGTTCCATCCCCAGGAGATCCATGTAGAAGGCTATGGAGCGGTCCATGTCAGATGCCCTGATAGATACGTGCGAGAACGTCATGGAGATGGAAGAACCATCTCGGGATGATGAAATTTGCGCATCATCCTTTAGATGATCCCCAATAAAGCCAGGATCGCATAGAGGATCCGAAGGAGGGGATCCGGCAGTCTTGCCTTCGTCATTTCGATGTCCCGCTCTACCATCTCATCGGGTGGAATTCGCACATCCTCGCTGTATGGCCTGTAACCGTCCTCGAACGCCTTGAGCGTATACTGGCCCTCGCGCGGGACCCTTATCTCATAATCCCCGTTCTCGTCAGTGGTGGTGGTGAACTCGACCGAATTTCGGTTATCCGTTTCCAGAGCGACGGCGACCCCTTTCATGGGATTGCCATCCTGATCGGTGACCTTTCCATATATACCTCGAGCCCACTGCTCGAGCGCGATATCGAGCTGAGCCTTTTCTCCACTACCGACCGTTATCTCTTTCCATATGCGATCATAGCCCTCTTTTGATGCATATACCCGGAAAACCCCCTCGTACGTCTCGAAAGAGTAATTGCCGTCGCTTCCGGTTATCTGATAGGAGATTAATTGATAGTATCCTCCGTCATCGTATTCTATGTATTCGTAGAGATTTACCATGACCTCCTGGAGCGGATCCCCCATTGAGGCATCCGTGACGGTCCCGTAAATGACCGTATCGAACACTTTGGGGATCAATTCGAAATCCATCTCGGTCCTGTCGTTCATCTCAACGGTAGCATCCGCGGATCCCTGTTCGTACAGCTCGTGTTCGACGTACAGGTTGTAATGTCCGCCGCGATTGAACTCCAGGTAATACTCGCCTTCGCTGTTCGTGACAGAGATTCTGTACTCTCTGAAGTCATCATCGAAGCCGTAAACGTAGGCCCCTTCAACAGGTTCCAAGGTAACCGAATCCACGACGATCCCGTAGAAAGCGGTCTCGATGAGATCGTCACCGGGAGTGTTTTCGTCCGCAAAAACTAACGCCGTCGGAAGCAAGCACATCAACAATGCCAGGGCTACTACCGTTCTTTTCATGTTTATCGCCTCGGTGCATACTGCTTGGAGCGAAAGGTTGTCTTACAATGATAAACTTTTTTACATAAGACTGCAAATGACGATCCTGTCGGAAGGACGCTCAGAAGGCGTTCTCGATCGGTGGATCCGCCATTTCATACCGGGCCAAATCATTTATATGCACACGAGCGCCATACACATGCATGGCAAGGCACGCGGTCCTTGTGATCTCATTCATGGTCCTCTCGCTTCTATTGTTTTTCCCCAACCCTCAAAACGTCGATGGTAAGATCCAGTCAGCGACCCTTTCGATCGGGACGGCCTTTGAATGGTCCTACAGCCACCGGTCCATCGATGGGTCCTCCACCAGGAGCGGGACCATGTCATCGACCGTTTCTGAGACCCAGTGGAGGGGATTCGATGCTTTTATTTTCGAGGGATCCCTGACCGGGACCTATTCGACTCCTTCAGGTTCCGGTACCGAGTCCGGCACATGGATCGAATATTACAGGAAGGTGGACCTGGCCTTCATGGACCATTTCGAGGAGATCGATCTAGTCTTCGGGATCAATACCGTCACGAACTCGACCAATATCGACCATTCCCCCCCTCTTAGATGGATCGAATTCCCGCTCAGCGTGGAAAGCCCAAAATCCATGTGGGACCAGACCGGTGTCAAGACCACCACGGCCTGGGACCGCATCGTCAACGACGATGACGATACCCGGGAATCCGGCTCGTCCCAGGGGACGGAGGATTATACCTGGGTCTGTGCCACTACCCAGTCGATAACTGTCGGAGCAGGGACCTTCGACACGTACAGGATCGTCGAATGGGTGGAGGACCACCCCGACAACCAGAGAACCGAATACCATTACTCCGAAGAGGTGGGATTCTGGGTCCAGAAGGATGTCTGGCTGGATGACGATCAAGGGGATCCGGTTAAAGTGAGGCATTTCGAATTGAAGAAGCTCTCCAGGAACCTCCCTCCTTACATATCGGGATCCCCTCAGATAACGATGGACGAGGACACCCAGGATTCATCCTTGGACCTATCCTCCATCTTCGTGGACCCGGATGACGACCCTCTTTCGTTCTCGGTCGTATCCAGCGGGCCTCTCACGGCCGAGGTCCTTGCCGACAACAGGTTGAGCATCACCCCGCCGGAGAACGCGTTCGGTTCGTTCAACGTCACGGTATCCGCCTCGGACGGGGTCAATGACCCGGTCCACCTCGTGATACCCGTCACGGTCATTTCAGTGGACGATCCTCCGGTCCTGTTCAACCCGTATATGGGACCTCTTTCGGGAGATGAGACGACAACTTTCACAATGTCCATCGATCTCACCGATATCGACAGCTTGGAACCATCCACAGCGGTGGTCCACGTCGGATCCGAATTCTTCGACCTTGCCCGCACATCCGGCGATAACGTCACAGGAATGACACTTTCATGGTCGGGGACGCTTCCTTCCGGGGATCACACCCATTATTTCCTCGTGGACGGGGTGAGGCATCCTACCTCCGGAGATATTACCGGACCCACCGTCCTCCCTGCTAAGGTCCCCTTCCTCAAGGATGGGGGCGTAGATATAGAGGTCGGAGGCCTCTCCACCGAGTTCGAGTTCACCGTCACCTGGGTGGGGCAAAACGGGGAATACCCTGATGACGTTCATGTTATCATAGACGGTATGAGAAGCGAAATGGACAGACAATACGGCAACCCAAAAACGGGGACGGTATATGCCGCTCAGTTGATACTGGGAGAGGGGGAGCATTCCTATCATTTCGAGGCGAAGCTGGGAGATGATATTTTTCGCCATCCGGAGAGCAATGAGCTGATAGGACCCGATGTGTATCAGCCTGAAATTACCGGGACCGGGCATTATCGTTTAGGAGAAGCCATGGTTGGAGTACGATACGGGTTCTATGCTAATTACAGATACGTCATCGACACTTACCCGGAATCGATACACCTGATCATCAACGGCGATAGGCATGAGTTCGTGAGGTACTCGGGGGATCCGATATCGGGTATGAACTATTCCATGGAGATCACATTGAGCGAGGGAGAATACCGGATCACGGTCGAGGCATTATGCGACGGGAAGACGCTTGCTGAAGATGAGTACACTCTCATGGTCAAGAGATCCGACGGCGATCCCCCCCAGAACGATGGCGAGAGTGATCCAAAGGTGAATGCATTGACCATAGTGATAATTGCATCGATCATCATCATTGCGATAATATCCGCAGCAGCGATATTATTCCTCCTGAACAGGAAAAAGGTAACAGAGGTCCCGGATACCGTAGAGATGGAAATGGACAGTTAACCCCTCAAAGCCTCCGGAACGGATCCCCCTTGTAGCTCCCAGAGGAGATCGCCCTATCTATCTGCGACATGAAATGCTTCAGTTGTTTCTGTGACCTCTCCACCTATCATCTATATTATGATGTTGAGAACTATCCATCATCAAGGTTATTAACTATGGATGTTATGGTAGTTATGAAAACTATGGCATACCGAACCATCAACGTTACGGATGGGACCTACGAACGTCTGGTCTACTACAAGCATGGCAACATGACCTTCGACGACACCCTCAACAAGCTCATGGACCATATCTCGGAAGAGGATTTTTACAGATCGATCCTCAAGGAGCATAAGGGGATAGTTGAAGAGATGAAAAATGGCCAATATATGACGCAAGAGGAATTCGAGGATTATATCGATCAATGAAAAAATTATGGCGGGGAGGGGTGGTCATTGTATTTGAACTAAGATATTCGAATAGATTCGCACAACAATCCAAGAACATATTGGGATCCAAGGACCTAAAATTCAAAGAACACCTGATCGAACACATAAAGGTATTAGGAGATGACCCCTACCACTCCCGACCGGGGTGTGATATTAAAAAGATAGAAGCCCAAGGGAATAGTTATCGATTGAGGATAGGAGATTATCGTGTCATGTATGAGATAGATCCTGAAGAACATGTGGTTTATCTCGTTCAGATCTTTTTTAGAGGCAGAGGATATAGATAGTGACCCGGTCCATCAACTAAATTTAGTAATTGAACTTGAACAACCCCTCAAAGCCTCCGGAACGGATCCCCCTTGTAGCTCCCGGAGGAGATCGCCCTATCTATCTGCGACAGGATCCTATCCTTGTCCTGGGGCAATCTCCCGCCTATGGGATGATAATTAGAGGCATGGTTCGCCCTGAACAGACAGTCGGTGAGGGCCGATCCTTCCACGATCATCCTGAGCTCTTTTAGGATCCCCTCCGGATCGGGGAGGGTCATTCTCCCGGATCGCACCTCTTCTGCGATGGGGGAGCCCCCCTCAAGGAGCAGGGTGAGCGCCGCGGCATATTCCGGATCCATCTCCGACAGCACCCTGGCCGTCTCCCGGGCATGTACCTCTGATAGTTCCACGCCCCCCAGCCCCAATATGAATATCACCGAAAGGGGGATCCCCGCATCCTTGACCTTCCTCGACGCCTCCATCATCATCTCGGGGGTGGCACCTTTCTTCACCCTCTTCAAGACCTCGCCCGATCCGCTCTCGAGACCCAAGTATATCAACGACAGCCCGGCCTTCCTCAAGGCCATAAGCTCGTCCGTGGTCTTCCTCGTTATATCGATCGGGCCTCCGTATATGGTCACTCTCTCCAGATGTTCGAAACGGGAGTACAGCAGTTCCAATATCGATAAAAGCTCATCCGTCCCGATGCATAGCGCGTTCCCGTCGGATAGGAATATCCTGTCGATGTCGCGATAGTAAGGGAGGACCTTCTCCACATCGGATGCGATCCCCTCGATCCCCTTGACCCTGAACTGCTTCTCGGAGAACATCGTGCAGAAGGTACATCTGTTCCAGGAACACCCTATGGTCGCCTGGAGTATCAACGATCGGGCCTCTGAGGGCGGGCGATAGACCGATCCCTCGTAGATATCGGTGAACATCGATTAGGGTGATCCTTTGATCGGGTTTAAATTCGACCGATGGGAAGTGCGATCTCATAGGAAGAGAGGGTCGGGCACATCGACCATTTTGAAACCCATTCCCGGCAGGTCCAGGCCGCCCTTTGATGATCCCGGCTGTCTCAACTGGAGCAGCTCGAGGACCATGCCGTTCCTATCCGATACGTCCTTGAGGAAACTTACGAAATTCCTCACCTTCTCATCGCTGTTGAATATGCATATCTCGTAGAGGTTGTCGAGGACGATCACGTTCACATCGCTCAAATTCAGCTCCTGTATCTCCACATCGCTCCGGAAAAGATTGAAGCTTGCCGGGACCTCGATCGGCCCGCTAACGTCCATTATCCTGCACTGGGACCCTGTGCGCAGACCCGTTGAAAGGGTCAGTTCCATGAAATGTATGTTCCTGACCTTGACCCCTCTGCTCATCAACAGCTTCTTGATGAATATATGCGGCCTTCCCACGCAAATGTAGAGCGCGTTCATCCCCAGATCGTCCACCTGATGCTCCATGAGATGAGTGCTCAGCTGGTTCATGAAGAATGGGGAGAAGCTTATAACGCAGGGAGAACTGTTTCCGATCCCTGATAGGAGGGATGACAGATCGGCGGGCGCATCCTCCGCGCTCATTTGAACCCCACCTGCACCGATATCCCCTTCTGGGAAATGTCCATCGCATGCTTGCCCGTCACATGGTCAGTGCCCCTCATCTTCAGCACTTCGAGATACCTTCTCCTCCCGTCCTGATGCTCGAGGTTGTAAAGAAGGATGATCCCGTCCGAGGTATAGGCCGGCTCCAGCGGATAAGGCTGGTCCCAGGTGGATTCCCCTGTGAGTATGGAAACCGCCTGCCAGCTCTTGAGCGACTGGGAGAGGTCGAACACGAACTCCCTGTAGCAGTCCTTGAGCAGCCCGCCAAAAGATGTCACGGGGTCGATGACTATCCTCTGCGGCATGCACTCGATGATCTTCTCGTCGATGACCTTCTTCAACGCCTCCACCCGGTCCTCGGGCGGGAATTTCGTCTTTATATAAGGGCCCAGGTCCAGATAGGAGATGTTCGTCCCTATGTGCTCCCTCTTGACGAAGCTGAACCTCGATGTGAACCTGAGCATCCAATTGGTGGGCTCCGAAAGCGTTGTGATGTAGAGGCCTTTCTCCCCCTTCCGGGCTCCGGCGAACAGGAACTGCATGCAGAAGGTCGTCTTGCCGCATCCGGTGCTCCCGGCAAGAAGCAAGGTGGAGGGGAAAGGGTAGCCCCCTTCGATCATGTCGTCCAGTCCGCGTATCCCGGATGTGATCCTGAGGAAATCATCGCTCATTTCAACACCGATATGCCCAAATCAGAGCCCGATGCGTACTTAATGATTTTCTCATTAGAATCAGTCGATGCCACTCATCCCGGGCTGAAAAACATGTACAGATAAAAACATATATGAATAAGGGAAGTTCATACTATAGGCGGCATGAGCGACATGGCCCCCTGGAGTATCACCCAGTTGCGCACAACGAGTGCGGTCCCGGGTCGTTTGGCGATGACCTTCCTAGTCGTTGCTTTTATTCTTTTTACCTACATATCCCTTGAAGGGCACTCCCTCGAGTCCGATGTCATCATCAAAGGAAGCAGCGAGGAAAAGGAATACGTCGTATCCTTCCCTGACGGCGGAGGACTGGATCCAAGCATGAAGATGATCGTCCCCGGAGAGGGGCCCATCACCCATGTATCGCTCCTGTTGCAGACCGTGGATGAGGAAAAAGGTCCGGAAACCATTTCGATCGATATAGGCCTGGACAACCGCAGGGAATGGTCTTTCGGAGGGGGTGAGTTCGGCAGGTTCGGCGAACAGGTCAACTTCAAGGACGGCGATCCTGTATCAAGGGTTATCCCCTCATCGAACGGGGAGGAGGTCTCGTTCCTGCTCCCATGGGATTCGAAGCTGAACTCATCCAGGCTATCGGTCCTTTCCCCTCCTTCTCCGGAAGGGGGCGAATCCTCCAGGATCGCCGATATCAACTACAACGTGGTATCCGGGGAGCATATCGACTTCGCCGACCTGGACGGTACGAGACCCGATGACATCGTCGTTCACGACGTCTCATCCGGAGACATTCTCTGCTATTACCGCAGCGGACCCGCGATCCAGGTCAAGAGGCTCGCCTCAAGCATCAAGAACCTCATCGCCCTGAGGGCCTTTTCAACGAGCGGAGATACCCCGGGAGGGGTGATCTTCTCCCGGATGGATGACGGATCGTCGTTCCAGGACGTTCACCTGATAACCGTGGACAAGGACCTATCATCTTACATTCACAGGATCGGAACCGGCATCGCCGGGGATTCGCCCGCTTTCTCCCTCAGGCAGGCATACGGGGATCCGCCTTCGATCAAATGCATAACGGGTAACAGGGGAACCGTCTTGAAGATCGTTATAGAGGACGAGCTCGTCCTTGTGAAGGACGTCATTCTGGACACGGGGATATCCCTCACGGGAATAACCGAGGCGGACACGGACGGTGACGATGACCTCGACCTCATATTGTGGCCCTCCCGGCTGTCATCCGATAACGTCACGGTGATGGAGAACACGGGGAACCTGACCCATCCCATATACGACAAAAGGGATAGTACTCTGAGGAAATATCCCACCACACTATCGCTCCCGTTCGATATTGACGGGGACGGAAAGGAGGAGGTGTTCCTCGGCCTCGGACAGGGCGCGTCCCCTGCCGTCGCATCGCTCTCAAAGGAAGGACATCTGAGGATAGGATACCTGGGCCTCAACGACACTTCAGGGTCGTTCAGGGCTCTGGACCGCGACATGTACGGCGACGGCGGCGCATACAGCGGGGGAGAGGGGCTTCTTTATCTGATCACGGACCAGGGCATCGTGCACCTGCTCCCGGAGAGCTCGGTTCAGGGCAGATATCTGAGCCGCAGGTCCGGGAGCCCATCGACCCTATCGATCATAACGGACGAGGAAGACATGGTGAGCTTCCACGGCGGGTCGTCCATAAAGGATTGGGAACTGAAATGGATAGGTTCAACCTCCGCAAGCCTGTCCGGCCACGGAGGCGCGGGCAAGGTCATAATGGACCCCTCCAAGGCTCAGAACAGAATAGACATAGGCCCCCTTCTCTCGAAGAGGGGGATCGGAGAGAAAGGATATGATGAACACAACAACGCCTTCGAGATAATATCTTTCAATTTGACATCAGATGATGGCCATTTCATCTCGTTGAAGGGGTTGAGCTGTTCCTACAGCATATCCCTGGATGCATCCTCCTCCGATTCGCTGCTTTCCGGCGTTATCAAAGCAAGGGAGACCTTCGAAGGCGATATTCCCTTCTCCATATCCGCATCCAGCACCGGGACCGTGAAGGTAGGTCCGTCTCTCATCGTATACGACTCTCCCCCAACTTTGAAGGGGCTCCCCGAGACGGTAGAGCTGTTCGAGGGAGACCCGGATTCTGTCATCATCGATCTCAAGGAACACATACTGGACGATTCCGCGGGCCTTGAGGCGGTAAGGACCTCGGCGATGTTCGAAGAGGGCATGCCCGAGGGTCTGCTGTATCTCGATAACGAGCATCGGCTCCACGCGATGACGGGGACGAATCACGATGCGTTCGGGGAGTTCGACGTCCGCTTCCGCATATCCGACGAGCGCTCCTTTTTGGTATCTCCCATAGTGAAAATCATCATACACCCGGTCCAGGACGGGCCCAGAGCCATCATCGATATCATAAGTGTATCCATCTTCGAGGGTGAGCCGTTCCAGATGGACATAACGCCTCTCTTTTACGATCCCGACGGCGATCCGCTGAATTTCGATCTCGAGATCTTGACCGTCGATACTTCCCGGATCGATTCTTTCATCGAACTGATGGATGATGTAATCTTCATTTTTCTCTCAACGGACGGCATAGGCGGTTCAATGACAGTGATGATAACCGCATCGGACGCCGTCTCGGGCCTTTCATCCAATATCGAGCTACGCATCGATGTGATCGATGTCGATGCCCCGATGAGGATCGGGGAGAACCCCGGCATGGTGCTGCTGATCGAGGACCAGGAGAGGCCGACACTTATACCCCTTGACGGATGGTTCGTGGACCCGGACACCCCTCTATACGAGAAGACGTTCAGCGCATATCCGTCACACCCGGACCTCAATGCCAGGGTCGTCCTCGTCGATGGATCGCCATATCTCTACCTTTTGCCCGTAAGGGACCTCAACGGCTATCATCACGTATGGGTGGACGCCTCCAGCAACGACGTTCAGGTCTTCGACAGGATACTGGTCAACATCAGACCCGTCAACGATCCCCCGAAATTGACCATAACCTCCTACGAGCCGGATTCGGCCCAGTGGATCGTAAGAGGCAGTGTGGAGGACGTCGATTCCAGGACAGGAAGGGTGCAGTTCAGGATCGGGACCGGGCCCTGGAGAGAGGCTGACGGCTGGAAGGAGTTCCAGTTCTCCATACCTTACGAGGACCTGGATATCGAGGGCAGCCTGGTGAGTATAAGGGCGGACGATCTCGAGGACATCTCTGACACGGAGCTCATGACCCTGGGGGTGCCCCTTCCGTGGGGACTGCAGTTCATAGATTCCGACGGGGACGGCATAGCCGACCTGTTCGACGAGTTCCCGAACGATCCCAACGAGTGGTACGATACGGACGGCGATGGGGTGGGGGACAACTCCGACGCGTTCCCCTTCAATCCTTTCGAGTGGATGGACAGCGATGGCGATGGAGTGGGGGACAACTCTGACGCATATCCCTACGATCCGACCAGGTACCTCGAGGAGGTCGTGGAGGACATCCCTCCGAACCGGGCTCCTGACGGCCGGTTGATATGGGCCGCCGGTGGAGCCATCGGAACGATACTGGGGCTCCTAGTGTTCTTCCTGTTCACCGAGGTCGGGTTCGTCATAGTCGCGACCGCTGCCGCAACGCTTTACTCCAAGCTCAGCACCAAGGACGTGATGAACCACGAGATCAGGGGGCTGATCAGGGGTTACATAATCGCCAATCCCGGCGATCACTACTCATCCATAAAGAGGAACCTGGACCTAAACAACGGCACGCTTGCCTATCACCTCAGGGTCCTGGAGCAGAACGGGTTCGTCAAAAGCCTGTACGACGGCGTGTTCAAGAGGTACTATCCCGCCAACGTGAACATCTCGAAGGTCAAGAAGAACGTCTCCAAGCAGGAGGAGGTCTTCAATATCATCTTGGAGCACCCCAACGTCTCGATGGAGGAGATCGGGAGGATGATAGGCGTCTCGAGGCAGGTCGTCAACTATCATGTGAAGAACCTGATCAGGTCCGGGCTCATTGATTACAGGAGGGACATCCGGTCGGCCAAGTTCTACGCCGTAGATAACGGCAACGGGCACGAGTTGGAACAGTGAGGGGATATCTTGAACATAGGGGTGATCGCGGGGAGCGCCTATCAATTCGGAGATGATGAGTTCCCTCTCCCGGAGGAGAACGAGTTCGGACAACCCTCCTCCGGGATCCTTACAAAGGACGTGGAGGGGGGGAGGCTCCTCATCCTATTGAGGCACGGGGACCCGCCACGGATCCCCCCGCACAGGGTGAACCATGCATCCAATGTGAAGTCTCTGATCGACGCGGGAGCGAACATGCTCCTTGGCGTCTGTTCCTCCGGGGCGCTGCGCCCGGAGATCCCCGTTCCGTGCATCGCCATTCCCGGGGACTTCATAGACCTATGGTCCGGATCCACCATCTTCTCGTCCGGGATATACCATGCCACTCCCGCATTCGATAAAGGGCTCATCACAGCCCTTGAGATGGCCGCCGAACATGTGGATGCGAATGTGATGAAGGGAGGGGTGTACATACAGACCAGGGGGCCGCGGCTCGAGACGAAGGCCGAGGTCAGGATGCTCTCGTCCTACGGCGACTACGTCGGGATGAACCTGGGCTCCGAGGCATCGATCGCATCCGAACTGGGCATACCCTTCGCAGGGCTTTTGACCGCGGACAACTACGCGCACGGGGTCAAAGAGGCAGTCCCGGACTTCAGGGACATAATCTCATCATCTTCCTCGAAGTGGGAACTTCTCTTTGGGATCATCTCCTCCCTTCCTTCCCATCTCGGTTCGGAATGAGGTTCCATAGAAGAAGTAAGAACGCGACGAAGACGAGTGATCCGACCAGTATGAATCCTATGGAGGAGGGCTTTTCCCCTCCTTTGTCCTCCGGGGCAGGGTCCTTTGCGTACGGGATCTCGGTGACGGTGTTGCTGAAAGGGCCCTCTCCCACGGAATTCACCGCGCTTGTCCTGTAGCTGTATGCCTGGCCGTTCTTGAGACCGGAGTCCATGTAAAAGAACATGCTGCCGTTGAGCTCTTGAAGCAGTGCGAAGGGAGCATCATTGACCGATCGATAAAGCCTGTAAGATAGCACATCCTCGCTCGGGGACCAGGACAGGTTGATGGCTCCGTCCAGGGGTGCCGCCGTGAGGAACATGGGGGCTTGGGGGTACGGTGTTCCGATGCAGTAGAGTATCCCGTCCCCCCCTGCCATATATATCGTTCCGTCCGCATCCACCGCGCAGGAGGACGATTCGATCCAGTCCCCCACCTCGAAGGACCATTGAAGGGAACCTTCCGTATCCACGCAGTAGAGGTTCCCGTCCACGGATCCAAAGAGCACGCGATCGTCGCTTGTAACGATCGGAGAGGATTCCACAGCACCGTTCGTCGTGAACCTCCAGCTTACATATCCTCCCACATCGATGCGGACGAGATCGCCCGCCATCGTTCCCACGTAGATGTTGCCGTCGCTGTCCGTAGAAGGGGAGGACAGATGGACGTCCCCGACCCTGACCTTTCGGACCATGGTGCCGTTGGGAAGGACGTTATGTACATATCCGTCCGACGAGGATATGTAAAGAGCTCCATTTTGGGCTATGCATACCGAGGATGAAACACTCCCTCCGGTGGAGTATGGTTGGTCCCATTTCGGCCTCCCGAAGGGCCCGACGGCGTGCACCTTTCCGTCCCCGGACCCGAAATAGACCGTCAAGTCGGACGATACGCTGGGAGATGCGTCGATGTGGCCCCCGGCCTTGTATGCCCATTTCGGAACGCCGTCGCTCCTTATACAGTATAGAGTCCCACCCGCGGTCCCGAAGTAGATGTTGCCGTTCTTGTCGATCGACGCCGAGGAGTGGTAAACCTCCTCCCTGGACCTGAACTTCCACAAAGAACCCCCGTCCACACCTATGGCATGGAGAGTCCCCTCCTCATCCACGAAATGAATGGCCCCTGAGGAACCGATCGCAGGGGACGTCCATATCCGCGAACCGGAATCATAGCTCCATATCCGGTTCCCTCTGCCATCCAGGGCATATAGGTTCCCGTCAAGGGAGGTTATGTAAACCGTCCCGTTCCCGGATATCGCTGGGGAGGAATGGACCTCGGCCCCTGTTATGAACCTCCATCTTATCGTGCCGGGATTCGGATCGATAGCGGGAGCGCCCCCGGAATGCTCGGGGGATCCCTTGAACTGGGTCCAGGCGGAGGCGTTCCCCAGAACCGCGATCATGAGGACGGTCGTCAATAGGATCGAATTCGAGCGCGTGTCATACCACCGTGACTTCTGGTATGAACGGGGGATTATATTTATCTGATGCGTTATGGGTTCTCATGCTTCTCGTCAGGGACGTGAGGATGCTCGATGGCAGGATAACGGACCTGTACGTCTCCGACGGCGTGTTCGTATCGGAAGGAGATGCCTCCGATGAGGTGATCGATGCGGAGAGATCACTTGCTGTTCCAGGGCTGTGCAACACCCACACGCACGCCGCCATGACGCTTCTGAGAGGGGTCGGAGAGGGAATGGAGCTTGACAGATGGCTGAACGAGGCCATCTGGCCTCTTGAAGGACGGATGAAGAAGAGGCATATCGAGGCTGGCATGAGGCTGGCCTGTCTGGAGATGATCAGAACGGGGACCACCCTCTTCAACGACATGTACTTCATGGAGGATGAAATGACCTCTGTCGTCAGGGACATGGGGCTGCGGGCGGTGCTGGGGGAGGGCCTGATCGACGGCTTCGATATGGAAAAGCTTGAGAGGGAGCAAAGGAGGATCCCCGGAGTGAACGCGGAGATCCTGAAGAGAGGCGGAGGCCTTGTCATGCCCTCGATGTCCCCCCACGCCGTCTATACGGTCTCTCAGGAGGGATTGCGATGGTCCAGAGAGGAGGCGGACCGCATTGGTTCCGGGACACACATACATGCCTCCGAGACCGAAAAGGAGGTACACGATTGGATCGAAAGAACGGGCAGAACCCCCGTGCGTTACCTGGACGACCTGGGCCTGCTACAGAAGAACACTGTACTGGCGCACGCGGTCCATCTCTCGGATGGGGACATATCCCTGATAGCCAAAAGAGGGGCGAGCGTGTCCTTCAACGCCATAAGCAACATGAAGCTCGCGAGCGGCGGCCCCATGAGGTTCAGGGATCTCGCGGATGCGGGCACCAACGTGACCATCGGGACCGACGGAGCGGCCTCCAACAACTCGCTCGATATGTTCCAGGCCATGAAGGTCTCCTCCCTCCTTGTTAGGAACAGATACGGGGCATCCTCGGTCCCACCCGGGGAGATACTCCGCTGCGCCACCGTCAACGGCTACCGTGCGCTGGGGATCAAGGGAGGCCTTATAGAGGAGGGATACGCCGCCGACATGCTCCTCGTGGATCCGAAGCACTACTCGATGACCCCGGGACACGACCTGGTCTCGAACATCGTTCATTCCATATCACCCGAGGCGGTGCGTTTCTCGATGGTCAACGGTGTGGTGTTGATGAAGGACGGACACGTTCCCGATGCCGAGAGGATAGTCGATATGGCCCAGGAAGCGGCCATGGACCTCATTCAGGAGGGGGTTTGATGAGAATTGACAGGATAAAAAAATCCTTTTCGGGAATACCGATCGTGACCAAAGGCGATTACAGGTATTTCGTGCATCCCCTCTCCGACGGGATCCCTGCGGTGGACCCCGATCTGCTGCGGACCGTGGCCGAGGGCATGGCCGAATTACTGCCGCCGAAGAGCGAATATGACATCCTTCTCACGGCGGAGGCCATGGGGATCCCGCTGGTGAGCGCGATCTCCACGATCGTCGGGAAGCCCTTCTCCATAGCGAGGAAGAGGAGATACGGCCTGGAAGGCGAGATCTCGCTCGAACAGGTGACGGGTTACTCCCAGAACGACCTGTATCTGAACCTGCCCTTGGAGGCTGTGAGGATCGTGATAATAGACGATGTCCTATCTACGGGAGGGACCGTGCTTGCCATGGTCGAAGGGGCGAGGTCCCTCGGAAGGGAGATCGTCTCCATCGCCGTGTTCGTTGACAAGATGGACACGGATGCGAGGGTGAGGTTCGAGGAGCGGATACGATGCGGTGTCCGGACCCTCGTACATGTGGACGTTATCGGCGATGAATGCGTATTGGGGCCCGGCCGATAGGGAAATGTACATGGCCCGAGCTGATGAGGGGGCGGATGCTCTATAAAAAGATCAGGCCAACAGTAAGAGGCTTATGGCCATGACGACCATTCCTGCTATGAGGCCGTATATTGCGATATGATGCTTTCCGTACTTCTCGGCGGTGGGGAGCAGTTCGTCCAGAGAAATGTAGACCATTATCCCCGCAACGGAGGCGAACACGATGCCGAAGACCGTCTCGCTCATGAAGGCCAAGAGTATGAAGAAACCGACGATTGCGCCCACCGGTTCTGCCAAACCCGAAAGGAACGAGAGTATGAACGCCTTCTTCCTGGATCCCGTTGAGTAGTATATCGGGACGGATACCGCCATCCCCTCCGGGATGTTGTGTATGGCTATGGCGATCGCGATGCTTATGCCCAGAGCGGGGTCCTCCAATGCCCCGATGAATGTCGCCAGCCCTTCCGGGAAGTTGTGGATCGTGATCGCCAGGGCGGAGAACAGCCCCATCCTCAAGAGCTTCTTCTTGCCATTGTCCAGGGTCCCCAACTCGTGGGGGTTCTCGTAGGAGGGGACCAGCCTGTCGATCACGGCTATGACCGCTATCCCTCCGAAGAAGGCGAGGACGGTGAGGAAGTAACCTAGCCTCATACCGTGG
This sequence comes from Thermoplasmatota archaeon, assembly GCA_029762535.1. Taxonomy (GTDB): domain Archaea; phylum Thermoplasmatota; class Penumbrarchaeia; order Penumbrarchaeales; family Penumbrarchaeaceae; genus JARVGK01. Next base: position 25,174 of record JARVGK010000002.1, read on the forward strand.
ATCTCGGTGAGGGAGTCCTTCGCCTTGAAGAATATCTCCACCAGTGAGACGTATATCATGACCCCTGCGGAGAATCCCAGGGATCCTGCCAGGAAGCGGGGGTCGAACTTCTTCGAGAGGAACGCGACCAGGCTCCCGATGCCGGTCGATAGTCCGGCGAACAGGGTAAGGGCGAAGGCGAAAAGGATGCTCGATAAATCCATCCGAAGGTGGAATTCCTTTCAAGATAATAAATGGATACCTCAATCGCCGCGGGGGTTGACGGTGTCCTCCTCCACCATCAGGACGACGGACCTTTCTTTGGATACGGGCCGATGGAGTACCCCTTTGGGAACGCATATTCCCTGGTCCTTCTTCAGATGGAAGGGACCCCTCTCCGTCTCTATGATTAGGTCCCCCGAGAGGACGAAGAAGAGCTCGTCCTCCTTCTCATGCCTGTGCCAGTGATACTCTCCTTCGAAAATGCCAAGCCTCAGGAGGGATCCGTTGACGCGGCACAGCGTCTCGTTGAACCATTTCTCCGTGCACTTCTCTACCTCATCAGGGACATCTATCACCTGAAGATGTTCGAATATCGGTTCCATCATATCACCTCAAGGGATGTAAAATTCGGACAATGTCCCTACTATCCTGACACCCGGCCTCTCCATTTCGACCTTCTTTTTCTCCAGGTCCTCCCTGTCAAGAGGCCTGGATGCGAACTCCAGGAGAGTGGCTTCGAACCCCTCGAAAACGGCGTCCATGATCGTGTGATAGACGCATATATCCGATGCGAGCCCGCAGAAATGTACCTCTTTGACGCCTCTGTCCCTGAGGTAGCCGGCGAGCCCCGTCCTTTTTTTTCTCCCGTTGTCGAAGAAAGCGCTGTAGCTGTCGATTCTCGGATCCATGCCCTTGCGTATCATCGCCTCCACTCTATCCGTATGTAGGTCCGGATGGAGCTGAGACCCAATCGTATTCTGGACGCAGTGGTCCGGCCAGAGTACCTGCTCAATGCCGAAAAGGTCGATGATGTCGAAGGGTTTTTTTCCCGAATGGTTGGAGGCGAAGCTCAGATGCTCCTTTGGATGCCAGTCCTGGGTCGCGACTATCAGATCGTAATGCTTCTGGATATCGTTTATGATCGGGACGATCTCGTCCGCTTTGGGGACGGAAAGTGGGCCATCGGGCATGAAATCGTTCTGGACATCCACGATCACGAGCGTCCTCATCATTTCACCATCCTCAACTCCTTGATGAACCTGTCGCGCTCCGAGCGAATTCTGGGGCTTATCCCCACCTTGTATATGTGCGGGTTCTCGAAGCGCTTGTATTCCGGAGGGAGCTGTGCCAGCCTCGATGAGGCATACTCCCGTATCCGTTCCAGATCACCGGAGGTCTGTATGATCTCCCCGCCCTCCAATACCTTATTCATGAGCGGCTCGTATTCGTAAGAGGAGAGGTCCAGCGACCTGTAGGGGTCGAAGGGATCGTACATCACATCGATCTTCGATTCGTCATCCGTGACAATGGCGTCGGCACCTGTCCAACCGTCATTACTGTAGCGGAATATCTGTTTCTTGAACGGCAGGGTGACCTTTTTTACGTTCTCGGAGAGCTTCATGCATGGCACATCGTTGAACATCGAGAGCTTGTATACCCCGTCCAGCGCCCCGTCCGGATAGCCCACCACCAGATTCGTGCCGACCCCGTACACGTCTATCGGGGCCTCCTGCTCCTTGAGGCTCCTTATGACATACTCGTCCAGCTGGTTCGAGGCCGCGATACGGACGTATCCCAACCCGTTATCGTCCAGCATCCTCCTTGCCTCCCTGGACAGATAGGCGAGGTCCCCGCTGTCCAATCTGATCCCCTTGAGGCGCCGGCCTTGCCCTTCCATCTCTTTGGCAACTGTGATTGCGTTCGGGATCCCGCTCCTTAAGGTGTTGTACGTGTCCACCAGAAGGACGCAGTCGTCTGGCCGGGCGGATGAATACTCCCTGAACGCCGTGAGCTCGTCCGGCCTGCTCTGAACGAAGGAGTGCGCCATCGTTCCCGAGACCGGCATGCCGAAGTCCCTTCCTGCGCGGACGTTGCTCGTCGAGTCGAACCCTCCGATGTACGCCGCCCTGCTGGCGTGATAGCCCCCCATACCCTGCGCCCTGCGCAGGCCGAAGTCGATGAGGACCTTGTCCGGGGCCACGGACCGGATCCTGCTCGCCTTGGTGGCTATGAGCGTCTGGAAGTTGAGGATGTTGAGGACCAAGGTTTCCACGATCTGGGCCTCCAACATGTCCGCCTCAACCTGGAGGATCACCTCCGTCGGGAAGACGATCTCCCCCTCCCTCACGGAGCGGACGTCGCCTTTGAACCTGAATTTTTTCAGGTGGTCCAGGAAGTCGTCTTCGAATCCCAGACCCAAGAGGTATTCCAGGTCGGAGGGGTCGAAACGAAGATCGTGCAAAATGTCAAGAAGAGTGGATAGGCCCGCGAAGACCGCGTAGCCCCCGTTGAAGGGGGATCTCCTGAAGAAAACATCGAATACCGCTTTTTTGTCCGATAGGCCGTTTCGATGATAGACCTGGGCCATGGTCAGCTCGTAGAGATCGGTGTATGTGGCCGTGATGTCCATCATTTTCCCTCAACCCCTGACAGCGCGTCCTTGAACGTATTGAGATCTCTTTCGCTATGCAGGACGAAGCGGACCTTTTTTAGGTTCTTCATATCTTTCTCCATGACCAGAACCGTTTCGATGGCGATCCTTGCGACCTCCTCGACAGGATATCCGAACGCTCCTGCGGATATCGCAGGGAACGCTATGGAGTCGATCCCGTGCTCGTCCGCCAGTAGAAGGGCGTTACGGTAGCAGTCGGAAAGCAGCTCCGCCTCCAGATGGTCCGACCCGTGAACGGGCCCGAGGCAGTGAATGACGTAACGGTTCGGGAGGTTGTGCCCTCCCGTGATAACTGCCTCCCCCGGCCTGATCGGGGCGAGGGGGCGGCATTCCCTGTACAGGTCCGGGCCGGCCGCTCTATGTAAAGCGCCTGCGACGCCTCCGCCGGGCCTTAACCAGGCGTTGGCGGCGTTCACCACCGCTGTTACGTCCTTCTGTCTTGATATGTCTCCGAGGAGGACCTCGATAATGTAAGGGGACATGTTGGGCCTCTGATATCTCGTTCAACTTATTTATGAGCGATGCTTACATCGCTATCATGGAGGCTTTCAAGGAAGTGGAGATAGAAAAAGTGAGCGACGCTTTTGACCTCATTGGAGAGGATTGGTTCCTTATAAGTGCCGGAGGGATCGATGACTGGAACACCATGACCGCGTCCTGGGGCGGGTTCGGGGTGCTCTGGCACAGGAAAGTCGTGTTCATCTTCGTGAGGCCGAGCAGGCACACGCACTCATTCCTGGAGAGGGAGGAGAGGTTCTCGATATCCTTCTTCGACATGCCCGAGTTCAGGAAGGCCCTTGAATTCTGCGGATCGCGTTCGGGTCGCGATGTGAACAAGGCCAAGGGAGCGGACCTGACGCCTTTTGAGATCGAGCCAGGGATCGTCTCCTTCAGAGAGGCGAGAACCGTATTGGTTAGTAAGAGGATCCACTCCCAGCCCCTGGATCCGGATCGCTTTGTGGATCCCTCTATTGAGGAGGAATACCCCGACCGCTCGTATCACACGATCTTCGTGGGGGAGATCCAGAGATCTTTTGGAAGAGATGATTGAACTCTCGGTGCGTTGTCACACCACCGCATCGATATAAGCATAGTGCAATTGATTGCTTTGTGATCTTAATTTAATCTCCCATTTAAGATATAGGGGTTCAAATCTATAACCATTAGAAAAGATTATCAATTCTAGATCTTCGATATTATACTTACCACTGGACTCACCTCTGATCATCAGATTCATCTTGGATAATGAGGTATTGATATCCGATATCCGATATGACATGTTCTGGGTGATCAACTCCCTTATTGTTGAATCATCATAGCTTCGAATTCTTGCATCTTTTCCGAACGTGATCCTGATATCCCCTTTCATTCCCCCGATCTTATATCCATTGTAATATTGATTGAATTTTATACATTGATAATCAATGCCTATCAATTCGGTCTTATTTGTGGATGTGTTGCCCTTGTGAACCTTTACGGAATATATTTCTGCTAATTTGAGATCGTCTGTTCTTCCCCGAACTGAATGAATTATCTTCTTTGCCTCCTTTATGATCGTATCATTTGAATTAGTCTCATTGGGCAACATCATCATATGATGTCTATCTGTATAGGATATCCGATCACCATCTTCAAGTATAACATAAGACCCGGTTACATTATCGATATATTTTTTTCTATAAGGTGATGATGATATTTTTTCATATACAGGATTTTTTAAAAAGGAATTTACGATTGATAATGCTTCTGTTTGGTTATATAAAATATCCTTTTCCCTGCAATCGAATGCAAAAGGTCTTAAATTTGATCTATTTAAAAGTAGGCTTTTATTTATGTATATCGTTTCCTTTGATTCGCTTTTTATTAATAAAACATCAGAATTTTCGTTATTATTATCCATTTCATTATCCTTAACTGATATGATAATTACAGCGATCAGTATTGTCAACACAACTCCAACACCAATTTTTTTTATCAGTTTCTTCATTGTATCACCTCATCAATATTATGAAGAATCTTTCATCCTCACATAATAAACAGACCGCAGCTCCCACGCCTCACATGTCCTGACATGCCCAATACAATGGGGGGGGGGGGGGGATATAATTTTTATGGTAATAGCTTTGACAATAGCATTCAAGGGATCAGCGTTTTGTAATCATAATATCGCTTGGGATAAGCTCTTTCTCTTATCTATATGCTTTTCCTAGCATCTTCAATATTTTACAAACAGTACGATCGAGCCAGGGATCGTCTCCTTCAGAGAGGCGAGAACCGTATTGGTCTGTAAGAGGATCCATTCCCAGCCCCTGGATCCGGATCGCTTTGTGGATCCCTCTATTGAGGAGGAATACCCCGACCGCTCGTATCACACGATCTTCGTGGGGGAGATCCAGAGATCTTTTGGAAGAGATGATTGAACTCTCGGTCCATTTTCACCCCAGTTCACCAGCTTCGCGATCTCATTAACCACGTCTCAATTCCTCATCTTCCTGAAATACTTAGTCAGTCGATTAGACGAGGGCGATAAGGTGGCCACTTGTCCTAAACGTAAATTATGATGGAATATTTAGCAAATATTCATTAATTAGAAGCCATAATATGATTTATTATTACATTTGTTTTTGTTATTTGTAACCAATAAAATCTTGATAATTTTTAAACCTCGAAATTTTATAATTTAAATCTTTTTTTAATATCTTAATTACCTTAAAAGGGATAAAATGAAAATCGTATTTCTCATTATTATAATAAATCATCATATGATAAACAATTAGGTTAGCTTTTGTAGAATAATAATATAAACCGTCAATATTCTTTATATTAAATATTAAATTTTTTATTTTTATATTATCATTATTTATCGTTATAATCAAGGGTACATTTTTTTTATAAAAAAATCTAAAATATAAATATATTATTGATATAGGAAATATTATGGTAATTATTATTGATACTTTATTAGTATAAATGTAAGTTAATATAATAATTAGAAAAATAAAACATAAATATAAAAGAAAAATATCTCTTAATATTTTGAATATATTTAAACATTTCATATTAATCCCTCATTTCAGTTACTTCAATCTCAATTATTAATAAACCCATGAATAAAGCTTCTTTTTCTCCAGATAATTTAAAAATATGGCTTGATAATTTTTCCACTTCAATATCGCCAGAATCTATTATATAATAAATATGCGTATCATAATATAATTTGTCGTTGGAAAGATCATATAATAAAAATGCATAATATCCATTATATTGTTTATCTTATACGATCTCGCCCCCTTGTATCCTCGATGCGAATTCACAGGCTTCACTTCATGATTGTACACCGCTCACCCTACCCTATTCGCTTTCAGTTGCAGGACTCTTCGCATCTCGTTACACTCCCTGTCCGAGATCCCCGATCCCGGACCCGGCAAGATCGACTTACCCCACCCCGAGGAAGGACTTGGCCTTGGGGGATCTCCGATCCCCCTGCGATGTCCGAGATCCCCGATCCCGGACCCGGAAAGATCGACTTACCCCACCCCGAAGAAGGACTTGGCCTTGGGGGATCCCCCCTCAGGGAAAGAATAGCCCTCCTTCTTTTTCATAAATATAGGATACCCCCGTCCCCAGGGAGAGGGCGGAGAATGAGAGGATCCCCTTGTTATATCCCGGAACTATAAAGATACAAGTGATTCGATATCCTTCATTCGATCCCGTAGTGATGATTCTGATTGAAGAGTTCGATCCTGATATCTAAGAGGATCCATACCCAAAAAAGTTAAAAACTACCTATTTCCTTAAACGGGCATGTGACGAATGATGTCATTGGATCGAATTTTTACATCCTTTAAACATTCAGTCAATGACCATGCCTGCTGAAATGCATTGTATTGTCGGATCCAATAGCTAATCCATGACCAATGATCTGAACCTGTCAATGATTTTTCTTGCATCATCCTGTTCAAGTCCATATTTTCTGAAGGCTTCAATTGAATTCGATAGGGCAAATACCACATCCTCAAGGAACGGATGGTCCTTGAAGAATCTCCCGAGAAGATCGATATCCAATCGAGAAGGACCATCTTCGAAATCTATCAGGGCCAGTATATCCGAATGGTCCTTGATGATCTTGGACCGATCCCAGTCGGGATCATCACTTCTCCCATTCCGGACCCTCCAGTCACGATCCCAAGCAGCCTTAATCTTCATCATCAAAAGGACGGATCTTTTTGGAACGATGACCTTTTCTCCTTCGATGTCCCTTGTTTCCATTCGTCCATCAATAATGCTCAAATTAAGGGTATCTCTCTTCCCCTCGAAGCAATCGGATCCTCTGTTAGCAATGTCTATGATGACCTTTCCGCTCGCTGTCGGTCTGAATACCGAGTTCGTCGTCTCCGGGTCCGGATGATAGTCCCTGTGGTCTAGCAGATATTTCTTCAAGGCCTTCTTGGTCCTGCTGTTGGTGATGATATCTATATCGATGGACCCCCAGTAATCATTGTAGGAATGAACTGCCCAACCACCGACAAGGACCGTGATGGGATGTTCCAGTGACGACTCTCTTTCATTGACCCATGAGAAGATCGCTTTCAGTTCCTCGAGTGAATCACGTGCTATTTGCTCCATAGGCCCTCACCATCTCGATGAGCAGGTCCCTTCCGGAATAACCAAGACCTGCAACATCCAGTAGGGTCTGCTCCCTTGAAGAGACCCTGACACCATCGTTCATTTCGGAACGGGAGATCACATCCCTGTCGGGTAGTAGAACCTTGAGCCTAACACCGTCCTTCATATCTCCGGAAAACTCCCTCTTGATGATCTTCCTTGTCCTCTCATCATCCGCGTAGCAATGGATGAGGTCCCCTCTTCGTCCCAGACCGAACTGGAGGGTCGCAGCCATATATGCGGTGATCACCACAGGATCGCCTCTCCTCTCGGACCAATCGGACAGGGTCCTTGCCAGGTCATGTGGCGAATCGAACGATGTGTGTATCTCATAACTTTCCATGTCCTTCAGTGGTCTCTCCCATGCGGCGGCGTTCATGAGGTCCATGAGGTTCGTTAACTCCACCAGATCCCCCCTGCGTTCCACGAGCCCTCTGGATATGAGGTTTGTTATCACACCATGCGTCCACCCGTAGGAGATATCCTCGGAAATGGAAATGCTCCTGATGGAGCAGGGACCCTTCCTCATTAGGTGGATTATTATCCTCCACGCCTTCTCGGATGTCAGTTTTCCCCTCGGTCTCCTGGTTTCCTTTTCTATGAATATGTCATTAGGGAGGTCCAGTATCCCTATTTTCAAATGGTCTGCTCCTTTCCTTATCGAGTCCGGTACGATCTTTGATGCGACCATTATCTCATTTAAATTCTTATCCAGTTCCCTAATGAGCAATAGCTGTGCAAGGCTGTCCCATGAAGGTTTGTGGAACAGCCCTATAACTATCCTTCTGTCTCCATCCCCGATCAAGAGGTCCGCCCTGACACTGAACTCACTGGAGATCCCCATGTCGAAATAAAACATTGATCGTATAGAAAGACCCAGTTCTTCCTTAAGGAACTCCTTCAGCTCTTCCTTGTCCTTCTCACTTATCTTCATTATATATCGTTAATATGTGTATATTATATATAGTTATCAGTGATATAGATATCTGTTAATAGCGATATATTTGAAGGTCTATCAGTGATAATAGAATCCTACAGGTAGAGATGAGGAGGTTCAAAAGATGGGACATGGATATGTCGAAACGGTCCTATCGTTGTACTTTATGCGGATCCCCCTCTTAGGTAAGGAGAAGCCTCCTCCTTCTGATCGAAGGCGGGATCCCCTCTCCGTCGGGAGAGGGCGGAGGGGGATAAAAGATGGATCCTCGTTCATGGTGGGAAAAAGCACCGTTAATTGCGTGAGAGAATGTGTGCTTTTTTTTTTCGATCGATCCCCTTTCTCCTTGATGCGAATTCACAGGTTTCGATGAATGTTGTTAAACCGCTCATCCTACCCCACATAACACTCTCCCTCGAGTATTCCATCCACTGATGTAAAAGTTGCCCACCTGTGGGAAAAATCAGAGTGCAGGCCCCCTCAAGGATGGTTTGCCGGGGTCGAACTCTATAATTTGTGTAACTTATTAATACATAAATTGTATTATATGATTACATGAAAAATATATCCAAGCGCGAATACCAGATCATGGAGGAGATACGAAGCAGGGGCCTTACCATATTCACGCCGCTGCAGATCCGAAGGTTCCTGCATCTATCCGATCACCATACCAATCGGCTCCTTGCCAGGATGGTGGACAAGGACCTGATAAGAAGGGTCGAGAACGGAAAGTACATTCTATCCCGGGAAGCGGATGAAAAGGACGTTTACGAACTAGTGACCAATCTGATATCCCCCAGCTATCTTTCGCTGTGGAGCGCCCTGCACTTCCACGGTATGACCGAACAGGTACCGAGCAGGGTCTACGTATCGACCACCAGAAGGAAGGCTCACTTGATGCTCCAGGGAAGGGAGATCGTCTTCGTGACCATCGCGAATCAACACTTCTTCGGCTATGAGAGGGTAGGCACTGTGGTCGTCTCGGACAGGGAGAAGACCTTGCTGGATTGTCTGAGGCATATGGATAAGGCCGGTGGTCCGTCGCATATCTTCGGGTCCATACCGGATGACCTGGACCTCGACAGATTGCTGGAGTACTGCAGATCGATGGGCACATCTTCCGTGGTATCAAGGCTTGGATACATGTTGGACCTGAAAGGTATCGTTCACCGGAGGGACGATCTCAGGTCGCTTGTGACCTCCTACTCCAAGCTGGACCCGCATAGAGGGACAACGAACCTGGACCGTTACTGGAAGCTCTACAGGAACAGGGTGATGGAATGATCACAAGGGCTCAATTGAGGGAACTGCACGGGGGTGACCTCCCGCTGCACATCCTTGAACAGGACTATGTCCAATCCCTGTTCCTTATGGAACTGTATGGCAGGGACGACCATATCGTGTTCAAGGGCGGGACCTTCATAAAACACGCATACGGACTTGACAGGTTCTCTGAGGACCTGGATTTCACACTCCGGGATGAGTTCGATATCGTGAAGGTCATCGATCAGGCTGCAAAAAGGCTGGACAGATATGGTATCACCGCAGAGGTAGAGGACCTTACCCGGGGCAGACCGTCCATCAATGCACGACTGAGATATCGCGGACCGTTGTACAACGGTACTCCAAGGTCGATAGGTACCATAAGGATAGAGGTGTCAAGGCGGGATGATATCATCCTTGCTCCGGTCTGGACAAGGCTCTTCTTCAAATATCCCGAAACGGCCGTCGTCAACGTTCTTTCTTTGAGAAAGGAAGAGGTCCTTGCCGATAAGGTAAGAGCGCTCAGCACAAGGTCCAAGGGTCGCGATCTCTACGATGTCTGGTTCCTCCTGAACCAGGGGGCCGTCCCGGACCGAGAGCTCTTTGTTCGAAAGATGCAAGTTGTCGAGAAGGAACCCGTGGTCAGCATTGGAATTTCCGAAGAGGACTGGAAATATGACCTGAAGAACATACTCGTGAGACCCCCGGACCTCTCCATGGTCCTTGACAGGGTCAGAGGCGAACTTACTGCCAGAGGGTTCGATGTCATATCGGATCCCTGAGATGATGAACAGAGGACCCATTCTCAAACCAAGCCCCCATGGGCCGGTGGCCCGTCATCCATGAGTGATCTATTCCTTGATATTACGAGCCTCATCATATCTTTGGCAGACATCAGGAAGACCCTCTCATCCCATAAGCCAGTCCTTGAAAAGGACTATGGTGTGAAGAAAATTGGGATATTCGGGTCATACGCACATGGAACTCATACAGAAAGATCGGACATCGACATCCTCGTCGAGCTCAACCGGACCCCTGGCAGGGAACTGATGGACCTGAAATTATATCTAGAGGAGATCCTTGGCAAGGAGGTCGATCTCGTCACGGTCGCCGCCCTCAGGCCCAAGCTTTGAGACTAACCCTGACGATCTTCAAAGCTCAAGCCCCCTGGATATCACATTTCTCAGGTTGGGGTTAGGGTTGAAGATCCAGGTGATCCCATCCACTGTGAAAACAATCTTGTTGCTCATGAGGGTTTTCATAGTTTTTGACAGTAGTTGGTCTTCTCTAAAAAGATGGGATCTGTGTCGGTTCTCCGATCCCCCTTCGATATCCTACCCCGCATTTTGTTCGTAGGCACACAGCATTCACATCGTTCCACTACCGCATCTCCCTCTTTACGGAAACGCTTCACCCGGAGCCCTTCCGGCCTGCTCGGCGCCCGTAATTCTAAGCGGTATGAGCATCAGAACCTCGGCTATCATCGAAGGTTTATCGTCCCGTTCTTCTACCCTATCCAGTATAGCAAAACGGAATCATAGAACTTCCATTAATGATTCGATAGAAGTTAACAATAGCGGGATATCCTTATTAACCGTTTCATGAACTATAGAATAATCCACATCCATGTATCCGTGGACCAATCGATTCCTCAGTCCTGCCATTTTCTTCCATGGGATCTCAGGATGTTCGATCTTCAATTCCGGTGAAACATTCATCTATGCCTCACCAATTACTTCAAGGAGTTTGAGCAATGCGTATCTTTGCATCTTGTCAGCTCTCATCTCATCTAATGAGGATCCACCCATGATCTCGATCGCTTCGAGACATGAATCTCTAATATGAGCCAAGAAAACCTTGTCATCACGAAGCATACTGGATCACGGCCTTATTCATTACCTCTTTTCTGAAGTACCGACTTAGGTCAGCCGGGGTTCTGACGTCAACTTTTCTTCCACCATACAATTGGGATAAATTCTCCTCGATGTCGAAAAGTTCAAAGTAGCCGATCTTTCGTCCTTCCTCGAACTCAACTAGAACATCAATATCCGAATCCGGACCAAAATCATCGCGAAGGATCGATCCGAACAAAGAAAGTTTCCGAATTCCATTTTTCTTACAGAATGAAGCGATAATGTTCTTATCGATCGATATCCCGTGGAATTTGGCCATCTTTACCACCTGACGTTGGGTAGAAATATTGATACAAATAAATAAGTTTAACTGTTTTTTAAGTATAGTCCCCGGTATACATATCATCCCGAACCTCGGCTATCTTAGAAGGTTTATTGTCCCGTTCTTCTATCCTATCCAGTATAGCAAAACGGAATCATAAACCTTCGTACCTGGCCGCAGGCCAGCTACCAGAAAAATCACCTCAATCCGCCACTTCATATCACCTGACTCCAGTCAAAAACAAAAGTCAGGTGATCTCAGATGAGAATGGAACAGCTGAAGAAGAGAAATGATTCGTTCAACCACTGGATCGTGAAGTCGATCTTGATCTTCGAATTAGAGCGAATGGGGCACCGGGTCGAAGTCGAAGTACATCTTCCGGGTATTGGATACTGTGACGTAGTTGATCTTACTGTCGGGATCCAATACGAGATCGACGGGAACTGTTCTCCAAAATATCGGAATGAAAAAGCGAAGAAGTATCTTCGCCCTGGGATCCGGGACGTGATCGTGATCCCCATTCACAAGCTTCCGAATGACATCAATGAGATCCGATCCTACGTTGCTCAATACCTCGTGTCGGATTGATCGATATTACTTTATTCGGTTCTTTCTCGCCCCCTTACTTCCTCATCGGCAATTCACAATCCTCGCCTCATGGTCCTGAAGTACCACCAGGAGCCCTACCCTTACTCCTTTTCGGCTGCGGGATTCTTACCACTTCGTCGTACTCCCAACCCCAACTACCGCATTACATTCGCAGGCTCATTACATTGACCACGTTACACTTCCCCATCTTCCTGAAGTACGTAGTCAGTCGATGAGACGGAGGTTAGGAAAGGTTGTTAGATTATTTTATTAAATTCATTAATTCATTAATATTAATTTTCTTAAATAATATTTCACCTAATCCTGGATCTATATTTAATTTTTTCACATCAACATTTGTTAATCTCATTTTTGGTTTCTTTATTATGTTAAATATTTCATTTTTTAAGGTTTTTGATAAAGCTGGAATAATTATATATGAATTATTATTATCAATCATTATTAACATATATTGTTTTGTATATGAATTTAATTCATTGTAATATATTTTTTTAATATTACTTGGATCAATACGTATTTTATTAAAAATAAAACTGAATATAATATTTTTGTTTATAGATAATTTTATTGGTATTTTTATTAATGCATATAAAATATATATCAATCCAATTGATGATAATATATTGAGTAAATATAATGTGAACAATAAATCATCAAGTAAATTATCTATTAAAAAGAAAATAATGGCAAAACAATTTATAATTAATAATGATAAAAAACTCAATAATAATCCGTAAAAATAATAATTATTTATTATTTTAAATTTCATTCTTTCAACTCCGTTGCATGAATTACAAAAGAAAGTTCACCTATACCTTTGTAAGGACTATTATTCTCTCCTTTAATAGTATAAATTCCATAACCAGAAAAATAAGCTCCTCCTTCGTCATAGATTATGCAATTTTTTGGATTTAATAATTCACCTTCATCAATTTCTCCATTTTCATTATAATCCAAATACACTTTATTGTTTATTATATCAAAAATTATAAATCCAATTGGAGTACCCGATGAAGGAGATATATCTATAAAATCATCGTTCTCATCTTCATCAACAAGGTTAAAACAATCTTTATCGACAATCCATATTCTTAATTCAATAGTATCTAAACAGGTATATAACTTTGGAGGTTGTTTACTATTTTCATCCCAATCACGTAATGACCAAGTGTGTATATAGTCATATTTTATATTAGGATTCATGAATTGATTAGTAATAATTGGAAGCCAGGTATATACACTCATATATATTGCTGGATCAGGCCTTATTAAATTGCCATCAATCCAAGATGCCTTATCAAATTCATTATTTTTTAAAAGAGAAGTTTTATGTTTGTATTGTACTAAATCAATACAAACTTCATAATTATAATCGTAATCATTTTCGAAAGATATCGAAGTTGACCGAATCCTATTGTAGTTCCTTTTTCTTTCTTCAACAAAGTGTGTTTCGTATCTTACAATAAAAATTATTGCATCTATCAACCATGGAATTGCTCCAACACACCATGCGATCGCAGCGAATGGTGATAATACCTTATCAACACCGAAGAATATTGAAATAGCCATACAAGTCGCACTTGCTATATATACAATTCCAGCCCAGGTTTTTTGTTTCAATTTTAAGTTCCAATCATCATCTTCAATTAAAAACCCATATAACCATATTCCTGCTCCTATGCAAGTTAATATAAAAGAAATAATTGAACAAATTTGTGTACCAAGTGTAGCACCACCACCAGTGATTACTGCTTCACCTCCTAGTTGTGTGGCCATACCTAATAATGAAAATACGAAACCTAAACAATTTTGTAATGCCTTATATAATAAATATATTATACCGTAAATATCAATAATATCCTCAATATTAATTCCTTTTGTAGATTCATAAATATCAACCCCAAAAAGCTTATCGGTTAAATTATCAATGGTGAAATAATTTGAATAGTCCTCCATGAAATCTAAATAATTAGTAAAACTAACATTTGTTTCAATATTAAATAAATCAATCAGAGTTTTAAATAATAATTCCATTATGATATAATATAAGTCAGATACTATAGATGAAAATTGACTAATATATTTATTAATGTTAATAAATATTGGAATTAAAATTTTTGCAGGAGAAAAAATATTCAATAATATTGAGTTTAATTTTTCCTGAACATTATCAGATAATTCTTCAGAAATGGAAATTATCATAAACAAATTGCATAGTTCAGGAATATGTGTTGTTATACATTCTTTAATTTCGATAAATGAGGATGTTACGACACCTTCAATATAATTTATTATAACTTTCAAACCGTCGATTATTCTTAATATTACTTTATTTAACAATTTTAACGGACCAATAAAATTATTAATAATTATATCAGCTATACTTGGTAGTTCTTTATGATTATATCCAATATTATCATTCCTATCCATTGCTGTTAGGTTGATATTAAATCCTTCCAAAATAGCAGATTTAAATTTTTCCCAGCTATTTATTGACCATTCAAATGAGTAACTAACATTTGTTAAATCATTACAATAAATGGTTTGGTCTTCTAATGAAGTGATGTCAACATTTATAAATCTTATACCAAAAAGATCTTTTACACCTACCTCGAATATTATTTTAAATCCACCATCTGGTATCTTTAACATTCCAAGATTGCAATATTGCACCTCATAGAATGGATTAAATTGCCAAATTTCTGGTGGAGTTCCATCAATACCTGTTGCAGATGAATTGAATCCCCCCATTAACTCTTGGCTGTCTGTTATTCCATCTTCATCGGTATCATTTTTATTAGGATCTGTTAAATTGCAAAATTCTTGATAATCATTTAAACCATCATAATCTGTATCATAAATCAATGGATTAGAATTTACATAATAATAAGAGTATTGTTCAAAAGTAGCCTCATATATAATTAAAACCCTCCATCCAATAATTTCTTTTTTATCCGAAAGTCCATCCCCATCAGTATCAAATAAAATTGCACTCGTTTCAGATCCATCTCTTATTCCATTTCCGTTCAGATCCTCTTCGTTGTCGGGGATCCCGTCTCTGTCTGAATCTTTCGAGAGCGGGTTATATCCCCATTGGATTTCCGCAGAATCATTGAATCCGTCACTGTCAGTATCGTTTGAATTCGGATCCGTCTCTGTCCAGATCTCATTATTTGAGTATATTCCGTCTCCATTGTCTCCGTCTATTCTTCCATTCCTATTACGATCTTCTATTCCATCTTTTATTGTGTCTTTCATTTTTTTCGTTCTTTTTATGTAATAAAAAGTGCAGTAATTAATAAAAGAGGGAGGTGCATGCTTCGCATGCAGATTCCCGAGGATCGTCTCAGCTGCCGCTTCGCACAGCAGGCCGATCCATCTCGGGTTTCTAAGACCCCCCCAGCCGCCTGCGCTGGCCTCCACCGCAGACCCCTCCGGCCTGCTCGGCGGCTCTAATTCCTTATCCGACATTTTCAGAACCTCGAATTTCTACAAAGGTCTATTGTTCGGTTTTCTTTCCATTACCGTATAGGAAAACCGAATCATAAACCTTCGCATCCAGCAAAGCTGGATATACATTCCAGGTCCATCAATCCGACACTTGACATCACCTGACGTGCGATAAAAACAAAAGTCAGGTGATGAAAAGATGAAAAAGAAAAGAATAGAACCGTTGAGAATAAGAAGCGATTCCTTCAAACACTGGATCGTCAAATCCATTCTGCTCTTTGAACTCGAGCGAATGGGTCATAGACTCGAAGTAGAGTTGTATATCCCAGGGATCGGATACTGTGACGTTGTTGATCTCACTGTCGGGATCCAGTACGAGATCGACGGGAACTGCTCCCCAAAGTACAGAAATGAGAAAGCAAAAAAGTATCTTCGACCTGGGATCCGGGACGTGATCGTGATCCCCATTCATAAGCTTCCGAAAGACATCAACGAGATCCGATCCTACGTTGCTCAATACCTCGTGTCGGATTGATCGATAATGCTTTATTCGGTTCTTTCTCGCCCCCTTGTATCCTCGATGCGAATTCACAGGCTTCACTTCATGATTGTACACCGCTCACCCTACCCTATTCGCTTTCAGTTGCAGGACTCTTCGCATCTCGTCACACTCCCCCAAACCCCCGCATTACATTCGCAGGCTCATTACATTGACCACGTTACACTTTCCCATCTTCCTGAAGTACGTAGTCAGTCGATGAGCACGGGAGGGAGAAACGGATACTAGTTCATTCTTCTTTACTTACCCTAACCACAATCGACTGGCAGTTAAGAATTATGATACCATGTATGAGCCATTTGTTGCTATTTGCATTGGCCTCTATGTTCGATCAATAGGAGGAATCTTCGTTATAATTTTAGTAAAGGTTAATGGTCAAACTGAATTATAAGTAGGTGATCGTTATGCATGTTGATAAATTATTTTATTTTATGTTTCTTTTTTCCATTGAGACTATTAACTTTTATTTTCTCTAATATATTAGGCAATAAATAAATTATAATAGTAAATATTGAAACTAATATACCTATGGCAAAAATAAAATGTTTTATATATATGAAAGCGAAAATAAAAACAAACATCGTTATAATAATTAATATTAATCCAGATAATTGTAAAATATCTTTATTAGTTTTATTTATATTACTCATCTAAAACACTCCAAAGTATTTCATTATATCAGAGATAACTGCAAGAGCTCCTATAATAGAGAAAATTAAAGAACCATAAGCAGCATATTGCGCTGCTGTAACTATCCATTTAGGAATATTTAAAAGCTTACAAGTTAACAAATATGCTGATACTTTTTCTGCTTTTTTATATAATGATACAGCAATTGCAGATATCAAAATACTTAACCCTGCAAAAATAGCTTGAAAAATAAGCCTGTCCTCATCGTCCATTTTAATAAAAAATAAAGTCGCTGTTATAGCTGAAATAAAAAGAGCAAAAAAGGCTAAAATAACAGATTTTAATCCATCTTTTACCATCTTATTACAACTTAACTTTGCTTGATTAGCGTCTACTTGTTGAGACCTAAACTCTTTGTGTCCATAAACATTAATTTTTTGAGTTATTCTTTTCCATTCATTGAAAGCTACCGTGGATTTTTTTCCGTAATAAAAAAAGGTAAAACCTGAATAAATGAGAGTAAGAAATGAAAATATCAAACTGAATACAGTGAATCCTCCAGTTATTAAGGAATATGAGTCTTTAGTTTGTTCTTGGTCCCCAAATAATCCTGATTTTTCCAATAATAAAAAAATAACACCAATTGGATTATTATATAAATTTGCGATATCTTCAAAAACACCTCCAATAGCACTACCTAAGGCATTTATTAATATTGGTACAATCATATCAACTGCTAAGGTTACCAATATTCCGATAATATTTATGTAAGGTAATGATAATAGAGATAATGCATTTATTGCTATTAATATTATAGAGAAAACCGTAAATATTGGCGTATTCCAAATTAAATTAAAAATATCCATAAATGAATCAATTAACGAAATATCATTAACACCTTTGATAAAATCTACTATGGGTTGGAATAAAAATATTATATAGTAAATAGCATCGATAATTACGTTTAACAACATGTTTATTGGACTCATTATCAATGATTTAATCGAATCAAGTATCCAATTCAGTATGCCAGAAGCTAATTCCGTGACAAATTTAGCTATAGATAGTAAGGCTCCAAGGTATGCTGAAACAACAATTTCTGCTATTGATTTTAATTCATCATTCTTGAAACCTATATTGCCATTTCTATCCATCGCAGTAAGGTTGATTTTGAAACCCTTCACAAACGCTCTGGCATATTGATCTATTCCTGTAAGTTCCCACTCAAATGTATTGGAAATATTCACTGAGTTATTGCAGTATTTTATAACATCTGGTAATCCGGAAATATATATAGCAACATAATTCAATCCAAAAATATCTTTGACACCAATATCTATGCTTACCTTCAACCCTGAGGGGATCTTTATTCCAAGATATCTATCGAAAGAGATTTTATATTGACAATCGAACTTCCAAATAGTTGGCGGTTCCCCATCGATACCTGTTGCTGAACTGTTGAAATCACCATTCAACTCTTCATAGTCTGTTTTTCCATCTCCATCAGTATCTATCTTTGTTGGATCTGTTACATTCTTGTATTCATCAAAATCATTAATTCCGTCACCATCAGTATCAACAAGTCTAGGATTTGATGAAACGGTATATTTTATTTTGTGTTCCCTTGTCGCTTCATAAACTATTGATACAGTCCAACCATCCAATTCCATTTTATCTGACATTCCGTCGCCGTCAGTGTCCATTTTCGTGGGATCCGTCTCTCCGGGATCGAGAATTCCATTTCTATTTTTGTCTTCTTCTGTATCATTTAATCCGTCATTATCGGAATCCTTGGAGAGCGGGTTGTACCCGAATTCAATTTCTTTATTATCTCTTATTGAGTCTTGGTCCGTATCCCAACTGTTTGGGTTTGTTTCGGTCCAAACTTCATTATTTGAGTATATTCCATCTCCATTGTCTCCGTCTATTCTTCCATTCCTATTACGATCTTCTATTCCATCTTTTATTGTGTCTTTCATTTTTTTCGGTATTTTGTCATTATTTATGTCATTATCATACCTTATTATGTCATTATTATACATTTTAAACGTAAAGGAAGGAGGTGCATGCTTCGCATGCAGATCCCCGAGGATCGTCTCTGCAAGTGTTTCACACAGCAGGCCGATCTATCATTACATTTTAGTCCCATTCCCTCTGGGCGCCTGCGCTGGCCTCCACCGCAGACCCCTCCGGCCTGCTCGGCGCCCTAAGTTCTATAAAAATACCGCCTTAGCTAACACAGTACAGCCTTTCTTCACAGGATCCCTTCCGGAGATCCTCCGTTCAGCAGTGTACCGGAGTTAAATAGATCATACCAGTATGTCCTTGTTGATATATATTGTTTATCTGATATGATCTCGCCCCCTTGTCTCCTCGATGCGAATTCACAGGCTTCAGCTCATAAAAATATTACCGTAAGCCCTAACCCTACTTCCTTTCGCTTCCAGGACTCTTCGCATCTCGTCACACTCCCACCCCTATACCGCATTACATTCGCAGGCTCATTACATTGACCTCGTTACACTTTCCCATCTTCCTGAAGTACGTAGTCAGTCGATGAGACGGGGGCGAGAAGGTGGCCATTTGTCCTAAACGTAAATAAATCTTTGATCATTTTAAAAATAATACTATCATCTTCATTATTATTTTCTCCCTTTTCTTCTTTAGTATCCATTAAAGTAAGTATTAAAATTAAAGCAAATGAAAGACCAATTGTAACAACAGTAGTTGCACCAAAAGAAGCTCCATCGATTATAAATAATATTAAAACAATTGCCAACTGAACAGCAAATAATAAACCCAAAAAATATAAAATAAAGAAAATATTTATTAATTATATTCAATATTTGTACTTAATAGTTTAGCGCCAAGGCCATATCATTATATTTTTAACTTTTTTTAATTTGTTATATTTTTTTTTTCATTTATTTTTGATTTTAGTATCTCTACTTTTTATTTATAATGATTAATAAAAATTTTTGTTGAATAATGACTTATTAATTTGAATATAATGAAACAAAAATCAGTAAAATAGAACCTAATAGAATCATTAAAAATATATTTATATTACGCCTCTATATGTTAAATATTATTTAAAATTTGGTCTATTATTAATTATCGATATTATATCATTTTGAAAAAATACCTCTATAGTCTTCTTCCATATCATTCACATTTCTCTTAAATGAACTTATTAATAATTGAGATATAAAAAATACAAGAGACCATAAAATATAAAATATTAATATTATTTTAATATTATTACCGTTCTCATATAAAATATTTAATAGAAATTCGTATGTTAAAGATATTAATAGAAAAACATTACATAATATATGCCAAAATATCAAGAATCGATACATTGTTTTATTTTTCATATTTAATCAACTCCATAGTCATCCCAATTATCCATATAATAGTAGGAAATTATAATATTGCCAAAATCGATTAATGTAGAACTCCACATTAAAACTGAAAACCATTGAAATGCAACTGAATTTAAAATATTTGGAATAATATTTAATATCGTAGCACCCCATGCATTATAAATTGAATATCTTCTATCTGAATTACGTAATTCTTCATTAGGAACTGATGATCGGCCATCAACATAAACATCAAAGAATTCTGCAATGATTGTGAAATCACCTGCATAGAAATATGACATTGATTGAAGATCTAATAAAAATGAACATAATGATAATATACTTCCTAACATATATATCATTTGAACTATAAAAATAGGCAATTTTTCAAATAAAGAAGGCACCGCATATCCAAGTGACAATAAGCCGATAACTAAGAAATTTGATAACAATACTATCAAATCACCTAGTAAACTGAATATTCCTAATAAAAACCACCATTCATTCCACGATAAACCTGCAACACCAGTTTCATCCCCCCATAGTTCTTCGATTTTTTGTGGGTCATTTATCATTTCCAACTCATTAATTAAAACTTTTTCTGCTATTTCAAACTCCCGCTGCAATTGATTTAAGAGATTGTTGTAATTAATTGGATTGATTATTAACTTTTTTAAGGTATTTAATATATTACATAATGTTTCAATTACATTGTTATTATAATGGTTCAAATCAGAGAAATCAAATGAATATATTATACTTATAACATTATTAAGTGTAACTTTATCTTTATCCACATCTATATTATTCCAAATTAAATAATAATATATACAAGATTCTAAAACCTTTAAGACTTCTTCAATTATTATTGGTAAGAAATCAATTATTGGGGAAATTATAATACTAATATAATATAAATATTTAAATAATTGTGAAATAAATGGATTCTCTTGCAATGTGTCTATAACTGACTTGGAAATTGATAGAGTATAATTTAAATTATTGAGCAATGTGTTAATAACTTCAATATAAATCTGGATTACCTTAGATAATATTGGTAGTATAATAATGGCTAGTTTTACTAATTCTCCAATTATTTTCTCTATTAATATTTCAGAAATACTACTTACTCGCTCATATTTAAATCCTATATTCCCATTTTCATCCTCAGCAGTTATGTTAACTTCAAAGCTGTTAAACAAGGACCTCACTGCTTGTCTCGCATCCAATGTGAAATTAAATTCCTTGTTGGTAACTTCTGTAGAACATCCACAGTAGATTTTCTCATCACCAACTCCTCCGAGATGGACGTTGATCCAATTGATTCCGAATATATCTGCGGCACTGATCTTGATCTTGACCTGATATTCCACAACGATCTTCAGATTCCATAAAGGTCCACTTGCTTCTGTGACCAATTCATAATCTGCATCGAAATCGGTAAATGTAGGTGGTTGGCCATCTATCCCTGTTGGTGAACTTCCATATTCGTAATCTATTTCATCCTTATCGTTGATACCGTCTCCATCCGTGTCTGCTTTATTGGGATCCGTTCCGTTCTCGAATTCTCCTCCGTCATTGATGCCATCTTCATCATAATCAGATATAAGAGGATCAGAATATACTTGGTATTGATCTATTATCTCGTATGTATTTTCGTAGATTATGAGTACAGTCCATCTGTCAAGTTCCATTTTATCCGAAAGTCCATCTCCATCCGTATCTGCATTTATAGCTGATGTTTCGTCTCCATCTCTTATTCCATTTCCGTTCAGATCCTCTTCGTTATCGGGGATCCCATCCCCGTCTGAATCCTTTGAGAGTGGATTGTATCCCCATTGGATTTCCGCAGAATCATTGAATCCGTCACTGTCAGTATCGTTAGAATTTGGGTTTGTTTCGGTCCAAACTTCATTATTTGAATATATTCCGTCTCCATTGTCTCCGTCTATTCTTCCATTCCTATTACGATCTTCTCCGGTAACCTGTTCCGGAGATCGCGGAGATCGCGGATCGATATATGGACTTCTTGTAACATATTTATAATAGAACTGAGACAGATATTCCAATATTATCGCGATCTTTGCAAGATCTATTCCATCTTTTATTGTGTCGTTATCCATGGCGCGAAGCGCCGGGGACGCGGAAAACCCTCTGCACCGCAAGATGGATCGGGTTTTTCGAACGTCAGTATCCTCATTGTACGGATCCGTCGTGCAATGATCAAGATATGGGAAGGGACTTCCCATGTCGAGAAAATCTTTGATTTTCTCAAGATCAGGAACGAAATAACCACGGGAGAGATCGGTATCCACGGACTCAGATCCAGGCTTGTAACCCAGTTCCAGACCGTCATATAGGCCATCATCCTGGAAGCGAATGCTTCCGGGATGTGGAAAATCTATGATTTTCCGAACATTATCCGAGTCCGGACCAGGACGAGAGACAAAAGGCAATACTCTGTCATAACGAGACATGGTCCGATAAAACAGTAAGATTACATTGACGTTGAAAATCCGAAGGATTTTTATGCCGTCAGGATCCACTGCGTTGATCATTCCGTCTTCGTCATGGTCCATCCACCATTTATTATCACCGATGGACTCGTTATAATCCCTAACGCCATCGTCATCGCTGTCCATGTCATTGGGGGATGTCTCCTGCCATTTCTCGCCCTTGTCCCATCTGCCGTTCTGGTTCGTGTCACCCTTGATCTTGCCATCACCATAGTGATAACCAAAGTAGTCGTCGTGTATGTAGTCCTCGCCTTTCTCATAGGATCCTCCCGGGATCCAATCTTCTCGCCGGAATGGCGAGAAGGAGGGAACCCTTTATAAAAGAACAAAAACAGAGATGCCCGCCCCGAGTCCTGAAAACAGGGGATCCATATCCGATCAAAAAAAAGAGACCCGCCCGTCCCGAGTCTTTTTTCAGTACCCTGGCTACCTCTAAAATGACAATTCAGAGGTGCCCGCCCCGAGTCCTAAAAACCTGGGATCCAAAGAAGATCCTCCTTAACACCCCTGCCCGCGTCGAGTCCCAAACTGCCTCATGTCGGGGCCCCACGCGGGGCCCAATGCGGGGCCCCATGTCGAGGCTTGAAAAGCCAAGACATCGGGAAAATTTCCAGGGGAAATTTTTCAAAGATGTCGACGCCTGGAAGGCTAGACATGCCGGTAATCACGAAGAACGAAGTTCAAGAGATCGAGGAAATCTTGAAGATCGAAGATCGAGAGATGTGGAAAAACTCGCTGATCGAAGATCAAGAGGTCGGGAAAATCGCATCAGCGATTTTTTAAGAATCCCAAAGGGATTTTTCAAACATCCGAAGGATTTTCTCAGGGTCACCTTTGTGATTTTCGAAGCACGTCGAGTCCTGAAAGTATTTTCGCCTCTTTCAACAATGGCCCGGAAGATCCCCCAAGAAAGGAAAAAGGGACATTTTTTAGAAGGAAGTTATCTCCCCTCATGAAGGTGTGCATCCCTCAAGTAACTCTCATGATGTCGGTTTCGCATGTTATTCCTCCCTATACGAAGTGGAAGCCGATATTCGAGTGAGGGAATAAACATTCTCCCGAAAGGGATCTGTTGACGGATCACCTGCCATCAAGGAGAAGATTCAATGGATGTTATCAATTCTGCTCCTTTAAGACACCTTTGTGGCCCCTTTGACCCCTTTGTGACCCCTTTAGAACATAATAAGTGCCTTTTCCGGTTGTTCCATGTTTTTCGAACAGGTTTAATTTCACGAGTTCTTCAAAATCTCGGCTGGATGTCTTTTTTGATACACCGAAGAGGTCTTGGTATTCATTATTTGTTATCTTTCCCCTATCCTTCACATATACAACCGCTTTTATCTGCCGTTCGTTCAGCCCGGTCTTGATCAGATGTTCTTCACTGTAAACATCCTTGTAAAAGTAAATGGACAGACCGCCGGTTTCTTCTTTGAATTCCGGTTCCGGAAGACCGTGATCCAAGCATAGATCAACAATTCTCATGGTACCAGAACCCCATTTTTCAATATAACCGGCGTAGTAAAAGACATAGGCGAGCGATCTATTCCTGGGTATCGATCCGTGCTCCTTTTTCAGGTCTTCAACGGTTATCTCATGTGGCAGTTTTCCGGGGTTCCACACTTTGATCCGATCGTCATATACCTTTATCTGGATATCGGCGGTGCTCAGATAATCCCGATGGATCAGGGCATTTATCAAACCCTCTCTAATGGCCTCAAGAGGATAATCCCATATGTCTTTTCTTTCTATCCCTTTGATCTCGAATCTAACGTTCAGATGCTTTTTTATCCCTTCAAGTAAGGCATCCACCTGTTTGAAGAGATTCCCTGTGGCCTCAACGGTGTCAAGAATGTCTATGTCTGTCTTGAACCTTCCAACGCGTGCACCCGAACTGGTGATATACCGTTGCGGTTTCATGCCGAACAACAATACGCCCGCATTTGTGAGTTTTCCATCCCCGATCAATTCAAGATTCTTCAATATCTTCCCGACATCGTCCTTTTCTGAAATCTCAGGCAGTCTTTTTTTTGCCATCCCAATGAAGCGTTCAAATGTCTCCTTGTCCAGGTCGTCGATCCCTGCGTTTGACGGTAGGGCGTCCCAGGTTCTACCCGACCTTGAAAGTAGAAAAACCGTCAGATCGGCGCCGGAGACTTCCTGAACGGTGCTGCCGGTCCTTTTGTAGAATCTTCCGCTATAAGAGATCGGGTTGATCGATGGTTCGATCTCGATCCTGATCGTTTCCTTCCCTTCAACCTCATCCAAATTGACATGCGGAATGATAGAGAGCTTATTTTTTATCTTGTTCGGTATATCTTCCAATAGTTTCTTCGCATTTTTAACTCCTATTAAGTTTCCATTATCGTCTATACCAACAACCAGATCTCCCCCCTCGGAATTTGCAAATGCAGAAATGGTCTTCAGACATTCGTCACTCCATGATGATTTGAACTCAAGGTTTTGCCCTTCCATTTTTTCAATATTCTTCATATCATAAGCTCCATCTCTTTCATTTTTTTCTTAATAAAATTACAACGACGGGATAGGGACGTTCATACCTTCTAATCATTGTGAGATAGAAGTATTGTCATAAGATATAACCCTTATGGGGTGTATGTGGAAAGTATAAGTGTGAGAGGAATAGGTGATAGTTCACATCTTTTACCCCAGGGAATGATTGGATAAAGACCCCGGGATCGGGAGGGCAAAGCCCAAGAGGGAAGGAGGGGGATCCCCCAAGAAAGGAAAAAGAATCAATCCCCCAAGACCACCTCTAAGGGGATCTCCCCAACGATGTGGGGACATTCTGCGAGAGGGAGGATACCACTCCCACTTTGACGCGGATCCTCCGGAGAAAAGTGAGAATATATGGAACTCATTCAAGACCCGATCATAATGAAAAACGTTTTTTATAATATGAACTCCACAGGTATTCCCTTCAAATTGCATTAATCATGGATCCTATTCGTCATCCGAAGGATCGTTCAATATCTCATCGACCGCATCGATGAACATCTTAGCATAATCGATACCTGATCTGGCATCATCATACAGTGGAGCGTAATCGATACCGTAGAGGCTCTCGTGCCTGTTCTTCCTGTAGATATCGAACAAGTCCGAATATTCCCGGAGTTCTGGGTGTTCTTCCCTCAGGAATGCGGCGATGCAGACATGGCTCCTTTCCTTGAATCCGGCCAAGAGCAGAGACCTTGCAGCGTGGAACATGGCCGTATAAGATGAAATGATCGACAGGTCCATCATGCCGTACTCGTAACTCCGCTCGGAATTCTCGAGATGATGTCTCGCATTCTCCATCTCCTTATGGATCGTCTCTTCGGTGAAGGAATGCGGTGTGAGCAGACCTTTCTTTATGCAATCCTTCATGTTCATGGCAGGTCCCCGCCGTAGAGAACGATCCCATCCCTCTTAACTTCGTTGTAGAAACCCTCATTGCGTTCCTTCATCGCCAACCATCTTCCGATGTTGAGGGATGTGATCCCTATATTGATCCCCAATCCTTCCTCGAAGAGTGTGAGATCGGTCCTCATCTTCTCGCTCATTATCGCCAGTATGTCCAGATCGCTACGTTCATCGAAGGTCCCCCTCGCGCAGCTTCCATAAAGGACGAGATTCGTCAGGGAAGGATGCTCATCGGAAAGTGTTTCGATCAAATCGGATTCATGGATCCTTAGAAGCAGGAAGAAGCGCTTGATCTCTTTGGTCACATACATATCATTCAAGGAGTAGAAATGTGCATTACCTTTCTCCTCTCTAAGAAGAAGGCCCTTCCCCTCAAGGATGTTGGGTATTCTCGAGCATGTCGCATTGCTCAGACCGGTCTTTCGGGCAAGCTCGTTCACGTGGATCGATACCGATTGATTCCTGGAGAACCATTCCAGTATCCTCGCGGTCGCGTTCTCGCTCAGAAGCGGGTTTTTTTCATCCATGATAGGTGAATGATCGTTACATATAATTAATTATCGTTACATTATTTTAACATTAAAGGATGACCAAGTGAAGCGTCTGCTGAAGGAGGATATTACCCCTGATCATAGACGACCCGGAATTTTCGGATCCCCCCTGGCAGGCCTTTTTAACATGGGGATCCCTCCCCAAAGGGGATCTCCTTTGAGAGAGGGGATACCCCACTCCACTTGAGGTTCCCCCCTGCCTCATGGCAGGGGGATCCACCCCTCCCCCTCCAAGAGGGGGATCGATACAAAGAAAAAAATCTGGCGCCTTAGCTGGGACCGACAGGCTTTCTTCACCGGATCCTTCATGGGGATCCTCCGTTCACACGATCGGCCGGTCACATATATGATCGTCGTCTTTCCCTGGTCGGGGGCTCCTCAAGCCCCGCCACGGGTACAATCGTTTTCAAAATATATAAACGAATGATACGGTTCCAACAATGGATCGTACCCCCTAGGATCTGGAATTTACCCTCTCCTCGAAGGGGGATCTCCAGAATTATACCTTATCTACCATGGAATGGAGAATGATCATCTCTGAAAGGGGATCCACCCACCTGGACGAATCCTCTTCTTCGATCCAGGGATCTCCCCCCTCGAGATGGAGGATCCTTGAGAAAAGACATCTCTTGAAGTTGGATTCGTCGTTCCTATTATTATCCTATCCTGCATTATCCCTGGTTCGTATCATTTTATGAAATGTTGTAATCCGATAAAGGAGAGGATCCTCTACGATCGCCAGATATACTATACATCTTCGATCTCCTCGAGCATCAGGCTCACGGTCTCTTCGAGCTCATCAAGCCTGGTCTCATACAGGTCCCACAGGACAAGATAATCGATCCCGTGATATTTATGTGTAAGAATGTCCCTGAGCCCTATTATTTTCCTCCATTCGACATCCTTATGCTTTAAACGGAGGTCCTCGGATAAATTGCGCGTGAACTCCCCTATGTTCTCGAAGGTCTTCACGACCGCCTTTTTCAATACTTCGTCCGAGATGAAATCCTCGTAATCTTTATGATCGAGCACCTCTTTGAGGAATTCGATCTCTTCGAGAATGGATCGAAGATAGAACTCGTCATGATGCAATCCATATCACCTGCTCGAGTATGGATTCCCTCAACCTTTTGTTCAGAGCTCCTGTTGTCACGAGATCCACCTTCTTATCGAACCTGTCAGAAAGGTAGAGATAGAGCCCCATGTAATTGTCGAAAGTGGTCTCGTTGAATTCAACGAGAATGTCCAGATCACTTTCGGGACGCTGGGATCCCTTCGAATAAGAACCGAAAAGGCCGATCTTTCGGACCTTGAACCGGTCCTTTATCAGGGG
The DNA here is from genome assembly GCA_029762535.1 of Thermoplasmatota archaeon. GTDB lineage: Archaea > Thermoplasmatota > Penumbrarchaeia > Penumbrarchaeales > Penumbrarchaeaceae > JARVGK01. The sequence goes on from JARVGK010000002.1 coordinate 53,300, forward strand.
GAAGACCGCCTGCATCTCCTTCATAGCGTCCATGAACGGTCACCTGATTACGTTTTATAAATAATTAACCATAGAGCATAATGAGCCTCTATTCCCTTTCATCCTACAAAGGGATCCCCCTTTTTATTGGGAATGAAAAGCATGGGGTGACCATATCACAAAATCCTGTTTGAAGACCCTCTAAAGCTCGTTCGAATGTCCCAGCTCGGGGGATCATTTCCCCTATAAAGAAAAACATCCTCTTCGATCCAGGGATCTCCCCCCTCGAGATGGAGGATCCTTGAGGAACTCTCAATACTTCCACTTCGCCTCGGAGGGATCGAAGGAGAAGCAATCCTTATCGTCGAACCAGGAGCATACCATATCGGACAGAGGGACCCCTGTCCTGAAGGACAGGCCCTGGGAATAAAGCAGCAACTGCCCTTCGGGATGTTCAGAAGCGGCCCCCGGCTTGAGGTCCATGATGTGGACCTTCCCGTTCCTGACCTGCAGGATGTCTATATGCCCGGTCACGGTCCCGATCCTCTTGTCGAAAAAATAGACGGGCACCTCGGTTGCCAATGTCGCCAGATCGTTGATCAGCATGAAGTTCTCGACGATCGGATGCCTTTCAGGTCCTGTCCTTGCCGCGGAGAAACAGAACTGGGCCACGCTGCATGCGAGGTTGCGTGTCCTTCGCACGGAGGCCTGGACCTCGATCGAGGGATCCGAACATCTGTTACCTTCTTCAAAGAGGTCCCGGTCCTGATACTCAAGGAGATAGCGCTTCAGTCCCTCCTCCTTCAAAGATCCCACCTTGTACATGTTCAATGAGAACCTGTAACTCATACCCCTGTGAACGAAATCCCTCGTCCGGATCAGGGGATCGATATTACGGAGCTTCTCCCTGTGGCGGGCCATGGGGCAGATCCCGGAATAGTTCGCGACCCATCTCTGGATGGTGCTCCTCGAAGGATATGACCGATACCTACTTCTAAGGTCCCGGGCGATCTCGGCAGTGGTTGTACCCATCGTATGAGCGTTCAGCGCCTGTATGATGATGTGTTTCGGATAAGTCGAGGACGGTGATTCCACGAACCTCTTCTGGCACCTTCTGCACATGAAAATGGGTTTCGAACCGCTCTTGGTTTTCCTGTATCCCTTGCTGATTATCTGCTCGGAGCCGCAGTAAGGACATTGGTCCGTCATATCTTTCTCCTGAGGTTCAAGAGAGTGGACTCCACATAATATTTTGCTTCGATTTATCAAGAATTGAGAATCCTGTATCCTCACCACTTCATTCCTTTCGCGATATCTGATGATCTTATCGTATGGAGCGGACAATAAGGGGAGATGAGATCCCATTATCTAGCTCATCGCTTCGATTCTCATATCGCTTGGCATGAGCTCTATCGCATATCTCAGGGCGGTCCTGGGCATTCTCCGTTTATTCCTCAATACGAACTCGAAGACCTCTTTCCTATGTTGTTTGCTCGATTCCTTGAGCATCCAACCGTATCCCTTCTGGACCATGTCGTCTTCGTCCTCCAACAACATCAGAGCGATCTCGAATATATCCTCAAGATACTCCCCCCTTCGAGCAGGTGATATCAAGGAGACCGCCGACGCTCTTCTCATCCACCTGTTCTTAGAACCTGTCCATCTCTTCAACTCCTGAACGGCATCCGGGTATAGACCGATAAAGTCCCCCACGGAATGAGTGCAGAAGGTGTCCACCTTCGCCCAGGTGTTCAGATGATCGTCTATCCATCTCCTGAACCGAAAAAGATCCTCCCGCTCGAATTGCTTCTTCAGCTTCGGGATCCAGTCGCAGACGATGAAGGCCTCCTCGGAATAATCCGAAGAAAGAAGATCCTCGCACATCTCGAAGATCCGCTCCTTTCCAAGGGGTTTCACCTCCTTCCAGTACTCTTTTGCGATCCTGTTGGTCTCGGCATTCCTCAAACCGTAGTAGAGGACACTTTCTTTAAAGAAACGCTCATTCTTCTCCTTCACGACGGGATCCGCCCTCGCTTTGAGGTCGTTCCTTATCCTATCGATGACACCACGCATCATCCCTCAGGCCTCAATGTCCCCGCGAACACCTGCCATGCTAGCAGGGATTTGGCCACAAGAGAAAGCCCTATGTAGACCCACTCCCCGAAAAGATAATTCCTCCACTTCCAGACCTTCTTGTACTGCAGGACCATGTTCAACGCGAATATGTTGAAGAAGGCCGCTATCGAGATGTAGATGTAGTAAACGAAGGTGGGAGGTCCACCATCTCCCCCCCCGGCCCCCAGTAAATGGATCGCTATGACCACCCACGGGATCAGCCCCGCGATGCATCCGAAGACGAACGGGGACCAGTCCAGCTTCTCGGCAAGCTGATTCATCTTCTCCATGATCAGACCGAAGAGTATCATCATCATGTTCAAAAAGAAGATCGCGATAAGAGTGCCGATATCGTAGATCCCGGTGAGCAACGCTATTCCCACGATCATCACCGAGGCGCTTACAGAATACTCGTACCACCTGTATTTGTTGATACCTTTTTCCAGATTGGCGATATACCTCTTGAACAGGACGGAGGCTATCAAGAAATGGGCAATTGAGGACATAAGAAGGAACGATGCGATGAGAGGCCCCAGAGGGATCTCGATGACGTCCGCCGTAGCCGGGAAGAGCGTCCGAGTGACCTCGTTGAAATCCAGAAAACCCCTCGTTATCTGTATGTTGAAATCCTTCGAAAGAAGTAGCATTAGGATCCCCTGAATAAGGTGAAGGGATCCCGCTGCGATGTTGACGATCCTTAATCTTTTTACGGTTTTTTCCTTTAATGACATCGACCTCACCCGGGATGTAATATGAATAAGGCATATATCACATCTTTGCATGAAGAAACAGGGAATCCTATCCCTGCATTGAGCATCCCCCTTGGAACGGATACGTGAACTTCAGGAATGGTCTCCGTATGCCTGTCTATCCTATCGGGTCGTGGCAGTTCTCCCATCCAACTATCATCTTCGAACCTTTCAAGACAGCGTAGGTTCAAATGGGATCGTATCCCTGAAATTCAATTGCAGGGTGAACGCTTATCATACCTGAAGATCTTACGTTCATTTGAATATCTTCGATCTGTTGAGAATTTCTTTTTCGATCTCGACCAGAAGGAATATCTCCGATCCGCAAAGGGCTATGATCCCCCAAGTGGCCATATCCAGACCCTGCGTCATGAAGATCCCCTGCATGGGCGGGGCATAGGTAAAAAGAAGCTGCAGGACAACTACAAAAGCCACCGCGCCCCACGTATAGGGGGTCGCTTTCAATCCTTTTATAGAAATGGAGGACCCTTTACTTCGGGCGTTGAAAAGGAACGCTAATTCGCCCATCACCAGCGCGTTCACCGCTGCGGTCCGGGCCAGCTCCGAACTCGCGCCATTGGACTTCATCCACATGAAAACGGCGAGGGTGACGCCCATGAGAAGCAAGGAGACGTAAATTATCTTGATCAACATGGGTATTGTTATCAGCGGTTCATCGGACCTTCGGGGCGGACGCTTCATCGTGTTCTTCTCCATCGGTTCCATGGAGAGGGTCAGACCGAGGCTGACCGCCGTCACCATGTTCACCCATAGGACCTGGGCAGCTGTCATCGGTAAAACCAATCCGAGAAAAATTGATGCGATTATCACCATCCCCTCTCCTCCATTGGTTGGCAAAATGAACAGAAGTGCCTTCTTGAGGTTGTCATAGACCGTTCTGCCCTCCTCGACCGCGTGGACTATCGAGGCGAAATTATCGTCGGCGATCACCATCTCGGAGGCCTCCTTGGCGGCCTCCGTGCCTTTGATGCCCATGGCTATCCCAATATTGGACCTCTTCAAAGCGGGGGCATCGTTCACTCCGTCCCCTGTCATCGCGGTGATCTCGCCCTGCTTCTGCAGGGCTTCTACCAGCTTGAGCTTGTGCTCCGGACTCACCCTGGCGAAGATATCGATGCTCTGGGCCTTTTCAGCGATATTTTCATCTGTGAGCTCATCCCCGGTGATGGCTTCGCCTTCGATCCCCAGCTGCTTTCCTATAGCTTTTGCGGTGAGAAGATGGTCCCCGGTGATCATCTTCACACGGATCCCGGCCTCACGGCATTCCCGGATCGCTTCGATCGCCTCCTGGCGCGGGGGATCGAGCATTCCGAAGATGCCGATAAAGCACAGGTTAGAAATGTTATCGTGGGATAGTTTTCGATCCGCCGGCCATTCCCTCCAGGCCGATCCCAGAAGCCTGCGCCCATCGGATGCCATCCTCTCGGCGCGGGATTCCCAGTAATCGCGATCGAGTGGCTCCTCCTCACCATGGAGCTGGTGTTCGCTCATGTCGAGGAGGCTTTCGTAGGCTCCCTTGAGGTATAGTATCCTCTTTCCATCGATATCGTGAAGGGTTGCCATGTACTTGTGCTCACTCTCGAAAGGGATCACATCCAGACGTTCATAGGGAGGCCGTTCTATGCCTGCTTTGGCCGCAAGGGTTAGAAGGGCGCCTTCGGTCGGGGATCCCTCTATGGAAAAAACACCATCCTTATTGACCAGGCGGGAGTCGTTGCAGAGTATCCCCCCAAGTATCATTCTATCCATTGATAGCGGTCTTTTTCCTTCGATCGATATCCTGCCATCGGGATCATAACCCGTCCCTTCAACGTTGAACACACCCTCAGCAACGGCCACCTGCGTGACGGTCATCTCCCCTCTGGTGAGGGTCCCGGTCTTGTCTGAACAGATTACCGTGACGGATCCCAGGGTTTCAACTCCGGGAAGCCTTCGCACTATGGTGTTGCGCCTGGCCATTCTCTGTACACCGATCGCCAAAGTTATGGTGATGATGGCCGGAAGTCCCTCAGGGATCGCCGCCACTGAAAGGCCAATGATCGCCATTAGCAGATCGGAAAGGGGCATATTCCTGACGAGATGACCGATCGCAAAGGTCAAAGCGGCTATAATTAGGATGATCACGCTCAGTACCTTTGCGAACCGGTCCACCTTTATGATCAGGGGGGTCTTCAATGATCTGACATCCCCCAGCATTCGGTTGATCTTCCCTATCTCGGTCCTCATTCCCGTGGCGGTGACAACTCCCAGACCCCTCCCGGAGGTCACAAGGGTCCCGGAGAAGGCCATGTTCTTCCTGTCCCCGAGCATAATGTTTTTCTTTTGGGTTTTCGTTGTTTTATTTACTGGCTCCGACTCGCCGGTCAGCGAGGATTCGTCCACGTTCAGCTCATGGACCTCGATGAGCCTTAAATCCGCGGGTATTTTGTCCCCCGATCTGAGGTGGACCCGATCCCCGGGGACGAGCTCGGAGGCATCGATCTGACGTTTTGTACCATCTCTCAAGACGATGGCGTGGACCGATAGCATATTCCGTACAGAATCAAGGGCCCTCTCCGCCTTCCCTTCCTGAACGAACCCTATGGTCCCGTTAATGATCACCACCGCGAATATGATGCCTGAATCCAAATAATGGCCCAGCACCGCTGTGATCATCCCGGATATCATAAGGACGTATATGAAAACGTTATTGAACTGCTCCAGAAAGCGCCGGATGGGATGTTTTCCCTTTATCCCGGGTAGGACGTTCTTTCCGTATTCCCTGGATCTTTTTTCTACATTCGAATCCGTTAGACCCTCCTCGGGAGACCGGAGCCCTCTTGAGGTTTCCTCAACGGTCCTGTCATGCCAGGATGGGTTTTCTTCTATCATGGGGTTCACTTTTTTGAGTTTCAGGGATCGATCTCCGGGCCTTGCAAGGACTTTCGCTGCCACGATTTCAACCTGGTATCGGTTCCTATCTATTGCTTTTGGTTACTTATTCTCCGTTATGGGCCCACAAACCTTCTTTTTTATCCTGTACACGAGCATGGTCAGATAGGGGGAGGGGGTCTTTTTCCCCCCGATTTCCCAGTGATCCCAAGCCTTCCAAACTGATTCAGGAGTGAACCTTCCCACATCGTCAGCTTTTCCGGTGATCACTTTGACCATATCATGGAACCTGGGATCCTTGAGGGCATGATCGTTTAGGGACAGCACATGGGCCACATGGAGTATGTCATACCAGATAAACGGAGCTTTCAGTTTCCGAAAATCCGTGCCCATGTAGAATATGTACGGATGCCTGGTCCTGCTGTTCTCCCACAGGTCCAGCAATGCGGATGCAGAGGCCTTGGCATGATTCGAATCGCGGTATTCTGGATACAGCTCCATTAATTTCAGCATGATCAAGGTGGCATAGGGACATGGATCCTCCTTTTTACCCGGCCCCCTGAATCTTCCCAGCTCCTTTGAAACCACACAAGGATACCCATTCTCCCTGGATAACATGACCAGAAAATCGACGGCTTTTTCAACACGCTCATCCGACCGCAATCCCATCTTCGCAAGGCTGTAAACTATGGTAGGCGCATCACACAAGGCCCAGGCTTGGACATCTCTATTCGAACCTCCGTGATGAGATGAGATCCTCATTGGAAGTTGGATTGGGCCCTCCTCGGATACATGCTGGAATATCCTATCGATGATAGATTGTACACCAGTATCATCATGTTTTATCCCAAGATCAGCCAGGAACGAGAGCTTGTGGTAGGATTGTCCCGCGCTCTTGTGGGAGTTTAGGACCGCTCCCGGCCAGTTCCCCAGGTCCTTTATCAGGGATCTGATATCGGGATGGCTCGTCATTCGATCCCTGGCCGAGAGGACCGCCTTTGAGTCTTGAGGTTCCTCAAGGAGATCGATCCGCGTTCTGTATTCTATCCAGGGATCGCTGTTCAAAAGCCAATCCATTACATTCTCGTTATCCGTTTCCATCGCGATCATCTCACTCCCAGAAATCCGAACCGATCTCAATCAGGTTCCCCTCCGGATCCGCGATCATTGCGGATCGCATCTTCCATGGTTCGTTGCGTGGAGGATATATGGGCCTTGCTCCCGCTTTGACCATTCTCTCGAAGGCCTCATCGACTTTTTCTGGATCTCCCACATTGATCGCAAGTTCGAAGGACCCGTTCAAGCCCATGGGAAAGGAGGGTTGAGTTCCAAGGAGATCGGGGAGCTTCGAGCGTTCATACATCGCGAACCTGATCCCCTCATGTTTGAACTCCGCATATGGACCTTTTCCATCCCAGTCAATGTCGATATCCATCACGTTCCTGTAAAAATCCACCATTCTCAGGAGATCCTCCACGAACAATCCTATCATATCGAATCTACTACCCATTGCACAACTCTCCATTATGTCAATACAGTGAAATTCGCCGTATAGGTCCTCCCCTTCCCGAAGAACTCCTTCAGGGAGAATCCTTCGGGTTCGAACAGGAGTTTCACATCCTCCAAGGCCATGGAGTCGGGATCCCCTCTTTGCTCCGAGATTGAGACGATCCCTCCCGGTCGAAGAATTCTTTTCATCTCCCTGACATAAAGGTGTTTTTTATCGATCTCACCCAGAACGGTGACGAGGTAGATTACGTCGAACATATCATCCTCATAGGGCAGTTCCGATCCGGAACATACCCTCACATCGACGTTCTCAATATGCTTGAGACGTTTTCTGGCCTTTTCTATCATCTCGGGCTGAACGTCAGTGAGGTAGAGTTTACCCTTGGGGATCCTCCTTGCAATATGAGGGCTGAAATACCCCGGCCCACAGCCGATCTCCAACACTATTGAATCCTCCCTGAGACCGAGGCGTTTTGCCAATTTACCCGGGGAGATATAGAGATCCCGAAAAGGAAGGAGGAGGGCCCATGCGAACCCGGGAGGATACAAACCCTTCCCTCTCAGGCTGCGTTTATCCGACATTTTATACCTCAAGGGGTTCAACTATTTGGATCTGGTCTGCGCGAAGTCCTGCATCTCTTATTGATCACCAAATGCTTCCACAGTATATGCATTCGTTTCTATGGACGCAGAGGATCGAGCCGCAATTATCACACTTCCATCTGGTCCTTTCCTTTATCACGAACGAGGATATGCCCTCCTCCTTGATGGTCATGAGATTCTCCACCATACTCATGCGATACTTCGTCCTGTATCGCTTGTCGAGGGCCTTCAACCTCCGGCAAGGGAAACTGTCACAGCTGTAGCAGAATGTGCCGTTCTCATCCGTTTTAAGATCCTCACAGTTCCTTATCGAGCATACGACGCAGTGATGCGGCTTGTCCTTATCATCGCCCAGACACCCGGAGCAGGGTTTCCTTTTCCGTATATGGCCTATGCACAAGGCGCAATCCATCCCGCAGGGGGCGATCATCTCCGAGGAGATAGGATATGTTCTATGAGAGATCACGCTTTTCACCACGTATTCCCTATCGATCAACTTTTCGAATTCTCCTCGACACGAAACCTGACGATCCGTTTTATGAGATCCTCGGGAAGGGGCTCATCCAGAGGGAACTGGACCGCGCCCTTTGACGTCTTGTACATCCTCATCTCTTCCTTGAATTCTTTCATAGCACCTGGAGTTGGATAGAATCCAATATGACCCTCGTACCCTGCGAAATGGACCAGGTTACCGTTCAGTGTAAAAGTGGGAATGCCGTATGCGAGTTTCTCAGCGGCTTCTGGAGCTTCAGAAATGATGAATTTGCGGATCTCTTCAAGTTTCTCACGGGCCGGTCCCGAAAAAGAAGCGATGTACTCATCGATGTTCTTGGGCGAGACCTTTTTTGTATTCATCAGAACACCATCACTAATTGAGGGATGAGACATATCCCACGGATCTCTGGAAGATCCATTCGTCCTTCACATAATCCGGGGATCTCTCTCTTGTGATCTGTATCCACTCCCTCATTCTTTTTCTCCCAAGCGGCTGGAAATCTGTGATGCCCTCCTTTCCCACAAGGTCCAATGCCATCTTCTCCGGGACCTTTATTCCTATCCCGTTCTCGTAGAGGCAGGCGAACATCTTTCCTTTGATGTAATATGCCGGATACCCGAACATCTTGCCAGGGGAGACCCCGGGGATCGAAAGGAGTATGGTGTCGATCACTTCCTTGTGTTCCTCATTGAATTTCATATTTCACCCCCGATTGACGATCCCGTTCATCTCGAGTATACTTATCCTTCCCATGAGCGTCCCTTCCGGGAGCGTTGGGTCATAGGTCCTATGAGCGATCCCTTGGTGCTCCCTCAATCTCCTCAATCCTTCCTTTATCTCATCTTGGTCGAAAAGGAAATCCACCCTCCCCTTGAACTGGACCAGTCTGAAGGCGTGGTCGCAGGCATCGGGGACGAACCCAAGATCCTCGTGCACCTGCCCGTGAACGATCTGGTTCTTTTTGAGGATCCCCACCTTCCTTCCTTTATCAGAGGTATGAAAATATAGACAGCGTTCTTCCTCATCCAGTCCGAAGTCAAGGGTTGCCAGATAAGGTTCTCCCCCGCTGCACATGGCTATCGTGAGTAGCTTCTGGGAGCGGAGTATGTCAAACATCTCCTCCTCAGAGGCGATCTTCTTCTCCATCGTACGGCTTTTCATGCACTCCATGGTCACTATATGGCCCAAATGACGTATAAAACATCTCCATCAGAGCCTTCCGATCTCGGAGACGAAGTGTCCCGCATCCGGATTCTTCACGACCGGGTAATCCTTCTTGTCCATCCACGCAGCTTCTGCCATGATATGGGAGAAAACATCTTGGTAATTCATTTTTTTCCGACCAACAGATTAAGATCGTTCATCGGTAGAATGCCTCGGAGAGCGTATGAAGAAGCTCCTTGCACCCTCCGTTCTTCACGAACTCTGAATGCTCCTCCACTGTTTGGAATTCCCGGTCGCAGATCTCACTGCAGAGGAACTTCCCCTTTGTGGCCTCATCGAAGGAGAACATGACGTTGGAGGCGTACTGATTGTTGTAAGGGGTCTTCTTGGGATTCTCCCTGGCCCATTGGATCGAGCGATACCAGATGGTGGCGCTGAGCGCTCCGCAGGCGTTCCCCGTCAGCCCGATCCCTCCGGCGAAACCTGCGACGGTCATCTGCTCCTCGGGGGATCCCCCCATCATCCTCACTACCTCCGAGGCGCAGCTCATCGGAGGTTCCTTCAATTCTGGGATGGGCGCGGCCAGTCCCTCCTTCGCGGATCGGAGTGCGTCCTCGGTCCATTTGTCAGCGAGGGTGAAGCAAGACCTGGCCTTGAAGATGAGATACCTGGCCATCTGGAGTTTTTTGTGGAAATCGGTGTCGGTGATGTCCCTGCAGTTCACGCTGCCGGCGTTCTTCTCGAATGCATCGGATACGTTCCTCGTCGCATTGATCGCCATCGCTGTGGCGACACCTTGGTCCTTGAACCTTCTGAAGCATTCGTTCCCTACCGCAAGTGAGGTCCCGTAGAGGAGCCCGCACTGATGCCCCATCTGCATGATCCCTCCGACGAGTGGATCCGATGCACGCTCGAAATCGGTGTTGTGATGTCCGAACTCCCTGTTCAGGATGTAATAGAAGGTATGTGAGCACATCCCCTTCTTCCTGAAAAGCTTCTTCGTGTCCTGTTTGACCGCCGACATGTTTTACCTCATTTGACGAAGGTTACGACGATATTTCCACGTTTGTGACCCTGTTCCACATATCTGTGCGCTTCCGGGACCTGATCCAGAGTGTACTTTTTATCGATGACCGCTCTGAGCCTGCCCGCTTCCGCGAGATCCCTGATGAAAAGCAGGTCCTCCGTGATCTCCTTTGTAGGCGTCCTGATGGATCGGAAATGCCCCCCTTTCTTCAGATGCTTTTTAGGATCCTTCATCTTGCCCACTGCATCGAAGATCGCATCGTATTCCTTTGGGATCGCATCCTTGGTGTAGTCAAGGACATGGTCCGCACCCAGGGATCGGACCAGATCGATGTTATTAGTGGAACACACCCCGGTCACCTCAGCTCCGTAGTTCTTTGCGATCTGGACGGCGTAGGATCCAACCGATCCGGAGGCCCCGTAGACGAGGACCTTCTGCCCCTTTCGGATGTCCATCCTCTTGATATTGTAGAGGGCGGTCATCCCTCCCACGGGGATCGCAGCCGATTCCTCGAAGGAGAGGTTCTTGGGTTTGAGCATGACGACTCCCATCTTCCACCTCTCAGGGATGCAGACGTACTCCGCGTTGGCACCGTATGTCAGTCCTGTGGTGGTCCCGAAGAGCTCATCTCCCTTCTTGAAGAGAGTGACCCTGGACCCGGTGCTCTCCACCGTTCCCGAGAACTCGATCCCGGGGACCTTCATCTTCTTGAAACCGAGGATCATTCCCATCGGAACGAGGACGATCGCGGGGATCTTTCTGAGGTTCACATCACCTCTGGTGACCGTCGCTGCCTCCACTCTGACGAGGAGTTCATCGTATTTCGGGACCGGTTTGGGGACATCCTCGAGACGGAGGGGCCCTCGGTTGACGATCGCTTTCATCGGGAAACCATCATCATTCGCGGTTATTCAAATTTCTCTCCATATTTCACTTGTTTTACGGGTTCAGGTACGATGAGGCATTCACCAGGCGCTTGACGTCCCTTAGGCCAATCTTTCCCTTGAAGAACCTCTGGTCCACATTGACCATTTCAAGGTCCTTACACAGTTGTTCCGGATTCGCTTCCGCTACCATCTTCGCGCTCTTGTACCCTGCCTCATAGAGCATCATCGCCGCCGTGGGATCGGTCCACTGGATCCTGGTGAGGTCGGAGAGGTGGGAGAGGGTCTCCTTCGTTTCGGGATCGATCCCGGGGAGATCTCCCTCCTGCAGGGTCTCATAGAGGTCCTGGGTGTTCTTGATCCCCTCCTTCTCCAATTTCCTGATGACCTCCTCGTCCAGAATGGTGAAGGATCCGATGGGAAAAGGTTTGGGGAAGTAGCTCTCGATCTCCCTGCGGAGGAGGACCAGGTAATGTTCTTCGATCCCGGTCTCCTTTGAGACCGCAGGGATCCTCTTCGCGTTCTTCAGGGCCTTCCTCAGATCGGAGAGGGTCCTGTATCCGTTCTCCTCCAGATTCGAGAATTTCCCGTCGATCCCCTCCTTCAAGGAGGATCTGGAAGGGACTAAATCGGTATCATCGATCCTTTTTTTCAGGTCTCTAAGGGGGATCCGATCGTCGATGAAATACGACATGAGGGGGAGATCCATCGGGAATTCATTTCTTTTTCCATCAAACATTTTCTGACCTTCAACCTATTTATTCTATTATTAGTTCCTTATTTTAGGGACAGAAAATCAAATTATGTCTTTTATAAAGGGACATAATAACGATAAAAATAAATAATAGGAAGCTACTAACTCCTGGCATGGAACGATCCCTGGCGATCGACTTGATAAAAGAGTTCGAAGAGGAGGGTGTTCCAACAATGATTTTACGGGAGATCCCGACAATATCTCCGAAACAAGGAAGGTCGCTAACCGTCATTGGTCCGAGGAGAGCAGGAAAAACATACTTCATGTATGAAATGATCAACAGAGGATCTATACCAATTTCCGATCTCGTTTTCTTGGACCTGGAGGATGATCGGATCTATCCACCGACCACAAAGGACATCGATGATTTCCTTCGGATACATGATGAGTTATACAGTTCCAGGGTCAATATGACCAGATATGTGTTCCTGGACGAGATCCAAAACGTAGATGGATGGGAAAGGTTTGTTAGAAGGATCATTAAAGAGAAACGGAACAGGGTTTTTTTAACGGGCTCTTCTTCCAGAATGCTGGCTAAGGAGATCGCCACAGCGATGAGAGGGAGGTCCCTCTCTAATCTCGTTCTTCCGTTCTCGTTCAGGGAGTGTCTGGGAGCATGGAAAATTCCGATAAGCGAAGATCCCTCACCCAAGAGCCGGACTCAGATAGTAGGTAAAATGGATGAGTACCTCGAATGCGGCGGTTTTCCGGATGTTGTTCAAGAAGATGAACCCAGAACTCGTGTCCGTATATTGAAGGAATATGTCGAAACGATGTTATTGCGAGATGTGATCGAGAGGAACAAGGTGACAGAGCCCCAGGCTCTGAGGGTTATCATGAACGGGCTCATTTCATCCTTTTCAAAGGAGGTTCCCTTGAAGAAATACCATGGATTCTTGAAGAGCATCGGGATCGGGGTCTCCAAGAACAAGGTATACGAGTACTCCGAGTATTTGATGGAGGCTATGATGTTTTTCAAACTAAAGAAGATCGGAGGGGGTTATAGGACCGTGGAGGGATCTTTTCCCAAGGTGTATCTGATCGATAACGGGATGGCAACCCAGTATGGTATGAATTACAGAGAGAACAGAGGAAGGTTTTTCGAGAATGCATTGGCTCTTGAGTTCTTGAGAATGACAGGCTTCGATACGAGGATAAAGTTGGATTACTGGAAGGATACCTACGGGAGGGAGGTTGACTTTGTTCTCAAGACCGAAGGCAAGGTCCGATTATTGGTTCAATCCTGTGTAAACCTCTCCGACCCTCAAACCGGAAAAAGAGAATTGGACTCTATTGTAAGAGCTTCCGAGCAGCTTCAATGTGATAACATGTTGATCGTCACCCAGGATATGGATTCCAGTATCGAATGGAATGGGAAAACGGTCAGGGTGATCCCTTTATGGAGATATCTGATATCCGATCCTCAAGATAGGATAAAGAGTCTGTTCTGATAACGTTAGATTGTCCCTCTCTAGGTCCCGTCAGAGTGTGTCCGGATCGGCCGATGCTACCGACCTGTCATCCTCGTAACCTTCTTCCAAGAACATCAGGGCCGCCATGGGTTTGGTCCACTGGATATTGTTATTTATTTTGATATTCTCAACCTTACCTTCTCCAGAGGATACCAGGTTGCCTTCTCGGTGATGATCTCCTTGTATTCATGCCATAAATTCATAAACCCGTGGATCCGTTCCTCTGAAGGGAAATCGGAAGAACAATATCTGGGTGTCATCCAGTCCGGGACGATTCCTACATAATCGATCCCTTTGAGCATACGAAGGATCTCATGTGACTCGTGTAATTCAAAAGGAATACCATGCTTATTCAATGCTAAGGCCATTTTCACAGTCTCAAGAACCCTGACCCTGCTCGATCCGACAAGGGTAAGGCGCCAGCCATCATTCTCCCTGTGAACGTAAAGAGAGATATGTGTGGAGTTGCCGCCGCTACATATCTCAAAAGGATGTCCACCGCAATGGGATCCGTGATGATGCCATTCCAGGAACGCTTCTTCTGAGTCAAGATCGATCTCGCCCAGGCCGCAGTCCCTCCCGTCGGCCATGACCCGATACATCTCTCTAGCGGTCATGTTGGGTCCGGTGACCCTTTCGTATCCATTGGCAAGATAACAGATCCTGCATATGTCGTAGAAGGATCCCGCGGTCATCTTTTCAATGGTTTTGATCGGTTCTGAGATGATCCCCTCGAGTTTCTCGATGTCTTTATCGGAGAGATCCCCTCGGACCTGGTCCCGCTCTTTGGGGAACACCTCCCACAGATCGCTCCTCAGGACCTTGCCGAATCTCTTTTCATGGGGAAGTTTCTCCTCGACGTATTTGTTGTAACCCTCTTCATCAGAAACCAGTTTGTCCATGGTCTCTTCGGCTTTGGAACGGATCCAGAGAAGAAGTTCTCTCGGGATCTTTCCAATCTTATTCTCATCGACGGGGATCCCCGTCTGGAAATAGGTATCAGGACCAATTGTGAAGTAGTAATTCTCCTGATATTTCGATTGGTTGAACCTGTACCACTTGGTTGGGTTCGGATAGTATCCTTGCCATAGTTCTATGAAATCATCGTGGTCATCCACCTCCCCATCCTCCAAGTATTCATTATAATCACCGAAGTCAGCGATGTCCCCTCTTGGAGCCTCGAACCATACCTTTCTGGTCTCATCGTCATCCTGGACCTCTATCCTCTCCATTGTTTCGATGATTGGTCTGATCAGTTCTAAGATATTCTTATCCACGATGCCGATCCCTTTTTCGGTGGATTCTATCAACCTGTCGATTCTGGGGGCGGACAATTCGATTCGTTTCATTCATCATCGGATGTATTAACCTATTTATTCATATTTCGAATTAAATTCAGTTTTTTTTAAGAGTAGTTTGTAAAAAAAAACTCAGAGAAAGTGGATTTTTAACGGTTACTATTTTCTTATCTTCCGATGCCCTATGATCGATCCGATCACGATCCCTATCCCAGCACCCATTCCTGTAAAAAGGGGGGCCATGATGAAGTTGGTGAGGATCAACCCTAGACTGAAGCCCAAGGCAAGTCCAAGGATCATGCAGATCCCAACCCACTTGGATTACTCGTTCCTCCGGCGCCGGTTCACGGAAGTATCATGGTCTGTATCATATTTTTTCGTTGAGGCTGAGTTTGTAAAAGGGCATGCGCCTTATCTCCTCGAAGCCGAGCTTCAGGGCCAGATTGTAGGATCCGGTGTTCTCCAGTCTGCACGACCAGACCGGGGTCAGGTCATTGTCCAGACAATGTTCTATGAACCTGATGGAGACGAGCTCTGCAAAGCCCCGGTTCCGGTATCGTGCATCTGTCTCTATCCCGATCTCGATGAGATCGCCGTGCACCCAGGCCGTGTACGACCAGGCGACGATGTCCTCGTCTTTGATTATGCAGAACCCGATCCCCCTTCTGAGGAAGTCCCCGGAGTTGTCCCAGAAGGACTTTGGAATGACCGTCCCCTCGATGGAGTCGAAGAGGTCCGATCCGATGTCCACGATCCTGAAACCTGCCGGGAGCGGTCTCTTTTTGTTCCGGATGTACTCTCGGAACCGATCCTCGTGGAAGCTGAAGTTCACCCTGTGGTGTAGTTCGATGTTCCTTCTATCGTATGGTTCCTGGGGCGGGACCAGGCGGGATCCGAGTAGGGTCTTGATCCTGTTATTCCAGTGATCCGGGTGGACCTGCATCCACTCGTAGGAGCTGTGGGTGGTCCTTTTTCCAAACATGTACTCAATGAGATGCTGTTCAAACTCCTCGTTGGGATCCCCCACGAGGAGGGAGAGCCCGTAGGGATGGAGGATGTAGAATGTTGTCGGTCTCTCGATGGAGTTGGTGTAGACCTTCCCGGTGAGATGACCTACGAGGACAGCTTTCGCGAAGTAGGTGTCGAAGGGGACCTGGTCCAGGTCCACTTCGTGGTATTTATCCGGAGGGAGGACGATCATCGATCGTCCAGGATATCATCCAAGGAGATAATCCCAGCGGAGGCAATGTGAAGGAAGAGGCCGGGATCGACTCCGCCTCCCGGCCGTCATCCAACCAGTGAGAAGGCGAACTTCTCAGCGTTGGCGAGGTCTTCCTGGTCCGGATGTCCTCGGTTTAAGCCTCCGAACGCCTTGAGGAAGGAGTTGGTGTTCCACCCGCGGCAACCGAACTCCCCGGCGATGACGAACCCTTTCGATTCCAGGATGGTCCTCAGTTTCGAATGGTTGCTTTTTATGAACTCATCGTTCATTGCGATCGTGGGGGCACCTGTTGTTGTGAATAGGAAGGCTCTCTTGTTCTGGACTTGAGGGATCCTCTTGGCCAGTTCTATTATCGAGGGATCGTGCTGGGCGGAATAGACCCCCGATCCGAACCCGACGAGATCGTATTCCTTTAAAGATGAGGGATCGATCTCCGAGGGTTTCACGATCTCAGCTTTCAGGACCTTCGCCATCGCTTGGGCGATCTTCTCCGTATTCCTGTGATGGTATGATACCAGGACGATCAATGACCGCGCGTTCCTTGATTGGACCATTATATCACCATCCAGATGCTATGCCTTTAGTAAAATGACGAAGAACGAGGATGACACCCCGACCTTTTGGCGGCATCTGTCGATCTCCAAACGGTCCTTTTCCATCTCTTCGATCAGTTCGGGGTCCGACGGTCGCATCTCCATAATATCGATCAACAGTCTCTCTATCTTCAAGAAATAACTCTCATACCAGATATCTTCCGAAAGTTCGATGAGCCCCAGTATCAAATAACCCGCATCGATGGCGGACGCGATCTTTGCACCTCTGTCTCGATCCTCATCATGCACGACGAGAACGCCGCCCTTTCTTAGGAATCGTCCCCATTCCCGGATGCTCCTTTGGAATCCCATCACGAAAACGGTCCCTTCCGACCAGATGATGTCATAGGACCCTTCCGGGAATACCATATCATCGATGGATCCCTGAATTATGGTTATCCTGTGAACCAGGCCAGCTTCCGCCACCTTTCTTCGAAGGAGTTCGAGTGCTCTTCCGTCCAGGTCGATCGAGTCTATGGTACCGTCGCAAAGACGGGCCAACTCCATCGTGGGGACCCCGGACCCGCAACCCACGTCCAGTATTCTAGGGGAATCCATGTGGGGTACATACGAGAACGCCCTCCTCGTGTATTCGCTCAATCCTTCGCGTATTCTTTCCTTGAGTTCAAGGTAATCGTCACATCCGATCCCTCGAACAGGATCGGTTTCCGGTTTGAGTCCTTCGTTGATAGGATCACATCCAATTGTTCATACCATCCTGATCGCCACGTTGCCTCGCTTATGCCCCTGATCGACGTAACGATGGGCCTCCACTATTTGTTCCAGGGTATAGGTCCGGTCTATGAACGGCCGGATCCCTCCGGAGGAGACGATCCCTGCCAACTCGGTTAGGAGCGATCCGATGTTGTACTTCTTGATCTTGTTGGAGGAGGTGTCGGAGTTGAGGTGGATGCCTCCTTCCTTCAGGGCTTTTTTTGCCATGTTCTTTGGTATCTTACCCACCGCATCGAAGACCACGTCGTATCGCTTGGGGTTCGTGGTGAAGTCCTCCTTCTGGTAGTCGATAACATGGTCCGCTCCCAGGGATCGGACCATCTCCATGTTCTTTCCGGAGCAGACCGCGGTGACTATCGCTCCCTCGGCCTTTGCCAGCTGGATCGAGATGGATCCGAGACTGCCCGATGCCCCGTAGATGAGGATCTCCTGGCCTTTCTTTAGATAGGCCTGTTTGAGGATCCCCAGGGCTGTGACCCCTCCCGAAGGGATGACCGCGGCCTCTTCGAATGAGAGCTTTTTTGGTTTCTTTGTCACAGGACCGTTCTGGGGCATGGTCTTGTACTCGGCGTATCCTCCGAAACCGTTGAAGACGGTTGTTGCCATGACCTCGTCCCCGGCCTGGAACCTGGTCACTTTTTCTCCTGTGGATTCGACGATCCCGGAGAGTTCCATCCCAAGGACCTTCTTTCTGGGTCTGGTTGATCCAAGGTATAGCCTCGCCAGGACCTTTGTGATCCAGGGGCCTGGAATATCCAGACCCCGCATCCGGGAATCTCCCCTGTGGACGGATGTGGCTTTTACCTTGATGAGGATCTCATCGTCCTTTGGCAATGGTTTTGGCATCCGCTCCATCCGGAGGACCTCAGGAGGGCCGTAGGATGAACATACTATCGCTTTCATCCTTTCTCACCATCGTCCAAGAAACAATCGTCACATTCCCAATATTCTCCCTCATGATAGCTTCCTGTCCATTCAACAACAGGGACATTATCGAGTACCTTGGAATTACCTATCCGAACATATTCTCCCTTGCCGCAAGGGGCACGTATACGTCCGAAAAAGTGACCTCCGGAGTATTCGCCATTTTCCTTGATATGAACGATGATCTCCTTTCCGCATATCGAGCAATTCTTATTTATCGATCTTTCCATGGTCAGCCCCCAGAAAGGTGCTATTCCGATGTGATAATGGATGGAACGACCATTCATTCTACACCTATATATGCTGGTCGATCAGGATCCGATCGGGAGCGGTCAGTGTGATGATCGGAGATAGAATAATTGGGGATCGGTCCGATCGTTCTGATCCAGCACTGGTCCGGGGGCATACCGGGATAGTTATTGTTCTTTGGTTACTTCACG
Source organism: Thermoplasmatota archaeon (assembly GCA_029762535.1). Classification (GTDB taxonomy): domain Archaea; phylum Thermoplasmatota; class Penumbrarchaeia; order Penumbrarchaeales; family Penumbrarchaeaceae; genus JARVGK01. Next base: position 72,156 of record JARVGK010000002.1, read on the forward strand.
CTCATTTTTCCCTGGAAAGGTTCAATTCAAAGCAACAATAAGGCTCGCAATAAGAGAAAGAGCGGTGACCGGAGCCCATATCCTCTCGATCCTGCTGGGGGTTATCGTGTTCATGATGGTTCCCACCACTGTGAAGAGGACCACGGCCCAGATGGCATATCTAGAGAATGTGTAGAGGGAGGGCAGGACAAGTTCCGCCCGGGCAAGAACGATGACGATCAGGGCTGCCAGTATAAACATATTGGATACTGCCACGATCCTCATCTTCGGAGGATACTTCCCGGGGTATTTTCCTCCCATGGAGGCAGATCCCCATGGGGCGCCCAGAACTAGTGCTCCCTGAAAAAGGATCACGATCCCGATAAGGAAGGTGAAGATTATTGCGGATATCGTTGCGATCATGATCTTACCCTATCCGAAGGATCTCCCTTTGGTCTCTATAAGGTTCTTGAACGTTTCCAGTTCGGATCGGGATTGTTTGATCATCTTTCTCTTCATCAAAGGGAGGAGCAGGTTCAAAGGGAACCTTGTTCCCTTCCCTGACCAGGTCAATGTCATCGAGGTTTTTTTTCCCAAGGGTTTCAGAATCGTCTCAACTTGAGCAATAATGACATCACCCTTAACTCGGGATAAATATCTCTTACCTGGTTCGCATTCGATAAGTCGATCCTCCATGACATATGGTCTCCCCTTCTGCGTGTAGTGGAGAAGGCCCACGGAACCGACCTCCCCAGGTTTACCGTTTATTACTTCGAACCTTTCCAGATCCCTCTGCCAGTAAGGGAAATTGGTTGGATCCATCAGGGCTTCGACAACGATCCCTGCGGGTTTGTTTATAGTGGTATTTACGGTGAATTTTAACATATCGTTCCCCTCTTGAAAGGTTTCAAGGTAAAACAGGTGTTATCGGCGGTATTTTCGATATGGTCGATCCATATCAATGCCAACATATAGGTGTTTCGATCGAAAAAGAGGATGGTTGAGTACAGGAGGGGGGCCCGCCTCCAGCGCGGCAACCACTCCGGTTCTTTGAATTCCTCTGAAATTCCCTTCCACCACTTTATCATTTCAAAGCGTTCACGAGTTTGCTGTATTGGCCTTTTGTCAAAAAGATCCTGACCTGGCCAGGTACCGCGTCTTTCGAGAGGTTCGCCCGAAAGTCGCGATCCCATCTCAGGACCTTTTTCGTCCTGGCATCGATGTCGATGTAGTATCTGATCTCTTTATCGTCTTCCATGAATTTCACCGGTCAATGAGCAATTAATTACAGTTCCATCCTCATCCGGACCATGTCCCTGCACTCGATCCCGTTCTCGAATATCCTCTCCTTGTAATGGATCCGGAAGTGGTCGGGTTCGACTCCGATGATCCTGAAACCGCATTTCTGATACAGGAGCATCTGGATGGCACCTGGATTCCCGGTCCCGATCTCTAACGTCTTGATCCCGTCATTTTTGGATCGTTCGATGGCCTGTAGGATCAGGGCCTTCCCGATCCCTCGGTTATGATGGTCCTCCTGGACCGAGACGTTGATGATCTCTCTTGTTAGAGGTCTGGTATCGATCATAATTATTACCCCGAGGATCCTATCTTTCTCTTTATGGACATAGCATATGCTCCTGTCGAGATAGCTATCGATCATCTCCTCCGAAGGGTCCGCCAGCATCAAGAGGTCTTTTGGTATTATGGATTTGTCGCACACTTCTTCGATCATTGGTATTACCTCGTTATTCATCTATTCCGAAAAGAAGATTCGGTTTTGACCCGAATCTTCTTGAGTTCGATTTACCCCCTTGTTCAAGACGTGAGATCCTCCACGAACGAGGAGAATTTCTTCTCCGTCATCAGTTCATGGGTCTTGAACTCGCCTTGGTAGTATATACCCAGTGTTCCGAAAGGACTACCCAAGTTCTGGGCTTCCTCATGATCTTGGAGTTTGATGGCCTGATATGGGATTCCTCTGTTCTTCAGTGTGTCCGATAGGAGGTTGACGTAGTCTTCCATGAACGGGCACTGGTTGGAGTAGATGAAGGTGAACCCCTTCTTGTTGGAACAGGTGCCCGTTTTCGCGTTTTGGGTGAAACTGGGAGGTTCTCCCTTTTTTTTAAGGTTGAGGAACAACAGCTCGAAGTAAGGAGTGGCTTTGTCGACCGTTCTGAAGCCGTGTTCGAGGTAGAATTTTTTATCCGTCAGGAAGGGTCTGACCTTGTCGCTGGAGACGACGACGATCCCATCCATACCCTTTGATTTCGAGTCTTGGATGCAGTCGTTCAAGAGTTGTGTGGAGAGGCCTTTTCCCTTGAACTTTCCCGAGACCCAGAGGCAGTTGATGACCATCATTTTCTTACCAACGATAGGTTTCCAGACCTTTTCAATTGGCATGTATTCGATGAAGAACTTCCCCCTCTCGTCGAACCTTCTGAAGACCAATCCGTCGCTGAAGCGATCTTTCATCCACACTTTTTTTGTTTGGGCCCTTCTCTGATTGTCCTTGTCGTTTCCGATGCAGCAGCAGATATGTTCCGTGTCTATGTTGGTATCGTCTATCGATATGATCTCCATTCATGATCCCTCCTTCAGGGTTTTTTCCACAAATCCTCTGGGAAGGGAGGTCATGGTCACGATGTCGTCAATTGACTTCCCCTGACCGGACAGTCTCCTGCAGACATCTTCCATGGATTCCCCGATCTCTATGATGTTTCGGTCAGGATCGTAGAACCTCATGACCCTCTGCTGCCAGGGCTGGGTCCTGATATCGTGGACGAAGTCCACATTGAGGGTTTCTAGTTCGGACCGGATCCGATCCAGATCGTCGTGTTCGAAGTATAGCTCGAAGTTGTTGCCTCCGGTCGTGACAGGGTGATCCTCGATGAGGCTGGCATAGTGTTCCTTCAGGTGGATGGCGAAATCCCCGTTAAAGACAACGTTCTGGCCGTAATCTTCCTTGATGGTTTGGCCGAGTACTTCCTGGTAGAACCTCTTGGACCTCTCCATATCCTCGACCACGATCAATGGACAGATGTATCTCATCTACGATCCCCCCGTGAGCCTTTGGACTCTATCTTTTATGGACCGATCGTGTTGTTCGTCGGTGTAGATGGGATCCTTGAGGTCCCTCCAGAGGTCGCAGGGGATCTTTAGGCACGATCCGCAGTTCTCAATTGATTTCTTGGTCACACAGTCATAGATGGGGCAGGCATCTGAGTTGACGTACTGTGCCCACCAGACCCTGCCTTTTATCTGGGAGCATCCCCGGCAGGAGGAATCTTTGTAGTGGGTGCAATCGGTGCCGCATACTGATATGGCATCTTCCATCTGTTCTATCCTCCACGGATGGTTAGTTATTGATATCCTTCTATACTTCCTCAAGGGTCTTTCCATTTCCTATATTAACCTGATCCACGCCTTCTTCGATAATCTTCAGGATCTTTTCTGACAATCTCGTTTCTTTTGCCATAGACCATCCTCATGATGATATTGTTTTACTTGATACGATGAGGACATCCTGCCCAGCAGCAGGGTCGGCGCTTCCCTTCCAGGAGTTCTTCTTTCGTGCGCCGGATCCGCCGCGTCCTTGTCTGGGGTTTCTTCGCGTCCTCGATCCAGCAGATGAACTCGTTCCTTGCGATGGGAGTGAGGTCCTTCCATAGAGCGAGGACCTCCTCGGAGGAGGTCAGAGCGATCCGTAGATCCTCCGGCAGTTCGTGGGCGATCCCTGCGGGGATCTCATTTTCGGACATATATCTCACCTATCATACTTCCAAGCACCATAGCTTATAGTGGATCATCAAAAAGTGGTAATAAGGACCATAGTTTTTTAAAAAAAGTAGCTTTTCATTGATACTTATTTCTTTATTTCTCATAATTTTTTTCGATAAACTTGATGGACCTGATCATGGAACAATGTTTCTTTTTCCAGTTTCAATCCATTCTTCTCAGATACTCGTATGGATCGTATGTTTTGTTTAAGGATTATGCTTATGATTGATTTGAGTTTCAGTTCATTTTTGGCATACTTAATACATCCTTCAGCTGCTTCGGTCCCATATCCCTTACCCCAAAATTCGTCGGATATCCTGTAAGCGACCTCGATCTCGTCGATCTCATCGATGGTTTGTTTAAGCAATCCACATATCCCAAGAAACCTATTATCATCCTTTAGAATAACTGCCCAAAAGGTGAATCCATCTTCATTTTGTCTTCTCTGAATCTCCTTGAGAAATTCCCGCGATTCTATCATGTTCAATGTTTTTGGGAAGAACCTATGCACCTTTTCATTTGCCAATAATATCGCCAATTCTTCGAATCTGTCCTCTCCAAGCGTCTCGAGGATCAATCTATCGGTTTCAAATATTCTCAAGATCATCTCTCCGATAATGTAGATCGAGGTGTAATGAACGATCCGTACAGTCGAAAGTTGTGCACATGATTCCCGGCCGCTCTTGCTCTTCTTATTGCTACTTTGGTGGAGGATCTGAATAGTTAATTTTCCTGAACACATAGGCATATGCGGTCATGGTGTATGCCGGACCCTTCATTGTCTTTTCAATTGTTTCTTCATCTATCAGCTTCTTTCCCTTGGGGACGAAATAGGACTCAAGAGCAGTATCCGAATAGCCAAACCTATTCCCATTTCTCTTAACTACACCGATGAACTCAAATCTTGTGTCCAGATATGCAAGCGGTGCATCACCATGGCTGTTGTTGGCCAGAAGGATCCCGCCCCTTCTCAAATAGTTCCCACAATACCGCGAAATGGATCCTGCATAGAGGGATATGAGAAGATCGAACGAGTCTTTCTTCTCTGGAAAGCCTTCTGAAAAGTCCGCTTTGTAAAATCTGTAAGAAGCTGACCGTTCATATTCTTTATTTTTGTTTACGAATAACAATGTCTCGTCTGATCCGAAGAAGGGCTCGCATCTTTTGTCCATATCCACATAAGCCATATACGGGATCACAAGTGAGGGCGTAATGTGCACGAAACTGCCGGGATACAACCCGGACTCGATGTTGAACATCTCGGCCAATAAACTGAAAAGTCCGAGCCTTTCATCCCCCTTGTCGACTAAGTATTTTTTGTAGAGTTCGGGATAAATGGAATTCATTTTGAGTTTCATCTTTTACCCCCCCTAAAGGATGAATTTGGGTCGAACGAAGTGCAACGAGTGGACCACATGGCCGAGATGTAATAGACACGATCGATGGCTGATATTATTCCCCGCCACACAGAAGGAATACACAGCATAGCGCGAATGATGTGAACGATCAATTATCAGAGACATGTTCATTCTGACCAAACTGAGTCTTCATTATCGTCGGGCCGATTAATCTTAAAAACCAGTAGGCGAAATGGCAGATCCGATCTATTCCAGAGATTATGCACCTCTCTGGGAGAGCACACGAACGCGTCACCTGGTTTCGCAAGGTATTGAGCCTCGTCGATAAATATGTGGCACTCTCCGGATAGGATGTAAAAGACCTCCGTCTGAATATTGTGATAGTGAGCACGCTGTTTGGTGTGGGGAGGGATCGTAACTTCCTGAAGCATGTGGCCACCCGGTGGTAGATCCATCGTATCGAACAGTACTCGCTTGGAGTAGTCTTTGCGAACATCTGGTGTGACCGAAGACAGAGAGCTTTGTTTCATATGGGATCCAACCTATTATCAATTGATCTTAGAATATTTCCATCAACGGCCGCGAGTATGCGGAGTCCTGGGCGCAGTGATGGATTTGGGTGAGGGGCGATCAGCGCCCCGAACTTTATACTCGCGAGTTAAAGGAAACGAACGTAGTTATCCCGCAGGATAACGTATTGAGAGCGGAGCATGGCACGGAGCGAAGCGAAGTGAGCTTTTCGTCTGCGAAGATCATACAGCTGACGTAGTTATTTCTTGCTCTATTTATCGTTCAGATCCTCCGTGAGGGGGTTCGATACACACTTTTGTGTCATGGTATTATGGATGTCGGAGAACTCAGATAAAGGAATTGGAGATGGCATCAAATTACCTGACGATGTGCATCAGGCGTAAGCAACGAAAAGTATATCTTCATGGCGTCCATGCGTAACACGAATTATAATATTGTGCCACCTGGAGATGACACACATGACGAACCTTGAGAAAATGCTCATTGAGGCGGGCCGGTTCCACGGCCACATCTGCCCAGGACTGGCCATCGGAGTGGTGGCTTCTTACATTGCTCTTCGTGACGCGCGGCGTTCCGATGACGAGGAATTGGTGGCCATCGTGGAGAATGATGCTTGCGGTGTTGATGCCATTCAGCACCTCACCGGATGCACCTTCGGCAAGGGAAACCTTGTGTTTCGGGACCATGGCAAGTCCGTCTATACATTCCTGAACCGAGCCACAGGCAAGGCCCTGCGCCTTTCTCTCGACCATTCCGCGATCGAAAGCAGCTTGCACGATCGTGAATTGTTCGAAAGCGTCCGCAATGGAACCGCAACTCCAGGGGAGATAGATGCGTTTCATGTTCGCTGGGAGGAGCGCGCCAGGGAGGTCCTTTACCGTGCTGGATCACTTTTCAAGGTCGATCAGGTGGACATTGCCTTCCCTGAGAAGGCCCGGATACATGACAATATTACTTGTGATAAGTGCAAAGAGCAAGTAATGGCCACCCGGATCGTGGAGACGGAACAGGGGCGCAAATTCTGCATACCATGCTCCGAAGAGAAAAAAGAAAAGGAGTATGGAAAATGAAAAGAGCAAATCCAAGCTTCGCCACGTTGGGGCTGCTGCTAACTGTGTCGATCCTCTCCGCAGGATGCTTGAACGTCGAAACGGAAAATGATGGCGAAATGAAGGAGATCACGGACCTGCTTGATCGAAAAGTTGACGTTCCTGTTGAAGTGGAGCGCGTTGTTGGGGTCGCTTCGGGGACGGTCAGAATGCTGACATACCTTGAAGCAACCGACATGATCGTGGGCGTGGAGGACGTTGAGACCACGCCTCCCATGACGCCCTACCAGTTCGCCCATCCGGACCTGAAGGACCTCCCCGTTATTGGACCACAGCACGGAGGCGATGCGGAACTCATAATGGTCCAGCAGCCAGATGTGATCTTCCACTCATGCTCGCAGTTCGAAACGGCCACCGGGGCGATGATGGACGATCTCCAGACGAAGACAGGCATACCCGTCGTGGCCATAGACCTTGGTGATCTTGGAGAAAGGCGGGCAGTTTTCGATCGATCCCTGCGCCTCATAGGGGATATTCTGGGAAAAGGCGATAGGGCAGGGGCGGTCATCTCCTACATCGACAAAGTTCTTGAGGATCTTGAAGATCGGACCTTTGATATACCGGATGACATCAAACCTTCGGTCTACGTTGGTGGAGTTGCGCTTCGAGGCTCCCGGGACATTCTATCGACGCGGGCGGACTATCCTCCTTTCGAGTACACCAACGTGAACAACGTCGCCTCGTCGGTGGGCACCGGGCATATGTTCCTCGATAAGGAACAACTTTTGGCCTGGGATCCCGACATTCTGTTCGTCGACTCCATGAGTTACGACCTTGTTGTTGATAGAATGACCAATGATACCGCCTATTCCCTGCTGTCGGCCGTTGTCGAAGGCGACATATACACCGTCATGCCATACAATTCATATAACAACAATTTCGCGACGGTGCTGGCCAACTGTTACTTCGTTGGGTCGGTAGTGTACCCGGATGGTTTTGCAGATGTGAACGTCACGGCCGAGGCAGATGAGATATACTCCGCCATGTTGGGAGCGCCCGTATATGAGCAGATGGCAAAGAAATACCATGGGTTTGAAAAGATCGACCTTTAAAATGACTGAAAACTCGGGAAGTTCCATATGACAGACCATAACTCTTCACATAAGCCCCGAGACCCGATCGCACAGCACAGGAGGCAGAACCTCTTAAGGAGAATTTTGCTGCTGACAGGGGCCATCCTATTGGGGCTGGTGGCCATGTACGCCCTCACCCTGGGACCGTACCCGATGACCATGATCGATGTTTTCAATGCATTCATTGGTAATGGATCGGATGTCCATCGGACCGTGATATGGAACATCCGTATGACGCGCATCGCCACCGCCATATTCGCAGGCGCCGCCCTGGCCGTTTCCGGGATGGTAATGCAGAACGTCCTTCGCAACCCCCTGGCATCACCATCGACACTGGGGGTCTCCCACGCCGCGTCCTTCGGGGCCGCCTTCGGAATCGTTGTCCTCGGCGCGGGCACCACACAGGCCCACTCAGTGTACTTCGACCACCCCTATTTATTGGCTTTATGCGCATTCGCCGCGGCCATGATTTCCACCGGAGTCATAATCCTGCTAGCGCGGATCAGGGATGCATCACCCGAGACCATGATCCTGGCCGGCGTGGCCATGGCATCCCTGTTCACCGCAGGAACCACCTCACTTCGGTACTTCGCCAGTGATGAGGTGCAGCTATCATCCATCATATTCTGGACCTTTGGTGACCTGGGCCGGACCGATTGGACCTCTGTGTCCATCATTTCTGTGGGCACCGTAGCCACCCTCATCTACTTCTTCCTCAATCGCTGGCGATACAATGCGATCAACGGCGGAGAGGATGTAGCCCGCACCTTGGGGGTCAATACCAATCGAACCCGCATATTGGGTCTGCTTATCTCATCCCTCCTGACCGCTCTGGTCGTCTCCTTCGTGGGCATTATCGGGTTCGTTGGTCTGGTTGTTCCTCACATCGTTCGGCGCGTGGTTGGAACAGACGCCCGCTTTCTCATCCCCGGGTGCTGTATCGCCGGTGCCCTCCTCCTTCTGGTATCCGACACCGTCGCCCGGACTATGCTCTCACCCGTCATCATGCCGGTTGGGATCCTCACCTCATTCCTCGGGGCTCCACTTTTCATCTATCTCATCATCAGGGGGCGGAAGCATTGGTAGATCTCGTCACCCTCGATGATGTCTCGTTCGCTTACGGGAAGATACAAGCACTGAGTGATATCACTCTTTCCTTTCGGACAGGTTCACTGGTAGGCATGATCGGTCCCAATGGATCGGGAAAGACAACCCTCATAAGATGCGTTTGTAGGCTTGTCAGGCCCGAAAATGGAACCGTGACGATCAATGGCAGGGACCTCTCATCACTGAACAGTCTTGATCTGGCCCGCATGGTGGGGTATGTGCCCCAGATGCAGGAGAAGGCCTTTCCAGTGCCTATATTCGAAGCTGTTCTTGCGGGGCGCATACCTCATCTGGGATGGGCTCCTTCGGACCATGATCTTGCCATAGTCAAAAACGTCCTGGAACTCATGGACCTGGAAGATATCTCCCAGAGGAACATCAACACACTCAGTGGGGGACAGATGCAGCGCGTACAAATCGCCCGCGCCCTGGCCCAGGAACCCCTGGTATTGTGCCTTGATGAGCCCACCAGCAATCTGGACATCAAGCATCAACTGGGGCTCATGCGCATGGTACGAGATCTGACCCGGAAAAGAAAGATGCTGGCCCTCATGGCCATCCACGACCTAAACCTGGCATCTCAGTACTGTGACCGATTGGTCCTCCTCCAGAACGGTGAGGTCTTTTCCTCGGGAACACCACAGGAGGTCCTGACCCGGAAGAACGTCAGGAACGCATTCAATATCAACGTGGCCATTCACACCCACGGCGATCTGATACACATCGTGCCCGTGGAGAACACTGATCTCAGGAGGCTTGAACATACCTGAATCTTCTGGCAACCCGGTCCAAGGATGGAGTGGGTGCCACCCTCGAAGATCCATGGCCGTGGGTTATCCGATCCGAACGGAGTGATCCATTAGGATAACGGGTGGGGACATGCGACGTTGCCGAAGGCAATGTCCCCCTGGGCGCAGCGGCCCGCAGGGGCGCGGAGGCGTGTCCGCAAGTTAGACAACCCGAGAGAAGCGAGAGCGCAGTGTGGTCGTGCACCGCATCCGAAGGCGAGGAGCGCAGAAGTTTCTAATTCTCCTGAACCACAGGGCTTGGCGTAGTTTTCAATAACCGGTTATGTTTCGTGAGGGGGAGTCTCATCCACCACTAACTCATACCAGACATTGTTCCCACCGCCCTTTTTCACAATCTTGCCTTCCCTGATAAGTTCATTCAGGTCACGGAGGGCGGTGCCTCTGTGAATAGAGAAATGATATTCAATGTCTTCTGCCATTATTCTCTCTTTAGCTTCAATAAAGTCCATAATCCACTTCAATCGATTTCCTTTGCGTTTGTTCCGCATTTGTATCTGTTCTTTGTCCGTTCTGTGCCCGATTTCCTTCGGTTCAGCTTCGGATTTGCTTCGGATGTCACGATGGAAGACGGCACTGAAAAAAGAACCAATCTCAAAATCGATTCCGAGATCGTACTCTTTCATCGATTTTCTCATCCTTTTAATGCCGGAGCCAGCTTTTTCCACCAGACCAAGTCTGTGAACCATGTCAGTTAAGAGAGGGTTTCTCTGAGCACTCCGTTTCCCCAGGTCTTCTTCCGGAAACAACAGCTTTCCCGGGTTCACTATTTCCACCCGCTCGGGGCTGATGTGTACCTGGATGTTCGAGGAATAGAGATAATCCCTGTGTATCATTGCGTTTATGATGGCCTCCCGCAGGGCATCTTTCGGAAGCTCCAGCTTCGCGGTATGTTTCAGGCCGTCGATGATTATGGCAGTGTTCAGCTTTGACAGAAGATAATTGTTGGCGTCGTTCAGATTGGTGGCGAAGTCTACAGAGAATTCCTTCGAGTCTATGATATCGATCTGCTCTTTATCGGCATACAGGAAGCAGGCCACCGTCGCATTGGGGAAATGTGATTTTACGTCCTTGGAAAAGAACAGAACGCCGCAGTTGTTCAGCTTTCCATTGGTCAGCAGGTTCAGGTTGCTCAGAATATGCTCTTTCGACAGGTCGCCGTCCAGCCCTGCTTCCTTCCGGAATCTGGCAAACGCGTCTTCTGAGAAATCCCGGTCTTTGAAATCAATGGTGTTTCTCTCGAAGGAGATGAGGTTCTCCTTCTGGAACAGTTCCCTAATCTCGTCCCTGTTCAGCTACTGGGAATTGGCGCCGTACCTCAGATAGAAGTGGCCGTTCACGGTGTAGGGCTTGTCCTTCCCTTCCGAGACGTATATCACCACCATATCTCTAACCTGCTCGATCCGGGCATTGAAGGCGGGGTTCATGTTCCTGGCGATGTCTTGGATCTTCGACCTGTCGGAATTGGTCAGCTTGTAGCCTTTTATATCACCGGTCCTATCCTCAACACCGATTATTATCTTACCGCCGGAGGAGTTGGCAAAAGCACAGATGTCCTTTTCGATGGTACTGCTCAGCGACTCCTTCAGCTCGATGGTGTAGCCCTCACCGGTTTTCACGACATCAACAAGTTCTTCGTAGTTCATATCTCAACCCCGAGTTGTTCTTCCATCATGATCTCGAACTGCCTTGAGATTAGCAACCCCTTCTTCTTGCAATGCTCTTTGTATTTGTCGTATAGATCGGAATCCACGCTCAAAGTGACGTTTCTTGACGGCATGTTATCACATTCACAGGTAAATGTCTGCATTGTTATTTAAATGTGTATGATCCGTAACCCACCCTCACTCCGGTTATTGAAAATTTAAATCGAGAGTTAGCGAGCCATTTAATGTGTGTTATGCCTGGTTGCGTAGCAACCGAGTATCTGTTTCTTCTGGTGTTTCGTTAAACGAAGCCAAGCCCGTTTCTGGTGGTTCAGGTTCCACGATTAAAAGGAGGGGAAAATTAGGATTTTCGGATAACGGACGCGGCTAACCGAAGTTCGTGGGGAGAAGGTGCTTTAGCACCCGAAGCCTTAAAATGAGGTCGAGGCTTCGGTTCCGAAAATCATCCTGCCGCCGTAGTTTTTTCTTGCTCTGTTTTTATTCATCTTTTCGTTATCCGTCGTGGGGGGTGTTCCGGTATTCTCTATTCTGCTTGTTTTTTTCCAAAATGCCTCAATACTCGTATGCTTCATATAATCTCCCAGCGTCCTTCCTTTCGACCGCCCGTGCGTCTGAGCAAACCATCGGATTGCAGTTTTTGGATGTTTCGTTCTATTGATCGTTCAGTAACTCCTATAAGAGAAGCCAGTTCAGGAATTGTTATTGTGTCGTTCTTTTCGATCTCCTGCAATATCTTTCCTGACGTTTTTCCAACGCTTTCCCGACGCTTTCTCTGGCGATTCCTGTATATAAAAGCGGAATCGCGGTAGTGAATACCGGTCCATCCATATACTTTGGAACGCCGTCGGGCGTGTAATGAGGTAGATACTTCCCGATATTCATCATCCCGGATCCAATTTCTTCCACCCAGCTCAGTTGTGCAAAGAACTTTGCAATAACGGGATTCTTGGAGAAGGGCACCACTTTTTCGGGGTCAAGGACTCCCTCGACCCTGTAGTTGCTTGCGTTAGTGGTTTCTACACGATCTTTGTAAATTATCAATCGGGCTGGATGGGCGTTCATGTATTCGCGATGCACCAGAAAATTAGCAATAACTTCCCGGAATATCTTATCGCGTAGACTTATCCTAGCGTCTCCTTCCAGGTAAAATGGGTCTGGAAGATGTTTGGCAATAAAGGCCATGAGCCGGTCGTATGCTTCAATGAGATTGCAATCTATACGGTCGCGGTCGTCATAATGGTCCATCTGAACCCGGCGAACCATGGCATCGATCTTGTAATGAGGTAAAACACTCCGTATGGTCTCGTCTTTTCCCAGTAGCAGGATGGCAGCAAGGGTATAGCCCTCATTCCCGGTTTCCTGATCCTTTCTGAAAAGCCCGGCCTTGAGCAACAGCTGCTCATCGTCCAATTCTCTCCACGGATGATTCGGTCCACGGGTTAATATGAGATTACGAAGCCTGGGCAGCATGTCCAAACGCAAATCGTCAAGAGTTGTGGCAGAATAAATTATGTTCTCGGTGTATGTCGCCCGCTTCCGGTTACTAATCTCCGCGATCCGGTGGGGCTGGGTCACACGGAAATCGCCATCATTGCTTCGGTCGAAGACAACACCGTTGGTTTTATGCACCTAGGAACTAGCAGGCACTGAAATATGCATGATCTTCTTTCCATCAAGAACATGTATAACGGGATGGAGGATGAACGGCGGATCCAGCTTTTGAGTATTATTGGAAAGATTGACCATATCTGTTTTCATCTTATCGATGGATTGCGGATCGATTCCCAATACCCTTCCTTGATCATCAACTCCGAGAAGAATGTCTCCTCCGTCCCGGTTCAGCATTGCACATATTGTTTCGAATAAACTCGTGGGAAGAGATTTTCTTGCTTCCTTGTATTCTACCCGGATACCCTCGCCCATTGCAAGCAGATGTTTAAGGCGAATTTGCATCGGGTCACTTTGCATTTTTCTCATCCTCTTTCATCTGTTCTTCCATCATGATCTCGAACTGTCTTGATATGAGCCAACCTTTCCTTTTACAGTAATCTCTGTATTTATTATAGAGATTTTCATCGAACCTTAAAGTAACGTTCTTTGAAGGCATTTTAATCACTCACTGCACATACTTACAAATGCATATAAATGCATCATTTTTGTTATATGACACCCCCCCCACGCCCGTTGAGCAAGAAAAATTTGGGTGAGCGGAGCGAACCATTTAACCGGTGTTATACTGGGTTGCGAAGCAATCTGGCACATGTCGTTATTCTCTTTTCGTGTGGGTTAAACGAAGGCGGCAGGAATAGATGATTTTCGCTTGTCTGGCCAATGCCGGGAGACGAAAAATTTCATTTAACGGACGCGACTATGCGAAGTTGCGTAGCGAAGCGGAGCAATTTGGGTCGAGCGAAGTGCAACGAGCGAGCCGTATAGTCGCGAGTTATCCGATCCGAGCTATGCGAGGATGAGCATCTTTGATGCGAACGTCGGGTTCAGTGGTTTTTATTAGCTATATTAAAGAGTTCTTTCGTCGAGAATCTCTTTAATTTGTCCTGTCTATCAAAATCCTTATCTTCAGTCCATATCCCACTTGCCTTAACCGCCAAACCTAAAGCTAGAAAGGGCGTATCTTTAATATCGATATCTTTCATGATTTCTTCAGCGAGTTCAAGATGATCTATGAATACATCCGATGGAATCAATTCGATTCTCTCGAGAATTGATAATAATATGATGTCAAATTCTCTATCGGTTAACTTTGATTTTTCGATTAGGTAATGTCGATATTTTTCTATCTCTGTTATTACGTAATCTGGAGCAATAAAATTGAACTCCTCATTGAAGATGATCTTTCTTGTTTGTGAATCTTTGATCAATCCAGCCATGATTCTATTTGAATCTATGACCATCTTCATGCGGATTGCTTCCTTTTGTAATGTTTGTAGATGCCTTCTTTGACCTTTTCATCGAGAGCCATGACTTCTTCTTCAGTCAGTTCGCTCTCTTGAGTCAAAGAGTCAAGCAATGCCAACTTCTTTGCATAATCGGATATTGCCCTTCTAGCAATCTCGCTCCATCTGATCTCGCTGTGTTGTTTCATGATCACATGAATATCTGAAGGTACCGATAGGGTTATGTTGGGCATATGATTACCACACAGGCATATGTGATATCACATATTTATTAATTGCCGTAACCACTGAACCCGATGTCGGATAACGGACGCGACTATGCGAAGTTGCGTAGCGAAGCGGAGCAATTTGGGTCGAGCGAAGTGCAACGAGCGAGCCGTATGAGCGCGAGTTAAGTTCCCCGAGCCGAAGTTATCCGTAAGGATAACGTAGGCGAGAGCGCAGCGTGGTCCGGAGTTATCGAAGATAACGACGGAAGTTGACCAGGATCAATTAAGAAAACAATATCAAATATACAATGAATATCAGTATTATACTAAGGAGAATATAAAAGGGAATACTCTTGCCTTTTTTTGCTAAATAGATTAATAACCCTATAATAGCAAGGATAAATGAAAGAAGACAACATCCCGGAATTAATAAAAAATATGTTGGCATTCCCATTAATATTCTCCTGTAAAAATGCTGGTCAATTGAACTTAACGGACGCGACTATGCGAAGTTTGCGAACGTAGTGAGCAAATTTGGGTGAGGGGCGGGCCGAGCCCCGAACCGCATAGTGGCGTGTTATTCGCCCCGAGCCGTAGGCGAGAGCGCAGCGTGGTCCGAAGTTATCCGAAGGATAACGAAGGAAGTTGAGGGGGTCTAATGCCCGGATAAGAATTCGGAAGATTGAATGATCCTCACGCTATCATATTGCTTGATCTTCAGTAAATGATTATCTCCCGAAATGATATATTCAGCCTTTCCTAAAATTGCTGTTTCCAAGACCATGTTATCCTTTGGATCATCTTCGATGACATATAGAGAATCTGTTATGAAAACGAGATCAGACATCAAGATCAAACTTTGAATGAAAGCATGGATCTTATCATCCGGGACATGGAACTTTTTTCGAAGAACCATCTCAGTTTCTGAAAGAATCTGTTCGGAGGTGACAGATCTTATTTTTCCTGACTTGCATCTTGTCAATAATGACCTTTCATTCCCATTCCAGAAAAAGCCAGAGATGAGAATGTTCGAATCAAGGACTATCCGGACCAAAGATCAATTCTCCTTGGATCTGATTTCCTTTATTGCTTTAAGTACATCTGATTTCTTTAACATCTTCTCCTTGGCGAAATCACTTCCCCAATGGAGAAGATTTTGGAAATCCTCATCGGTGGGGATGTCGATCTTTTTCAGGACTATCGTTTCGTTCTCTCCATACATGGCAAAGAACTCACCGGGTTTGAATCCGAGGAGTTCGCGAAGGTCTTTCGGTATCACGATCTGCCCTTTGGAGGAGAGCCTTGTGATGGTTACTTCGGACATGGTAATAAGTAAGACCATCTTACTATTTCATTTTTTCGGGTACTTGTAGACGATCACATTAAACCCCCGAAATTGCGAATAACGTCCTGGGGATATGGGAAGTTGGCCGAAGGCCAATTTGGGTGAAGGGTCTGCAAGACCCGTAACCTCATATCCCCATGTTATCTTCCCCGAGCGATAGCGAGAGTGCAACGGGGTCGAGGCACGAAGTGCCGAAGAAGTTTGAAACCCTGCCGTAAATTCCGTTGTTGCCGTAGTTTTTTCTTACTCTATTCATCGTTCACGTTCTCCGTGGGGGTGTTCCGTTTATCATGCTTTCAACTCTAATTTTTCATTAAATGCTCCAATGAAATTTGTTTTCAGATCTTCATTGTAGAATGGAAGCCCGATAATTTTGTATTTCGTATTTTCTGCCAGTATCTCGATTTGATAATTTCCTTCAATGTTTGTTAGGAATTGCTGTTTCCAGTCATCTTTTTCAAGTAAGTGACTTCCTTTCGGTTCGATGAAAACCTGGTAATAGAGAATTTGTTTGGTTTTTTTCTCTTTTAAGAATAGGACAAAATCTGGTTCAAGAGAATTTCCATCTGAAAAGCGATAAAGCTGGAAAATTTTCTGGTTTCTAAGTAGATATATATCTGAATATCTTTTTTGTAATTTATCAATTGCATCGTTTATGAATCTTACAAAGTATTTCTCTTCTGATGTTCCATAATTTTCTTCATATACATACCAGTCCTTGTTTTTTAGGTCTAATCGTAAATCTAGTTTTAGAGTTTCACTCATCCCAATACCGATTTCTTTGTCAGATGTGTCATTTACTGCGATATTGATTATTTTGTCTTCTACTAAATCTTTAATTTTGCTTGCTTTGAATAATATAGTCCCGACATATTCAGTATAACCAGATTCGATATTGCTTTGAAGTTTCTTCAAAACCTCTGTACATATTTCCAGTTTATCATCACAATTGAGTGAATCTAATTTTGTAATTGAAGTCGTTACCTCTACCTGAACATCTTTTAAAGCTTCAATGAACTTGCTGATAGATTTTGATTTAGGGAAATATTTTTTCAGGTTATTAAATTTGTAAAAATCCAACCTGGTTAGAGATTTTCGCATAATTTGAATTCCGAAGTCGTTCAGTTTAAAAATCTTTGATCTTTTCTCTTCAACATCTTTCTTCTTTTCCCCGTTGAATATAGTAGAATCTCTAACATATCCTGTTCTGAGACCAATTTTATACAATTTATCGATGTCCAAATCTGATATATCCTTGATTTTAGTTCTATCTGATTTTTTCTTTTCGTTGATGAATATCAGGCCATTAGACCAAAAATCTGATTTCTTAAACCCATCTTTGACTTTCAAATGGATTTCTCGCTTTTCCGGTGGCATGATGCCAGATTCCACCAAAGCTGTAGTCAATTCTTGAATGTATCTTGGGTTATGGGCACTGTGGTAATAAAGCTCTTCAAGAATTTTCAACTCGTTGTTTGGTTCCTCATCGTATTTTCTCTTGAATCGCTCCTGTTCATCTGTTATTGTGAAAGGAAAATATCTAGCGCCTCTCCCGATAAGTTGGGCTTCTGCGATGGTCGTTTTACCAGGCTTCCCTGCTTTTGCATCTCTAGTATCATAAAGTCTTACAATGTCAAATAGATTGAGAACATCCCAACCTTCGTTAAGCATACCGACTGCAAAAACAACCCGAATTTCGTTATCTTTATCCTCAAGCGAATTAACTAGTAACTGTTTCTTTTCACTCTCACTTTTAGAATTGACTGATAAACACTTATTCTCATGAAATTCTTCTTTAATCTCTGATACCAAATTCTCCAATGTAATGTCATTTTCTTCAAAATAATTAAAAGCCGTATTAAGAATCGATTTTTGTTCAACATTGTTTTTTATTTTTGATATGTCGCTAATTTTCAAGGATTTGATCTTTTTCTTAAATTCATCTTCAATAGTGGTAGATTCATCAATGGTTCTGGATTTCAACAGGATTACTGGCTTAATAAATTTCTTATGCTTTTCTGCAATCTTTCGTCTATATTGACTTAGGATGACTGACTGTAATGTCCTTTCTATTGGCTTTAAATCTGCCTCCATCACTTTGACTTCCTTTGAATACCCGTCTAATCTAAACTGTTTTAATGAGTAATCATAGATTATTTTACTATCGTATTTATCTCTAATTGCTGGATGACTCAAATCAACGGTGGCGGTATACTCCAGCATGATATTTCCCAGGTTTGAATTGAAGATATTATTTACGGTATGTTCCCAGGTAGTTTTGGCTAATTTTTCTTCCTTACCCAATTTATTCTTTGTCCAAGCATTGATATGGTGGGCTTCATCGGAAATGATTACGATTTTTTTATCCTTGAAGTCCTCGTAAGTCATGCTGTTCTCGCGCGGGGTATTCATGAAACAGTGAAGCCCCTGGATTGTGGTAAAATGGATATTGATCGCATCAGGGTTAGCACCCTCGAAATTTTCTACCGGACTAATGAAAACCTCTTTTTCTCCAAATTTTATGTGTTCGTTGAACAGATATTTTGATGAAAGTAGATTTAAGAAATTATCTTTAGTCTTTTCTATGATGTTGGTACTATTCACAAAGAAAAGAAAATTCCGATAACCTTTCTCATAAAGATAGAGAATATTGGCGGCCATCAATAATGTTTTTCCGCTTCCAGTGGCCATGTGAAACAGCAATTGCGTTGGTTTGATTCTCCTTTTATCTTTTTCATAATTATAAATGAATCTGCGTATAGCTTCCAGTTGATATTCTCTCAATTCAAACAAATGATTCAGATTATTTGTAATATTGTCTGGAATCTCAGTACCCAGCAAGCCCTGTTCTGAAAGAACATCATACGTTTCCTTCAAAGTGGGCATGTTATAACACTCCGTAGAAGCGTTTGTTTATTTCTTTGTCCTCGTCTGATACGCCATAATCCTCGTCATCAATTTCGTTGAAATTAACATAAAGCTGATTTTTATCCAGACACTCAATTAGGAATGCCTTTTGGTTCTCCAAGTCCAAGTCCTTGAAATCTTGAGCATTTTCATCGAATTGCTTCGGATCTATTCTGTAACTAAGGAAAGCTTCTTTTTTCATCTTATCCCATATTGCCAATAAATCTTTTATTGTCTTTGCTTCTTGAATTTTATCCATATAGGATTCATTCCATTTCATCAGTTCACAATAAATAAATTCACCACCACCTTCCCACTTTACATATTTTGAGATACCAGATTGATCATAATTTTCAATTTTCTCTATTAATTTACCCTTTGAGTTTGCATTTCCGATAACATTTTTTAATCTCATAAGCGAATCATTTTTACCATAATCCAATTGTTCTATGCCGAGATATTTTCTACCCAACTTATGCGCAACTGCACATGTTGTACCACTACCTAAGAAGAAATCCAAAACAATATCTCCCTTATCAGTTCCCATTTCAATTATTCTCCTTAAAAGTTTTTCTGGTTTTTTACCACGTTTTAATTTAACATTACCTTCATTAGCAATTCCTTCCCAAGGTATATCCGTCCATATATTTGATAATAAATTTGTTGGAACGAGATTACCATCAATGTTTCTAACCTTGTTATTATAAAAAGTAATTTCTTTTCCATTTAAGATATATCTATCAGTTAAATTATCTCTTCGATTAACAAATACTTTATCCAGATTCTTCAAAGATTCTTCCTTTATGTCTAATGTTTCCTTTCCAGCATCAATGTTTATTTCTGTAAATCGAAAGACTCTTTCCTTATTATTCAAGGCATAGTCCGCTAATTCAGATAAAGTACGATTTGTTCCTAATTCTTTTTTTAAATATCGACTATTTTTAACCTTAAACTTTTCCGCAATAATATCTTTAATATTTGAATAAGTCCAATTTGATGGGTTTTCTTCAATATTGTCTATCTGAAATGAATAATTTTCATCATAATTAGTTTCTTCGTATTGAGTGATGTACTTCCACAACTTTTTAGACTTTGCATAAATTAATATATATTCGGCACTTTCAAAAACTCCCAAATTTACAGTTTTAAAACCAGACGGAGATCGAGTTTTTATACTAATAAGATTAATGAAATTATTATCAAATATTTCATCTAGTAATATTCTTAATCTGGATACATGAATGTCGCTAATTTGAATGAAAATGGCCCCATCCTTACATAGTAATTCTCGTGCAATTTCTAATCTGTTTTTCATAAATGTAAGCCATGTTGAGTAGTTAAAACTATCATTATACTGAAACTCATCATTCCCTGTATTGTAGGGAGGGTCAATGTAAATTAATTTAATTTTTCCAGCATATCTTTTTTTCAATGAATGCAAAGCAAGGAGATTATTACCTTTAATCATGATATTATCTGTTGTTTTAATTTCTTCTATGTTATGCTCTCCTTTTGCATCAATCCGTTTTAAACCAGTCAATACTTTAGGATCGAATAATCTGTCAATCTCATCAGGAGCAAGAATTTCATTCCAAAATATTTCTTTGCGATTTTTTTCTTCGGGATCTTCCATTCCGCCTTCCAAAACGCAATCTTTGTATGGCCAGGATAGAACCACTTCACTACTTTTTGTTAGGTATTCGTTTTGTGTTGTAAGTCCAATCTTGTTTTTGAAAGTGGTGTACGAATCTGGTAAGAATTCTTTGTTATCAACGAATTTCATGAATTTTTCTTTGTCAAAAATGATTGCTTTATTTACAATTTTAAAGAAATGCACTTTTAATTTTTCGTTTTCAAGAAGGAGGGAAATCAGCTCATCATCGAGTTTAAGACCAAGTTCGATTATTTTATTTTTCAATAATTTATCATCTGAAACTAAACGTTCATCCTTTTTTAATGTGTCAATCATTTCATCAATTAACGTCATTTCTTTTCCTCCTTATTATTCGAAATTAAATTCCAGTTTACGCTTCCACAATTACATCTTACGCCACTTTGTTTCATTCCATCTGCTGTAATTTTCAATATACCACCACAACTATGACATGAAAAGAGATAATATAAATCTTGAAATGCCTCTTTTATAGGTCGAAAGTCTTTATCACTAAAGTTTATCCAATTATTAAAATGAACGTTTGCATTAATTCCCCATTGTTCAGCATATGTGCGTTTATAAATGCTAGAACGCATTGAATCTAATTCTTCAAATTTTGCCGTCTTTTCTGATTTTTCCCAGGAAACTGATGATTTTTTAGCCTTTTTAATTAAGTCCTTATATCCATCCATTAATGGTATTGTAAAATCACCAAGATCTAGCTGGCCGTTTAATTTGTATCGTACTCGTATCTGTAATGAATCACACACTAGCCCAAAATACTCTTCCAAACCGCGTCTTAATCTCGAAGCAGCAGAAGGAACATCGTTTCTTGTCAAATCTTCTTCAATTTTACTCCAGAGGTCTGCTTGAAGATTTACTTGAGGCCCTGTATCAACTTTCCAATTATAGAATTCAACCATGCAACTCTTATTATCAACAACTCCTTCACTTCTCATTTGATTAGCCCATGTCTTATCATGGGTTGTGATTAAAAATTGTCTGTTTGGGAAATTTGATGCAAGCACGCGACAAATATCTCGCCTATGATTCGAATCCACAGACATTATTACATCATCTAAGATAATGAGGTCAATAAGACCTTCTGCCAAACGTTCAGATAGAGCCAAATATAAACAAAGCCCCATACTATCTTGATGACCTTCACTGTGGAGGGCTTGTGGAGAAAAAGCCCCTCGGCCATAAAAATCAACTTCAAATTTTAATGCCGCCCCATCTGGTGAAATAGTCGCGGAAAAATCTTTTTCGTCTGAACCATGTAATTCTTTATATAATTGCACAAAGCGATCATTTACATCTTTGTAAAGATTTCCCAATATAGTATCTCTGGAATATTCAAATGTATTTAACAATATCTCTGCTTTTTTATATGAGATACTTGCGTTTTTAAAATCATTTTTTGCTTTTTCAAGACCTTTTAAATTTTCTTCAAGGCGTGTTAATGTATCCCACGCAGTTTGTTCAGGGGTTATCGGTGGCGCTTTGGTTTTAACAATTTCTATTAGAGTTTGAAGATTTTGTTTAATTTCCTCAGAAATAAGCATGTGTTTTACTCTGTCGCTATCAAATTCGATCAATGGATATTTTTCGAGTGGATTAGCTAATGCTATGGATAACTGATTCAAATCTGACGAACATGTTTTCAATTGGATGCTCCATTCCTTTTCCTCAATTTTATTTAATACCTCAATTATTTTATTTATGCTTCCTCTTGTATTGTTCACACGCTTTGATATGGAATCGGACAAAGATGTAATTCTGTTTCTTTGTTGTGATATTTCTTCAATATCAGTCAATTTTGAGGTAAGATATTCATCTAATTTACCGCTTGGCCACTGTGTATCACACAATGGGCAGTTACCCGTGTCATCGATCATAGATTTTCCAAGTTCAATTAATTGAAATCGATTGTATGTTTTCAATAATTTCGGATTCGATTTTATAGAGTTTAGAAGATTTCTAAGTTCTTTATCAAATTCAATGATTCCTTTTTGATTCTTTTCGTCAAAGGAATTATGAATATTTTGAATATCTTTTTCAAATATAGTAAGATTGACATGATTGTCGTTGATAATACTGGTAGGTGGCGTAAGGGCCTTTTTTAACGTATCTGAAGAAACCGAATTCAATTCATTACTTTTTAATGTTTTACGTAATTGATTTACGTAATCCAGTAGCATCTTTTCATTAAATGATGTTGTTTGAATTGTTGCGTTAACCTCACCTTTTTTCTCATCTATTGCTTCTTCTTTTGTCTGCTTTTCTCTTTTAAAAGTATTTTCAATATTTACAAATGCTTTTCTTATTATTTCAATGTCTGATATATTTAATAATGCTTGAATCTCCTGGGCACGTGTACTACCATCAGAGGTAATATATTTTAAAATTTCTCGTCTTGTTAATACATGTTCTCCCCTCGATGCAAGGGATAAAATGGGTTCAAGATTAGGTAAATATTTTTCATCAGATACAACTAACTTAGTGGGTTGTGCCATATCTCTTTTTATTTCAATAGGAACATTAATTTTTGGAAATTGAATAACTGCACGTACAATAGCATCTTTTGGCTTGTGATCAATATGTGGGCCACATTCTTTCAATTTGATATTGCGAGTTCCCTCTCCCTTTAAACGAGAAATTCGACCTGTTAAGAGGAAATCAATGGCATCAACAACAGCACTTTTCCCTGAACCATTTGGCCCCCATATTACTATATTTTTTCCTTGGGGCGTTAGTTTTATATGGGTTATACCCCGCACATTTTCAATTTCAAGCTCAATCAGTTTCAAGTTCTTCCCTCGAAGTAGTTTTTAATACGCTGATAATTTTTTTAGTATCAGCTAATTGTCCTGTTGAATTAAGTTCACGAAGCTTATTGATGGTCACCACATTAAATTCATCTTTATCATTGAGGTCTGAAAACATTTTATCAAGTATGTGGTCAATCAATGAAGATGTTTGTATTGTTTCGGGAGTCATTTATTTACCTCCTTCATCTGTTCTTCCATCATAATTTCAAATTGTCGGGATATGAGCCACCCCTTCTTCTTACAGAATCCTTTGTATCGTTCGTAAAGGTCTTCATCAACACTGAGGGTTACGTTCTTTGAAGGCATGATAATCACATTCATCTCCAAATGTCAGCAAATGTATATAAGTATTCGCTTTTTCCGTTTCTATTCGTTGTTCGGAACACCCCCCACGTCCATAGAGTAAGAAAAAATTTGGGTATTCGCTTTGCGAATCCGTTTAACATCCGTTAGCCGAGAGTCTGGACTTGTCCAGATTTTGGTGGTTCTTTCCGTCTTGTTTCCGTTAAACGAAGGCAACAACGTCATGAATTTACGGTCTCCTTTTCATAGGCATGGTTTCAAATTGAAGATAACGGAACGCGGGTATGCGAAGTGAATATGTTTCCAGTGCGGTTCCTCAGCAGAGTATTCATTTGGGAGAGCGAGTGCAACGAAGCGAACCGCATACCCGCGTGTTAAGTCCTCCGAATGAAGTTATCCTACGGATAACGAAATGAGAATGCAATGAGATCGAGCACCGCAGACCGTTAGGTTGAGGAGCGGAGAAGTTGGCCAGCCAAGAACGTTGTTCGGGACACGGTGGATTTTTTACTACCAATCTACCCCACAAGGGTTATAGGTCGAGGGTGTCTTGCTTGTAAGTCGAGGGGTTTGAAATACTTGTCAAACCAAGATTTGACCATGGCGAGGTTTACTATCTTTTGGGTTATCGTTCTGACCATTATTATTTTAGAGTTGCAATATGATTTGTTCAAATTTTCTGATGAATTCGTAAGTAAAAGAGATTCAATCCTCCTCCTTTATTGGTTTGATGGTTCGAAGGTTCAAAGAAAAAGATCGCCCCTCGATATTTTCTTCTGGGATATCATCATATCTCGTTATAATAACCTTATCATCAACTTTATCACTGAGGTTTTCCACATTCCATAACTCCCATCGATCCCCACCTTCTTCCTGACTTAAAAGGAATTCCACATATTCCCTAGAGGTTATGTTTACAATTTTGGAAGAACCTAAATGTGCCTTGACTTCGATCTTAATTTGTTCTCTATCACGAATAGCAATGATATCATAGCCTGGATTCTGTTTGGGCATTTGTTCAACTTCGAATCCTTTTAATTCTAACTCTCTTTGAGCAAATGATCTTCCTTTAGTTTCTATCATCTCATTGTCCTCATATGATGTTCTGTTCCCAGATTTGCCACCACCACCGCCACCAGATGAACCCTTAGTTTCCTCATCAACTCTCTCCTCTGTATTAACTTCATATTCAGAGTCGTCATCCTTTAATTGAATACCTTCATCTTCCTCTGAATCTGGAGTTCTTTCTTCTCTATTTTGCTCAT
Organism: Thermoplasmatota archaeon; assembly: GCA_029762535.1. GTDB lineage: Archaea > Thermoplasmatota > Penumbrarchaeia > Penumbrarchaeales > Penumbrarchaeaceae > JARVGK01. Next base: position 96,995 of record JARVGK010000002.1, read on the forward strand.
CAAGTAATTTTTCCTTATTGTCTTCTTCACTTTTTGTCGGTTGTTTCGGCTTTTTAGGAAGCATACCAGGAAATGGCTTCTTCGATGGTGGAGTTGACTTTTGTTGATCAGAGTCTTTGTGTTTTACATAGTCGTTATTGAATTCTAAAAAAGAGATATCGATCTGTTCATCTGATATTCCGCTGGAAGTCAATTTTTCTCGTCTTTCGTAATCATTATTACACCTTAAAAGATTTTCATAAGTGTCGGCTTCTCCTGGCACTCCTAAATAAAACGATATTGATCGAGATATTGTAGTTACACTTTGTTTATCTTCACTTATGAATATTGTTGAACCAACAATGTAAAAATCTCCGGATATTTCGGTTTCATACTTATCAAGTAGTATCAATTTTTTTCGAATTTCCTTTTTTACTTTAACTTTGATATTTTTAATTCTTTGAATCAATTTCTGATGATCTGATAGTTTATCCGATCTTATCACATATATGTATGAAAGACTGTCAATTAGATTTTTCGCCAATTCCGGTTTCAATTGTTTCTCATCATCATTTGTCTCAATTATTTCTTCCTTCAATATATTCTTATCACTAATTTGACGTTTTCCAAAATACTTACTTACAAACTGGTGATATCTTCTAGATATATTGAAAAAATAAACATCATTATTAAAAGCATTTTTAATCTCCACATCATCATTAATGAATATCTCTTTGCTACTTATAATTTGAAATATATTGCTTCTTTCACATAAAAGGGGACAATCATGAAGCAATAATTCAGGAAGTGCTACCATCAAACTATTTGTTGTATCTAAACATCTTTCGTAGATTTTCATTATTTTGAATCTTAATTCTCGATTATCATTTATATCTTCATCTGAAATGAATTTTATTAATAGGTTGGATAATATTTCTTTCCATTCTTCAGGTTTTAATTCATCAATATTTGTTCTAATAATTTTCACTTTATTCTTTAACCAATGAAAAATATTATCCTTTGAACTCTCAAAAAGATTTAAATTGATAACTGGTAATAAATACCCTATTTCAAAATTATCTTTTTCATTTAATATCCAACATTCTTCCAATGGTTTAGGATCTAGATAATGTGTAAGAGGAGGTATGAACTTTGTTTTTAAATCAAACCACCATGATGCATCTGAGTTTCCATAATATAATGCTCTGTTGTATGGTCGATAGTGTACTCGAATATTCATATATTCTTCATAGTATTCCCAATTGTTTGCTATTAACTTTAATAAGGATATTTTAGATTTTTCAGGCAATTCGTCTAAATTTATTTTATCAAATCTTTTATTATAACTGATTTTTTCAACATTATTATAATCTTCATTCACATGTATCGGAATTTCTTCTGTAGAAATTAATCGGGGAAATGTTTTACACCCTAACCATCTTAAGATATCTTGATCAATTATTTTCTCTAAGCTATTGTTTTCTTTTTGTACCCATTGTATATCGTAATGATTGCGAAATAATGAGTTCAAATCACTATTGCCCCATTCTTTTCCCATATATCCAAATTTGGCTTTTATCCATATAACATCTTTTTTCCCCTTCCTTCTAGATGGAATTGGACAATTTCTAATTCCTACGGGTGCATTTTCTTCTTTCATCAACCATTTATTTTTATAGATATATCGATAATATATTGAGGGATTATCTTTTTGATTCTTGTTCCTACTATCCCAATAATTCTCAATAGCTTTAATTAAAGCTTTTTCTGTAACATTTTCAATTCTCTCTACACCCAATGTTGCTAGGATTTTGTTGACTGAATGATGGTTTTCCAATAACTTATCCCCAAACCATTCATCAACAAACACTATCGGCATCCATTTAGGTACGAGATTTTTCTTGTCTTGATCAGATTTCCAAGTGATGATTTGACCCTTTGAATTGGCAATTGATATCAGATGATTACCAACAGGAAGTATTGGTAGACTTTTTATAATCTCAATTTTCTCCTCTTCATTGATTTCATCTGAATCATGATTAGCCCAATTAGAGAGCCATTTCCAACAAGTCCAAATCCAATCAATATTTCCTGTATTTTTAGATGACTCTTCATTGATTACACTTAGTAACGTATTATCATCAATCAAACTGCAGTTCATGGATTTTAAAACGTTATATGAAACTTCATTCTCCTCATAACTGAAATGTAACAAGTTGTCACTAATATTTGATGTATTTAAAATTTTACGGGCGTTTGTCAAATCACATGTTGTTGATATAAGCTTTATATCAGAGAAATTTAATAATTTTTCTCCATTAATATTGCCGAATTTTAAAGTGTTCTTTGAATAATCAACAATCACATCCCAAAATAATTTGGTGATTTCATGACTGTTTCTCTCCTCAAATGGTGATAACAATGTAATATTATTTGCTGGATCACCTTTTAAATATTGCTCATCCACAAATTCAACTAATGTATGAACGAGATTATCCATTATCCATTTATTTAGATTATTATTCTCTATCGGAAGAATTTCCGTTCTATCACTTTTTACAAAAAAATCCGCATGAAGAAGTATTGGAACTGGGGAGTAGTGTTTTGTCGGATAATACACATGGATTTTTGGGTAATCGGTCATAGATCTGATTTTACCATCAATGACATATGTACCAACCAGGAAATTAATTCCATCTTCGATAATTCTCGCATTATCTTCTTTATCAAGGTTAGATAAGAAATAAGGTGGAATCATATCACCCGACATCGTTTTTCGTTTGATTTTCCATTTCGTTACATCTTCAACGCCATCAATGGTATCATTGATTACATTTTCCTTATCTATTGTTATTTTCCTTAAGGTTTTACTTGAACCAACAGCATCAATTATCTCCAACATTCTAATATGATGAAATGTTAGGAGAGTATAATTTTTCAATGAAATTTTATCAAATAATACTTCGTTATCAATTTCCTCAAGATAATTCAATTTAACTACAGTTGACCAATCCGATTGAGAGGTTAGATATTGATCATTCAAAGAAATATCATCCCAGGATATCGAAAAAGGGATCCATTGATATGGTACATCATCATCTGGAAAACCATTATTTTGTAACCATTGTTTCGCCTTTTCAAATGAGAATTCTACTCCCTCTCCTCCTATGCTAAATATTTGTGGATTATTTGAAATCTCATAAACAGCTTTGAATCCTAATCCCTTTCTTCCGATGGTCCCAGATTTTTTAATTGAATAATCCGTTCCACACAAAGATTCAATAGCATCTGGCTGTAATCCTACTCCCTTATCCAAGATATAGACCGATTTATCGGTCAACAAAACCTTTACCTCTTTAGATTCTGCATCATCACAATTTTGGAATAATTCGTAAAACCATCGTCCAGTGTGGTCAGAAGTTACTCTTTCTGCACTTCTTGTGTCTCTGATGATTCGTTTGGGATCTCCTTTATATGTCCCTTGTAATTTTTGGTTGAATAAATCAATTGCCTTTTTAATAGGTTTCAATATACTATCACCATCGACATACACAATCATACTTTAATCGTGGACCTTTGTTTATTTTTGCGGTCATAAACATCATTTTCCGAACTTGTTCTATGCTTTTACCATATTTATAAGCTTCTTTGCTTTCACCCAAGCTCCATGTTATTACACCCTCAACCTATTCTTTCCAAAAAATCCACCGTGTCTTTTTACCCCGAAGTCTGGCTGGCCAATTGGACTTAACTCCTATCATGCGATGTGTTGGATCGGATACTTTCACTTTCACATGGTTATTGCGAAGATTTATTAACCCGGGATCCTCCTTTGGTTTCATGGGATCATACCCGGACATGGATAAGGAGATGGTGAATATATGAATGTTTCCGAAAAGGGCAGGGAGAGAATGCTGGCTCGGCTGGATGAGGAGATGAGGCTTCGGAAGTATTCGCCTGCGACAATGAAGCAGTATCTCGGATTCATCAAGAGGTTCCTTGATTCCGGATCCGATCCCCGGAGCTTCATGCTGGGTCTCTCCGACAGATGCTCACGATCCACGGTCCGATCCGCTTACTTCTCCCTGACGTTCTTCTATCGATATGTCCTTCATCAACCCTTCGACGAGGGGATCCCCCTCGCAAAGCGCGGTGGGAGGCTTCCAACGGTACTCAATCGCGAAGAGGTCCATTCCATGATCGATAGCGCCGTGAACGTTAAGCACAAGGTCCTGCTGATGCTTCTGTATTATGGTGGCCTAAGGCTCAGCGAGGCTCGATCCCTGCGCTGGGAGGGTCTCGATTTCGAACGGGGGATCATCCATATAAAGCACGGGAAGGGGGATCGGGATCGGGTCGTCTTTCTCCATTCCAGGCTTGCAGAGGCGCTTTCCGTATTGGGGGTTAAAAGCGAAGGTTGCGTATTGATCTCTTCGGTCTCCAAAGGAGCCTATACACCAAGGGGTATCCAGTTGACTGTCGCGGATATCGCTAAACGGGCGGGGATAAAAAAGAGGGTCAGTCCCCATACGCTTCGGCACAGCTTCGCGACCCATCTCCTTGAGGCCGGGGCTGACGTCAGGCACATACAGAAGCTTCTGGGGCACAGGAACCTGTCGACAACACAAGTATACACCCACATCGCCGACCGGGAAATGATCAGGATAGTTTCCCTGCTCTGACATGCTAAAACAATGACCAGCTCCAATACGGTACATAGCCTTAGCTAGGACGCGGGTCCTTTCTTCACCGCCCCTTTCACAGGGCTCCGTTCAGATGCCGCTCCGGGTCGCATAGATGAGTGTTATTTGTTATCCAGTTGTACCTCCTCAGCCGTCCTTGAGATCTTTGTCCATCGACTTCTTCTTTTTCTTCTTCGGCGGTGGATGAGCGATCCCTGGCAGTTTCGAGCCGCTCTTTGGGCCCGAGGGTTTCGCGCTCGCGTTCGAGCGCTTCACGGCCCAGACTATCAAGGCTATGATGATGATCACGGCCATCATGGGAAAGATCATCAATACCAATAGCGGTAGCAAAGTGAAGAGCATCATGAACACGAATAATGCCAACATCGCCTCTTCATCCATAGGATCAAATTCCTGCGATGGAACTATGAACATGGTCAGGTTGTATCCGCCTCTGCCCCTGACCGATACGGTTACTGAGGTATCATAATAGTAGCTACCCTCCAACACGTCGGAATCGTTCTCGTCGGGTCCGCTGACGCCGAGAGATATGTCCCAGCTAGAGGGGACCTCCACACTTCTGGAATATGTCTGAAGATATACCGTGCCCGTTTCGTTATCCGTCTTCTCGAGCGTGATCTCAAGGGCCTCCCCGGCCGGCACCATGATCCTGTAGTAATGTGACTCGGCAATATTTGGATCCGCATCGTGGACGTATCCCGAATAGGATCCCTCGTCCACGTACTGGGCCTGCTCCCAACTATCGTGCCTCTGCGGCGGGGGCGGGACCTCCTTTATGGGGGTCAAATTGACATTCAGATGGTAAGTGCCGTTCCCCTCGACGACCAGATGGACCCTCGATCTGGAATTCTGAGAATTCTCCCACCTGCCGATAAATACCTCCCCTGGAACGCTGAGGACCATGTCCAGAGGGGAATGGAGCCTCATTTTTTCCTCATCGTATGTCCTGATGCTGATCGCGTGAGGGCCCAGATCCGTCTTCTTGAAAGATAGTTCAAGAACGTGCTTCATCTCGACATCGACGGCGAAGATATCCCTGTCTATCTGTATCGGTCCGGTCGCGTCGAACGATGAACTAACTTCTCCCTCCAATTCGCCAACGGTCAAAACCTGTGGCGAGTCGAGCGAATCGTTGGGCTCCAACTCCGCTTGCGCCCCGCATGATAAGGGCAAGGCCAGGAACAGAAGGACCAGGCCTATCAACCATCTCCTTCCCGGGAACATGTATATTGCAACGTTTCTTCGATATTTAATCGTTCCCCGAAGCGGTCAGGGAATGATCGAGATCTCATCAAGCATATCCGTGGCACACATGGAATAACCCCTTCTCTCGAACGCCGCCTCTCCCGCCTTCCCGTTGAGATAAGCCCCCAGGCACGCGGAGTCGAATGTGGACATGCCCCGCGCCATCAGACCTGCACAGAGGCCTGCGAGTACGTCCCCCGTTCCTCCCTTGCTCATCGCAGGATGCCCCGAAGTGTTCCTCCTGACGAGGAGCGGCTCATCATTGAAGGGTGTCTGTATATGCTTTCCAAGACCGTGAGGTCCGTGCCCGATGATGAGATCCACTTGACCCTTGCACAGAAGAACGTAGCCGGACCGCGAAGCGAAGTACATGGTTGCTTCCTCGAGGTCCTCCACTCCTTTGGACTTTGCACCAAGCAAGGCCTTGAGCTCACCCGCATGGGGAGTTATCAAGACATCCCCAATTATGGCAAGAGGGTCCGCGGCCATCGCATGTATGCCATCGGCATCTACAACGATCCTCTTTCCCTTTCCGGATGCCTCCCTCATGGCAAGCAAGAGCAGCTCAACGGTACCGTGATCCCTGCCCGCACCCGGACCGATCAGGACCGTATCGGACCATTCTATCAACTGTACTATTTGGGCCATGTCCCTCTCCACAAGGCGGATCGATCCTTCCTTCCCGACGCCCTCGACTATGATGTCGGGGCTGTATCCGGCAAGGACGTTCCTAATCCCGGTGGGAACCGCTGCCCTAACCAGGTCCGCCCCCGCTCTGAGAGCGCCCATGGAAGAGAGCAGTGGGGCTCCCGTGTAAGGGCCGCCCCCGATCACCAGCACCTTGCCCATGTCCCCTTTTTTGGAGCTTTTTACCGGTATTGGATAGCGTAGGAGGTCCCCTGGACCGACGACCGTTGCGGCCTCTTCGGGGATCCCTATGTCCGAGACCGAGATCCTGCCGCATTCCGGCAGGGGATCTTCTCCCCGGTACATATTGGACTTGACGTCATGGAAGGTCACGGTCACTGCAGCCTTGATGCAGGGATCGTATCCGATTCCCGAGGGTATGTCTATTGATACGATATCCCTTCCCGACGAGTTCATGGCCTTGATAAGAGATGCAGATATACCTTCCGGGGCACCTCTTGCGCCCGCCCCCAGGAGCCCGTCGACGATGAGATCACAACTCCCCATCAAACCTTCGATCTCCTTTTGGGACATGCCTTTGGCTTTGAGAGGGACGATGCCAGACCACACAGCTGCCGTCCTGGCCAGGTCAGTTCCCGGATCGCCCGCGGAGAGTACCGCCACATCGTATTCGGATTCCTTGAGATATCTTGCGGCTACGTAGCCGTCGCCGCCGTTGTTGCCCTTGCCGCAGACGAAGAGAACGCCTGCGGGGGCTTTAATCATCCTCATTATCTCATCTGCGAGGGATCTGCCAGCATTGTCCATGAGCGTGGAAGTTTCCATCCCCAAGGCCATCGCGTTCCTGTCGAGGATCTTGACCTCCCGCGGATCGATCATGGGATCACTCCAGTATCTCGGCCTCCACCGGCTCTTCGCCCAGGGCCTGCCTCGAGAGCATATCGGCCCTCCTGACCGACTCATCGTCTGGCGGAGGGCTCAGAGGTCTTGTGCTCCCGCTCGAGGGCCTCTCCTTAACCTCGGGGCTGGCTTGGGGCTTCTGCTGGACGGATTGTTTCTTTCCGAGCCTGAAGTATGCGAACGCCCCGACCATCGCCAGAAGGACGATGAACACCGATATCGAAATGATCATTATCAAGTCCGTGTCGAGCTTTTGCTTCTCGCCTTTGGAATGGATCTCGAGAGGGAGGGACGATGTATTCCCTCCGGCTGTGGCCTTCACGGTTAGTTCGTAGTTCTCGTCCTTTTCCGAAGCTGGGAGTGATATCTTCACCATCACATCGCCGGAGTCACCCGGTGCGAGCTTTAGCGATGTGGGAGTGATGACGCCTATAATATCTTCCGGCGTCTCAAGGGAGAGGGATACGTCCTCGTTATAATTCCCATGGTTCATGACCGTAATGTTGTCCACCGCCTCCGAACCAGCCTTACCCTCGATGGGCATGATCCTATCGATGGTCATTTTGATGTCGGTCACCCTCGGTATTTTGACCTCGAGGTCCAAACTGGAATCGTCTCCTATGCCTTCCATGGAGACGGTCACGGTCTTCCCCGCTGAGGGGGTATGTTCCTCACCCCTTGCGGGAGTTACCGAAAGGTTGTAGGCGGCGTTCTCCCCGGGCGCAAGCTCCATGCTGGAGAAGTCACCGGACACGTCCCAACCTTCCGGCCCCGTGGATGTGACGTATACCAAAGCCGAGGCGAGTGTGGGGTTGTAGAGGTCCAGTACGAACGACAGTTGCCTGTAGGCGACGGGGTAAGTGTTCCCGGACCTCGAAGCGGTATGAGAGACGGTCCCACCCCTCGCAGAGATGGTCGCTTTTTGATCGTCCACCACTGTCAGTGTAAGGTAGGCGTAGCGTTTTTCCGTCTCCCCCCTCTGGCGGGCGAAAGCCCTCAGATCGTGCCGGCCTTCGTCCGATCCTGTGCCGGCAGTGACGTTCAATGCCAGGTCCAGGATCTCCCCCGGCCCCACGTTCACGCTCCAGTAAACGGCGCCTTGTGTGACGCCTTTACCCGAGAAGGTCGAAGTCACCCCACGGGGCGGATCCTCGAGTGAGAGCTCGTAGCTGTTCGAGGAGTTCTCGATATTGCGCAGCTTCAGCCCATATGACGCCGTTGTGCCCTTGAGAACGGCGGCTTGGTTCTGGCCAATGACCTCAAGGGAAAAGGTCGCGGCCTTGGCCACTATCGCCGATCCGGTTGACTCGTACTCCTTGCCGGAATTTCGCGAACCGGCCTTGAACGTCAATTCGTCCTCGGTGCCCACCGGGGCATCTATGGGAACGCTGACCCTGAACGAGACGATGATCTCCTCGCCGCCTGCGATCTCGCTCTCGGGGGGAAACTGTATCGCCCAACCCCTCTCGCTGGTCCCGGAGAAGGTCACCCTGTCGCTCGAGGTCCCGCCGTTGATGACGCTCGCTTCGAACTCTGTCACATCGCCTGCGTCAACGTTCCTGGGCGAGGGATCGATCAGGCTGAATATCAAGCCGGAGGTGACCTTGAGGGTCATCTCACCCAGAGCCTCCTGTCCCGTCCAGGACCTTCCGGTCGCCCTGAGGTTGTAATCGCCTTCCGGCAGGTTCTCGGGTACTGTATACGTATGGTTGAAATAAGCCCACTCCTGTCCGCCCGATGGCTGGGGATCGTCCGTGGTTACGTCCAATATCACGTCCCCCGCACTGTTCGTGAGGTTGATCTCGATGCTTTCCAGGTCATAGGCCCCGAAGGCGTCTCGGACCCCGGCGGAAAATATGACCGTCCTGGCGTTCGCCGGACCGTTGGGCATCACCTCGTCCACTTCCTGGCCGTCCCTGAAGACCCCTACTTTCACACCATCTGCATGGATCGGGTCCGCCAGCATCTCGACGAAGGAGTGCTCGCCTCCGCTCGAATAGAGGAACTGGAACGTCGGGAGAAGCCCGCTGCCCTTGGTGATTGTGATGCGCAGCCTGAGATAGGATCCCTTGGCAGCGGCCTCGGAGCTGCCGATCATGGCCATCTCATAGTCCGAAGATGTCATTGAGGACTGTTCTATCTCGGCCGAGGCGAGCGTCCTCTCTCCATCGCTCTGATCGACCTCGAGAAGCTCCATGGTCATCTCCATGCCGCTTGTCCCAGGAGTAATGGTGGGAGACTCCAGATGGAGTTTTATCATATTGGCCCCGCCCTTGAGCTCTCCGGAGATCTCAAGTTCGGTCGTGAGAGGGTAAGGTGTGTCGTAGCTCACGCTCCCCCCTACCGCGATAGTCTCCAGGGGGGATGTCAGGCCCGCTTCCGGGATCTCGGTCGTCAGGATGCGCGGCGACCTGACCAGATATAGTTTGGTCTGGTTCAGGGGTATTCCATCGGCATCCTGCGAACCGAGTATGAACACGAAGGCTCCGATAATTAGCATGAACATGATCATCGCTTGAACGAATGAGCGTTTCATTTCTACCGCCTTCTCCATATGTGGGCCGCCCTTAAATAATTGGCCCGTATCCTCATTGCCTTAACTTGCGTATAAAGTTTTTTTTCCGCAATAGATATGTAAATGGATTCGGATACGCCGCAAACCCCGGAAGTGAGCCTACCATGGTCCAGAAACGCATCGACGATCATCCGATCCTTTCGCCAAAAGACGAAAGGGAAGTGCGCTTCAGTTGGAACGGAAAGGAGATGACAGGCCTCGATGGCGAGATGATCTCCTCCGCATTGATAGCGAACGATATCCACGTTTTCGGCCATCACGAGAAGGACAATAGCCCTCAGGGAATATTCTGTGCCAACGGTCAATGCTCCCAGTGCCTGGTCCTCGTCAACGGCAGGCCCCTCAAGGCATGCATGACTCCTCTGTGCGGGGGCATGGACGTCCGATCCGTCGATGGACTGCCATCCATACCCGAGGATACGGACAAGGCGAAACCCCTCGACACCCCGCTCAATGAGGTCGATGTGCTGATAATCGGCGGAGGCCCCGCGGGATTGTCGGCATCGATAGAGCTGGGCGAACGCGGGGTCGATGTCCTGCTCATAGACGATAAGGATCGTCTAGGTGGCAAGCTTGTACTCCAGACCCACAAGTTCTTCGGTTCTGTGGAGGACTCCTACGCCGGCACCAGAGGATACGAGATCGGGAAAATACTCTCCGAAAAGGTAAGGGCGCTTGAAAGCGTCGAGGTCTGGCTCGAGACAACGGCCGTTGGCGTGTTCTCCGACGGGATCGTCGGGGCCGTCAAGGGGAGCGAATACAGGCTGATAAGGCCGAAGAAGCTTCTGGTGGCGACCGGTGCAAGGGAGAAGATGCTCTCGTTCCCCGGCAACACGCTGCCGGGCGTTTACGGAGCTGGGGCTTTCCAGACCCTTGTGAACCGGGACCTCGTCAAATGCTCCGAGAGGGTCCTTATAGTGGGCGGGGGCAACGTCGGACTGATAGCTGGATACCACGCCATTCAGGCCGGGATCGGGGTTGTGGCGCTCGTGGAGGCACTGCCCCAGGTCGGAGGGTACAAGGTACACGCCGACAAGCTCAGAAGGCTCGGCGTTCCGATACTGACAAGGCACACCGTTTTGGCCGCCCACGGGTCGGACAAAGTCGGATCCGTGACGATAGCGGGGCTGGACGATAGCTGGAAGGTCGTACCGGGCACGGAGAGGACGTTCGAGGTTGACACCATATTGATCGCCGTGGGGCTCTCCGAGGTGAACGAGTTCTACCTCAAGGCGAATGAATGGGGCATAGACGTCTATTCGGCAGGGGACGCCCAGGAGATAGCCGAGGCCTCGGCCGCTATGTTCACGGGGAAGATAGAGGGCATGAGGATATGCAGTGCGCTGGGGCTCGATGTGGGGGAGATCCCCGCCGAATGGGAGGAGAAAGCGATCATACTCAAGTCGAAACCCGGACCCGTCAGGGAGTGGATACCTCCGGAGAGGGAGGAAGGCGTTTTCCCTATCTTCCACTGCACCCAGGAGGTGCCGTGCAATCCCTGCACCTCCGTTTGCCCGGTCGGGGCGATCCGGACCGAGAACGATTCCATAACCGGGCTGCCTTACATGCCCGACCTCTCAAAATGCATTGGATGCTTAAGCTGCGTCGCCATATGCCCGGGCCTCGCGGCGACCGTTGTTGATTACCGGAAGGACGCAAAGAACCCCACCGTCACCCTGCCCTACGAGATCTGGAGGAAGGAAGTCGAACCGGGGACAAAAGTGCCCGTATCGGACAGGGACGGGGCAGTTCTAGGACGTTTCCCGGTGGAGAAGGTCATAGCGAACCCCAAGTATCCCGGGACGCTCATGGTGCAGGTGAAGCTTCCACGGGATGCGGCCAAGAGGGCCGTGGGCATCTGGGTGCAGGAGGAGAACCGCGAGCCCTCCGAGCTCTACGAGAAGGAGCCGCTTCCCGATTCCGCCGTGATCTGCAGGTGCGAGAGGGTCACTGCCGGGGAGATAAGATCCGCGATACGCTCCGGGGTGAGGGATATGAACCAGCTCAAGGCCCTGACCCGCGCGGGGATGGGCGCCTGCGGCAGCAAGACCTGCAGGGTGATGATACACCGTATCTTCAGGGAGGAGGGAATAGATGTCTCGGAGGTCACGGACAGGACCGACAGGCCCCTGTTCGTGGAGGTGCCGATGGGAGCCCTTGCCGGTGAGAGGAGGGATGGAATTGAGTAGGTACGACGTCATCGTGGTGGGGGCGGGGTCCGTCGGAGTGCCGACGGCCCTGGCGATGGCAGAGGCGGGACTGAAGGTAGCGGTGATCGACAAGTACCCCTCTCCCGGACAGGGCGAGAACAAGCACGCCATAGGCGGGATCCGCGCTACGCACTCCGACGCGGCAAAGATCCTAACGTGCGTGAGGTCCCTTGAGATCTTCTCCACATGGGAGAACAAAAGAGGGGACGACATTGAATGGATCCGGGGAGGCTACTGCTTCCCCGTTTACAGGGATATCGAGGAAAATGCCCTCAAGTCTTTACTGCCCATACAGAAGGAGCATGGTCTGGACATCGACTTCGTCGGACCTGACAGGATCCAGGAGCTGATCCCGGGGATCGAGAAAGAGGGCTTGATCGGAGGGACCTTCTCCCCCGGGGACGGGTCCGCCTCCCCTCTGCTTTCGGTGAACGCGATGTACAGGGCGGCCGTATCCGCCGGGGCGGAGTTCCTGTTCAAGCATGAAGTGAAGAGGATACACCTCAGCGGAGGCAAGGTGAATGGTGTCGACACCCCCGCCGGACGCATGGAGGCAGATGTCGTTGTGGACGCGGCCGGGCCGTATTCACCGGAGCTATGCCGCAGCGTCGGGGTCGATCTCCCGGTCGTTCCGGATTCGCACGAGGGGGCGATTACCGAGCCGGTTAAAAGGTTCTTCGAGCCGATGGTCGTCGATCTCAGGCCCGCGCCGGGGTCGAAGAACTACTACTTCTATCAGAACAAGCACGGGCAGGTCGTGTTCTGCATCACCCCGGACCCCCCTATAGTTGGAACGGACCACAGGGAGACGTCCGTTTTCCTCCCTCAGGTGGCAAGGAGGATGCTATTTATTCTCCCCCGGTTGAGGCATATACGGGTCAGGCGGGTATGGAGAGGGTTGTATCCTATGACCCCTGACGGATCGCCGTTGGTGGGATGGAACAGGAAGGTCGAAGGACTGCTCCATGCCACGGGGATGTGCGGGCAGGGCTACATGATCGGCCCCGGAATAGGCGAGGTGATAGCAAGGCTCGTTACAGGGTCATCGACACATGAAGACGGACCTATACTGGCCGGATTCGACCCCTACAGGCAGTTTTTGGGGGCGGAGGCCCTCAAATGATCCGAGTTCCGGCCCCGCCTTACTATGCCTCGGAACCCTTTGCGAACAGGAACACATGGACCGGGACCACGTTCTCCTGGAACGTGTCTTTGGACAGTACTACGAATCTCTTGAAATGAGCCCTGTTGTATTGGTCTTTTGATGTGATCCGGGTTTGGTACTTCACCTCGATCCCGAGGTCCTCTTCGATGACGAAATCCGTCTCCTTCTTGATCTTCGTATAGTGAATGGTCTTCATGGGATCAGCAGATTTGATATTGGATGCCACGATCCCTTCGATGACCTTTTCCTTATCTACCTGGATGTTCAGCTTCTCGGAGAGGACTCGAAGTATGAAAGGGTCGTAAAAGTATAGTTTCTTGTTCTTCACGTGATCGGTTTTCTTGGATCCGATATCGAAGAAATAACAATCGATTATGACGAAGATATGTGTCAGCACCTCTATGTAGGAAGCGATCGTGACATGACTCCTCACGGACGATCTCTTGGCCAATGAGTCCCAGGAGATGGGAGTGCTGTAGGTTTGAAGGATCCCCTTCATCACCTCTTTTAGCGTTTGCTCGTTCTTGCCTTCCTTTATCACATCGCCAACGATCCAGGAGTAGTAGAGATCGTAGATGAAAGGGGGGAACTCTCCATTATCCGAGTATTCGTTTATGGCCAGAGGTATTCCACCGGTATTGAGGTATCTCTCGAACAATACCTTGAGCTCGGAACTTTGATATCTCAGCTCTGCCGGGCCTTTCTTCTCGTTTCGGGCATAGAATTTCGGATCGGTCAGTCGGACGTATTCCCTGAAGGTCAGTGGAAGCAGGAAAAGGTCCTTACCATGCTTTCCTCTCCTTCCGGGAAGCCTCTCCGATCCCTTCTTGAGGTCCATCGAGTTCGATCCAGTGAGGATGAAACAGGCATCAGGGGCTAGATCAATGTCAATGAGGAACTTTATGGATCTCTGCCAGTCACCGATACCGGTGATCTCGTCAAGGATGATGAACTTCGGTTCGGATCCCATCACCTTGCTGAACTCGACGTAGTCCTCGATCAATCTCTGGAGATCCTCCCTGTTGGTTAGATTGTCACAGGTCCAATAGAAGATGCCCTCCTTGGGGATCCCGTTCTTGAGGAGCTTTCTGATCAGCATCTTGAGGAACGTTGTCTTTCCGATCTGGCGGGGACCTCGGATGATGTAGGTGTTTCCTCCGAGGAAATCCACGTCCAGCAGAGAGGGGATGTGGACATACTTTGACCTTTCGAGCTCCATAAGATGCTTGTCCCTCTCGATCGCGTTCTCGTGATCCCACCAGGGGTTCAATGTCTTGATATTCATTGTTAATGATAATAACAGTCTCTTTATATAAGGATTGTTAATGTCAATAACAACCTCGTCTTGATCATCTCATCTCCATCAACCTTCCCATGGGCCGGATCTGACCAGTCTCGCTTTCTTGTACCTTGGGAAAAAGAACGATGGAAATCGATCTCGAGGCCTAGAAATAGCATTGGTCGAAGGACCGATGAGGGATAATGGTATAGAACGGCCTGCATGGTTATAGCAGGGTCTTTGATGACAGGGATGTCAGGAAAGTGTTTTCCGACCAGTCGGATCCGATCCGGTCAGAAATAATGGACCTCAGACACAATGTGGCATCGAGCCGATATCCTTCAGGACGATCAGATCATGCTCGTCCCGGCCCTGCCCTCCAAGGCCTCGAAGCCGTCCTTGATGGAGGATATTATCACTTTTTTCCCCCCTCCCTCGAGGAACTGTATTGCCGACTCGATCTTTGGACCCATGGACCCCTTCGGGAACTGCCCCTGCTCGAGATAGGCCTTTGCTTCCTCCAGTGTTGCGTTGCGGAGCTTTCTCTGGTCCGGAGTGCCGTAGTCGAGGTACACTCCGTCCGCCTCCGTGAGGATCAGAAGGATCTGCGCCCCGATGTTGAGACCGAGGACGGCGGAGGCACGGTCCTTGTCTATCACGGCATCGACGCCCTCCCAGCGGCCGTCGTTCTCCCTATACACCGGGATCCCGCCGCCTCCGGCGGCGATGACGATCTTACCGGAGTGGACCAGATCCCTTATCGTTTGGCCGTTGATTATCTGAAGGGGTATCGGCGAGGGTACGACCCGCCTCCATCCCCGACCCTTGTCCTCCTTTACCGTCCATCCGAGCCTGTCTCTCAGTTTCAGGGCCTCCTCCTCCGTGTAGAACTGGCCCACGAACTTGTTCGGGTCCTTTATCGATGGATCATCGCGGTCCACCTCCACCTGGGTTGCTATCGTTACCACGTCCCTTTCAACGCCTTTTAGGATCAGCCCGTTCTGCAGAGACTGCTCTATCATGTAACCGATCCCGCCCTGTGTGTCGGCGACGAGTACGCCCAGGGGCAGGTCCGGGGCGACGCTTCTGGCCATCTCGACCCTCAACAGTGCGTTCCCCACCTGCGGCCCGTTCCCGTGTGTGATCGCCATCCTGTAGCCCTCCTCTATCATTTTGAGGATGGGGGGCAGGCTCTCCCTTGTGTGCCTGAACTGGTTCTGTATGGTGTCGGGGATCCCTTTCCTGGTTATCGCATTGCCGCCGAGGGCAACGACAACGGTCTTCCTCTTCATGTATTTCCTCCCTTTTAGGCGGAGTTGGGTGTTAGGTAGAACGTATTATTTATAATGGATTGAGCCGTTTTGTCAAGATATGACGAGAAAGGTGGCGTTGTTCGCTTTCAACGGGGACCAAATGTGCTTCGTTCATGTCCTCCTCAACAGCCTGGACATGGCAGATAGGGGATACGATGTCAAGCTGGTCATCGAGGGATCGGCAACGGGATTGATCCCCCGCTTCTCGGACCCTGCCGAGCCTTTCAAAGCCCTCTATTCCAGGGTCCTCTCCGAAGGATTGATAGACAGCGCCTGCAAGGCGTGCTGTAGCAAGATGGGGACATTGGGTTCCGCTCGGGAACAGGGGATCCGCCTCTCCTTTGATATGTCGGGCCATCCCTCTATAGCGAGGTACATCGAAGATGGATACGAGATAATGACCTTCTGAGAGGGGTCAGCTATATCTCCATCCAGTGCGATACCTCTTATGGAGGGACCTCCATGGACGATGATAAAGAGCTCGAGATGATACGAAAAAGGAAGATGGAATCGCTCATGAGGGAGATGGAGGAAGCGTCCCACAAGGCGCCCTTCCCCGACCGTCCAATCGACGCGACGGACCTGGACTTCAAGGATGTGATATCCAGATACGAATTGGTACTGGTGGATTTCTGGGCCCCGTGGTGCGCACCGTGCAAGATGGTCGCCCCTGTCATCGAGAAGCTGTCCTCCGAGTTGAAGGGAAAGGTCGCTTTCGTCAAGGTCAATGTCGATGAGAACCCCCTCACCGCAAGGTCCGATCAGGTCATGAGCATACCTACAATGGTGATCTACTCAAAGGGAAGAATGGTGGACCGCTTCGTCGGAGCTCAGAGCAAGGCGGCCATCGAGGAGAGGCTTCGAAGGCACATGCCCAAAAGTGAGTGATCACATCCCTTATCACCCTTAAATACACCTTCACCCTTGGATGTGGTGTGGTCCGGATGATCCGCTACCCCGAGCACGGACTTACGCCTCGAGAGATCGAGGATATGGAGCCGAGGCGCAACATCATCAAGGCCGCCGTCATGCTGATGCTCATTTTCATATTGTCCCTGGTCCTGAGCTATCTGTTCAAAGGTGAGCTCGAAGCGGCTGGTCTATGGCTCGTTGAGAGGCTGGGCTTCTTCGGGATGTTCCTGACGGTCCTCATCATGGACACGTTCATAATGCCCGTCTCTCCGGACATCGTGATATTCGTCTCTATAGCTGGCGACATGAACCCGCTCCTCGCGCTGATTGCTATGATATCCGGATCTATCTTAGGCGGGAACCTCGGATATCTCATCGGGAGATACATCGGCAAGACCAGATCGGTCCGGGTCATGATGGGGCGCAACTACAACAAGGGGGTGTACCTGGCCTCGAGATACGGCATGAGGGCCGTTGTGCTCGGGGCGTTCACGCCGGTGCCTTTTTCAACGACATGCTGGCTGGCAGGGATGTTCCAGTTAAGGTATGTCGAGTTCCTCATAGCGACGACCTATCGGATGCCCAGGTTCCTTCTTTGGTACCTGATAATAGGGACGGGCTTCAATTTCATCTGAATCACGGGATGATCTCGCAGCCGTCGTTTATCCTGGGATGGTCAAAGCTGTCAGCGGGCAGTATCCCTTCATCCAGCAGGTGCCTGACCTCGGGAAGGGCCTCGCGGAGGAGGTCTATCATCCTCCCGGTCGATACGCATACCCTGTCGAACAGTTCCCGGCCCCAAGACATCGTCATATTGGAATACAGGCAGCGTCCCCCGCATATGTCCAATATGTCGCACTCCGTGCATGGCGAGCCAACCGGACGGGACCCGGCGATGTCAGAAGGGCGGGATGAACAGATGTGTCCTACGAGCGAATAGGGCAGCTCCGGGGCGATGGGGCACGCGTGTATCTCTCCCGAGGTCATTATCGAGAACGAGTCGATCCCCGAACCGCATCTGAGGGACGAGGGGATCCCGGTCAGAAGCGTACTCATCAACGGGATGAAAGGCACGATCCTGGGCCGCCCCCCCTTGCGGAGGTGATGCAGGAAATGATCGACAAGCCGGGATATGCCATCGTCGTAACGATCGAGGAATCCTGTTATGTCCTCCCTATTCTCTATCTCCGACCAGAAAACATCGAGCTGCCAGTGGACATGGTCGAATATTTCGTTCCCGGCATCGAGAAGATGCGTCACGTCCCGAAGTATATCTCCCCCGTCCGAGAACGCCATCCTTGCAACGAGATCCCCCGTAAAACCCCTATCCCTCATATCCATGACGTTATTCATGACCCTGTCGTACGTCCCCGCACCCCTGTTGTGATCCGTTATCTCCCGGGATCCGTCTATGGAGACCAGGATCGAATGGAGACGCTTGAGATAGGCATCGGGCAGGCTCTTGAGCAGGGTCCCGTTCGTCTGCAGCGTGAAGGCCCTTGCAGGGATACGGTCCATTATCTCGACCATCCGATCCACGGCCAGGAGGGGTTCGCCCCCGTAGAAGCCTATCACTGGACCGTCGTCGAGGGATAGGAACCGGCCAAGCTCCCCGATGTCGTAGGATATGTTCAGGGGCAGGTCCGGTATGTTCCTGGTGCCTCCGCAGTAGCGGCAGGAGAGATTGCACCTCTCGGTCGTTATGACATGATACTGCATCGGCCCACCTCATACCGATCCGGATAATATCGGTTGCGGAATCTTCGAGGGCCTTTTCGATCATACCGTCGATCCTATCTCCTCCAGACGGTCCATTACGTCCTCCTCAAGGGCCCTGTCCTTCAGATAATCCATATCCAACCGGTCCAAGTATATGCCGTAGAGGTATCTGGCCTGCTCGCAGTCGGTGTTCGATCTCCACCATTTACAAGCGCACAACCTGTCCACAAGAAGGTCCTCGACCGATATGACCCTTATCACATGGTCCGTCCCCTTGATGGCGATCTCATTGTATCTTCCGTACAATCTGGATCCCACTATATCGATGAAGATCTTGTCCTTTATGAAGTACCTGCCCTCCTTTGAAAAACCCAAAGTGAGCAGGATCGGGGCGATCTCCTTGGAATTTCCGACGATGTCAACGTCTCCGGTCGTGTACATGCCTCCAGTGTAGAACTCGACCGCGCTGCCCCCTACCATCACCGGACTTCTCCTTGCGGCATTGGATATCTCCGACAGGAGTTCGATAAGTCCGCTATCCATTCAGGTCGACCTCCACGATCATCCCGTTTTCCCAGACCACGTTCTTCCTGGCCCAATCCCTGGAGGCTTTGATCATGGCTTTAAGCTTTTTTGGATCCCTTCTCTTTTTTTCCCCATCCCTCTCAAGCCTCTCGGCGATGTCGATGAGCTCCCCCAGGTATTCGTCATATGTCTTCCTGAACTTCAACCTGTAGAGGCGATCCCTTGTCGAGGACCGTATCTGTATCGTCGTCATCCTGTCATTATTTTCCATAAGATTATATAACTTATATATTATATAAATAATTTTTCTATCATATAGGAGATCTCAAAGTCTCGCCTTCCACCCCTGAATCTCCACTTCCAGATCGAGATCCGCCCCAATCCGCCAGCGGAGGGAAGGAGAGGGCCCCTGCATGTTACTATCAGAAGATCGTTCCTCCCCATCGAAAAACATCATGTAACTACCTCCTCGACCTTCCCCTCGAGGGAGGCGAGGATCCCCTTCTTGATCCTCTTCACCGCCTCACCTTCCTTAGGAAGGGCGGACATGTCCATGCCCATCTTCTCGGACATGATCATGAACATCAACGATTCGAAGGCGGAATACGATCCCTCCCCCTGGCCGATGACCATTTTTGGAACCACATCCACTTTGGACTCCTCTATGGCCCTTGAAAACCTGTCCACGCTCTGCTGGAGGACCTGATATCTAGGCCCGCCGTAGGCGCGGACCTTCTCCTGTATCGCCAAAGCCTGGGCTATGCCAACTCTGGCCTGACGTTCGGCGCTCGCCTCGGCCAGTGTCCGGATCCTCATAGCCTCCTGGACGGACCTCTCGTACTCGGCCCTTCCCTGGTTCTTCTGGATATCTATGCCGATCTCGGACTCCGTCAGGAACTCCTGCTGTTTGGCCCTGGCCCTGGCCTCGTTGAGCTCCCTTTCCTTCACCGAGGCCTCCTGCTGCCTCTGGAAGGTCTCGAGCTTCTCCCTGGCGATCTGCCTGTCCCTGAGCTGGACCAGGATCTGCTCGATCCTACCGTCATTGGTGGAGGAAGCAGGCGTGCCTATGAGCACCTCCTCAAGCTCCAGATCATAGTGGGCGAACTTCTCCTTCATATCGCTGGAAGCTGTAGCCTGGATAGCGGAGCGCTCCTGGATCAGTTCTATCAGTGTCCTGGTCTGCCCTATGTTCTTGAAGTAGGCGGCAACCATCGGGTCGAGTGTCTGGTCCACCAGCTTCTTCACGTCCCCGAAACGCTGGATCACAAGCGGGGCCCTCCTGTAATCGATGTGTATTACGACAGATAACGGCAGTTCCGGCTCGAAAGCGTCCTTAGTGATCAGGTCGATGGCGGAGAGGTTCTCGTCCAATTTATGAGATCCTATCACATTCTTGATCCACTTGAGCACGATGTTAGTGGTTGGAACAAGGATCACCATACCAGCGTAGATGTTGAACGGGTACTTTCCTGGCATCAGGGAGTCCTTCCATACGCCTTTCTTCCCCACTTCGACCAGTTCCCCGTGTTTGTAATCTATGCCGGATTCATCGATGCCCTTGGACCCGACATATGATACGACGACACCAACATATCCTACGGGGACTATGGTCTTGGGAACTATCTCGACCGTTGCGAACAGCCTGTTGATGAAATAGGTCCCGTCCACCAGCACCTGGTATTGCTTACCGCGGCGTCCCCCGCTCTCAAGGAAGGTCTCGGGGTCCTGGAAATGGTTATGGTTCGCCTTGGATCCTGGCACTTCGGCCCCGACCAGCGGGGCTATTATCTCCCCCGGGCTGAGAGGCGGTCCGTCGTGGACGGTGACGATCCCTATGTTGTCCTCACTGCCCTGGATCGTGATCGGTCTGAAACCCTTCTCCCTGCGGATCTGCTCGGACATCCATTCGAAGGTCTTGCTATCATCGTGCCCGATCTGCCAGTAGTATATCCTGTTCTCGAGGATCACGACGAACTGGGAGAGGTTGATTGCGTAGGTCCCCTCCCTCAATATCCCTCTTTGGGGGCCTCTTTGGCCGTTGTTCTCCAAGAATCCCCTTACCGATTGAAAATCATGGGACTCCTCAACGATCCTTCCAAGTGTTTGGGATGGTTTCAGAGGGACCCCGTCCCTGGCGAAGACGTAACCTATCTGGCCCCTGG
The DNA here is from genome assembly GCA_029762535.1 of Thermoplasmatota archaeon. GTDB lineage: Archaea > Thermoplasmatota > Penumbrarchaeia > Penumbrarchaeales > Penumbrarchaeaceae > JARVGK01. Next base: position 118,330 of record JARVGK010000002.1, read on the forward strand.
GTATGGTCACCAAGGGGATCTTATGGATGCTGAAAATGTATCTGGGTTTGATATGCAATCCGCCCCTGAGGATCTCCGGCTGATAGCCTGCCTCTTTGTTCAGGGCGATTATCCTATCCTTCAGCGAGCCCCTCGAGGACATCCTCTTCTCGACGATAGCGCAGAAATTGTTCGGAATTATCCTTATCCCGGCCATCCAGAAGAAGAATATCAGGATGGCGCCCATAAATAGAAAGACGATCTCCCACATTTTGCATTTCCTGGGGGACGATATCGCCCCTTGGAACGATGATATTGGGATCTTTTCCATTATACCATTTTCATTTCGAGAGGGGATTTTTATTCATAAATTCACGTAAATTCCATACTGTTTAATATCAGAAGGATCTTCCATCATGGGAAGCAGCATGAAGAAGCGGCGGGGAAAGCAGCCGGCCAAGCCCGATATGGGAGAGGCCATGAAGGAGAGGTCGATATCCCTCAAGGGAAGGCAGAACTCGACCATGAACATCCCGATGATATACAGAAGGACGTTCGAATGGACCGAGGAGAACGTGATGTTCAGGCCCGTGAACAAGAGGAGCTTCATAGTGAGCCGGCCCGATATACCGGATGAGGAGTTCAGGGCCGAGAACCACCTAAAGAGGGACCTGGACCTGTCCGATCTACCATGGTATCATAAGGAGAGGGCCCGATCCGAAACGGACGATCCCTCCGACATGGAAGAGCTCAAAGAGATGCTTCTTTCCATGTCGCTCAAGGACAGATATGTGGACATCAACATCAATAGGCCCGCGGACAGCGGGCTCAACAGGAAGCTCAGGAGCGATCTCGAGAGGCTCTCGAGGGATCTGGGCTTCAAACTGCATTTCAAGGACCCCGTATACACATGCTCCTTCCTCTATCCGAAGCACAGCATGGTACAGATGGAGGCGATGTGCTCCGAACTACTTCTGAGATCCATCGATGCGGCATCGTCCTTCGCCGATTCGGTGTACGAACTGGATATAGAGGGATCGGGATCCGCCCTCTCGGACCTTCTGTACTCGATACAGACCGTTGAGAGCTCGATAGACGCAGTTTTCACCGATTCGCTGAACCTGCTCTGGGATCCGCCCCCGCTCGAGCCGCCGGGCCATTTCCTGCTGATACAGGCTCACGAGGCGGTGAACGATGAGATAGAGAATATGGCCAAGGACTCTTTGAGGTTCCTGACTCTGCTCCCGCGCAATGACAGGGACATATGCGATCTGATATGGGACGAGTTCCTGCAGGTATGGAGGACATCCGTTCTTCCCTCGTTCGGCCTGTACAGGCGGCTGATCGCCGGAGAGGGGGATCCGGAACAGAGGGCCCTTGAGAGGATACGCACGCATCGCATATGGAAGGAGAGAGAACCTTCCCCGCATACGGATTACATATCGAACATGGCTCAAAGGGTGGAGTCCACCGCAGCCAGCAGATCGGGGAAGGAGAGGATACTCGCCACCTCAGACTGCATTAAGGCGATGCAGTGCCTGTTCTCGATTAACGATTCCGCCTCCCGGATAGAGAGCATATCGCAGGTTGCAGCGACGATAATGCTATACCTTTCGAGATCGGCATAGCTTCTTCGTTATCAATACTGCAATGACGGAGGCCGAGACCAGGGCCGTTGGGAACGGAAGGGTTCTGGCCTCTCCCTTTTCGACGGGCTCATCCTCCGTTTTATTGTCCCATTCGCCCTCGATGATGTAGACCTTCGTCATAACGATATCATCTACGGGATGGTCCTTAAGCAGAGGGCGCCTGTTACCATATGTTTCGGTGGCGGCGATCCTTTTGGCAACGTCCAATCCCTCTATCACCACGCCGAAGACAGCATATCCATGCCCATTTCCAGCATCCATCCGGGGCTTGTCATCTAGACCATGCTGCGGCCCGTCGCATATGTAGAACTGCGAGGACGCGCTGTCCGGCTCCGAGGAGCGGGCCATGCCCAATGCCCCGTCGATATGGGTCGCGTCGTGGTTGATCTCGAGGGGGATGGTCTTTCCGGAACCGCCCATGCCGTCATCGTATGGATTTAGGTTCCTGGTGTTCGGATCCCCCGTCTGGGCTACGAAATCGTCTATGCATCTGTGGAACTTGATCCCGTCATAGAAGCCCGACTGGGCGAGATCAATGAAGTTCTGTGTCGTGATAGGGGTCATGTTCTCGTATAGCTCGAACTTGATGATGCCGTGGTCCTTGACCTCTATCACGGCGATCCTGTTAGGGCGGCCAATATCTTGGGCCTCGGTATATATCACACCATCCTCATAAGGTGCGGCCGAGGCGGATCGGACCATGGCGAGGGCCAACAGTGCCAGGACCAATACCGCATATGCCGCTTTCCTCAAAGGGGGTGCCATATGGCCTCTTACATGGTCGGTAATCGTCATAAAGATTTCCGAAGCCTCCACAGAAGGATTAATTCCCTTTGACCGCATGAGGATGGCTGCGAGGCATATATATGACGTCAAAGGTATTCTTCGCCGATCTAAAGAGCAGGTCCGAGGAGGGAAATACACAGAACAAGCTCGTCAGGCTTTTCGATATGGCCGGAATGGACGGGATCATCGAAAAGGGAGACCTGGTAGCGTTGAAGCTGCATTTCGGCGAGAGCGGATGCGATGCACACATAAGGCCCTCGCACGTCGGGAGGATCGCCCGGAGGGTAAAGGAACTCGGGGGATCCCCCTTTGCCACGGATACGAACACTTTATACAAGGGTTCGAGGCATAACTCGGTGGACCATCTGAGGACCGCCGTGGAGAACGGGTTCGATGCTGCCGTATTGGGATGCCCCGTGATCATAGCGGATGGGTTGACGGGCAAGAATGCTGTAAGCGTGAAGGTTGACCTCAAGAGGATAAAGAGCGCAAGGATCGCAGGAGACATATTCCACGCCGATTCGATGATAGTGATGACGCATTTCAAGGCCCATATGGTGGCGGGATTCGGAGGAGCGATAAAGAACGTGGCGATGGGATGCGCCACCGCGTACGGAAAGATGGACCAGCATTTCGCGAGGCCCAATGTGGACCCCGACGTCTGCATCGGTTGCGGCCTCTGCACCGAGGTGTGCCCCGTATCAGCCCTCAAGGTTATCCAGGGTAAGGCCAGGATCGACAAGGCGACTTGCATAGGCTGCGGCGAGTGCATGACGGTCTGCGAGAACGACGCCATAGGTCTCGATTGGGGATCGGAGATCCCCCCCTTCAACGAGAGGATGGTTGAATATGCCTTCGCCGCCGTCAAGGACAAGAAGGGCAAGGTGGGCTACATCAATTTCCTCATGCAGATCTCCCCCGACTGCGACTGCGTTCCCTGGAGCGACAGTCCGATCGTCCCCGATATTGGTATTTTGGCATCGATGGACCCTGTCGCCCTGGACCGTGCATGCTTCGACCTTGTCAACGCCCAGGAGGGGATCAAGGGATCCCATCTTAAGCGAAACCTCGCCCGGGGAGAGGACAAGTTCAAGGGGCTGAGGCCGAATACGGACGGTTACCATCAGATAAGATACGCTGCCGGGATCGGCCTTGGATCCGAGGATTACGAACTGGTCCCGTTATAACGCATCACATATGAATCCCGGGATGCCGAGTGGATGATCAATGGGATCCAAATCCCTATCGTCAATTTCTAGTGTTACATCAATGAGTGTTACTTTGATGAGAAGATGTTGGTGCTCCCGACGGAACCTTTGGATCGTCCTCACATTGACGGGAAATCAGATCCAAAGGTTCAGGAAAATGCCCAACGGGCATTTTTCGTATAAAAGCAATGTTAAGCATCCATTTCCGGGAACTTTACTATTTGACGGAAGGAAATGGATGAGAGAAGGGAGCACACTTGTAAGCAATGAAGATGTTGGTGCTCCCGACGGAATTTGATGCTTGGAAAGTCACCTGTGACTTTCCGCATCTCGCGAGATGCTGATCGTCAAATAGAGATACGCATCTCACGAGAACCCGGACTGGTCAGTGATCAATTGGTGGGATTCAAATCCCTACCGTCAAATCCTAGCGTTACATCAAGGGGTATTACATCTATGATAAGATGTTGGTGCTCCCGACGGAACCTTTGGACTGTCCATAATATGACGATAATTCAAGTCCAAAGGTCCAGGAAAATGCCCAACGGGCATTTTTCGTATAGAGGCAATGTAAAGCATCCATTTCCGGGAACGGTAATATTTGACGGAAGGAAATGGATGCGAGAAGGGAGCACACATCTAAGCAATGAAAAATTTGGTGCTCCCGACGGAATTTGATGCTTGGAAAGTCACCTGTGACTTTCCGCATCTCGCGAGATGCTGATCGTCAAATAGAGATACGCATCTCACGAGAACCCTGACTGGTCAGTGATCAATTGGTGGGATTCAAATCCCTACCGTCAAATCCTAGCGTTACATCAAGGGGTATTACATCTATGATAAGATGTTGGTGCTCCCGACGGAATTTGAATCCGTGTCGCTGGCTCGAGAGGCCAGCATGATTGGCCACTACACTACGGGAGCAACCCTTTGTCGTGGTAGAAGCGCCCAATGAAGAGGTCCTTTATAAATCTTATCGGAACATCACTTGCCTTTGACCTTGGCCCAGGTGTCCCTCAGCGTTATGGTCCTGTTGATCACGAGCCTGTCGGGATCGCTGTCCGGATCGATGCAGAAGTAACCTAACCTCTCGAACTGGAAACGTGAGAGATGTGGAAGCTTCCCGACGATCTGCTCCACCTTGCACCCCTTGAGGACCTTCAGCGAATCATGGTCGATATACTCTGTGAAGTCCCCGGGCATCGAGAGGGGATCCTCAACCGTGAATAACTTGTCATACTGCCTCACCTCGGCATCGATCGCATGTTTGGCCGACACCCAGTGCAGGGTGGACCTCACCTTCCTGCCGTCAGGGGCATCCCCTCCCCTGGAGGCGGGATCCACCTTGCACACTATCTCTTTCACCTCGCTCCCGTCCTTGACCACATTCGTGCAGGTGACGAGATACGCGTTCCTCAGCCGGACCTCCCTTCCTGGAGCCAGCCTGTAGAACTTCGGGGGTGGGTCCTCCATGAAATCCTCCCTTTCGACATACACCTCGCCTGAAAAAGGGACCTTCCTCCTGCCAGCGGATGGGTCCTCGGGATTGTTGATGACATCCATCTCGTCCTCCCCTTCGTAGTTCTCGATCCTCATCAGCAGGGGGTCAAGTACGCCCATGTAGCGGGGAGACGTCCTGTTCAGGTCCTCCCTGACGGCGTGCTCCAGCGTCTCTATGGCGATCGTGGAGTTAATCTTCGCGACGCCTATCCGGGAGCAGAAATCCCTGATGGACGCGGGAGAGTAACCTCTTCTTCTCATACCGCTTATCGTGGGCATCCTGGGGTCGTCCCAGCCGGATACCAGCTTCTTCCGGACCAGTTCCAGGAGCTTCCTCTTGGACATGACGGTGTATGTCAGGTTAAGCCTTGCGAACTCTATCTGCTGGGGATGATATATCTCAAGTTCGTCCAGGAACCAGTCGTAGAGCGGCCTGTGGTTCTCGAACTCCAGAGTGCATATCGAATGGGTGATACCTTCTATCGAATCCTCCAACCCATGAGCCCAATCGTACATGGGATAGATGCACCATTCGTCCCCGGTGTTGTGATGCGTCGAGTGCAGGATGCGGTACATGACCGGATCCCTCATGTTCATGTTGGGATGCGACATGTCGATCCTGGCCCTCAGGACCTTCTCTGCGTCCCTGAACTCCCCTTTTCTCATCCTCTCGAACAGCTCTAAGTTCTCCTCAGTGCTCCTGTTCCTGTACTCGCTCTCTATTCCAGGGGCTGTCAGCGAACCTCTCATTCTGGATATCTCATCGGCGGTATGGTCATCGACGTAGGCCTTGCCCTTCTTGATCAGGTCCACTGCCCATTTATACATCTGCTCGAAGTAATCCGAGGCGAAGTACAGCCTTTCCTCCCAGTCGAAACCCAGCCATCTCACGTTATCCTTGATCGAACTGACGTATTCCTCCTCCTCCTTGGCGGGGTTGGTGTCGTCGAAGCGCAGGTTGCATTTTCCCCCATATTCCCCTGCGATCCCGAAGTTCAGGCAGATCGACTTCGCATGCCCTATGTGCAGGTATCCGTTGGGTTCGGGCGGGAACCTGGTATGTATCCTCCCATCGAACCTGCCCGAGGCGTTGTCCTCGTCTATGATCTCCCTTATGAAGTCCTTCGGGACCATTTTTTCCTCGACCATTACGGGTCACCAGTACAGCTAATGCCATGGTACTAATTATATCTGTCAATCGTCGAGTGGGGATTTTGAATAAAGGTCCGAACAATAACCCTGCCGCACAGCCAAGTATTTATCCCTTGATGTTCGCTCCGGGTCCGATGAAAAGGCTTCGTGGCATGCTCTCCATAATCAGGCCCGAGGACTGTGCCATAAGCTCGATCGCGGTGTGGGTTGGCCTCGCTGTGTCCTCGAGGAGATTGGTCCCTTCAAGACCCCTGCCGCTATTGATGTGGGGCTTGTCCACGTTCTTCCTTGTGGCGGCCCTGAACATACTTAACGACATGGGGGATCTCGAGATCGATCGGATGATACACGAGAAGAGGGCACTTGCTTCAGGGAGGATCTCTCTGAGGCTGACCGAGAGATACCTCCTGGGAGTGATATTGGCCTCGCTCTTATTCGCTTTTATCGGAGCGATGGTCGGAAAGAGCGCTCTGCCCATGCTCATATACATCATCGGTTTGGGACTGGGATTGTTATACGAGATCAAACTCAAGCGGTTGGGGTTCCTGGGCAACATCGCCATTGCGGTGCTTTTCGCTTTCCCCCTCCTTCTGGGAGGATCCCTCGAGAGGATCACACTGCTTCTCGTCATACTATGCTCCATGGCGGTCGTCAACGGGCTTGCAAAAGAGGTGATCAACGACGTCAAGGACCTCGAGGGGGATAGGGGAAAGAGGCCCACTCTACCGCAGTGGATCGGGGTGAAGCCATCGTTGTCCATCGCAGGGACCCTGATCATGGCGACTGTGGGTATGAGCATACTGCCTTTGACATTCGTTGGATGGAGCATATCCTACATCATCCTGATCTCCATCTGCGATGCGATCCTGCTATCGGTCATCGTACTTTCCTTCAGGAGGCCGATGCTGGCGCATAACGTTCACAGCCTGGGGATGCTCGCATCACTTCCAGCCTTCCTCTCGCTTTCGATCTGAGTAGGATTTGATCTTCCTCCAGTTCGAACTGGTCGGTTTAATTATAATGTAATGGTAGCCCCGCTAAAATTTCCCCGAAATTTTAGAACACAAGAAAACGGATCCCCACCCCGAAAGAGGCTATGATTGTGCAGCCACTATTCCATATAGCCTTCACATTAATAGAGATGGAATAGTGGTAGCCCCGCTAAAATTTCCCCGAAATTTTAGAACACAAGAAAACGGATCCCCACCCCGAACATGGCTATGATTGTGCAGCCACTATTCCATATAGCCTTCACATTAATAGAGATGGAATAGTGGTAGCCCCGCTAAAATTTCCCCGAAATTTTAGAACACAAGAAAACGGATCCCCACCCCGAAAGAGGCTATGATTGTGCAGCCACTATTCCATATAGCCTTCACATTAATAGAGATGGAATAGTGGTAGCCCCGACCAGATTCGAACTGGTGACAAGAGATCCAGAGTCTCCTATGCTAGACCGCTACACTACGGGGCTATGCTGTCGGGGCGAGGGATTATTCAAAATATATATTACCCTTGCGGTCGGGGTAGATCCCTTCAGGATAACATCTCCTGCGATAATGTTAATAAGAAGCAGCATGTTCGCCTCCCCGATATCAATGGCCGAGGAAAAAGAGATCAAACTGCCAGACAACATAATAAAAGGGCTTTTCTTCCTTCTGATGCTCGCCGGGATCCTCCTGCTGGTCATCTGGACCGCCGTGGCCCTCATCCCCCAGGGGATATTCTTCGACCTGGGTCTCTACTCCATAAGCTCGGTCATGATCCTAGGCGGCCTAACAGGATGGCTCCTCTACTCCCACAGGGAGAAGCTCCAGTCCTCCTGATCCATCTCCGTTACTTACGATCCATTCCACATTCGCGGCGGGATCGCAAATGGGATCGGAACATGTTAACGGTTCGTTCGACAGTATCGCTTCCGCGGCCGGATGGCTGCACCTATCCGAATTGGACCCGTCCAATTTCGGCAACATCTCGGTCCTGCATCGTAAGTCCTCATGTACCGCTCCAGCCCTTGAGCGCTTCGATGTTCCTGGAGACCAAACAGAGCTCATCGATTCATTACTGTTCATCACGCGGGCGGGGTCCACGATGAAGGAGGTCATGGAACGCCCGTTGTTGAACATCGGTGCATATCGTATCGAACAAGGTTCCTCGATGTCCCTCATCTATGGCGTCGGACCGCCATCCTCCGAGATCGCCGCCCATCTGGAGATCTACAAGGCTCTCCTCTTGGACGAAATCTCGATCCTGCACTTCCACGATGATCCCCTCCTTGAGAGGATCTCCTCCATTTCGGATCCTCCGGACTGGATACGTATGATACCAGAGCTATTGCCGGGATCCCTCGAGCTCGCCAAGACGTCCGCGGAGGAGGCCTCGTCATCCCGCCTGCTTGTCTGGAGGGGGCATGGATTGACCGTGATATCCGAAAGCATCGAGGACGCAATCATAATGGTGGAAAGGGCAATGGCCATCTAGGCAGTGAGCCTGTTCCTGATGTGCAGGGCTATCTGGAGTTTTCCGATATGCCATGCAGAAATGAAGGCAGTGGTCAAGCCCGTCAACAGGGCGATAGCCGCCGTCGCGAAATAGACCAAAACAGGGACCTCGAGCACGAAATACATGATGTCCCGGGCAATGTAGGCAAAGGACCATACGGTGGCGTAATAAGCGAGCGGGAAACCGATAATGAAGGATGCCAGGATCAAGCCTGCGGTCTCGAGGACCAGCATCCTCCGAATGCTCATGGGGCGGACTCCCATCGCTCTCAGGTTCACGAGATCGTCCTGGCGATCGAGGATCCCGAGGGTGACCGTTGTCCCAATGAAAAGGACCTCGGCCAGGACCCCGAAGAGGATGAATATGTAGAGTATGGCGGTGATCCCCTGCATCATCGCCTCCATCCCATGGAGGACATCGGATGAATATACGATATTGGTAACGTTGAGACCGCTCCTCAGCGCCTCCTCGAACAGGGGTTTGTCCCCCTCGTCCAAACCTCCAACGACGAACGTATCGATCCGTTCCCCATCGCCTCTAAGGGAGATGACATTCTCGAGTTCCATCATTATCGAATCGTCCATGAGCTCTCCCGTGATCCCGACGATCATCAGACTGGCATTTGAGCTCCCCAGTCCTATTATGACCTCGTCCCCCACCCCTAAAGAGAGGTCCCTGGCCAATTTGGACCCCATCAACGCCCCTCTTTCGTGGTCCTGTGACCCTTCGATGACGTTGTATCTCCTCAATTTCGTATCCCTGGTGTATGCCTGCAGCCTGACGAAATGCATGCCATCGGAGTCATACAGCGGAACGAACTCCTCCAATGCTGGCTCGTAGATGAGGTCCAGTTCGCTCGCGTTAATGGCTTCGCGTATGGATGAACGGTCCACTCCCTCGGACAGGACCACTCTGGCATCGAACATCTCGTATTCCTCGTAATTCCTCTCAAGAGGCCTGGTGAACCCCACTACCATGCTGATGCTCGCAAAGACCAGTACGAGGGATACGGACAGAGCGCACACTGTCATAAGGGTCCGTACCCTGTGACGGGAGATGTCGCGAACGATCATCCTGGGAAGGACCCTGTTCCCTATGAACGGCTGTAAGAATCGCTCCATGAAGGGTTTCTTGTTGAAATCCACGGTGCGATAGCTGGAATACAGGGCCTCCCTCGGTCCTATCCGGAGTATCCTGAACGCGCTCAGGGCCGCCGCTGCCGTCGAAATGGCCACTCCAAGTATGACGAATATCAGAGGGTATGCCGGATTCAGATCTGTCACGGGGTCCACCAACCCGATGACGTCGGCGTACGCGAGGACGGTGACGTAGGAGAGGATGTATCCGAACAGGATCCCGGGCACAGCCCCGGCCAGCCCCAGGAAGGACCCGAACAATGTGTAATGTGACACTATGTATCCCTTGTTCCCGCCCATGGCCATCATCACTCCGATATAGGTCCTCTGTGAATGGATCAGCTTGGTCAGCGAATTGTATATGACCACGCCCGTGACGATCATGATGATGATCCCGAAAGCCCAACCGGTCTGCCCCATCGCCTCGGCATCGGTCCTCGAGAACGCGTAATCGGGGCTCTCCGATCCCGGAACTGCTGAGCGGACGGTGATCCCTTCAGCTATGAGCGTCTCCAGTATGGCCCCGGTAGCTTCCTCGTCCATATCCTTTTCAAGATCGATCACGATCTGGTTGTATGTGCCGTTCTCAAGGCCGAAAGAAGCCCATGCCACCTGGTCGGAAACGAAGACAGGGGCCAGTAATGATGGCTGTGGCCAGCCGGCCTCGTCGATGACATAGAGATACTCCGGAGATGCCGCGATGCCCACTATGATCAAATCCACGGGGTCCGAGTCCGAGAAGAACGATATTCGATCCCCCAAACCCACCCCTCTCTCCCTGGCGAACTGGTTGCCTATGATGCATTCCCTCGCATCCGGGGTTGAAAAATACTTGCCCTTGACGAGCTGAATGCCGTTCACCGAAGCATAAGGCGGTTCCGGATCGAAAGCCGATGAGATGATATGGGCCTTGTAAGTCGAACCGGAGTATGCAGCCCTGGTCAAGATGAAGTTCCTGGGCAGGGAATGCTCGACCGATGGCAAATTATCGATCTCGGATACATCGATCGCGGACCGGTCGAAGTTTATCGACAGGTCCATGTAGTTGGTGGCATCCAGACGCTCATCGAAGGACCTTATAGCGCCGTACGTGGCGTTCACCAGGCCTATTCCCAGTGCTACCGAGAGCATGATCGCAAGGACGATCGAGATCGACCTCAGTTTGGACCGCAGCATGTCCCTAAGGGTCTTTCTCACGAGCAGCCTCACATCCCTCACCCCTCGTAGGTCTTGCCGTCCCTGATCCTGATGACGACATCCGCAAGACTGGATATCTTCGGGTCGTGGGAGACGACGATGAAAGTCTTCTTCTCCCTGGAGCATATATCCCTCATGAGAGAGGCTATGGTCATACCGGTCTCCTGGTCGAGGTTACCCGTCGGCTCGTCCGCCAGGACTATCCTGGGCCTTTTGACGAGCGCTCTGGCTATGGCGACCCTCTGCTGCTCCCCGCCGGAGAGCTGGGACGGAAAGCTGTCGACCCGGTCCTTCAACCCGACATGTTCCAGATACTCCCTCGCCCTCTCCATCATATCTTTTCGATCCCCGGCCATGTCCAGGGAGAGAGCGACGTTCTCCAGAGCGGTCAGGGACGGGATCAGGTTGAAGAACTGGAATATCCATCCGACGGAATCCCTTCTGTACGCGGACAGCCTGGATTCAGGGTATGCCGCTATATCCTCACCGTCGATGATCACCGATCCGGAATCAGGTGTATCTATGCCGCCTATGACGTTCAAAAGCGTGGTCTTTCCCGATCCGGAGGGGCCCAGGACCACGACGAATTTCCCCCTGTCTATGACAAGGTCCACGCCGTCAAGTGCCTTGATATCCACCTCTCCCATCTTGAACGTCTTTTTAACGTCCTTCAATACTATTCGCTCAGCCATTTCCACCCCTCAGATCGTATAGTATGTCCCTCATCACCTTTTCCCTGCAGGAGCTTGTGAAGAAGGCATGCCCTCCTTCGAATTCGCTCTTCCGGCATGGGGATCCCTCAATGAGGGAAGTATCGATGATGTTATCGGACCTTGAATAGTATATGGTGTCTTCGGTATGCGGAGGCGGCATGCCCACCTGAGCCTTACGGAACTGGTATATGGTCCTGAGGGATATCCTCCTCGGGATCGCCTCCATATCCTTCTCCGTTGTGATATCCCCTATCTGGGGCCTCTCATAGCCTCTGTAGAAGAGAGGGATGCCAGAGAACCTGAATGTGGAGAGGATAGGCCCCATGAGAGGTATTCGCCTGTGCTCCGGGATCCCCCAGAAGGGACTGAGGAATATCCTCTTTTTGGCCCATTCCATATATCTCCCGGCGATGCACCCCATGCTGTGGGCTACAAGTATCGGGGGATCGCCCTCGGAGGTTAACTCCCAGACAGGATCTATGACCTCCCTCTTGAAGTCCCGGATAACGACGGGGATCCTTACGGCTGTGACGGAGTAGTTCATTTCCTTCAGGCGTTTCAGGAACCAGAGTATCCCGGGTTGATCGAAGTCGTTCCCCCACCCCATGACGAAGAGGACGTGTTCGATCCCGGCTTCGTACCGTCTTACTTCATACCCTGAATGCCCCATGGATACCGTATGATCTCTCCCCATATTTACATACCCTCCTTCCTCTTAGGGATCGCCCTTACCGGGACATTATACTGTGTAGAAAGAGCAGGATGGGGGCATGTAGGGGGCCACTGAAGATATGGAGGGTACAACGATCGTAAATCTATCCATGCCTCTTCATGACACTGCGGACTTTATGATCGCCGATGTAGAAAAGTGAGAAAAAGTATCAGGCGAGGATCATGGCCAAGCCTTCGGCTGGCCTGATACATTCCACTTTGCATCTGTCGGATCTGTCGATCTCGCTCTTCAAGGGTCCATCCTGGGAAACGATCGGTCTGTCGAAGAACCTTGCTATCGGAAGAAGGAACCGATCCTTTTGGTTGATATCTAAGAAATCCAGATGATGTTCCGATCCTTCGCCGCAAACATCCTCGGGACAATATTCAATTCTATCGGAATCGATCAGGACCCTCTTTATCACTTTGAAGAAGTTGATCTGGGAATAATCTTTACCCAGTTCCTCCAAATGACCCCAATACCTCCTGTACAGTTTCTCATTCAAACAGAATATCGATCTCGACATGATGAATTCTTTCATGAAAGGCGATGAATCCCCTTCGTCCTTGACGAAGAATATGATCACGTTCTCGTCGATGACAAATTGACATTTTGCCAAATCGATCACTGGTCCCCGAAGAAATCCTTCATCTCCAAAAGATCGGCTTCGAAGAAACCGGGAAGGCCTCCCTTGACCATACCCCGATCGTTTATCTCCACATTTGAGGTTCTAACAGCGCCGTCTTTCATTTCAAAATAGATGATGGCCACATCCTCTTTCTTAAGTTCTCCACGGGAGATGGATGAAAGTATCGGATAGATCATGTGTTCGGAATGCGTCGAGAAAATGATCTGCTTGTTCTCATCCTTCCAGACTTTGATGAACAATTTCATCAGGTCCGATTGTGTCCTCGGATGAAGATGGATCTCCGGCTCCTCGATCAATATCGTATCCAACTCATCGGACAAGGCGATGGGGATGAGCATATGCAGCATCTGCTGGGATCCCAGCCCTTCGTTTATCAGCAAATTGTTCTTATCTGATCTGATCTTCAAAATCGACCTCTTGTCACCGACCAGTTCCGCATATACATCGATCTCCAGTAGCTCCTTGAACCATCTGGATATCTTGTCAGCGACATCCTTATTCGAAAGCATCATGGCGGATATTATCTTTGATCTGATATCGAGTTCCAGGTATTCCGTTCTTTCCTTGCTCCACCCGTTTATCAATTCCTGCGTATGTGTCTCGAAACCTCTGATCCCATAAATGAACGTCCATGAACGAACAAGATTTTCAAACAATCCAAGCATCTGTTTTGCCATGTGAGAATATCGCTTTTCATCATTTCTATCCGGAACCTTAACATTATAATGGTTGGTCGGCCTCAGGAAATTTGGAGAATAGAATAAGACAATATCAACGTCACTATTTTGGACGGTTATATTCATGTTAGGGTCGTTCAAAGCATCCTTGTTTCTTATGTCAATGATATATTCATTGTCCATTTTTCCGTAGTAATCACATTTTGTTATCTTCAATTCTTCATCGAACTCATAAAATACCTCTGAATAACCTTCTTTGAACCCTATTCTCTTGCTGATGGTGTCTTTGATCAAAGCATTACCCTTGATTTCGATCGAGATCCCTCTCAGAATATCATTTATCATATCCTGCGGTTTTGAACCAAGGTCGACCAGCCTTGACAAACTATCATTCGTATTCTCACTGAATGATCCTTGGTCCATTGAATACAACACTTCTTTGTTCAAGTACAATTTTTCCTTGAACAGGAGAAGTAACTGAAAAATAGTGGATTTCCCCGAATTGTTCGGCCCTATGAAAACGGTGATCGGTTTGAGATCGAGATCCGTATCCGCATGTGCCTTGAAGTTCTTTACCGCGAGTTTTGTCAGCACACCGATCACCAGTTCAGGCATTCAGGCATCAACTGCTATTTATACCTTTTTTAAGCCTGGTAATGTCAAATTTTGGTGACTTGGGCCATTAGAGGGTAAACTCCAGGATCGATAGGATCTCATTAAAGATCGCGTCCCTTTCCTTTACTAGGTGGACGAGATGGCCCCCCGAGTATTCTCTTAGGTCCCCGCCCCTTGCATCTATCGCATCGTGGCAGATTATCCTGTCATCCTGGAATCGATACACAACATCATTCTCCCTCGGCGGCGGGATCGCTTTCTGCATGCTCACCATCTGGTAGAGGGTCGAGAACGAGAGAAAGGCGGGGATCCCGACGATATCCTCGTGAACGGCATGGTATCCGGCGTCCTTCCTCGTGAACGTGCGCGGCAGGAACCTGAACCGGACCTTTTTTAGCTTCTGCAGCGCAAGGTCATAACCCATGTAATGGAGGGATCTACTGACGCCCCAGAAAGGGCTCAGGAACACCCTCCGCCTCGGCCTGTCCATGTATGCTCCGACAAGACCTCCCATCGAAAGACCTACCAGCGCATGTTCTCCCAGCTCATCCTCGATCTTGAGGCAGGGCTCGAACAGGTCCGTCCGGTGATCTTTCAGGTCCGTGGGCAGTCTCACGAATGTGGTCCTGAGCCCACGCTCGGAAAAAAGGTCCATTAGCCATTTCGTCCCCGGCTGCTCGAACGTTATGCCATAACCCAAAAGGAAGAGCACGTCCATGCCCTCTCCTACGGTCTTGACCTCGATGGGCATCGATCTCACCTCGGATCATTCCATGGCAGTTTCGAGAGGTCCACGTTTCCACCCGAAAGTATGATCCCTATCCTCTTTCCAAGGAGATCTTCCTGGCCTTCCAAAAGGGCGCCGAGCGTGACGCAGGCCGAGGGCTCAACGACGATCTTAAGCCTCTCCATGATGAGCCTCATAGCCTTTATCGTGGAGGCGTCCTCCACCCTCACAATCCTGCTCACCGATCTGGATATGATATCGAAATTCAATTTCCCCAATGATGTGAGCAAACCGTCGCATATCGTATTAGGATCCTCTGAGGGCACTATACGGCCCCGTGCAAGGGATCTGTAGGCGTCGTCCGCGCCTGAAGGCTCGGCAGCGATGACCGCAACTCTCTTCGATGTATACTTCGCAGCCAGGCAGGTGCCGGAAAGTAGCCCCCCGCCTCCTACGGGCGTCATCACCGCATCGAGGTCCTGCACATCCTCGAAGAGTTCGATCGCCGCCGTAGCCTGTCCAGCGACGATCCTCGGATCGTCGTACGGAGGGATGAAGGCGGCTTTGGTCCTACTTACCACCTCCTCCAGAGCTTCCTCCCTGGCCGCGAGCGTAGGCTCGCAGAACACTATTCTAGCCCCATAACCCCTGACCGCTTCCACTTTCACCAGGGGGGCGTTCCTGGGCATGACGATGTGGCAGGGGATCCCCCTCAGTGATGCGGCATAGGCGAGGGCCTGGGCGTGGTTGCCCGATGAATGGGTTGCGACACCTTTTTTCGCCCCATTTTCATTCAGTGACATGACCGCGTTGACGGCCCCTCTGGCCTTGAACGCCCCGACCTTCTGCAGGTTCTCGCATTTGAAGAAGATGGAGGATCCGGAAATGGAATCGATCGATCCGGAGGTCATCACCGGGGTCCTGTGAACGTGCGGCCTGATCCTATCGTGGGCCGCCCTTATATGTTCAAGAGTGGGATGAACAATGTCTCCGCTCATGAGGATGGATCGCATATACGCTAATTAAACCCTTTACATGGCCAATACGGGATGGTCCGATCATTCGACATTGGAGGTGCGGTTGGGGTACCTTGTGGCCTTCAAGGAGATCCGCGTGTCGCAGAAGGGGCAGGCTTTTGTGGTCGCCTCCTCCACCTTCTCCTCTTTCTTCCTCATCCCGGCGAAGGCCTTGATGACAAGGAAATGGAAGAACGCTACGATCTCAAGATCGACCCCTCCGCTTTTCCCATGCCATTCTCCATCCATGATCATCGTTATTGGAGATGGACCATGCTCTGCCCGAGAGCTATTCATCATCTAACCTTGAAGGGATATCACTCTGCCCCAATCGAAAACGACAAAAAGGAAAATGTCCTTCATGGTCCGTAAAGGGCATTGTTTCAAAGGTTTCCAGCCCCCCAATCCAGGAAACCCTCCGGGGGCCTGATGCCTTGGAACTGCTGCGGAACAAATGGTTCTACGTCGCGACATTTTCGCTGATATTCATACTATCGATAGATCTATGGACTTGGGGATCCACCTCCCCTGCGTTTTTCGGACTGCCCCATGTGATCATCTACACGATGGCCCTCGAGGGAGTGCTGTTCATTTCTTTCATCCTTTTCGCAAGGTACTTCTGGACAACGGAGGGGAAATGATGGACATCGCCCTGGTGATATTCTGCTCCTATCTCCTCCTTCTTCTTGCCATCGGGGTCTACTCCCACATCAAGTCCAAAAGGACCACGGAGGATTATTTCCTGGCCTCAAGAAGCATTGGGCCTCTCGTCCTCTTCTTCTCCCTTGCCGCCACCAATTTCTCGGCGTTCACGTTCTTCGGATTCGCAGGGGCATCCTACAAGATAGGATTCGCCTACTATGGAATAATGGCCTTCGGGACCGGGTTCATGGCCGTATCCTTCTACTTCATAGGAAGGAAGCTCTGGAAGCTCGGAAAGCAGAAAGGCTACATAACTCCGCCTGAGCTGATAGGAGACCGAATGGGTTCAACCACTCTTCGCCTGATGTTCATGGCAGTGATGGTGGTCTTCACCATCCCCTATCTTGCGACACAGGCGGTCGGGGGGGGTATCGCCCTGACTCAGCTTACGAACGGTCTAGTAAGCTACGAGGGAGGGGCGGCGATCATAACCCTGGTCATTCTGGTGTATGTCCTGTTCGGGGGTATGAGAGGGGATGCCTATACCGATGTATTGCAGGGGATCGTGATGTTGGTAACCATCATATCGGCGGTTGGGATAGTCTCCTGGGGACTGGGCGGTTTCACATTCGCGAACACCCAGATCGCCGAAAGGTTCCCCGATCTGATGACAAGGCCAGGCGGTGGGGGTTTTTTCACCGTTAAGGTCTGGATCTCCTACATGCTGCTGTGGACGCTCGCGGACCCCATGTTCCCGCAGCTCTGGACCAGGTTCTACGCCGCCAGGGACGAGAAGGCGATAAGGACTTCAATGGTGCTCTACCCGATCGTTACGATGGCATTGTTCCTGGGACCCGTTCTCATCGGGGTCTGGGGAAACCTGACGTTCCCAGGACTTATCGGCTCGGGGCCGGACTCGATCCTCCCCATGATGGTCGCCGAGTACGCCCCCGCTTGGGCGGCCGGGGCGATCATGGCCGGGGCCTTCGCTGCGCTCATGTCCACGGCCGATTCACAGCTTCTTGTCTTGAGCTCCATGCTCACGAGGGACGTATACGGGGTGTGGTTAAGGAAGGGATCGAGCGATAGGGAACAATACATAGCAGGGAAGGTCTTCGTTGTGGGGCTCGCCCTTTCAGGGCTCGCCATCGCCCTCTTCAGGGTGGAGGCGATATTCGACATTCTGACCAGGACCACGTTCACGGGGCTCGCGGTGCTCTTTCCTACCACGATCGCCGCCCTCTACTGGAAAAGGGCTACGAAATGGGGCTGCATATCGTCGATCGCCATAGGGGAGCTGACCTATGCCGGATTCTATTTCGGATGGATACCCGATGCCTTCTCCTTTGGATTCCTGCCTGTGGTCCCTGTTTCAGTGGTCGCTGCCGGAGTACTGATCATCGCCTCGCTGCTGACAAAACGCCGGGATTGAGTTTCGTTCATCCCCCACTCGATGCTTTATATGCGACGACCGTATTGGAGGGGAGATAATATGCTAATGGTCACAACATGGTACGGCACCTTCCTGTTAGAAGGGGATGCACGTTCGGTGGTATCGTTCTCGGGCGCGGGAAAGGAACCGTCATCCATCGCCGAGGACCTGTCAGTGATCTCATCCGGCGGGATCCTCCCCAGGGAGAGGGAGCTTGCTCTAACGAACGAACTAACCCTCGTCGCCGAGGAGAGGCTAAGGGCGCTATCCCCCTCGGCGCTGTTGTTCAACGTCTCGAACCTGGACATACCCGGCCCCCTGGAGAAGGGTTACGGGTTCGATCTCCTGACCGGGGCGAACCTCATTCTCGCCGGAAGACGAAATGACATGATCGACGATCAGAGAGTTCTGTCTCTGGTGGGGGCGCTAACGGACATCGACACCTCCTCGAACCTCCTGGAGGAGAGGATAACCGAGTGGCTGTCCAAGACCTGGGAGGCCCCGGCCTCCCATCTCAGCGATGGCGGAGTGATGGCATCCCTATCCGGTTCCGGGACCTTCGGCGAGTTCCTCACCGCTTTGAAGGAAGTGAACGCGGACCTGTACCGGCCCCTATCCGTAGCCTGCCCCGATCCCGAAATATCCCTAGAGGGGATCGGCGCTTTAGCCTCCTCCCTGTTGGAGCTGAGCTCTGCAAGGGAGCGCATACAGGGGCTCATCGACGATGAGATGGGATCGATTGCCCCCAACCTCAAGGCGGTAGTGGGTCCCATCATCGGAGCGAGGCTCATACACAGTGCGGCAGGTATCAAGAGGCTGGCGATGCTGCCCTCATCGACGGTGCAGGTGCTCGGGGCCGAGAAGGCATTCTTCAGGTTCCTCAAGGAGGGCGGTAGGCCTCCCAAGCACGGGATACTGTTCCAGCACCCTGC
Source organism: Thermoplasmatota archaeon (assembly GCA_029762535.1). GTDB lineage: Archaea > Thermoplasmatota > Penumbrarchaeia > Penumbrarchaeales > Penumbrarchaeaceae > JARVGK01. The sequence continues at coordinate 137,554 of JARVGK010000002.1, forward strand.
AATCCATTCCGCCAGGAAGGACCTGCGAGGCAAGATCGCCCGCACCATG
>JARVGK010000030.1 GCA_029762535.1 Thermoplasmatota archaeon
AGAATGTCATCAGGAGACTAAACCCAACGATAAGAGGCTGGGGTAATTTTTTTCGGTTATCCACTATAAAACAACGAATCTGGTACCTCGATAGATGGATTCAACAAAGGATACGAGGCTACATCAAGAAGAGATGGTGGTACACCGATATCAAAAGAATTCCGGCCGAGGAGATGCTGAAGATGGGACTTGTGACTCTTGAATCCGTGATGAACATCCCTTGTCCTCTGGAATGGAGGGCTCTGCGGAGCCAATACTTCCGGGCGTGAGCCGTATGCGGGAAATTCGCACGTACGGTTCTAAAGGGGGGGCGCAGGGCGAAAGCCCTGTCCCTACCCGGCGCTTCTTACAGGCGTCCGCCCGAAGGGTCGCACTTGCGGAATTTTCCCGAAGGGAAAAGGGGTGCGAGTGCGACATCGAAGGCACCTGGAGCGAAGCGGAAGGTGGAGTCGATGCGAGACAAGGGAGCAAAGCGACCGGCCAGTTGGAAATTGCACATAGATGACGGATGCATGGGTGGGGGAGAATCGATACTTTATGATAGAGATATCACAGAGTCCGAGTTCAATACTATTTGTCAGGAAAATTTTCTCGAAAATCAGGGTGTTTTACATCCAAGAAAGAATGTTTTTCGTTATTGTGTAATGGCTGAAAATAATTGGGAAGACACAACAGGAGCTGCAGTAGGTGGTAAAACGGGTTATGCATTTACTATTGCTAAAAATTGGATGTTAACAACAAGAATGGAGGCTGCCAACTTTATGCATGAGTTGGGACATGGATTAGGTTTACGCCCTGAAGAAACGGGATTTAATGGAATAGATTCATGGGATTATCCTCATTATTATAGTTGTATGAACTATATATTTTTATTAACTACATATCCAATAGACTACTCCGATGGATCAAATGGTATTGGAGATTTTAATGATTGGGGATTTATAAAATTAAATATTAAGGAGTGATAATATGAATCTACAAAGAAATAATAATTGGACCGTGATACATATATATAAAAAATTTTTAATGATACTTTTCATCTCAATATTTTTCTTATGTTCTGGTTGTATATATATCCAAAATACCAGTGATGAAAAATATGATATTCTCTATTTTTTAGAAATTGAATTGATTAGAGAATCACAATATTATGTTTTATTACCACTACCAATAACCGCACCTGATGTTGTAAATGAAGTTAGCATTATTATTAACGATTTGAAATTTGAAAGCGGAAACGGTAATATATCTATCGAGAATTCTAAATATGGTCAAGTATTGAATGTCACCTTTTCAAATTCTATAATTCTCAAAGCACAAAAAAATTTTAGTCGAGATAATTTTGAAGAATTTTTTAATTATACCTTTGTGAGATTATCAACATCTAGCATAAATGAAAAATCGGAAGTGACTTATTTTTACTTTCATGGTTTGGAAAATAATACCATCTCATTATCTTTCCGTTGTTATACTCGTCGGTTAAATGATAAAGTAACATTAGACCAAGATGCATGGGAATTGAACCTTAATAGTGTTAAAGATGAATGGAATTATTATCCTATTAATATCTCGTAAGGATTATTAAAATTAAATAGGTATATCACAAGGCCAAAACGGTGCTTAATCGTAGATCGCGCGGTCCGGAAAATTCCCGCAAGGGAATCATACGAGAGCCGAACAAGAGCAGAATTTGTGTCGTTGCCAGCAGGAAGAAATGCATCTAAGGAAATGTGCAAGAAGATGAATGTCGGAGGCTCAGTCGGGAACGACGAATTGTTCCAGATAAGCGCGAATCTCTTCAACATCCGCAGGGATCTTGGAACAATCAACGATGATGATCTCGTAACCTGGCATCCTATACTGCTCGATCTTCTGGTTCCGGTACTTCCTCGAAACATGGAACTCAATTTCATACAAGGTCCTTGTTGTCTTATCGCAGAGATCGACATATCCGTTGGGGACCTTCCACTCGGATGAGACATCATGTTTCATGTCTCTTAGGATCCAGAACAGGATCGCTTTGGCTACGAAATGCTTGTAGCCTTCGTTCGATAGCTTTGTTAGATGATTCGGCCAGCTCATAACTTAATACCCCCTGAAGATCTTTCTTCAGGGGATCCTGGGAAAGATCGGAAGGAGAATTTGGAACAGAGGAACCGGGAGGAGAGAGAAATATTTCCCTGGTCTCTTCTGCGCGCCTTCGAACAGAGCGCAGAAGGGGGAGTGGCCAGCGTGGGAAGTGGATGAACGAAGTGAAGGAACGGTTGGGTGTAGGGTGAGTGTGAGTTGATGATCAGAATCCTGGAGCTGTAAGTAAGTAGGATAGGCGAACGGTTCTTTTTGGAAAAGAAATGAAGCGAAGCAAGTGAATGATCATCGAAGAAACAAAGGGAAATTTTTTCTCCTTCAGAATAAAAGCCGATATACTATTACACCGGGATCGGCATTTACTGATTTTATTCGATATTTTATTTTAAATGGAAAGGACCGATCAAGAGGGGGATCCCCCTTCTATCCGGATCAGGAACCAGCTTTCTCCTTTGCCATCTTTATCAGGTCCGTTGGGGTTAGGTTCTCGATCTCGGAGGATCCGATCGGGTTTTTGGTGACAATGACCTTACGGCAGTCGAAGGGCGATGCGATCTCGATGAACCTGTCGATCTCCCTTTTCGACACTTTCGATCCCCACTTCACCTCGCCGACCAGGACCGGTCTGTTATGACGGGTGATGATGATATCTATCTCACGATCCTTGAATATCTGGTATCTGTAAGTGCCTTCAAGGACCGCCGCCAGCAGATCCCCCACGAACGCCTCCACAGCATGAGGGATCCGATCCCGGATCACATCCTCCATGGGCAGAGGGGGATCCCTCCATGTCCCGTATTTCTCTTCGAGGTAGTAATGGAGTTCCATTATCTTCGATCTTAGAGTATATCTGTTGCCCTTTCCCTGGAAAACGGGCGTTCTCTCGATGAGGTCCATGGCCTCCATGTTGAGGACGTATTGCCGGATCCTCGAAGGATCGGACCTGTCGATGAGCTTCATCGAATGCAGCACATCGCTTATCTGGGCCATGGTCGTCCTCCCTCTCGCGATCGAGCGTATGATCCCTTCGTATATCTGCGAGAGGAACCTGTCCTCCTCCAGGAACACCTCTCCGAGGAGGGCGGGTATGGCCTCTCCGGAGAATTCGAGAACGTCTTTTAGCGATCCCACCGTGTCGTTCCCGGCGAACCTCAATGTCCATGGGTCCCTCATGAACGGGGAGAGCGAAACGGCTACATCAGGGGGGAGATGGTCCGATAGCGCCGAGAGTATGTCAACAGGATCGGCGAGGGACAATCTCACTGCGGAGAACAGCCCGAGAACGGGGGATCCCTTAGACATGATCCGCCTTGAGAGGTGGAACGACGATCCGAGCAGGACCAATCTGCCTCTTGGGTGGACCAACTGCATCCTGTCCAGAAATTCATCCGGCAGCCGGTGGAATTCGTCCACGATCACGGTTTCATCCTTCATCAACGCTTCCGATATCAGGTCCATCACAAGGCCTATGTCATCCGTGTTCGATAGAGGCGCGTTCTCCATTAGAGCGCCACCGCCTCTCTTGACCAGGACGTACATCTCACATTCGAACATTTTCCTGATCAGATAGGTCTTGCCGACCTTCCTTCTGCCGTAAAGTAAAGTCCATCCCGGGGCCCTTGACAGAGCGGCGGCTTCCACGCGGGGGATGTCGATATGGATAACCATGGTTACCGTAACCATGATTACCTTTATATTATTGTTGTTCTCACTTCGCAGTACTAATATCGAAGTGCCCGGAAAAAAATCAAGAGATCGCTTGTACTTCGATCGCTACGTTCCCTTTTAACGACATTTCGGAGCGCTCCAGTAGGGATCCCCTCGGATCGGATCCTTCGGTGGATCCTACCCGGTCAGGCCCGCATCGCACTTGCTGGGTGACGTTCTCATTCGTGTGATATAAATTTATAGTCCTATAACACAATACACGTCCCATATGAACAGGAAGCATCTATCCCTGATCGTCGTCATCGCCTCGATCCTGGTCCTTGCGCTGATCGCAGCGGGTGCGGTCCTCCTTTCGTTCCGGGAGCCTGTGGTCAGCGTCACGGAGATGAGCCTCGGATCCCTGGACGAGGACCTCAAGGGCTTTACCATGAACATCGTCCTTGACGTTTCGAACCCCAACCTTTTCAGGATCTCCCTGATCGACGTCGTCGGAGATGTGTATCTGGACGGCAAGGACGTGGGGGACATATTCAATTCTACCGGGGCCGTCATACCATCCAGGGGGAGCGAGCGGCTCGAGATCACGCTTCACGTCCGGGATCCCGCCATGACATACTCCCCGGAGATCTTCGTGATGGTCGAGGGATCGGTCAAAGCAAAATACCTCATGCTTAAGGCGGATGTGCCATTCTCCGAGTCGAAGAAGGTGTTCGAAGGTGGAGGCCCCCCCGTGAACATCCCGCCCATCGCTTCGATATCCGGGCCGAGGGTCGCGGGGGTGGGCGACGAGGTGGTCTTCGACGGGTCGGGATCGGTCGATACGGACGGGACCATAACCTCTTACCAATGGGACCTGGGGGACGGAACGACGGGAGAGGGCGTCATGATATCTCACAGGTACGCGAGGATCGGTACATATACCGTTCGTCTGACGGTCCAGGACGAAATGGGCGCGGCCCATTCGACCGCCCATCAGATAGTCATCAGCATAAGAGCCTGATCATGTCCTGAGCTTAATGAGGTCCTGCCTCATCCTGTCAATGTCGAGCAGCCAGTCCTCGATCTCCTGCTCGTGCTCTATCTCCTCGGAGAGTATCGTCACCACCATTTGATGTGTTGTGTGGTCCTTCCCGCTCGTGAGGTTGGCCAGGGATTGGTATCGATCGATGGCGCATCTCTCTCCCCTCAGGTTCTGTTCCAGGACCGCCTCGACGTAAGGGTCGTCGGGCGCCTCGTAGGCGCATTTCCCGAGCTTGATCCATTCCGACGGGTCCAGGACCGGGGTCCCACCCAGCTGGACGATCCTATCCGCAACGAGGTTGGCGTGGTTGAGCTCCTGATTCGCATGGATCAAGAGCTCCGGCTCTATCTCGCTCCTCATGGGCCCCTCCATGACCTTGGCCCCGATCCAGTACTGGTAGTATGCCAGCCACTCCTCCGAGAGGGCCTCGTTCAGGAGTTTTATCAGTTCTTCAGCGTCCTTGACGGACGTCTCCCTGCCTTTTATTCCCATGATCTATCACCGGGTCCTGTAACGATACTTTGATAGAAAAGGGTTGTCCATTGCGACACTCATCAGTTAAATAGTGAGCGGGACATAATCGAGAGCGTCATGCGCATACTGCACGTCAACAACCAGGCTTCCGTTGCGTACCTGATATCGAGGGCGCAGAGGAGGGCCGGCCATGTCTCCGACCTCCTCGCGGTACCTACGAAATACCAGGAGCCCCCTGACCATGCCGCGCCCAACGTCAGGTCGCTTTTTCTGAAGCTATTGAGGATCGCCCCAAGATACGATCTCATACACGTCCACGGCGGCATCGGCATATCTGGAGCTGCCCTTCTGCCCTATCGGGCGATCGGCAAGCGTTTCATATCGCATTATCACGGTTCGGAGCTGAGGGAGGGGAAACAGACGTCCTTCCATATCCTGGCCCGAGCCATATTCGTGTCCACCCCTGACCTGCTGGAAATGAAGGACAGGGTCGGTGGCAGGGATCCGGTCTGGATCCCGAATCCGGTAGAGGTGGAGAAAACCCCTCTGGCGAATGTGGACCTCGGATCAATGGGCGCCCGGGGAGGGCGGCCCATGACGATCGCCCACATGCCCTCCAGAAGGGAGGTCAAGGGCACGAGGAACGTCATCCGCGCGGTGGAGGAGGCGAACAGAGGGGGCGCTCATTATGTCCTTGACATAATAGAGGGGCTACCGCTCGCCGATGCCAAAAGGAGGCTGTCCAAGGCCCATCTGTGCGTGGATTGGATGTCGGAGGATTACAGGATACACGGCGTCGTGTCCCTCGAGGCGATGGCGAGGGGGATCCCGACGATATGCAACATCGACCGATCGCTATATCCGAAGGACATCCCCATAATCGCGAGCGCTCCGAAGGACCTCGCAGGCGTCCTTTTGAAGATCTGGGACGAACCAGAGCATCTGAAGGGGATCCCGGCCGGGTCCCGGGATTACGTCCTCGAGCATCATCATCCGGACAGGGTGGCAGAGCTCATAGAGCCCTATCTGTGATGGTATCCAGCAGCTTCAGGTCCATCTCCAGGGCGGATACCGGCGTCGCAAGCTGCAGGTCCGTCAGGACCGCCGGGCGGACCTCGCCGAAATGGAGAAGGGGCCATGCTTCATCTGTGACCAGCTCCGGGAACGGTCCGGAATAGCCCCCGTCCCCCTTCGCGACCATGTACGCTCCGGACCTGCCCCTGATATAGCATCCCATCGAGGAGGGAAGGAGCAGCGGGTCCATGTCCAGGTCCGAGAGCAGCCTTCTGGCGATCCCCTTGATCTCGGTGAACGACGCCTTGATGTCCTCGCTGACGAGGGTCAGGACCTTCATGCTCCTGTTACCTACCATGACGTCCGCCACCTCGAACAGCCTCTGGGGCTGGTCCCTGTGCCTGTTCATTGACAGCAGCCGCAGGAGGGACGGGATAGCGCTCATCCTGACGGTGGTGTGCTCGGTCGTGATAGGATTGATTATTAGCGGAAGGGGGCAGTGCTCACGCCCCATCATCTCGAGCTGATCCGATTCGTTCGATAGCGATATGGTCCTGGCCTCAAGGAATCCCAGCCCGATCATGATCTCCCGAAGCACCCTCGAAAGGGTCGTGATCGATCTCTCGGAAGCTGTCGTGTGCTCTGTGGGGAGGGAACCGGGGAAGGAGGAGAAACCCAGGCCTATGGCGATGTCCTCAACGATGTCGGCCTCATGCAGGATGTCCGCCCTCCATGGGGGGACCGAGCAGGATATCATGTCCCCATGACGCTCGATGTCCCTGAACCCCATACGCATGAGGGCCTTGGATATTTCCTCCTGATCGAGTTCCCTTCCGAGCCAGCCGGATGCATATCGTGGATCGAGCTCAGCCCTGGTCCAGGAATACTCTGGCCATGAAATGGCACCCATTCCTCCAGAGAGATATGGTTCGACCGGAGGATAGCGCACCTCCACCGAAAAGAGAGCACCTCCTCTGTCCATTAGCTGGGAGCATACGATGTTGAGGGCAAGTGATACAGCGTTCCGGTCCGTTCCGGTCACATCTATGAATATGTCCCTCTTTCCGGTGCGCAGCCTTGTCAGTTCCCCGTTTATGATGGGAGGGAAGGACAGGACCCTGCCCCGAGCATCCGTTATCACAGGATATCTCTCATGCTCCTGGAGCGTCCAGGCGTATGCGGTCCCCTTCTCGTGCTCCTCGAGTATCCTCTCAAGGTCCCATTCCCCCTCCTTTCCCAGAGGTTGGAAGGAGATCCCGGACGGTTCGTAGGAGTCGTAGGCGAAAGGGGGCTCCACCGTGGTAAGATCGTGGATCCCGATGGCGACCTTGGCGCGTTTCCTGCCAAGGGTTATGTGCAGCTTTTCCTGGAGGTTCATTATCGAGAGCAGGGCGGACTCATCGTTGTCCACACCCTTCACAACGGCGGCCCCGATGATCGGGCGTATCGTGGAAACCCCCTTCATCACATCAAGGACGATACCGGAGTCCCCCGTGATCGCGTACCTCCCCTTCGATGTCGTGTCCGGGGACTTGAGGTCCCTGTATGCCCGGGCAATCCCCTCCACACCGAAGAGGTCGGGCCTGTTAGGGAAGAACTCGACGGAGATCTCGCCCCCCCCCATCTTCTCGACCGTGGCCCCGATCATCGGTATCTCCGAGGCGAATTCGTCGATCGAGAACCCATCGCCGCAAAGCCTCGAGAGGTCCTCTATGTCCATGTTTATTACGGGCATATCTTCACCGACGCTTAGATTGCGACCAAGTAGATAACCTTTGCAGGAGGGCTTCGGGACAGCACTTTTATATCAGTCCCGCATCACACGTTCCAAGGTGTTTGACAATGACCGATCAGATAACCCCCGAGATGAGCATCATGGAGATCGTCCAGAAATATCCGGATACCAAACGCGTTTTCATGTTCCACGGTCTTCACTGTCTGGGATGCGCCATAGCCCAGTTCGAGACCCTCAGAGAGGGAGCGATGGCGCACGGGATGGACCTCGAACCGCTGCTGAAGGACCTGAACGAAGCCGCATCCTCCCAAGGGTCGAAAGAGTGAGGTCCGTCGGTCACCGGTCCGCCATGTGACAAAAGTATTTATATGGAATCTGTTATCGCCGCCCTGCCAAGTATAAATAGAGGCCCTCTGGACATGCGATTTGGGCAACCGTGCGCGGACCCTGTCCCCGGAAAAAATCGCCCGATGGGCGCTTCTCGTTCCGGTGGGATCGCAACGACCAGACAGGTGGAGATGCTGGGCAGTTACTGGGCCACGTTCGTGGTCGAGCTACCTTGCTCCATCTTCCTTGGCACCAGTATCGGAGGAATGATATGGCAAAGCCGCACAGGCCGAGAAGGGGTTCCATGGGCTACAGCCCCAGGAAGAGGGCCAAGAAGGAGACCCCGAACGTGAGGTCCTGGCCCGAAGGAGGCCAGGAACCCAAGATACAGGGCTTCGCAGGATACAAGGCGGGCATGACGCACGCCTTCGTAGTCGATTACAGGCCGACCTCCACCACCTCGGGTCAGGAGGTCCAGATACCCGTCACCGTCGTGGAGGTCCCTCCGCTGAAGGTTGCAGGCATCAGGCTTTACCGGGAGGACCCGTACGGGATGACGTCGTGCGCGGAGGTTTGGGCCCAGAAGCTGGATAAGGAGCTGGCCCGCAGGCTGCCCATCCCTTCCAAGGGAGGAAAACCGGACCTGAAGCTCCTGGATGTCGAGGATCCCGATGAGATCAGGATCATAGTCCACACTTTGCCCGGCCTAGTGACCGGAACGCCGAAGAAGTCGCCGGAACTGATGGAGATACGCATCGGAGGAGGCACTACAAAGCAGAGGATCGAATACGCCAAGGGCCTTCTGGGCAAGGAGATCCCATTCAACGAGTTCCAGGTCGAGGGCGCCATGGTTGATATCGTCGCCGTCACCAAGGGCAAGGGCTTCACAGGCAGGGTCAAGCGTTTCAACGTCAAGCTGCTGGTCCACAAGAACTCCAAGCACAGGAGGATGATAGGTACGCAGGGTGCGTTCCATCCCGGCCTGGTCGCTAGCACGGTCCCCAACTCGGGCCAGATGGGGTATCACAAGAGGACCGAACATAACAAGAGGATACTGAAGATAGGAAAGGACGGAGCCGAGATAACCCCTAAAGGAGGTTTCCTCCATTATGGGCTAGTACAGAACAACTACGTTCTCATACACGGTTCCATCCCGGGACCGACCAAGAGGCTGATAAGGTTCAGGGACCCTGTGAGATTGTCCGGGGTCGAGGTGAAGGTACCGGATCTGACCTACATAAGCACGGCATCGAAGCAGGGTAGGTGATCGTGATGGCTAAGAAGATTACGACAAAGGGCGATGCGAAGGCGAGCAAGGTCAACGTATACGGTACCGACGGGACGGTCAAGGGAAAGGCAGAACTCCCTCCCGTTTTCGCGACGCCGTACAGGCCCGATGTGATAAGGAGGGCCGTCGTGTCCGCGCAGGCAAACAGGAGGCAGAGGTACGGCCCCAGCAAGGTCGCTGGGATGAGACATTCCGTATCTACGTGGGGCAAAGGCAGGGGCGCTGCAAGGGTTCAGAGGCTCAAGGCAGGCCGCACGGGTGCCGAGTCCCCGAACAACGTCGGAGGCAGGAGGGCACATCCTCCCAGCCCCGAGCATTATTTCACCAAGAAGATCAACGCCAAGGAGAGGAGGCTTGCGATATCTTCCGCTCTCGCGGCCACATCCAGAGAGGATCTGGTCCGCTATAGGGGGCACAGGTTCAAGGAGGGCCTCAGCCTTCCGGTCATCGTCGAGGACGGCGCCGAGGACCTCTCAAGGACCTCGGAAGTGATGAGCTTACTTGAGGCGGTGGGATTGGTCGACGATATCGACAGGTCCTCCAACGGTACTCATATCAGGGCGGGACGTGGAAAGATGAGAGGCAGGCGCTACAGGACCCCCAAGTCCATCCTGTTCATCGCGTCCGATGGATCCTCTCTCATAAAGGGGGCAAGGAACCTGCCAGGCGTCAACGCAACGTCCCCCAAGGGACTGAACGCGGAGTATCTCGCTCCGGGAGGGGACCCGGGAAGGCTCGTCGTGATATCCAAAAAGGCGCTGAGCGCGCTGGGAGGCGAGTGATATGGAACACAGGGTGCCGCATCAGATCCTATTGAACCCTTATGTGACCGAGAAGACCCTCAACATGATGGAGAGGGACAATTCACTGATGTTCATCGTAAGGAACGATTCCACGAAAGCCCAGATAAAATGGGCTTTCGAGTCCCTGTTCGAGGTCAAGGTGGACAGGGTGAATGTGAGGCATTGCAGGTACGGAAAGCAGGCCATCATCCGGCTGAACAAGGATTTCAGCGCGGGCGATATCGGAATGAGGATCGGAATATTCTAAGGGGTGAAAGAGATGGGAAAGCGAATAATCGTCAGAAGGAGGGGCAAGGGAGCTGCCGGATATCGTTCCCCCAGCCACAGGCACCTCTCCGCAGCGGTCCTGCCCAAATTGAGGTCGGGGCGCGCGAGGGTCATCGACCTTCATCACGATCCGGGCCACACCGCACCGATGGCCAAACTGCTTTGGAACGATGGCCTGTTGAGGTACATGCTCGCACCTGAGGGATTGAGAGTAGGGGACGAGGTCCTCATGGGAGAGGACGCCCCTATAAGGTCCGGCAACATTCTTCCCCTTTCGATAATACCGGAAGGGACCCCGATCTATCACATAGAGGCCAATCCGCTCGACGGCGGTAGGTTCGTCAAGGCCGGTGGTACATCGGCGACGATAATAACCCGAGGGAAGAAAGTGACGGTACAGCTGCCCTCCGGTCAGTTCAAGAGCCTCTCCGGCGGATGCAGGGCCATAGTCGGCATAGTATCCGGAGGAGGCAGGCATGAGCTGCCCATCGGCAAAGCGGGGAAGATGTATCATATGAACAGGAGCCATGCGAAGATATGGCCCCGGGTATCCGGCGTATCGATGAACCCTGTGAACCATCCGCATGGAGGTGGTAACCATCCTCACATCGGTAAACCCAGCACGGTTTCGAGACACGCACCTCCCGGCAGGAAGGTCGGAAGGCTCAGCCCCAAGAAGAGGGATAAGAAGGGCAGGAAGGGGTGATGTAGTTGGTTAGGGGAACGGCCACAGCCAAGAGTGCAAGAAGGAAGGCAAGGAAGCTTAAAGGGAAGATCGCCGCGAAGAGGAAGAAGGAATTCCTCTACAGGGGACTGACGCTGGAGAAGCTGCAGTCCCTCTCCATGGAGGAGGTCACAGACCTGCTTCCCGCAAGGGCGCGGCGCTCCATAAACAGAGGAATGCTGCAGAAGAACAGGCGTTTCTTCCACCATTTGGAACGGGGCGACGAGGTCATAAGGACCCAGTCCAGGGAGATAGTCGTTCTACCGTCCATGGTCGGAAGGAAGATATCCGTCCATGACGGGAGGTCCTTCGTGGAACTGAATATCATCCCGGAGATGATAGGCCATCACATCGGTGAGTTCGCCCTAACGAGGAAAGAGGTCAAGCACACCGGCGTAGGGGTCGGAGCGACCCGTTCCTCGAAGTTCATGCCGCTGAAGTGAGGTGATTTGATGAGATACTCTGTTGAATCTGATCCGGATACGACGGCAAGGGCGATATTGAAGGAGGCCGACATGTCGCCCAAGCATTCCATCGAGATATGCAATCACATCAAGGGCATGGACCTCCAGAAGGCCAAGGACTTTCTCGAACTGGTAGTTGAGAAGAAGGTCCCGGTGCCTTATCGCAGGTTCGTTGGTGGAGTGGCCCACCGGAAGGGGAAGGGTTTCGGGCCCGGAAGATATCCCCAGAAGGCGGCGCGTAAAATACTCAAGTTGCTGAAGGACTGTGAGAGCAATGCGGAGTACAACGGATTGAACACCGATGAGCTGTACATCAAGCACATCGCCGCTCACAGGGGCAAGGTTACGAGGGGCTGGATGCCCAGGGCCCACGGAAGGGCCACTGATTGGGACATCCATACCGTGAACGTGGAAGTGGTCATGCAGGAAAAGGAGGGAGATAATGGCCAATGAGAGGAAGTTCGTCTCCGAGAACATAAGAAGGGTCCTCCTCAAGGAATACTTCAGGAAGGAGACCGAGATGGCGGGTTTCGGTGGGATCGACATCCAGAGGACCCCGATGGGGACCAGGGTGACCCTTAACGTCGAGAGGCCCGGCATGGTGATCGGCAGGAAGGGAGCCAAGATCAAGGACCTTACCAGAGTGGTGCAGGAGGTTTACGGCTTCGACAACCCTCAGATAGAGGTGCAGGAATGCAGGAACCCCTCCAAGAACTCGCAGATCATGGCTCAGAAGCTCGCCATCGCCCTCGAGAGGGGATGGCACTTCAGGAGGGCCGGACACTCCACGCTGAGGCGCATAGGTGACACCGACGTCAAGGGATGTCAGGTCAAGCTCTCCGGAAAGCTTACCGGACAGCGGCACAGGACGGAGAAGTTCAAGTATGGACATATAAAGTTCTGCGGCGAGCCAGCCCTTACGACGATGGATAGGGGCTTTGCGGTCGCCAAGAAGAAGCTGGGGGTCATCGGGGTTTCGGTGGATATCATGCGCTCCGACTCGGTCCTTCCGGACGAGGTGACGATCCTGGACGTACCGACCTTGGCCGAAGTGGCCGAACTGGAGGTCGTGAACGAGCCAAAGGCCCAGGAAGCGTCCGAAGATGCGCCCTCCGTGGAGGCTGAGGGGGATCAGAGCCGGACCGAGGGGCCGGAGGAGGAAACCTCCGAGAAGAAGGTATCCAAGAGGAAGCAGAAGCGTATTGACCGCAAGGAGGCTTCCGGCGACGAGAACGCGGATGAAGACGGACCTTCGAAAGAGGAAGTAACCGTAAAGGATCCCGAGACGGACGGAGGTGAGTGAATTGCCGCTCCTCAGGACAGAGTCGATAAGGTCAATGTCGAAGGATGAAAGGAAGGCCAAGATCAGGGAGCTCAGGGATGATCTTTTAAGGGAAAGAGGCGTCTCGGCGATGGGAGGAGCCCCTCCCAACCCCGGGAAGATCAAAGCCCTCAGGGTGAACATCGCGAGGATCGCGACCATCATGAGGGAGGAGGGAGAACTTTAATGGGAGAGATCTGCAGCGTATGTGGATTGCCGAAGGAGATCTGCGCCTGCGAGGACATCGCAAGGGAGCAGCAGGACATCAGGATCGCCACCGCCAGGAGGCGGTATGGCAAGATGGTGACGACAATATCGGGCATCGATCCGTCGGACATCGATCTCGAGGACCTAGCACGGTTCCTCAAGAACAGATGCGCCGCCGGCGGTACCGTCAAGGACGGCGTCATCGAGCTTCAGGGCGATCACAAGAAGAAGGCGATCGCATCGCTCAAGGAGAAGGGATACACGAACATATCAGAGTGAGGGTCGATGAACGAAAAAAACGCACGCGTCCGTAGCCTTGCAATGGAGGAGTTGATCGGAAAGGACATCAAGATAAGGAAGCACGATATGGCCGATCTGGTGGGGGTCGAGGGCATAGTCCTCGACGAGACGATGAGGACCTTCCTCATCGGAACCCCCAAGGGTAGGCTTAGGGTCCCGAAGAAGGGCTCCGAGTTCGCCTTCATCGAAGGCGGGCTCCCGTTGGACGTCCTTTGCGGGGACATGCTTCTGTTCAGGAGCGAGGACCGGATAAAGAGATGCGACACGGCCGGAAAGAAGAAGAACAGGTTCAAGGGACAGGAATGAAGTTGATAGTTCAGGCGAAAGAGGCGATTTAAATGGTCGATAAGAAGGAAAGGAACACGATCACGGGGGGGGACAAACCCGAATTGACCGATGTGAAAAAGCCCACGAAGAAGACGGCGGTAGCATCGGACATAAAGACCGTTCAGATGAAGAAGAAGCTGCCGGTCAAGAAGCCAGTAGCGGCGAAGGAAGCCCCCGTCATCAGGTCGAGGAAGCTCAAGGCGGCCCCTGCGAGGAACATAGGGATCCCCATGCAGATGCCGGTCAAGAGATGCGAGGACAGGTTCTGCCCCTATCATGGCAAGCTATCCGTAAGGGGGATCATACTCGACGTACAGCTCGTGTCCAAGAGGATGCAGGGTACCGTCGTGGTCAAGCGAGAGCGCAGACATTATATCAACAAGTACCAGAGGTACGAGAAGAGAACGTCTCGGTATCTGGCGCATATGCCCCCATGCATGGATTTCGAGGTAGGTGAGATGGTACGCATCGCCGAATGCAGGCCTCTTTCGAAGGCCACGTCATTCGTGGTCATAGGAGGGGTATGATATGAAAGGCATTGCTGGAAGGCATACGAGGGGCCTCCTGGTCGGTTCCAAGGTGCCCTGTGCGGACAACACGGGGGCGAAGATCGTTCAGATCGTTCAGGTCTTCAAGTATCACGGCACGAAGCGGAGGGTACCTTCCGCCGGAATAGGGGATATGGTCCTTGTATCGGTGAAGAAGGGAAGTCCGGAGCTGAGGAAGCAGCTCTTCCCCGCCGTTGTGGTGAGGCAGAGGAGGCCTTTCAGAAGGTCCGACGGGATCATGGTTTCCTTCGAGGACAATGCGGTCGTCCTCACAACACCCACTGGAGAGACCAAGGGGTCCGATATAAAAGGTCCAGTGGCCAGGGAGGCCGCGGAGAGATATGCGAGGATAGCCGCGAACGCATCTACGATCGTATGAGGAGTGATGGAAATGAACAAGGTATCTAGCTCGCCTAGAAAACAACACAGATCGAGGGCCAAGGCGCCGTTCCACAGGAGGGGCAAGGAGATAAAGGTCCATCTGGACAGCTCCAAATACGGCAACCTGCCCGTAAGCAAGCTAACCGTCAGGAAAGGCGATACGGTCAGGATACTCCGGGGATCCCGCACGGGACTAGAGGGGAAGGTGTCCCAGGTGAATATCAAGAGCAGGAAGCTCTCCGTAGAGAAAGCACTGATAAGGAAATCGGACAACAAGGAGGTCCCGCTGTGGTTCGATCCGTCGAACCTCATCATCACCAAGATAGACCTCACCGACCCGGTCAGGAAGGAGACCTTCAAGATGTTGAGCGAGGAGGGATAGTCATTACCAGGCATACGAAACATCTCAAAAGATACATGATGCCCAGGACGTGGAAGCTTCCGAGGAAGGAGCAGGTCTGGGCTCCGAAGCCGTCGCCCGGCCCCCATCCGCAGGAGCGGGCCATCCCCATTGTGGTCGCATTGAGGGACATACTGGGGATCGGCCGCACTTCCTCCGAGATCAAGAAGATACTCTCAGCGGGCGATGTACTTGTCGACGGAACGCCGAGGAGGGACCACCGGTTCCCCTTGGGCATCATGGACCTCATACACCTCCCCAAGGAGAACAAGGGTTACAGGGTGATGCTCAACCCGCGCGGTCAGATCGTGCTGAGGCCTGTGGAGCCAAATGAGATAGGATGGAAACTGGTCCGCGTTAACGGCAAGACGGTGGTGAGGGGAGGACGGACCCAGCTGAACCTCCATGACGGCAGGAACATTCTCGCCGACGGGGCGAAGGTGAACACGGGCGACGTTCTGAAGATATCGCTGCCCGAGCTGAAGGTCCTCGAGGTGATCCCCATGCAGGAGGAGTCCCTGGCTCTTTTAACTGGCGGTAACCATATCGGCAGGGTCTGCAGGATCAAGAGGATAGAGAAGACCCAGAACCCGACGGCCAACCTCGTCGAGTTCCATGAGGGTTTCAGCACAGTGATCGATCACGTGTTCATGGTCGGAAGGGACACCTCCGAGGTTCCAACGGCGGAGGTGGCATTATGAACGAGGGAGAAGCGAGGCCATCCACGAACCCCATGAGGGACATAGTCATAGACAAGATCGTCATAAACATCGGCGTTGGCGAAGCGGGCGAGAAGCTCTCCCGGGCTGAGAAGGTCCTAAGCCTTCTCACCCAACAGAAGATAACCCAGACAATATCGAGAACCACGAACAAGGACCTCGGGATAAGGGAGGGCATGGCCATAGGCTGCAAGGTCACGCTCAGGAAGGAGTCCGCACCGGAGTTCCTGAAGAAGGCCCTTTGGGTCAAGGAGAACAGGATATACGATTATTCGTTCGACAGGGAGGGCAACTTCACGTTCGGGATCTCCGACTACACGGATTTCCAGGGAATGAAGTACGATCCGGACATAGGCATATTCGGTATGGACATTTCCGTTGTCCTGAAGAGAAGGGGCGGAAAGAGGGTCAGGAACCGAAGGCGGTCCCCAGGGGACATACCTCCAGACCACAAGATCGGCAGGCAAGAGGCCATGGATTTCATCAAGCAGAATTTCGGTGTCGAGGTGGTGTCATAATGACTGAGAACAAGAAGACGTTCGGCAGGAAGGTCGGATGCGAGCGCTGCGGTAGGAAAAGGGGCATAATCCGCAGGATAGGAATGCACCTTTGCAGGCAGTGCTTCAGGGAGATCGCCCCCCAGATAGGGTTCAAGAAATATTCTTAGGAGGGTTTCAAAATGCAGAACGATCCATTATCAGATGCCCTTTCCGTTCTGAAGAACGCACAGAGGGCCGGTAAGAGCGAATGTCAGGTCAGACCCGCCTCCAAGCTTATTGGGAGGGTCCTCAAGGTCGTCCAGGAATCCGGATACATAAAGCAGTTCGAATACATAGAGGACGGCAGGGCTGGTTGGTTCAAGGTCCACCTGAACGGCAACATCAACGATTGCGGCGTCATAAAGCCCAGGTTCACCGTCAAGAGGATAGAGATGGAGAAATACGAATCCAGGTACCTCCCAGCTCAGAACTTCGGGGTGTTGATACTCACCACGACGCGCGGTGTACTATCCAACGACAAGGCCAAGGAAATGCATACCGGAGGCAGGCTTCTGGCCTACGTTTATTGAGGTGTTGTTAATGGCCAAGGTTGATAAAATATCAAAGACCATACCGATCCCCGAGGGCGTGACGGCCTCTCTTAAGGGTGACGTGCTCCACGTCAAAGGCAAGAAGGGTGAGCTCATGCGTACCTTCAGGAACCCGAGGCTGTCCATCGTGGTAGGCAAAGGTTCCATAGATATTGGGATGGATGCCCCCGTGCGCTTCGAGGTCGGTCTGGCCGGGACATGGGAAGCCCATGTCAAGAACATGATCAAGGGAGTGACGAAGGGGTTCGAGTATAAGATGAGGATCATATACTCCCACTTTCCCATAAAGACATCCACCAAAGGCAAGGAACTGGTCATAGAGAACTTCCTCGGCGAGAGGTTCCCCAGAAGGGCGAATATCGTCGATGGGGTGGCCGCCAAGGTATCCGGCGATACCGTAACATTGTCCGGAGTCGACAAGGAGAAGGTAGGCCAGACCGCAGCGAACATAGAGAAGGCGACCAGGATCAAGAATTACGATCCAAGGGTCTTCCAGGACGGAATATATCTTGTCAGCAGGGGTGATCGATAATGGCCCCAAGAAAGAAGGTTGAAGACAAAGCGGTCGAGGCGGCCGCTCCGCTCGCGGAGAAGGCCCGCACAGAGAAAAAGAGCCAAGTGCCCGATCAGATCAAGAAGATAAAACCGAAGCTTGACGCGGAGACCCTCAAGCTCCTTCAGATGAGGGCGGAGAGGCTCTCGAAGCAGCCCAAGTTCCTGCGGAACGAGTGGTTCCGCTACGAGAGGCTCGAGAACGTCTGGAGAAGGCCTCGCGGCCAGACCAACAAGCTCAGGCTCAACTATCGATACCGGTCGGCCAAGGTCCGAATAGGATACGGCAAACCGGCCGCGGTAAGGGGCATGCATCCCTCGGGTTTCAGGGAGGTCAGCGTCCATCGCTCCGAGGACCTCGAAGGGGTCGATCCAAAGACCCAGGCGGTCAGGATAGGTTCCACCGTGGGGACTCGAAAGCGTCGCCAGATCGTAGAGGTCGCGGACAAGCTCGGCATCAGGGTCCTCAACAGGGGGGTGCTATGATGAACGTTACCACCCAGAGAAGGATGGCCGCCCTAATAATGAAATGTGGCGTCAACAGGGTGAAGATCAATCCCAACAACCTCGAAGACATCTCGGAAGCGGTCACGAGGGACGACATCCGGAAGCTCATCAAAGAAGGGATAATCGATAAAAGGCCCAAGGCCGGGATATCTGGCGGAAGGAAGAAGTACGTCCAGGGTCAGAAGGACGGGGGGAAGCGGAAGGGCCACGGGTCCAGGAAAGGCAGCAAGTATGCCCGATTCCCCAAGAAGAGGCGATGGATATCCACGATAAGACCCATCAGGCGCGTATTGAGGGAATACCGCGGTGAAGGGGTGATCTCCGATGAGACCTACAGATACTATTACCGGCACGCTTCCGGAGGTGTGTTCAGGTCCGTGGGACATATGAAGATGCATATGGAGGCCGAAAAGGCCTATTTGAAAAGACCATCGGAGGTGAAGTGAAATGGCCAGCGGACCAAGGTACAGCGTCCAGTACAGGCGCAGACGCATAGGTAAAACGAATTACCGAAAGAGGTTGGCGTTATTGAAATCCCGAAAGGTCAGAGCTGTGGTCAGGAAGAGCCTTTCCGGGACCAGCGTGCAGTTCGTTGACATAGATTTAGGGGGCGACAGGGTCCTTGCGCATGCCACTTACGCCGACCTGAGGAAGATGGGGTGGAAGCATTCTCTCAAGGACACGACCGCATCATACCTCACCGGATTGCTCGCCGGAATACGCGCCCGGTCCTCCGATATCGACGAGGCCGTCCTCGACATCGGGCTGAACGAGCCCATAAAAGGTTCGAAGGTCTTCGCCGCATTGAAGGGCATGCTCGATTCGGGCCTCGACATCAGCCACGGGGAGGGGATGTTCCCTTCGGACGATAGGATCGATGGTTCGGTCAAGGGCGATGACGGAACGATCGCGGCCTTCGAGGAAATGAAAAAGAGGATAATGGAGGCGCGGATATGACCGAGGAAGAGAAGAGGAAGGCTCCGGTCGAGGAGCCCCAGGAAGTGGATCCGGATGCTGTCGATGCCGAGGAGCCGATAGAGGCCATTCCGGTGGACGATGAAGAAGTGGCCGAGGGCGAGGAGAACATCGCTCTGAAAGGTAAGAAGGCCATCATCAAGACCGTCGAGAAGACCGCGGTTACAAGGAGAGGCCGTAGGGACGAGAGTCCAGGCGAATGGGTCCCGAGGACCCAGCTCGGGCATATGGTCAAATCCGGGAAGATCAAGACGTTCTCCGATGCGATCCGCACTGGATTGCCGATCAGAGAGCCGCAGATAGCCGATCATTTCTTCGGCGATTCATTGAGCGACGAGGTCCTGAAGGTGAACATGGTGCAGAGGATGACGGACTCGGGAAGGAGGACGCGATTCTCGATAACCGTCGTCGTAGGTAACGGGGACGGCTACGTGGGCCTCGGCTCGTCCAAGGGAAAGGAGGTGGGCCCCTCCATCAAGAAGGCGATAGACAACGCCAAGCTCAACATGGTCGAGCTCATAAGGGGATGCGGTTCATGGGAGTGCGGTTGCATGCAGCCACATACCCTGCCTTACAGGGTCGAGGGCAAGGCAGGATCTACTGTGATCACCCTCAGGCCCGCCCCTCAGGGTGTCGGGCTTGCGGTAGGTGACGTATCCAAGAAGATACTGAAACTCGCCGGGATAAAGGATGCCTGGGGGTTCTCCAAGGGACAGACGAAGACCACAGTGAACAACGCCAAGGCCGTAATGGACGCCCTGCACAAGATCACGCAGATGAAGGTGCAGGAGTCCAGCCGGGTCGAGCTGGCGCATCTGTCGGGAGCGACCGGTGTTTCCACCATAGAGCAGGAAAAAGAGGAGGAACGGAGATGAGCTACGTCGTCGTAAGGGTTCGCGGCACAGTGAACATAAAGAGGGAGATCAGCGACACGCTCAGGTACCTGAACCTCAACAGGGTCAACCACTGCGTGATACTGCTGGACAACCCCGTGAACAGGGGTATGCTCCAGAAAGCGAAGGACTATATCACATGGGGTGAGGTGAAGCCCGAGACGCTTGAGAAGCTCTTGAGGTCGAGGGGCAGGCTCGAAGGGGACGCCCCCCTGACGGACGAGCACCTGAAGGGGAACTCGGAGTTCAAGAACGTAAAGGAGCTTGCCCAGGCCATATCCGTCGGAAAGGCGGTATACAGAAAAGTACCGGGCGTAACGCCCGTGTTCCGGCTGGCACCCCCCAAGAGCGGCCACGGTTCGATAAAGAGGCATTTCCCCGTCAAGGGAGCTCTGGGCTATCGCGGGGCGGAGATGGATTCGCTCCTGAACAGGATGATATGAGGTGATGGAGATGGCAGTCAAGAGGAACGAGAAATTCCGAGGAAAGAAGACCCACGGCCACGGTACCAAGGCGAGGAGGGGAGCTGGAAAGAGAGGAGGACGAGGCATGGCCGGAGGCCACAAGCATCGCCTGTTCCATATCACGAAGAATTACGGGCTCGATTATTTCGGCAGGCACGGCTTCAAGAGGCCGCAGTCGGTGGTAAAAGCCGATATTTGCATAAACCTCTCGACCATAAGGGAGAACATCGGGTCCTATGTTGAGGACGGAAGGGCCAAGAAGGTCAAGGGCGGTTACGACCTGGACATTCGAAAGCTGGGTTACACAAAGCTTCTCGGCGGAGGCTCCATCGGGGACCTTGCCGTGCATGTCATCTCCCCCGCCTCATCTCAGAAAGCGGTAGAGAAGATAGAGGCCGCGGGCGGATCGGTGACCATCGAACAGTACTGAAGGATAATGGGCGCCATCAATTAATCTTAAAATAAAGGAACGGATATGGGGACAAACTGTCGGGCCAAGGTCGGTGTTTCATAACATGGCTACGGAGAGAAATTACGCCAAGGGTATCTGGGTGCTGGCCGCTTACATCGCGGCGATGGCCATTCTTTACTTCTGGCAGTGGCAGGATACCGATTTCAAGGACTATTCCAACATAGCCCTGTTCATAATCGTAGCCGTTGGCATAGCGATATGCTTTTTCCTTATCGGAATGATGGTCACGTACGGAGGCGAGGAGAGCAAGCTCTACGGCCTCAAGTCCATATCCGACAAGTGGCCCGCGGTCAAGAAGCCTGATGGGCACGTCAGGTTCAGGACGAAGATGATCTGGACCTTCGGGATATTGATACTCTATTTCTTCCTCAGCAACGTCTCGCTATACGGGATCTCCGAGGGGAGCATAGACATATTCGCAGAGTTCAGGGCGATCCTGGCCGGAGCGAACGGCTCACTGATGCACCTGGGGATCGGGCCCATAGTCACTGGGTCCATAATAATGCAGCTGTTCTCTGGCGCGAAGATAATAAACCTCGATCTCAAGAAGAGCGAGGACAAGGCGGTCTATCAGGGCGTCCAGAAGGTACTGGTGCTCGTGATGATCTTCGTCGAGTCCATCCCGCAGGTATACGGATACCTGGAACCCTCGACCAAGGGTTGGATGGGGGACATAGGCCTGGGATGGTCCAGGGTGGTGATCATCGGGCAGCTGATATTCGGCTCCTATCTCGTCTTCCTGATGGACGAGGTCATATCGAAGTGGGGGATCGGATCGGGAATATCCATGTTCATCGCGGCCGGCGTGTCCCAGTCCATTTTCCAGGGGACGCTTTCATGGCTGCCCCTGGGTTCGGATATAGCGGACAAGTACAACTTCCCCGTGGCGGATCCGGGCAAGGTCCCCGTCGGGACTCTTCCCAAAACGTGGTACATTCTGGACAACCTTCAAGGAGGGGTGAGGGACCTTGCCGGAGGCGGTTTCGAGACGGTCTTCCTGGCTCCGCCGAATCCCCTGGTGGCCCTGTTGTCCACGATCGTGATATTCCTTGTCGTCGCCTTTGCCGAGAGCACCCAGATAGAGCTGCCTCTATCTCACGCGAAGGCCAGAGGGGCAAGGGGCAGGTATCCGATCAGGCTGATATATGCCTCGAACATCCCTGTTATATTGATGTCCGCGCTCCTAGCGAACGTCAATATGTTCTCGCTCCTGCTCTGGAACCATGAAAAGATATCGACCATACCCTACATAGGCAACAACAAATGGCTGGGATCGTTCGATCCCGGCTCCACGAGCCCAAGCGGTGGCATCGCGTGGTACCTTTCCAGGGTGGACGGACTTCAGAGCTGGCTACTTCCCCTGATCAATTTCGAGCGTTACCAGGGCTACGTCGGCGGTCATGATTGGTGGGAGATATTGATACATACGGCGGTCTACGTGACGATCATGACCCTCGGTTCGATCCTCTTTGCCAAGTTCTGGATCGAGACGACGAACATGGGTCCGGAAGCTGTTGCGAAGCAGATCCAGGACTCCGGGATGAGGATCCCCGGTTTCCGAAGGGACCCCAGGATACTGAAGAAGGTCCTGGAGAGGTACATACCAACGGTCACCGTGATCTCGGGCGCTTTCGTGGGACTGCTCGCCGCACTGGCGGACATGGTAGGTACCGTGGGGTCCACTTCCGGTACGGGGGTGCTTCTGACCGTGGGCATCATCATCAGGCTCTATGAGGAGATAGGCAAGGAGCAGATGATGGAGATGCACCCTGTCCTCAGAGGCTTCTTCGGAAAGGAATGATCGATCCGCTTGGACCCTTCAGGTCGTGATCCGCAGCGGGCCAATTTTTATTAGCAAAGAGGGGCATATACCGCGGGGGTCATTCAGCCGGAGGTGCCGCCGTCATGATTTCAGTGACAGTAAAGAGGTTTTCGCTAGCTTTCGTTCTCATCTGTTTGTTATCCTCACCGTTCATCCTGAGCGCCTCGGCCGACACCAGCGACAGCCTGCAGGACATCGAGATTCTGCCGAACGCTTACAAGCCGATAGAGCTGAGGGGTTTCGACAGTAGCGGGGACGTGATGCATATAACCATAACCCACAAGATTATCGAGGGAAAGAGGATAAGAAGCATCGACATGTACATGGTGAATTCCCGGACCGTCGAGTATTTCAACCTAAGGAAGCAGGGCAACCCCGATGAGATAGCAATGTACTACCAGCGCAACATCTCATCCAGGTTCGAGAGGGATTACAAGTGCCTGTGGAACGAGCAGATCTTCCTCGTTCTGGACAACCCCTGGATGGTGGGTGACGATTCCGATATGGACAACGCCACTGCCATAGTAAGGGTGGATTATTCCGTAAAGGATGTCACCGGTGCGGGCACGAACGGGCTTCTGGTCATGCTCCTGATAATACTCGGGACCTTGATCGTCCTCATCCTGCTTACGGCGGGCATCATCCTTTTCCGGAAGAGGAAGAAGGGGGTGGATTCATTCTTCAAGAGGGGGAATTTCCTCTATTACGCCCTGAAGGGTCCCGACGGCAACATATTCTACTTCGGACCCGACCAGTACAAGCGTATGCACGAGACCAATTCCATAGTGGGCTTCGTTTTCCTCGGCTATACACGGGAGATAGGGGGTGACATATACAACGAGTCCGGGCTCATAGTCACGCCTTCTGCCTACGAGGTACCGGACTACCCCTCTCCTGAGCCGGTACAGGACCAATATCCGGCCCCTATTCCTGCCGATATCGAAGAGGCCCCCGTGCCGGAAGCGGTTCCCGCCGAGGCAACGCCTGTCTCGGAAGAACCCGCATCCGAACCCGGCGATATACCTGAGCCATCCGGAGGGGAAGAGACTCCCCAGTGAGCTTAACCAGGGTTTACTGAATATGATGTCGGGTAGAGCGGCCCCTTATAGGAGATAATATTATGGCCTATTTACGCCTGTACCCCCAACAAGATAACCGAAAGGGGTGATCATATGACAGGTTCGGGTAGGATATACCTGGAAGCCCTAACAGGGCCCTTCCATGCGAGCATTTCGATCATAATGGCGCTACTGCTTCTGGCATCAGGGAGCCTGAGCGCGGCCCCTGTCGGGTACGGTCCAGGTGATGCCGAAACCCTACCGGGGTCGATCGAGATTACCGGGGACTGGCTGGTGACGGGGTCCCATACATACTCGAACGAGACGATAGAGGTCGGCGGGAACGTGACGGTCAGGGGGAAGCTCGTGCTTGACGATTCCTCCTTGCTGATAAACAACACCGGGACGGTCGTGCGCGGCATCGTGATCGAGTCCGGGGGAACCCTTGTGCTCAGGAACGGTTCGACCATCTCGGGCGTGGCGAGCGATGGTTTCTATTTCGAGGCGCAGCAGAATAGCAACGTGCTGATCCAGAACTCCACCGTGTTCGGCTGCGGGATCTCGGGATCTGTCCATTCGTTGATGGGGGTCCATTCGAGCACATCGAACTTCACCATAAACAATTCACGTATCCTCAACGGGGAGGCCGGCCTGGTGGCGGACGGCGGCACCTTCGATGTCTTTGGGCTGTCCTTGGACGATATGAGGGTGGCAGGTGTCATGCTCCTCAACGGGTCCTATCTGAGGATGATCGACAGCAGCATCCGGTCGGTGAGCGGGTCCGGGATATATTCCGAGCTGTCGAACATGACCATGGACAAGGTCGTCTTCGACAACGTGGACGAATCGATCACCGCGGTGAACTCGAGCGCACACATCTCGAGCGCGCTTCTTCACGGCACGGGGCCTTATCTCATGCAGTTGAAGGGGTGCGATGTGAGGATCGAGGATTCGAATTCGTTCGATCCCCAGGGAGGCGCCGTGATGGTCCGCGCCGGGGGCGCCTCTCCCGCTGAACTGTTCATGCTGAACTGCTCCCTGCTCGATATCGCCGTTGAGGATGCGCAGGCATCGGTACTCTCCGCCAAACGCTTCGACGTGAAGGTGGTAAGGGCGCAAGGCCTCCCCGGTGTCGGGGCCCAGGTGGAAATAGCGGACATCGACGGAAAACGGACGTTCATCGGCTCGACCGACGATAGGGGACTTGTACTCGATGCGGCGATACCTTACCTGAAGCACTCATCCAGTGGAAGAAGGTACCTGACCCCTCATACCGTCTCGGTTTTCCTGGACGGGGCAATAAGGCATCGTACGGTCAACCTGACCTCGTCGTACATGGAGACCTTCGAGGTGCTGTTCAGCACGCCCGAGGTGTCCATACTCTCGCCGGTCAAATATGAGTGGTATCAGGGATCCCCGGTGAGCCTGGTGGCGAGCATCACGGATGTCAGACCCCTATCCGACGTATGGATCCGCGTAGACGGCAGGGCTGAGGTTCGGGTCGGGGACATGAACGAGCTCTTGATGGACATCCATCTTCAAGACGGCGAGCACACCATACAGGTCATTGCGATGAACGATGACGGCAAGACAGGGAACTCCACAGTAACCTTCGGTATCGATTCGATCCCTCCGATCGTCACCATCGATGCCGCATCCAGGGTCCAGTTCACGAACGTTTCGATGCATTATATAAGGGGATCATGCTCCGACGACGCGGTGATATGGGTCAGCGGGACGATGTATCCCGTTAACGATGGGAGGTTCCAGGCGCCCTACATGCTCATGGAGGGTCTCAACAGGATAGAGGTCATCGCCCTGGACAGGGCGGGGAACAGGGACTCTCAGGTATTAGAGATCACACTGGACACGACGCCTCCCACCCTGATCGTATCCTCCCCGCTCAACGGCACGGGCATAAGGGAGAGCTCCGTCAAGGTCAAGGGCATGGTCGATCCCTCCACGGTGACCCTGCATATAAACGGGGTGGAGGCCGATATCGATGACGGATACTTCGACCATCTCGTCACGGGTCTTCTCGAGGGGTCCAACACGATAATCCTCGTTGGCACGGATGTCACCGGGTCGATGACCGTCAGGAGGATCGCCCTCACGGTGGACACCATACCTCCGGAGATCGTCCTTGTCGGTTTTTCGGAGATCACCAACCAGAAGAGGATAACGATCGAGGGCATCAGCGACACTCTGGATACCGTTGTATATGTGAACGGGGTGCTCGCGACCGTTAGCGGGTTCGATTTCCAGGCCGAGATCGAGCTTACGGACGGTGAGAACTGGATCGAGGTCAGGGCGCTGGACCCATTGGGCAACCAGGTGGTCATGGACAGGAACGTGATCCTGGACAGGGAGGCCCCGGCCTTCGAGAGGTTCGATCCTCCTCACATGACCGTGCTCACGACGAACGTACTGGAGCTGAGGGTGGAGGTCTATGACGAGCTGGGCGTGCGGATCGTGAGGGGCAGGACTGGCGGATCGCAGTTCAAGGACCTCGAGGAGGGTGCGGAATGGAAATGGGTACTGCTCCTCTCCGAAGGAGAGAACATCCTGGACCTCGAAGCGGTGGACAGGGCGGGGAACGTTCGAAACTCCCAGGTGGTGTACATCTACCGTCCCCCGGTGTTCGTCGATGATGTCAAGCCCGATGTATGGTTCATCAGGCCCGAGAACGACGCTGCCCTGGAGAGGGGGCCGATCATCGTCGAGGGAAGGGCAAAGGACGATGTGGAGCTGGCCTCGGTCTATCTCAGGCTGGACGGCGAGCCCGTACAGGTCACCGGGCTCGAGAACTGGGTCGTGACGATCGAGCCCGAGACCGGCGCTCATGTTCTCGAGGCCATCGCGATCGACTCATCCGGTAATACGAACTCTACCATGATCAGGTTCTTCGTCGTCGATACCAGCACAGGACCTGCCGACGAGGGAGATGGGACGAACCCCTGGGTGCTTTTAATGATAGGTGTGATATTACTCTTCCTCCTCATCGTCCTGGTCTATCTTGTGATAAACAATATCAGGATCAAGGCCCTGGTGGATGAGAAGCGGCGTATGGACGAGGCATCGTACCGGAGGCCCCGCACGCTCGGGAGAACCGCCGGGCGGGGACGTCCGCAGAGGGATAGCTCACGCGGCCGCGGCGGCCCGGGGACCAGATGAGCATTTCGTCACATGGCATCAAAATATATACAAGGCGGGAAATCCTGCGGGTGTTCAGATCGAACCGGTGACTTCCATGGACGGTGAGTACAGAAGCGTCAGAGAGGTGCAGTCCTCAGAATTCGACGGCAGGGAGGCGTTCGTCAGAGGCTGGATACACAGGACCAGGTCCAGCAACAAGTACGTTTTCATCGTTTTAAGGGATTCCACCGGGATCATCCAATGCGTGGGCTCCAGGGAGGATATCCCGGACCTCTTCGATATCGCAAAGGAGCTGCTCGTTGAGTCCTCGGTGAGGTTGAAGGGAAAGGTGAAGAAGGACGATCGGGCCCCGGGCGGTTACGAGCTCCACATGACCGGCATCGAGGTGGTCCATGCCGCCGAGCGGTTCCCGATAACGAAGGACCAGAGCGAGGAGTTCCTCAGGGACAACAAGCATCTCTGGATCAGGTCCAGAAGGATGAACGCGATACTGAAGGTCCGCTCCACTGTCACAGGGGCGATCCATTCATTCTTCAGGGAGAGAGGATATCATGAGTTCACTCCTCCGATATTCACCCCGAACGCGTGCGAGGGAGGATCCACCCTCTTCGAGGTCAAGTACTACGATTCGACCATATTCCTCACACAGTCATGGCAGCTATATGCCGAGGCGGCGATATTCTCCCTGGAGAGGATATACGACGTCTCCCCTACCTTCAGGGCGGAGAGGTCCAAGACCTCAAGGCATCTCTCCGAGTTCTGGATGGCCGAGATGGAGGCGGCCTGGATCGGCTATCTGGACGCCGTCAGGATCGCCCAGGACGAGGTCAAGCACATATTGGGACGAGTCCTGAATGAGAACATGGAGGATCTGGAACTGCTGGGTGCGGAGCCTGAGAGGTTGAGGAAGTCCCTTGACGTGGAATGGCCCGTGATCACCTACACGGAAGCGCTTGATATCCTAAAGGAAAAGTGCAATATGGACGTCGAATGGGGAAAGGACCTGAGGACGATCGAGGAGGAGAGGCTCATGGAAAATTTCTCCACCCCGGTCACGGTCATTCAATATCCAAAGGAGGTCATGGCCTTCTACAAGCCTGTGGAGGAGGGAGCGGATGCGCCCGGCCCGGTCGCCAAATGCTTCGACATGCTCGCTCCTGGGGGGTACGGCGAGATCATTGGTGGATCGGAGAGGGATATGGACATCGGATCGCTCAAGGCCGCCCTGGAGAGGGAGGGCGAATCCGTTGAGAACTACGATTGGTATCTCGACCTGAGGCGCTACGGATCGGTCCAGCATTCGGGCTACGGCCTGGGAGTGGAGAGGCTGATAGCGTGGATATGCAAGCTCGACAACATCAAGGACGCGATCCCCTTTCCGAGGACCTTGAATCGGGTGAGACCTTGAGGCCAACAGCTTACACGGGCATAGAATTAATATACCATTCCTGGCCTAGATGTGGGGCCGCATCGTACGGAGGTGCATAGATATGAGGACCCTTTCTTTGATCTGCATCGCGATCGTGATATCCTCCGGAATATCGATCCTTGCGATCGGATCGGACGAGTGTCAGGATCCCGAAAACAAAACCCTGACCTGGGAACAATCGGCACCTGTTATCGCCCCATTCGATGGGGGCCCGCAGGAGCGATCCCCCGTCAGGTCCGATGCCCCTCTGACCACCAAGGTCGTTGACGAGGTGGAGAGCAACAACGACTGGTTGTCCGCGAACAAGCTGCCGAGCGATCCCGATTCCAGCTTCGAGCTTCACGGGAACATCTCCCCGGTCAACGATTTCGATTTCTTCTATTTCACCCTGCAGGGTGGGGCGGGCCCGGTGGATCGGGTCACGATCACACCGCTATGGCTGGACACCGATTACTCTGACGATTTAATCGTGGCATGGATATGGGCCTTTTATCCTATGAACTCCCTGAACCACAATCCCGCCGACGAGATCTCCATAGCCCTCGAGTTTTGGGGTTCGGACAGCACCTTCTGGAGGTCCCTGTCGTTCGACGCTTCGTATTCGGGCATATACGGGATGATAATCAGGTATCCTTCGGCCCCCCTCCAGGGGCCGATGGCCTACAACTTCTCCATATCCATAGACAGGGTGACCCCCCGCGATCCATACAACGATATGGAAAGCTCCATGCATCTGAACATGTCGCAACAGATCATATCTTCCGATATGATAACCAACAGGGACACCTTCGATTGGTTCTACCTTATCGCCCCGGATCCGGTCCATCCGACCCAGCTCGCCCTCACGTTCTCGATGAGCGGGACCTACCCCGATCGGATTTTTGGCCAATACGAGTATGGTATACAGGTGGACGTGTTCGTCTATTACGATTCCAGGTCCGATCCGGGGAACTACGCTCTCGAGCGGTTCAAAATATCTCCCAAGCCGAACTTCCAGAGCGCCGGATGCATGGCTCCCCCCGCATCCATCGTGGTTAGCAGGAACTGCACGCAGATGTACGTCGGATTTTTGATAATGACCTTCGGTATGGACGCTTCAGGCCTCAGGCAATACAGTAATGAAGTAGGGAACACCAATTACAATGCCGATTTCAAGATAGAGGCGCTGATTCCCAACAACAGGCCGGTTCTTCGGAACGGGTCAGTGGACCCTATGTACGGGAACTCACAGACGATATTCAAATACAGCGTGCTGTACATCGACTGGAACAACCAGACCCCTGCCTCATTGGAGCTGTGGGTCAACGGGAGGTACCTCCGGTCCCTATCCCCGGACGACAGCCACAGGGACCATGTCCTGGGCGTGACGTACTCCGTCTCTGTTCCCGGGTCCGCGATAGGTCCGAACCAGTTGAACACCTTCAATTTCTCAGCGAGCGACGGGGAGGACATTGCCCTGTTCCGTTCCGACGGCCTAGGACCGTTCTCGGGCCCGATCATCAACGACAACCTACCTCCAAAGGCGACCGTCAGTTCCCCGTACACGATCGATATGAAGGAGGACCAGGAGGACCTTTGGCTGCACCTCGAGCCGCTTTTCACGGATCCGGACGATACCACGGTGTTCTCATACCAGATAATGGACCAGGACGGGGATTGGGGCATACAGTACGATGACGGCGAGATAAAGGCCAGGATATACAATAACGGGACCTTCAAAGATCCGGACCATTGGTTGTCCATATCAACGAGGGAGGATGTCAACGGGATCTTCATGCTCAGGATAAACGCCTCCGACAACGCCTTCTATCCGGAATACGCCGAGCTCGATCTGAGGATCGTCGTGGAGAACGTCAACGACAGGCCAGTTATCGAGATGGTGGGCAACGTTAGGCTCGAATCCCGAACGAGGATAGACCTCGACACCGAACAGGGCAAGAGGGTCAACCTGCAGGTCCTGGCCACCGATGTGGACGGCGACCCTCTTACGTATCACTGGGATATAGCCTCCGTGCTCCACGGAGCGAAGAAGGGGGTCAATTTCGATCTTAACGCCTCGAGCGGCGAACTATGGTTCATCACCTCGGACCCCGACGTCCCGCAGCTTATGACGACCCTTACCGTGAGCGACCCTTATGGTGAATTCTCCAATGTCGAGGTCCTATTCTATGTCGACAACGTGAACGATCCCCCCTCGATATTCGTCCCGCCGAGGAAGGCGACCTTCGAGGGCGAATCGGTATACATCAACCCTGTGGCATCGGACCCGGACCTTGACAAGGGGGATTTCCTGACCTTCTACCTGAACCTCGGGGCGCTCGCGTTCGTCGCCCCTCCCAATGCGATAGAGTTCGATCCGGAGACCGGGAGGCTGGTCGTTCATGCGATCGCCGAGGCGATGAACGGCGAATGGGAGATCAACATATCCGTTTCGGACCTTGAAATGGAGGTCGCATGGGGGGTATGCCATCTAACGATAGAGAACAAGAACGATGCCCCCGTGGCCCGCGACATCAACGCGGATGTGAGGGAGAAGAACCTCACCGTGTCGTTCTTCACCCAGCCGGGTTTCGACGAGGACGGCGACGACATCATATACATCTGGGACTTCGGGGACGGCTCCCCGGAGCTGTCCGATATCGATCTCAGGAGGGTCACCCATACATATTCAAGGGCCGGCGCTTACACGGTCACCCTCAAGCTCTCGGATACAATGGCCTTCTCCGAGGAGAAGACGCTCCTCGTCCAGGTGACCGAGCCCGATCCGGTTCCGGACCTTGACAACGACGGTATGCTCGATGAATGGGAGGTCCGCTCCGGTTTGAACCCGAACGATCCGAAAGATGCCGATATGGACCCTGACGGGGACGGCCTCACCAACCTCCAGGAGTTCCTCTACTATCAGGAGACCGGAAGGTACATCAACCCTATGAACCCCGATACCGACGGGGACGGCTGGAGCGATCTCGAGGAGATCCGGGAAGGGACGGACCCCACCGATCCGTCATCATATCCCAGCCCCAAGTACGCCGATATCGAGTTGCTCTTCATGGTCCTGGGCTCTCTTCTCATACTTTTCGCACTCGTGCTCCTGTTCATATTCCTTGTGATAAGGAGAAGGAACAAAGCGGCCGGCGCCTTCATTCTGCCACCGGCCCAGCCTATTGCTGCTCCACAATACGACCAGATGCCTCCCAACCAGCAAGGATATCTGACGGGGCCTGATGGAGATCATTACCTTCCTCCACCCGTTCAAGACCATACTCTGCCTCCTTATCCTCCGGTAGAGGGGCAGCAGCCGGAGAGTCCGGCACCCCAGTTCCCCGATATGTCCCAGGGAGCGGAAATGGAACAGAACCCTCAATACGAGGATATGTACGGGATACTCGAGGAGAGTGCAGAGGATCCTGTGGGCGAGAACGTCGTGACATCGCCTTCGGAAGGTCCCATGGATCATGGGGACCCTTCTCCCCCGGTGGAACCACCCCATGCGGAACAGCAGGGGGATGAGCCCTCCCCGGATGAGGTTTCGACATCCTGAGGCGTTCTCTCGATGTCTCATGTGCCGGTTAATTTTATATACATTCCGATGAGCTCGAAGCCTAGGCCAAGAACTGTCCGGAAAGCCATTGCTTAGGCGGTCCAAAACCTTTAATAAAGTAGTGGCCATACAAAGGCGTCAATTCAGGGCCAACACTGTATATCGGGAGGCAGGAAGAAATGGTATCGTTAGCTTTTCTGGAAAACCTGAAGAAGGAGCAGACGCTCATAGTCGTCGGGGCAATGGTCCTCGCGACCGTCATGGGGGCTCTTCTTCTCTGGTTCTTCACCGCAGATGACATTACGGCAATAGAGGAGGAGAGCACATGGCAGACGGCCCAGCGAGATCCGTTCGGGGTCGAGAAGGCGGATTCGGACGTAGTCACCATAGGTGACGTTACGATCCCCTGGCCCGACAAGCTCTCCGACATCGAGGAGAACTATATCTGGGGTACCGATTACCGCCACCCGGATACGGACCGTGACGGCATGGAGGACGGCTGGGAAGCCCTCTACGCCAGACCCAATCCGATCACTGGAAGGCTCACGATAGATCCCAACGTATGGGATCCCTACGAGAACCCCGACGGCGACGGTTTCGACCTCAATGGAAACGGGGTCATCGACAAGCATGAAGCACTGTTCAACCTGAGGGAGTACGTAGGCGGGGTCGAGTGGGACTGGGTGAAGGGCCATTTCACTGACAACGATACGGTCTTCGGCGGGCTCAACCCGGAGTTCAACTGGCAGGAGATCGGGATGAGGGGCGGTTTCCACCTCTACGACGACCCCCTGGACGGTATCTTCGGGGACAGGACCAACCCCGATGACGATCTCTTCGACGATTACCTCAGATACAATCCGTACCTCCCCGATATCTTCAAGCCCGTGACCACGAACCCCTCGCTGTGGGATACCGACGGCGACGGCATAGACGACGGCTGGGAGCTTCATTATGCCAGGATATTCGATACGGAATATTTTGACGAGGGGGAGACCAGGGTATATCAGGGTTCGGTGAACACCTTCCTCGAGGCCATAATCGAGGGTCCGTTATACTATATCGAGGTTGACGGCAAGGAAGTCGAGTTCAAGCCCGGGATGATAAGCCCTCTGAACCCCGCCGATGCCCGCTATGATATGGACGTAAGATTCGGGTACACCGTCTCCAACGGCGTCAAGACCGAAGTGATGATCTACGCAAGGGACGATTTGAACAACCTCGAGGAGTACGAGAACCAAACCTCTCCCCTGTTGTGGGACACGGATGGGGACTCGTATTACAACGCGATCAAGGGGACGTTCTACAACCTCAACGATTTCATCGAGGTCAACATCGAATATACCCAGTCCGCGGTCGATTGGAGCAACGATGGTCTGCTGAACTTCAAGACATGTCCGTTCAAGGCCGACACCGACGGCGACGGCATGCCGGACGGCTGGGAGCTGTCCTCGAACCTCGATCCTCTCAATTCTTCGGACCGTTTCAAGGACCTCGACGGCGATGGCCTGCCGAACTATCTGGAGATGGCCTTCCCCAACAGGGAGAACATGTGGTTCCAGACGGATCCCCTTAACCCGGATACCGACGGCGACGGCATGCTCGACGGCTGGGAGGCTTACAACGCCATGATCATATCCAGGTCGCCCGCGCTGAATCTCAAGGAGGACCTGGAGGATAAGATAATCGACGGTTTCAAGACCATATATACCGTGTCTCCCATGATCGCTGACGGGGAGGAGGACAACGACGGGACCTGGAACATCACTGATACGGGCGAGGTGATATACGTACGGACCCCGGACGGTCTGACCAATTACGAGGAGTTCATCGGCACCACGCAGTATCCAGTGTCCACGAATCCCAACTATCCGGATACCGATGGTGACGGTCTGTTCGACGGCGTCGAGCTGAAAGTTGGCTTCGTTGGAGAACTGATCGGAGGCATATACTACACCAATCCCGATATCGCCGGCACATACTACACGAACGCGACCCTCGCCGATTCCGACAACGATTGGGGGGGATCCGAGATCATCGGCCAGAGGGGAAACACCTCGAGAAGGCTCGACGACTGGGAGGAGACCAACGGCATAACGAAGTACGTCCTGCCTCCAAACGGCTTCGACGATGACGGGGACGGCGTCATCGACAACGAGGGCGAGAAGCTCGTTTTCTCTCCCACGAACGCGACCAATCCCGACAGCGATCTGGACGGATGGCTGGACGTTGACGAGCTCTTCGGCATAGACACCACGCTTCTGTGGTCCGAATCCCCTCTCGGCATAGTCAGGACCGATCCGAACAAATGGGATACTGACAACGACATGATGTCGGATTACGACGAGTTGATATACATCCCAAATTACAGGCCCTGGATAACCGATCCGAACAACCCCGACACTGATGGGGACGGAATGGAGGACGGCCTCGAGAACACCGTTGACTTCTTCCCGCTCATCGATTGGAACAAGAACGACAATTACGATGCGAACGGAGACGGGGATTACGATGATGAGGGCGATATCTTCTCAACAGTCGACCGAACCAATCCCACGATGTGGGACACGGACCAGGACTCTCTCCCTGACGGCTGGGAGTACCGCATGGGCAAATGCATCAAGAACGAGAAGAACAAGCGGATGATACAGGAGTACGACAAGATATACCGTACCAACTACTGGAACGAACTGCTCGAGGGCCAGTTCTTCTGGATAATCAACCCGCTCATCGCATCCGATGTGTTCGACGATCCCGACAGGGACGGTCTGAACAACCGCCAGGAGTACGAGAACGGCACGGACCCGTTAAATCCCGATACTGACGGCGACGGCATGCCGGACGGGTGGGAGCTGGATTCCAAGAACAGGGGCCCGCCCATCTATCACCCCCAGAAGAGGAAGTACGTCTATCATCTCAACCCGCTCTCCCCGCCGAACGAGCCGGACTGGTGCCTGGACGCGGACCATGACGGTTTCATCTACTCGATCTGGACGCCGAGAGATATCACGAAGTCCAGCTTCGATCTGGTGTTCTACTACTTCCCGTTCATCAACCTCTACGAGTATCAATATGGTATAGACCTCGACGGTGACGGGATCAACGATATCACTACCTCTCCCGCCCCCAGGCTGCCGGAAAGCGGTATGATGGGTGGATACGACACGGACGGCGACGGCATGCCTGACGGCTGGGAGGTATGGGTCACCGACTTCATAGGTAACGAATCGAAGGTCAATGCCTTTGAGGACAACGACTCTTTACCCAAGGGTTGGGAGGACCTTTTCAACGGAAGCGCGTGGGAGCGTCCGGAGTGCTACATTTACGAGGCGAAGGACAACGAGACGGTCTGGGACCCGTGGGCCAATTCCATCACTGTGAACAGAAGGACGTTCCGCCCCGCAGGGCTTGTCGCGAGCCCCGATTTCTACAAGGGGCGTCTGTACTCCGACCGGAAGGACACCAACCGCAACGGTGTCGATGACGGCGATGAGGACGACGACAACGACAATTACAATAACTACATCGAATACAAGGCGCATACGGACCCCACGGACAGGGAATCCTATCCCACCAAGGCGAACATACCCGCACTGAGAGAGGGCCCACCGCGAGCCATCGAGATCGACATGGGAGCCCAGCCCGAAGGAGGCGAGGAGATCCCCATCGTCGAATGGCTCGGATCCCTCGATCCGGTGAGAGCCGCCGAGGAATACCTCTCCCTCGTTGAGATGCGGGTCATAGACCCGGCCCAGAGGGGCGCCCTCACCGATATGAAGATAGAGGGCGACGAGTGATAGATGTTTGAAGCAGGGGTCGGGGGAAGATCCCCCGATCCCCTTTTTTTTTATTAAGGGAGCGTTAGCTTTAAATGAGCTCGAGTCCATAATGATAACATGAGGATTGTAGGTAAGGAATTTCGAGTTCTGTACGCCATATTCGAATATAGCAGGGAAGGAGAACTGGACATCAAGAAGAACGAGCGAGAACTGAGCGATCATCTCGATGTCTCCCCATCCAGATTAAGGGCTTATCTGGGCTCCCTGAGGAGGAAGGATCTCATATCCTCGATAGGGAAAGATTTATTCTTGACGGAGCGAGGACTGAAAACGGCTCAGGATATGAAAGGATCTTTCGAAAAAATATACGTTGACCCGATAAAGCATTCGCTCCCCGGGCCCGTAACCGTAAGCCATCTGATCTCGGGATTGAAGAGGCCGGGTGAGAGGGTGGCTCTCCTGGAGGTGCTCTCGAAGAATCCCGATGCCGACATCTCTTTATTTCTTGACATCTGCCGGCGAGGATCCATCGAGGAAATGAAGTGGGTAACGGAGGAGAAGTTCAGGGCATTGGATATCATCGACACCTCTTCGATCTACGATTCCATAATGAGCAGGACCTTTTACGGGATGAGAAGAGCATCATATGATGACAGGAATGAGAATCCGTTATTCATAGCGGAGGTATGTTTCGAGATGGGCAAGATAGATAAGGCCCGGGAGAACTATCTGAGGGTTCTCGGATCGGGAAATGAGAGCAGGAGCGAGAGGATACTCGTATCGATAGGCCTTGCGAAGATCCAATACCAGATGGGGGATCCTGCCACTGCCATGGGGATGATCATCGATCTCAAGGACCCGGCCAACAACAGGTTACAGAACGCCTACATTGACATGAGCTACGCCTCCGTTCTAATGGGAACCAAGGATGTCGAAAAGGGGAGGAGTATCATGAAGAGATGCTCCAGCATATTCAACAGGTCAGGTCACAGTGTCCTTGAGGCGAGATGCGAGGCGTTCCTCGGTGTCCATTATTTCATGAACGACATGATAGCTCCTGCAAAGCATCATCTGGAGAGGGCCTTGAACGCATGCAGGGACACCGGATGCGAATACATGGCGAATTACGTGAAATTGAACCTGTGGGATGTTTTGTTGAAGGAAGGAGACCTCGACGGAGCTGAAAGGATGCTCTCATCGGCCGAGGATTATTTCAAGGAACTGTCCGTGGATCTATACGGTATCGCCGGATGTCTTTTCAACAGAGCACTTCTGCAGATCGAGATGGGAATGGATATAGAGGCCATTGTATCAATGGACAAAGCGCTGAACATCGCATATCCTCACCCATCTGCGAATCTGAGAAGAATATGGATAGCCGAGTTCAACAGAAGGTCCAAGGATAAAGGATCGCCGATCGTATTCGGCAAGGATCCATAAATGGCGTAACAGTTAAGTTTAAATAGGGATGGGATCCGACCGAGCAAACAGGGCAAGTATAATATCCCCCTCCCGGCAAATGCGGGTCGATGAATGAAAAGAGCCTCCCGATAGCAATGATCTTCCTTTCTTTTCTGATC
This sequence comes from Thermoplasmatota archaeon, assembly GCA_029762535.1. Taxonomy (GTDB): domain Archaea; phylum Thermoplasmatota; class Penumbrarchaeia; order Penumbrarchaeales; family Penumbrarchaeaceae; genus JARVGK01. The sequence goes on from JARVGK010000030.1 coordinate 37,395, forward strand.
GCAGGGACGATCCTTCTGATGCAAGGGGTTTATGCAATAGAGGAGATCCAGGACTGCGCTGTAATCATCGTCTCTTCATACGATCCGGATAATAACGAGCACGAGAAGGCCGAGCGTTACTATTCCTATCTTATCGATCAGGGACTCGATGAGGACCGCGTCATATTCCTCTCTTTCAACGTGTCGGGGATCGGAGTTGACGGATATTCGAATATCTCCGGTATCGGATCCGCTTTTTCGGAGATCGAGATGCTTTGCACCTCATGCGATCGTTTATCTGTCTATATATCCGACCATGTCCCTCCTCCGATGTCGAATTCCTCCCATTTCGTCTTCATTGACGGCAATATAACCTTCAGCGATATGGATGATGTGATGGGCTCCATCGAATCGTCTCATACCGATATCTACGTCGGCGGGATCCATTCCGGCCGTTCCGGCAATCATCTGAGAGGCGGGGATCGCACCGTCATCTGTTCGATGAAAGGGTATCAGGATATAGATCCCGACCAATTCGCTCTCGTAAGGGGTCTGGAGGATCCCACCTCGGATACGAACAACGACGGCAAGGTCAGCTTTGTGGAAGCATACTGGAAAGAAGTGGAGAACCTATCGGGAACGGGACAGGATCCCGTTCTATTAATATGACGGTCCGTGGAAATCATTCGTGGATATGGGAAAAAAGAGGTGAAAAAAATGGATATGATGAGAAAAAAGAATGATTTGACAAAGGCCGGAATATTATATATAATGATAGTGACCATTATTGTCTTGATGCCAATGGTCACAGCGGCACATGATCGAGAAAAGAGGGTCTCCCCGGCGTATGACCCAGGCAGCGGATTAAAGTACATCTATCCCGCCGTTGATGCCAACGATGACATTGCCGTTGTTGCATATTGTGAAGAGAACACGAATACCGGCGAGTCGAAGTTGTATATCCTCGCATCTTACGATGAGGGTGAAACCTTTGGAACTCGCCTCCGGGTAAGCCCAGGAGTATCCGGTAGACCCCAGTATCATCCCGATGTTGCGGTAGTGAAGATGGAGGTCGAGGACGGTGTCATAGATGTGATCTATG
>JARVGK010000031.1 GCA_029762535.1 Thermoplasmatota archaeon
AGGGATCCCTCCGGGGAGGGGGGCGGGCGATCTCCGGATTGTTCATAAACAGATCCCGTGATGAGAACATCGGGTTGTTCGGTTATTTGGACATTGGCAGCTCTGTCATAGGCGTCCATCTCGTGGAAGTGAATATCACTGGCATGGAGAAAGTGGGAGGGATCTCCGGTTTTAATAGAGGGAGGCTGATCGACTGCTCGATATCCGGTGAGATCAGCGGATATTTGGATACGGGCGGGGTCGTGGGTAGGAATTGGTATGGATACGTTTCAGATTGCCGTGCCGATTTGGCCATTACCGCGAACTATCAGATCGGCGGCATTGCCGGTTACAATGATTTCAATAGCATTCTTACGAACTGTTCGGCCAACGCAGAGATCTGGGGAAATTCCCGCATAGGCGGGATCGTCGGTTACAACAAGAACACGGTATACAATTGCACATTCTCAGGATTCATCCAGGGGAATTCGAATATAGGCGGTATTACCGGATACAATCACCTCGACGGCAATGTCTCCAACGTATCTGCGAATGTGAAGATCATGGGCGGATCGGACATTGGAGGTATTGTCGGGGAAAATCTCGGATCGGTTGCGGATGGGTTCGCTTCTGGCAATGCGACCGGTCAATATCGTTTGGGCGGCGCTGTCGGAATCAGTTACGGAACGGTTCGCGATTGCAGCACCGTCTTCGATTGCAATGGGTCCTTTTTTATCGGCGGTTTGATCGGATTTTCGACCGGACCTGTTTCACGCTGCCATGCCGCGGGAAATGTGATAGGAGAGAGGAATGTCGGGGGACTGGTCGGTGGAAATTCCGATTTGATCTCGGAATGCATGTCTGTAGGTAACGTGATCGGTCTCGTAGATGCCGGTGGATCAGTGGGACATAACACTGGTTCGATGGTGAGTTGCCATTCGACCGGAAACGTCAATGGCCTTATAAATTTGGGTGGTCTTGTCGGATCCGGTTGGGGCGATATCGATAATTCCCATTACAATATCGACACCGTAAAAATAAATGGCGCTCATCGTATAACGAGAGGTGGAATATTCGAGGATCAGTACCGTGATTGGTTCGAAAACGGCAAGGTACTGGATATAACGAATTACGATTCGACCCTTGTCCTCAATGATATTTATTATGAGATAAGCTCTATGGCCGGGATGAGGGATCTTCTGGGCTTTTGTGAGGTGGAGGAGTTCAGATTCGCCCTGATCTCCGATCTGGATATGTCCGATGAAGTGGGATTCCATATTCCTTACTTTGCTTGTTCGGAGTTCAACGGCAACGGTTTCTCGATCAGGAACTTCTCCTTGGATGATCTGAACGAAAACCTGGGTCTCTTCGATCAGGTCGATGCCAATGCCCGGATAAGCGATCTTAACATGATCGACTTCAGGATAAATGGGCCCTCTTTCGTAGGATCGATCGCGGGGACCAACAGAGGCATCATCAGTGATTGTTATGTGACAGGGAACGTATCTGGCGATCATTATATTGGAGGCCTCGCTGGATTCAACGAGGGAGGGATCAAGAACTGCACGATAGGATCATATGTAAAGGGCGATAGAGGTCTTGGAGGGCTTGTGGGATACAACATAGGGGAGATATTCAACTGTAAAGTGATAGGATATGTGAACGGCAATGACTTTATTGGAGGTCTATCCGGATCGAACTTCGGAAACGTTTCCAACTCGACCGCAGAGGGGATCGTTCAGGGTAAGGACATGGTAGGCGGCCTCTTAGGTAGCAATCACATTGGTACGGTTACGGGATGCGGATCCGGTTCGAATGTGAGCGGTTCGAACTACTGCGGAGGGCTTGTTGGAGCGAATGTGGAAGGGACATTGGCCCACTCATATTCGAAAGGCAATGTCAACGGTATTTCTGGATCCGGCGGGCTGGTAGGTTGGAATACAGGCAACATATTCATCTGCCGCGCTACAGGTAAGGTCAACTGTGATGATCCGAGCGTAGGCGGACTCGTAGGGATCAATGAAAGGGACGGGTCGGTAACGAACAGCTATGCGTGGGGGGACGTCATCGGCGGAAGGGGTGTCGGGGGGCTGATCGGGTCTAACTATGGGGAAGTATCGTTCTGTTATTCAGCCGGGCAGGTCTCAGGTGGGGAGGAAATAGGCGGACTAATCGGGTCCTATCATGGGACCGTATCCGATTCCTTCTACGACAACCATACCTCCGGTATGAACGCCAGCTCCGGCGGGGTAGGTAAGAACACCTCGGACATGAAAAGAAGAGAGACTTTCGCCGATGCCGGTTGGGATCTCATCAACGTTTGGTCCATCATCGAACACGTCACCTACCCCTTTTTCAAAGAGGAAGTGGTTGAAAAGCCCGTTGCCGATGCCGGTCCGGACCTTGTTGTGGATCAGGGCACATTGGTAACTTTCGATGGCAGCGATAGTTACGATCCGTTCGGGATCGTCAATTACACATGGACCTTTTTCGATGGATCGCCTGTTGTCCTATACGGGATGCGATCTGCATACAGGTTCGACGATGCAGGTGTTTTTATTATCAATCTTTACGTTAAGAACGCCTACGGGATCCATGATGAGGATCAAATAACCGTGACAGTGAGGGACATCACCGCCCCTATCGCGTATGCAGGCCCCGATCAGATAGTCGATGAGGGATCGCTCGTGGCCTTTGACGGGAGCGAATCCCTTGATAACGTCGGTATGCTGAACTATTTCTGGACGTTTTATGACGGAGGAACGATCGAACTAAACGGAGTGGCACCCTCTTATCTTTTCGACAATCCAGGCATGTTCATGGTGACGCTGAACGTCACCGATGGATCTGGGAACTGGGCAACGGACTCTATGACCGTGACGGTGAGAGATATCACCGCTCCCGTGGCAGTTGCAGGATCCAATCTCACCGTCGATGAAGGGACCGTTGTCTATTTCGACGGGAGCGGCAGTTACGACAACGTCGGGATCGCGAACTACACATGGACGTTCATCGACGGGGATCCCATCGTTCTCTACGGGGTGGATCCCGGCTATCAGTTCGACAACTGGGGGATCTACGTAGTCACGTTGAAGGTGACAGATGCAGCGGGGAACTGGGCGTTCTCATCGATGACCGTTACCGTGAACGATATCACTCCTCCTATTGCAGTTGCGGGGCCCGATCAGAGGGTGGCGGTGGGGTCCACCGTTGTTCTCAACGGATCGTTATCAACCGATAACGGAATAATATCGAGGTATATCTGGACCTTCACGGTGAACGGCGTGGGCGTCTTTCTTGAGGGCGTGGGATCCTCATTCAAGTTCGACGAGGGTGGAGTGTACGTCATCACCCTGAAAGTGATCGACGAGAGAGGGAATGTCGGAGAGGATCAGGTGACGATAACGGTCATCGACACCGGGATCGTCAAGGGAGCTGTGAGGGATGAGGAAGGGAACGAGGTCGAAGGCGCCCTGGTATCGATCACCGCCTCGAACGGTCGGGAGTTCACCTTCACTACCGGTGAGAACGGGTCCATCTTGTTATTGATCCCCCATGGTGAGTTCGAGTGGAGGATCTCCAAAACCGGTTATGTCCCGATCTCCGGGACATCGAGGGTGGATCCAATGGGAGAAGTGGAACTGGATCTATCCGCTTCTCCGCTTGTAAAGGAAAAGGGATCCTCTCCGTCGATCGTTCCCTACCTGATCCTGGCTGCTATCCTGATCGTCCTCATAGCCGGGATACTCTATGTGATCACAAGGGGGAGGTCCGTTCCGGGATCCTCAAATGAAGAATGAAAAGAACGTACCCCTCATTGAAATGCGAAAGCCACGAGTATGGAGCAGAAAGAAAGTATATCCTATCCCGTCGGAACGATCCTCACGGTAATTTATACCGAGTTCCTCTTCCCCTTCCAATTTTATTGATCTTCCCCTTTTCAAGCATTGTCTTTAGATTCCTGTTTACGGTATCCCTCCCCACTCCGAGATAACCGGCCATTTCTCCTGATGAAGCAGAACCATTTTTCTGGATAAGGGCCATTATCCTTCCTTCATGGTTCTTGTTCTCACCGAGGGAGAATATGACCTTGGTCTCGAACTCTCTTATATGGAACCGAGGTGGCGATATCCCAAGGTCCAGACAGGATGTGATCATTCTCCTGATCCCGGACCCGTACCGTTCAACATATCCCAGGTCATAGAAGTACTGCGATAGTATCGGGTTCCTTGGTTTATGGATCGGGTTTTCCGGATCGACTCCTGGAGGAAATCCCCCTGCATTGATGATCTCTATCCGGTCAGGAAAGATGAACACCCTTGTATCGGCCATATCCAGATAGTTACGGTGACTGATCGCGTTGATCAAAGCTTCCCTGATGGCTATCAAAGGGTAAGCCCTCTTTGTAGCCCTTGACATCGAACCGTTCTGCAACGTGCTTGTCAGAGGTATGTAGCGGTCGATGAAAGGCACGACATCCTCTATGATCATGTTAAGGGGACCTTTGAAGATCCTGGTATCCAGGGATTCCAACATATCATTGTCCCTGAACACGACGACCCGGACAGAACTTTGAACGAATATCCTTTGAGGGTCCTTGAAGAAGAACAGTATCCCGGCGTTTGTCGGACAGATGTGTGAATTGACCCTGTTCGCGGCCCCGATCATGAGCAATGTGTCATCGATGCTCGCATCAGGTATCGAAACGTTCCTGGACTCATTCCTCTTGGAGAAGAACCTTTTTACGAGACCCGGATCGAAATCGTTCATGGAAGCGTATGGGTTGGTCATCTGATCGAACCTGAGGAGGAGGCTCTCCGATGCTTTCTCGACCAGCTCCTCAATGGATAATGGCTTACACATCGTTCCTATTCGCATGTATGCAACATTCCTGTATGTATGAAGATGCGAACTCTTATCGACATGCAGAAGGCCGATCCTCCTACCCTCAAATTGAAGATCCTCCCAGTGCAGTCGCTTGAATGGTGGAGGTTCTATGGATTGAGCTATCTTGTCGTATTCGGTAGCTCCTTCCATACCCACGATCGCTCCGTCGTTATCCAAGCCAAATATCATGATGCCTCCAACTGTATTCAGAAAGGCTACCACGTTTCTTGCGCAATCCGGGGACAATCTCCTTTTGAACTCAACGGTATCGCTCTCGCCCTTCCTTATAAGATCAAGGACTTCGATCAATTTCATGTCAACCATAATGGGCCCATTTAGTAAATATACCTGCCGATTGATCAGACGTATTTTGCGTCGCAAAATAATCTATATCAGCAATATTATCAGACGTAAAATGCGACGCAAATATTATTTCCATCAGGCGATTTGGCCCGGACCGAAAAAAGGAAATCCTCCGGGATCGGTCATCGTGGCATGGCAGTGGATCAGCTCAGGACAGGATCCGACAACTTCGCTTACATTATACACGACGAGGCGGCCAGAAAGGCCGCCGTCGTGGATCCCGGATCCGGCATCCGGGACATCGCCGGATCGATCCGATCCCTGAGGCTCGATCTTGAGCTCATCATCTGCACCCATCATCACGGCGATCACACTGCAGGGGCGGTCGAATTCAAGAGGATGCTCGGGGGAAGGATCGCCGCCCATGCCCTTGACGCCCCGTTGATCCCAGGAGTCGATCTCAAGCTCGAGGACGGGGACGTCCTCAAGGCGGGATCCATCGCGATCGAGGTGATACATACCCCCGGGCACACCCCCGGAGGGATCTGCCTCCTCGTGGAGAGCAGATTCCTTCTCACGGGAGACACCCTTTTCATCGGTGAGTGCGGAAGATGCGATCTCCCGGGGGGAAGCCTCGAGCAGATGTTCCATTCCCTGAAAAGGCTTGGATCCCTTCCTGACGATCTCATCGTCTATCCGGGGCATGACTACGGACCAAGACCTTCGGACACGCTAATGAACCAGAAGAGGACCAATTACACCATGAGGGCGAGATCCATAGAAGAGTTCTCGGGGCTATGAACCCTCCCCTTCCAGCCCCTCCCTGATACTTCGAGGCAGACCTTTCACCACAAGGTCGTATGAATGATCTATGAGAAAGACTATCGTATCGCTTGAAAGGGTCCCGTCCAATATCACCGTGTTCCAGTGTACCTTGTTCATGTGATAGCCGGGAACTATGCAGGTGTATTCCTTCCTCAGTTCCTCGGCGAGGGCGGGATCGCATTTCAGGTTGATCCTGGGCGGATCGGAGTTGATATCGGTCAGGAAGAACATCCTTCCTCCGACCTTCATAACGAGGGTCTCCAGGTCGAAGGGGAAATCCTTCTGCGCTCCCTTCTTGCTTTCGCAGTATGCCAGGATCTCTTCTAAGTCCGTGGACCTACCCTCCTTCTGATCTCATCGGCCACTTCCAGGACCCTTGGCGGATCGCCAGTGACCCTGATTATGACCTTCAGAGGGCCCTGGGGGTAGGATCCAATGTCCACATCGGGATCCCTTCCCTGCATCTCCTCGAGGAATGTGGCTATCTGGCTCTCCCTGCCGCTGTAGATGACCTCCTCGCTCACGACGTTCGTATGCCCGGGAAGCATCTGCAGGAACAGCGGGTGGTCCAGCAATGCCTTGTATTCTCTCGGGACCCCCGGGAAGATGGCGACGAGAGTCCTCCCCACGAGGCCCATCTGCCCCTCCACCGCCCCGGCGGGGTTCTCGAGCGTCCTGAAGCCGTCGACGACCTGTGACATCTTTCTCAGTCCCTTCGCCGTCCCTTCGGGAATCTGCTCCCTGGGATTTCTGGTCATCCACTTCTCGAGGAGCCTCAATTGGGTGGCCTCGGAGATCTCCGCGCCCCTTCCCAGGGCGCGGGCGACGCTCTCAACGGTTATGTCATCGTGCGTCGGGCCCATTCCCCCACTGATCAGCACCAGGTCGTACTCCTTGTCGAGCAGGGTCCTCAGCCCTTCGGAGATAGCATCGGGATCGTCCGGGACGATGAACCACCTCTCCAGCCTTATCCCCCTTTCGAGAAGCCTCCGGATCAGGTGAAGGGTGTTGGTATCCTGGGTCCGACCGAGGAGGATCTCGGATCCCACCACAAGTACCGCTCCCGTATGGGGATGGATCATTCGGCAACCATCCTGGACATGTCCATGTCCCCTGGGGGAAGGACGGAGAGCACCTGCTCGATCTCCGCGCCCAATTCCCTTGAGATCACCTTGGCCACGTCGTCCTTGGAGGACCTACCTGGTATTATCCTGTATAGGGTACCCCTGCATCTGGCCTTGACAGCGGATATCGGGCCGAACATCACTTTTGGGACGCCCTCGATATACAACAGGCTTGCAGCTCCTTCCATGGGGAGCTTGAGCGCCATGTTCTTCTTTCCCCTTATCATGAAGGACCCTTTTGGCAGGAACTCGCCCGCCTGAGGCGTCCTAGATACCTGCTCCGGCATCACCCAGTAGGCACTCTCGTAGCCCACCTTCGAGGTCCATGCCTTCGAGTTCAGAATGGACAGATGGCACGCCTCTATGAACGTCTCCTCGGTAGGCTCGTCGCCCTTCTCGATCCTGACGATGACAGAAGGGGACCCCTTGACATCGGCGTGGGCGTATCTGTCCCCCTCCCTGAGGTATTTCTTGACCAGCCTCTCGTTGGACCTGGCATCTCTTCCGCCGATCATAAGAACGCCCTCGGATGAGAAGCACCATCTGAAATCCTCGAACCAGAACCTTCTTAGTACGGCCCTGGGACGGGGCTCGACCTTTTTCTTCTTGAGTGCCTCCAGTTTCCTTCGCGCGTCCTCGATGCCCTTCTCGATGCCCGGGATCTTCCCCTTTGCCCTCTTTGAAAGCTCGTAGTAGGTCTCGGCGTTCCGGTTGATATCGAGCGACAGGTCCAGATTCACCTCTTCTTTGCCAGAGGGTGTATCGATGGCCACGACGATGTGTCCGGGACCGCCCTTCTCGCCGTGAACGTACCGTATCGTGTCCGGATAGGTGCTGCGATCATCGAGGTATCTGTCCCTGTCGAATGAGCTGAGCAGTTCCTCGAGCCTGGTGTATTCGAGATATATGGAATCCGCTATGGCATGGTATCTTTCCGCCTCATCCAGCCTCTGCTTCAGGGCCCTGGTCTGGGTATCGATGATCCTTCCGATCCTCTCTCCCTCCCTTTGCAGGCCCGCCTCCTCCTTGGGGAGGGGGATCGACCTCTCGTAGAGGTTCTCCTGCAAAGCCATGCTTATCAGGGGGTAGTATTCGACCCCCTTCCCTCCCTGCTCCCTCATGCCGCCGTAGCGTTCAAGGATGGAGGATGGATCGTTCGAAGAGAACACATGCCTCAGCAGGACCGGCTCGAGGAGGGTCGGCTCCCCGTCGACATGATATAGATAGCAGCCCGAGGGCCCCTCCAGCTCAGAAAGTATCTCCTTGATCACTTCGACGATCCTCGCCATTGACGAATCATCGATATCCTCGAGAGGCGTGTTCTTGTCCAGCCCTGCCCTGAAGCATACCTCCTCGGAATAGACCGGAGGGAGCGAGGCCTTTTTTATCAGCGTCCTGACCAGGTCCCCGCTGCCCGTAAGGACCTCAGACATCCTTCCGACATCTATGTCCACCGGGTCCGTGGAGGCGGGGGGCAGCTCGAACCTCTCACCCCTCTTCACGGTCCTCGATGACCATGTCCGGGAAGTGAAAGGGGCCTCTATCGTATCGCCCTTGACCAACACGACGTTCCCGTCGCCGAAGAGCTCGACATACAGTCGGTAAGGCTCCTCCTCCGCAGGGTAGCGCCCGAATTCCAGGAACAGTATCCTGTCCATTCCGACCTGTTCTATTCTGTCGAGGACCCTGTTCCTGAGGGCCTTGCGAAGGGTCATGGCATAGCCGGAGGCCTCCCTAGGCATCTCCTGCAGCTGTTTTGCCGTCATGAAGACGTATTCGCCTATCTTGATGACGAGGTCTATCTTTATGTAATTCCCCTTTTCAATGCCGAGCGATATCCCGATGTCCTCATCATCTACCTTTTCACCCTCGAAAAAGACGCTCATCTCATCGTTCGTAAGATTGGTCCTGGGGACGGCGAACCTGAGGATCAGCTTATCGTAATCGATCTGATACGCCTTGTGGAACCTGCCTCCGCGCAGGACCTCCGACTCTTTGACCAGCCTTCTTATGGCGAACGAGGTCATGGCGCTCTTGAGCATAATGATATCACCTAAGAGGATCGGGGCCGAAAGAAATCGACCTGCGATCACTTGGGAGAGGACAATATATAATATACTTATCGATAGATTAACCCCCCAAGGTAAAATGGGGCCGTAGCCTGTTCATGGAGTTGAGAGCTATGGAAGAAGAGCAGATAATCGATGTGGAGAGAAGGCTTGTGGGCAGGGTGCCCTTCAAATACCACCTTAACAAGAACGCGAGGACCCTGGAATCAGACTCCGGTTTCGGCAAGGTGGGAGCGAAGATGGATCCCAAGACAGGGGCCTTGATGTACGAGAAGTACGAGGACTGGATACACAAGCAGAAGGTTTTCAGGGAGGAGGTCAAGGAGACCAACATCCGTTTCTCGAAGGACTCTCAGGCAATAATCGACATACGGGAACGGGTCAACGGTTCCCTGGCCTTTGACGGGAGCGTGATCGATCATTCATCAAAGGGTGTCGTTACGATATTCAACAGGTCCGATAGGGACAGATTGTGGGACATAGACGTCGGTATAAGGTCTGAGGGTTCGGAGGCCCAGCTGGATTTCAGGAATTACACAGTCAAGGAGCTGGAACCCACAAGGAAAGAAGGCCGGGAATACCCTATAGACCTTGCCGAACCGTCGCTTGCGGTCGAGGAGATCATCTCCACCCATCCCGACCATCCTGAATCCCTTGTGATCATCCCGGGAATACAGAATCCGGTAAGGATGCAGCTTGGGATAAAGAATCTGGACACGATCCCCTACAAGGAAGTGATCGTGACCAAGGCCGTCCCCCAGGAGCTCAAGAACATAATTTTCCCAGACCAGGCGACGGAGGATGTTATGATAGAGGGGGGAAAGCTTCGCTGGAAGATCAACGATCTTCAACCCGGGGCGATCAGGATCCTGAGGTACGAGGGTGAGATCGATACTAAAAGTCCCAACTCCTTCCCCACCGGAGATGTGTATATCATCGCGACCTCGGAGGACCTCACGACCAACATCGTGGTCGATTCCTTCGAGGCGATGTGCAGGAACATGTACATGATCGAGGCGGACGAGACGGATGAACCCGGCATCTGGATATGCAGGTTCGTCATAGAGAACACCTCACAGTTCGAGGTCGAGGTGCTCAGGGTCGAGGTGAAGGACCCGCAGAGCGATGAGATATACGTTCAGCTCGAGGATCCGGGAATATACATACCCCCGGGTGATAGATGGGAGTCCAGGGAATGGACGGTCCCTGGAAGGGAGAGGCCGTCCTTCATTAAGAACATGGTTCTCAACGTGGTACCCGGGATATATCTCGAGACCAAGGTGGACATGCAGAAGGACGGCGGCGCCTTTCATCCCGCGTCCCTCTCATTCTCCAAGGTGTACGACAGGAAGAAGGTCGAGGCCAGAAGGGAGACGTTGATACAGGCCGATATCAGGATCGAGAGCACCGCCGACGCCGATCTGGAGCAGCTGTTCATCAGGGACGTGGTCCCGCCCTTCATGAGGCCGCCCCAGCCCTCGAACATCAAGGTATCAAGGGATGGGATAAACCTTTCGGACAACGTTTCCTTCGATCTTCAGCCGTCGGACAACGATCCGATGCAGGAGCAGCAGCTATATCTCAGAATAGACGATCTATCAAAGAACGGCGGGCCGCTGAGGAAAGGGGATCGGATAGATATCGCGTATGAGACCGAGGTGGTTCGACCGGAGCCCGGCTCCACCATAGGAGGAGGGGCCGAGGTCGATGCTCGCCCATACCTCCCCGGGCCGATGATATCCGGAAAGGATGTCGCGGGGATCCCCAGCATAGTGACTGTCCAGACCTTGAGGAAATTCACCGTTGGGAAATCGGTGGAGCAGGGCAAGTCCGCAGGAGAATACGCCATACAGCTGCTCTATCGCAACAGGGGCAACGTCAAGGTTTTGGATATGGTCCTGAAGGACATACTACCGGAGAACTTCACCCCGGCGGGATTCTCCGTTGAGCCTGTGAAGGACAGCTCCCCGGAAGGGTTCACGATACTGAAGTGGCACATCAAGGAGATCCAGCCGGGCGAGTCCCTTGTCATAGATTATATGATAAAGGGATCGGGAGAATACCACCCGAAGGACGCCCAGATATTCTACAACGACACCATGGACTGATCTTCAGCCTCCGCGCCTGGGGGGCGGTCTCATCCGCCTCCTGTCCGGCACCAGGGGTGCCTCTTGCGGAGCCTCCTCCACCTTTTTTCCGAGCCTGGTCTGGACGTAATGGACGGCCAGGTCCAGCAGGAAGGGGGTCAGGACCAGTGCTATGAGCGCGATCACCAGAAGCCTAACGGAGTTCTCCGGAGGATCAGACCTCCCCTCGATCTTGAGCTTGATTATGCCGAACCAGGGGAGTTCTCCCCTTGACTTCCCTATTATCCATTCCCTGAGCACGGGGAGAAGGAAAGGCGGGTCCTCGTTATGGAAGGGGACGGTCTGGTCGATCGCGGAGTTGTCGTCCCCTTTGGTGAGATAACCTCCATGGGGCTGAATGCCCAATGTCCTGAAGTTGTCAATTATCCTCTCAACATCTATGACGAGGTCGTTGGTCAGGCTCTTGGGCCATTCGTAGTTCTTTATGGAGAAGGACCTTGTAACGTGATACAGGCCCATTGAGGGAACATCGTATGCTCCTCCCTGCCAGGTCGTCGGGTCGAATGTGGTCTCGTTGAACTCGATATAGACCACGGAGCGATGGATTATAGCGGTTCGCTCGCTGTCACCGTTGGGCCTGAAGATGATGACGTCGCCCCAGGAATCGTAGGTCCTGTGCTTAATCTCCAGCCCGTTAATGTAAGGGATGATCTCCTCTTTGGGGCCCAGGGACTTGACGAAGACCAGATCGCCGGTGTCGATGGTCCCTACATAGGACCTTGTGTCCGAATGCTGCATGGAGCCTGACTGGACAACTACAAGGGGCGGCCAGTTTCCGGTGTATGTGTACAGAGACCCTATCAGTATGAGAAGTATGATGGCCGCGCCCATCAGGTCGTATACGAAAGACCTCTCTCCAAGAATAGGCTTTCGCGCCCGGTCCAACTTGGGATCTGTGAGGGCCCCCTTCTTTGCGGGTTCAAGTGGTCTTCGGGGCGCCCGCGGTCTTCGTTCGGTTTTTTTGCTGTCCATCTTCACACCGGTTATGGAGGGTAGGCCCATATCTATAATAAGTTTTTATCCGCTCTGTGCGATATGGTGGTGGACATGAAGGGATCGTCTGAGGCCGCATTGCTGGTGGTGGGCAACCTTAACGTCGACCGAATATACAGGGTTCCAAGTATCCCTTTGGCAGGCCAGTCCGTACCGGTACTGGCAGAGAGAACGGCCTACGGCGGATGCGGGGGCAACATCGCCATAGCGGCATCCAGGCTGGGATTGAGGACGCATATCTCTTCCGTCGTCGGCGGTGACCTTCCAGAGGATTATAGGTCGAGGCTGAAGGATTCGGGAGTGGACATGTCCGATCTATGCGTGATCGATGACAAGCCAACTCCTTACTGTGTCATACTGTCCGCCCCCGACGGATCCCAGATATACGCCTTCAACTTGGGGGCGATGGGGGAGCAGGCCTCGCTCCCGCTTCCCGGGATCGACCCCTCGGAACTAACATTCTGTCATGTGACCACGTCGGATCCTGGATACTGCTTGAGGGTTCTCGAACGAATGTCAAGCGAGGGGATACGGACAGGGTTCGATCCCGGGCAGGAGATATTCTTCAGATGGAAGAAAGAGGAGTTGGTCGCATCGCTCGAGTTCTCCGACCGATTCTTCGGGAACCTCCAGGAATGGAGGGCTTTGGGGGATATGATGGGTTGGGCGTCCCGGAACGCGAGTCCGACCCTCCCCGGAGTGATGACGTTCGAAGAAGCGTTCGAACACATAGGGGAGGCGATAGTTACCATCGGGTCGAGGGGCGCTGTCCTGATGGATAGAAAAGGAGCGATCCACAGCAAGGCGTTCGGAAGCGCTGTACCGATGGACGCGACGGGTGCGGGGGACGCTTTCCGCGGAGCTTTTTACGCGGCCCTGGCAAGGGGCATGCCCTCTAAAGAAGCGCTCGAGATCGGCAATATCATGGGGGGAAAGGTCATATCCTTCGATGGTGCCCAGGAATACTCGGTATCATGGGGGGAACTGCTATCATCAAGGGACCGATGACCCGCTCAGCTCGCCCATCAGTCATCATATATCAGACGTGTCTCGGTCATCATCGCGGGACATCGGAATGGTCTTCAAGGATATAATACGGTGTTTCCGGCGTTATACTTCGCCCAGGTGACAAACGATTAAATAATCCCGTTTTCATGCGCATTGCGTGACGGGCGTTCACGATCATATTATGAAAGTCCTGGAAAAGGGCCCCCTCCATGTGACCTTGATAGACCCTGATAAGCAGCCTCCGTCGAGGTCCGCTTCGATGGCATCGGAAGCCTGGGAGGGGGGGACCGACATCATTCTCGTCGGGGGAACGACGGGCGTCGAGGCCTCGGTCATGGAGGAAGCCCTCAAGGCCATCAAGGGGTCGGTGCGGATTCCGGTGGTCATATTCCCCGCATCCTCGGTGAGCGTTTCATCATACGCCGATGCCATATTGTTCATGAGCCTTATGAACTCCAGATCGGTGAGGTATGTCAACAGGGAAGCAGTGATGGGGTCCCATCTGATACGCGAGATCGGCCTGGAGACGATCCCCACGGGATACATAGTTGTGGAACCGGGGATGCTAGTCGGCGAGGTTGGAGAGGTGGACCTTATCGGCAGGGAGGACTGTCGATCGGCATCCTGTTACGCTTTGGCGGCACAGTTCTTCGGCATGAAGCTCTTCTACCTGGAAGGCGGTTCGGGGGTTGTCCACCATCCGCCTCTCGGGATGATATCCTCCGTCAAGGAGGCCATAGACATCCCGCTCGTCGTGGGCGGCGGCATCAAAGGGCCTTCGGAGGCCCGAGATGTCGTCCGGGCCGGAGTGGATATCGTGGTGACCGGGACCCTGGTCGAGGTTGAAAATGACATTCAGGGCGCCATTCGCTCGGTAAAGAAGGGAATGCTGGAGGGCTGGAGCGGGAGAAGGTGAATGCGGAACATTACCGCAGGTATCCAGCGCCCATTGGCGATCTCCATGCGGTTCTCGGCCCGCGAGGTCTTATCCATTTCGGCCTGACCCCTCTGGAAGGGGCGTTTTCAAAGGGAGCTTCACGGCCCCTTCAAGACCTGGGAGAATGGCTGGAGTCATATTTCTCCGGCAGGGATCCGGGACCCGCCCCTGTTGAGCCTGACATGAGAGGTCTGAGCCAGTTCCGGAGGGACATCTACCACAAGCTGATGGAAGTGGGATTCGGAAGTATCGTATCATATTCGGAATTGGGGGAGCAAGCTGACCATCCCGATTCCGCCCGTGCAGTAGGGGGGGCCATGGGATCGAACCCATACCTTCTGATTGTCCCATGCCACAGGGTCGTGGCCAAGGATAGGGGGGGACGATCATCGCTCGGAGGCTTCTCATGCGGTCTGGATGTCAAGAGGTACCTGCTGGAACTCGAGGGTCGCTACCCATTTTGATACGATCGGGAGCAAATTTATTATATACTAGATAATTTTGTACGTACTAAAAAAGTGAACAGGTGCAGAACATGAACCCCGTCTTGAGAAACCCAAGGTCGTTATCCAGCATCCCCGAGGGGAATAGAGTTAGGATATTCGATATCCAAGGGGGAAGGGGCGTGAGGCTGCGCCTGCGCGAGATGGGTCTTTCCCCGGGCGATGAGATCGATGTGGTCCGGAACGGCGGTGGGCCGATGATCGTTCTCAACGGGACCCTGCGCATCGCTCTCGGAAAAGGCGTCTCCAGCAAGATACTGGTGGAATGATTGGAAAATCCTTAATAGCATCGCCCCCACTCCGTCCCCGAGATGAAGATGACCGACCCTGCCCGGAGAACGGAGGAGGCGGATCCCGATGACGAGGTCAACGGAAGAAGCACCCAGTTCTACGATCTCATGAGACACAAGGTGACCAAGATACTGCTCGTATCATCGCCTTACGAAGCCTTCATCCTTGAGGAGGATGGGATACTCTTCGAGAAGATATCCTTCGAGTACGAGGATATGAGCCTGAGCTCTCCGCCCAGGATAAACCGCGTCTCCTCAGCGGCGGAAGCGTTGGAGGAGATCAGGAACCTTCGCTACGATCTGATAATAACGATGGCAAGGCTGCCCGATATGGACCCACTCGAATTCGGCAGGAGGGTCAAGGAGGCCCAGCCATCCCTACCAGTGGTCCTATTACTGATGGATAGGGGCGATCTCTCCCAATTCCACAGGGCAGGAGAATACGATTCAGTTGACAAGGTGTTCCTGTGGAACGGGGATTCGACCCTTTTCCTGGCCATCAACAAGCTTATTGAGGACAAGAAGAACGTTGCATCCGACACGTCGACGGGACTCGTGAGGGTAATACTCATAGTCGAGGATTCTCCCAGATACTATTCGATATTCCTGCCTTTGATCTACACCGAGATACTCAGGCAGAACAAACTGTTGATATCGGAGGGCTTCAACGAACAGGACAAGCTTTTGAGGAAGAGGTCCAGGCCCAAGATCATTATGGCAGAGACCTTCGAGGAGGCCCTTGAGAAATATACATTCTACAAGAGCTGTATGCTCTGCATAATAAGCGACGTTTCGTTTCCCAGAGCTGGCAGGCTGCATGAGGAGGCGGGGTTCGAGCTCATCGATGAGATTGATAAAGGGACGCCGGTCCTCTTGAACTCCTCGCACGACGATCATATGAAAAGGGCTCAGGATATGGGGGTGCCCTTCCTCAACAAGAACTCGACCGTTCTGCTTTCGGGGATAAGGGAGTTCTTCAAGGAGAGGCTCGGTTACGGCGATTTCATCTTCAGAACGCCCGATGGTACCGAGATAGACCGGGCCAAAGGAATACACGAGTTCATGGAGATGATAAAGAGGATACCTTCCGAGTCATTGTATCACCACGGAAGGGCGAACCAGTTCTCCAGCTGGCTTCTGGCCAGAGGAGAGGTCGCCCTCGCCGCGAAACTCAGGCCCAAGAAGGTGTCGGATTTCCGAGACGGGGAGGAGATGCGAGAGCACATAATCGAGGCGATCAAGGAGATAAGAAGGAGCAAGCAGATGGGGGTCATACTGGATTTCGACAGCCAGGAGTTCGAGTTCGAGGGGACCGTCACAAAGCTTGGAACAGGTTCCCTCGGGGGTAAGGGCAGGGGTATCGCTTTCCTATCATCGATCGTCAAGAGGTCCTCTCTTTCCGATCGGTTCAGGGGCGTCAGGATAAAGATACCGGAGACGTTGATAATCGGCACCGAATGGTTCGACAGGTTCAGCGAGGCTAACCGCGAGAAATGGTTGGGAGACCCCGATATGGAGGACCATGAGATATCGAAGAGATTCCTGGAGATGGAGATGCCCGCTGAGCTCGTCGACTCTCTGCGCAAGTTCATCTCCCACGCAAGGTTCCCCTTGGCGGTGAGGTCGTCGAGCCTTCTGGAGGATTCGCACAACCAGCCTTTCGCCGGTATTTACTCCACCTACATGCTCCCGAACAACTGCCCCGAGGACGAAGTGAGGCTGGCCCAGCTGGTGGATGCGGTGAAGCTCGTCTACGCCTCGGCCTTCCACAAGGCGGCCAGGAGCTACATGAGATCGACGGTCCACGTCACCGAGGAGGAGAAGATGGCCATTGTCATTCAGAGGCTCGTAGGGAACGGGCTCGGGGACAAGTTCTTCCCCCTCATGTCAGGGGTCTCCCAATCCCTGAACTTCTACCCCGCTCCGCCTCTCACAAGAGAGGACGGGATCACCAGCGCCGCATACGGCCTGGGTAGGATAGTCGTGGAGGGCGGCAGGGTGCTGTCCTTCTCCCCCAACCGCCCCGGAGTGCTCCCGGGTTTCTATACAGTTGAGGACATGCTGAAGAACTCACAGAAGGATTACTACGCTCTCGATATGGGGCCCAACTGCGCCCATCTTGTGGAGGGGGACCATGCGACGCTCGTCAAGCAGGACATCGCCGACGCCGAGGATGCGGATTGGACCGGATATGTCATGAGCACCTACGATCCCAACGATGGAAGGTTGCGGGACGGGATCGGAACGGAGGGTCCGCGCCTCGTCACTTTCGCCGGGATCCTCAAGGGAAAGATGGTCCCCGTGGACCTGATATTGAAGGAATTGACCGATATCGGCAGAAAAGGTATTGGAAGGCACATCGAGATCGAGTTCGCTCTCGCAATGGGATCGGACGGTGTCCCCGAGTTCTACCCGCTCCAGATCCGCCCCCTGGTAACATCGAGGGAAAAACAAGTAGTGTCGATCCCGGAGGCGGACCTCCAACATGCCCTGGTCCATACCGATTCAGCTCTCGGGAACGGGGCCATAGATGGCATCCGAGACGTGATCTTCATACCCTACGACCTCTTCGATGTGAACAGGACCGTGGAGATCGCATCGGAGATCGGCGCGTTCAACGAGAAGATGTGCGGCAGCCCCTACATTCTGATAGGGCCAGGCAGGTGGGGTACCAGGGACCGCTTCCTGGGAATACCTGTCAAATGGGACCAGATCTCCTGCGCCAGGGCCATGGTGGAGTATTCCACTGAGGATCACAGGATAGATCCCTCCCACGGGACACATTTCTTCCATAATATAACCTCCCTGAACATACCCTACCTGTCCGCTGGCAGATCTGGTATCGATTGGGATCGGATAGCCGGGATGGAGGTTCTCGAGAGGAGCGCCCATGTCGTGCATGCCGCTTCCAAAGAGCCGTTGAGGGTAGTGGTGGATGGAAGGTCGGGAAAAGGGGCGGTAATGCATGAAAATTGATGTGTGACGTTAAAGTTTCTTATAGTGGCTGTAATATGCCCCCTCGACCTGCGTGGTCCGGGGTCGCCCTCGATCCCTGTCCAGCGGGCCTCTCGGGGTGTTCTCTTTGGATGATGTGCCGCCAGTTTCCGGGTCCCATCAAGCGAAAAAGATCGTCGAAAGAAGCAAGCTGATACCGCGACTGCAGAAGATACAGGAGAAGAACGGCTACCTGCCCGAGGCGGAGATAGTATCCCTTGCAGAGGAGCTCGGGATCCCGCTAAGTTCCATATATGGCGTTGCGACCTTCTATACGCAGTTCCGGTTCCAGCCTCTGGGCAAGTACGTGCTAAAGATATGCCACGGCACCGCCTGCCATGTGAACGGGGCCGTGAAGATGTCGGAGGTAATAACCGAGGTTCTCGGGATAGACGAGGGCCAGACGACCCCTGACGGTCTGGTCACCGTTGAGCGCGTCGCATGCCTTGGATGCTGTTCCCTCTCACCGGTAATAATGATAAACGATAGGGTGTTCGGTAAGCTGGACACTGCGAAGCTCAGGGATATACTCGACAAGCTCAAGAGAGGTGAGATCGATGATTGAATACATATCGATCGGCATGAACTCCTGCGGGATCGCCGCAGGGGCGAAGGATACGTATCAAGCGCTTGTGAAGGGGTTGAAGGAGAGGTCGCTCGACATACCCATCAAAGTCGTGGGATGCGCCGGAATGTGCTACAGGGAGCCCCTCGTCGATGTGGTCGAGGGGTCCGGTATAACGGGTTACGGCGGCGTGACGGCGGACAATGTGGAGAGGATCATAGAGGAGCACATCGTGAAAGGTTCCCAGGTTCAGGACCTGATGGTGAAGAAGGCCTCCAGGTCAGATCCTGACGATATCAGATGGGACATGGACATGTTCTTCAAGAAGCAGAAGAAGATAGTCCTTGAGAACTCCGGCATCATCGATCCGGAGCAGATATCCGAATACATGGACAGAGGTGGATATCATGGCCTTCGAAAGGCCCTCTCGATGGCGCCGCCCGAGGTGGTATCAGAGGTGGATAGGTCCGGATTGAGGGGCAGAGGGGGGGCTGGTTTCCCCACCGGACTCAAGTGGAAGATAACAATGGAGGCCAAGGCGAACAAGAAGTATGTGATATGCAACGCCGACGAAGGCGATCCGGGGGCGTTCATGGACCGCAACGTCCTCGAGGGGGATCCCCACAGGGTGATCGAGGGGATGACCATCGGGGCATATGCCGTGGGCTCGGACGAGGGATACATCTACTGCAGGGCCGAGTATCCCCTGGCGATCAAGCGCCTCAGCATAGCCATAGACCAGGCCAAGGAGAAGGGATTCCTCGGGAAGAACATACTCGGTAGCGACTTCTCCTTCGACATACACATCAAGGAAGGGGCCGGTGCTTTCGTATGCGGCGAGGAGACCGCCTTGATGAATTCCATCGAGGGTAAGCGGGGCATGCCCAGGCCCAGGCCCCCATACCCCTCCGAAAAGGGCCTTTTCGGCGCATCGACGATGATAAACAATGTGGAGACATGGGCGAACGTCCCCTGGATAATGCGAAAGGGGGCCGATAGATACGCCGAGTTCGGCGTCGACAGGAGCAAGGGGACGAAGGTGTTCGCCCTGGCAGGAAAGGTGAGAAGGGGAGGGAACGTGGAAGTGCCCATGGGCATGCCCATAAGGGAGATCCTCTACGATATAGCCGGAGGCTCCAGCACGGATAGGGATATCAAGGCCGTGCAGTTCGGGGGCCCCTCGGGCGGCTGCCTCCCATCCACGCTGTTCGACACTCCGGTAACGTATGAGGACCTGACCAAGACTGGCGCGATCGTTGGCAGCGGAGGTATGGTGGTGATGGACGAGGGAACGTGCATGGTCGATATAGCCCGTTTCTTCCTGGATTTCACCGTCAAGGAATCCTGCGGAAAATGCACGTTCTGCAGGCTTGGGACCAGGAGGATGTGGGAGATTCTCGACAGGATATCCGAGGGGAAGGGCAGGGAGGAGGACGTATCTGCCCTCGAATCGTTGGCATATGATGTCAAGGCCGGATCGTTGTGCGGTCTGGGCCAGACCGCGCCCAACCCGGTCCTGACCACCCTTCGGTACTTCAAGGATGAGTTCATGTCCCACGTCAACGACAAGGAATGCCCGGCGCACGTCTGCAAACCGTTAATGAGATTCAATATTACTGATCGGTGCGTGGGCTGCACCGCCTGCGCAAGGGTCTGCCCTGTGAAGGCCATCAGCGGGGAGGTCAAATTGATGCACGTCATAGATCAGGAGGCCTGCATAAAATGCGGATCCTGCGTACAGGCCTGCAAGTTCAAGGCGATTGAGATCACCGGGATAAAGGAGGTGGCCTGAATGGTGAAGGTCATCGTTGATGGCAGGGAGTTCGATCTCCCCGACGACCAACCGATATTATCGGGTTTGAGAGAACAGGGCGAGCACATGCCCGGGATGTGTCTGAACCCGGAGTTGGACCCTTTCGGGTCCTGCAGGCTCTGCCTGATCGACGTGAAGGGAAGGAAGATAACGGCATGCTCGACCCTGCCGTCGGAGGGAATGGAGCTGACGACCATCAGCCCGGAGATATCCGGTCTCAGAAGGACCGCGCTCGAGCTGATGCTGTCGGACCATTACGGCGACTGTATAGGCCCGTGCCAGAAGGGATGTCCCGCCCACAGCGACGTACAGGGATATCTGGCCCTCATCGCCAACGGAAGGATACACGAGGCCGTCAAGCTCATGAAGGAAAGGTACATACTCCCGGCGACGCTCGGCAGGGTCTGCCCAGCCTTCTGCGAGGAGGAGTGCAGGAGGAAGCTTGTGGAGGGCCCGGTAGCCATAAGGCAGCTCAAACGCTACGCCGCGGACGAGGACCTCAAGGATCCATGGATGCCGGAGATCCCGCCGGCGACAGGCAGGAAGGTCGCCGTTGTGGGGGGAGGCCCGGCCGGGCTCTCCAACGCCTTCTACCTGAGGTCCATGGGCCATGATGTGACGATATTCGAGGCCATGCCCAAGCTCGGAGGCTGGACCCGGTACGGGATCCCCCGCTACAGGCTGCCCAAGGATGTCCTGGACCGGGACATCGCGACGGTCATCGATACAGGGATCGATGTTAGATGCTCCACGAGGCTCGGTAAGGATGTGGCCCTGGACGATCTTTCGCGGCAATACGACGCGGTCTTCCTGGGCATAGGCGCCTGGAAAGGGAGGGCCATGGGAGTTGAAGGGGAGGACCTCCCCGGCGTATTCCAGGGTATAGACTTCCTCTCAAGGGTCAATCAGGGGGAGGGGATCGATCTCGGAAAGAGGGTGGTGGTCGTCGGTGGCGGTAACACTGCCATGGACGTGGCAAGGACGTGCCGAAGGCTGGGATGCGAGGTGACGCTGACCTACAGGAGGTCCGAGGACGAGATGCCCGCGGCCAGGATAGAGATAGAGGAGGCGAAGGAGGAGGGGATATGCTTCATGCTCCTTTGCAACCCCGTGAAGGTAATTGGCAATGACAGGCTGGAGAAGCTTGAGTTGATCGCCATGGAGCTCGGCGATCCCGACGCGAGCGGAAGGAGGAGGCCGGTGCCGAAGGAGTGCTCGGAGTTCACCCTGGACGCGGACAGCCTCATACTGGCGATAGGGCAGTACAACGATGACGATGAGATGAAGCGTCTCGGCGTGGGCGTCCGCAAGGGTCTGCTGGAGGTGGATAGAACGACGCTTCGGACCACCTATCCCAACGTGTTCGCCGGCGGGGACGCGGTCCTTGGCCCATCGACCGTCATCGAGTCCATCGAGCAGGGCAGGCGTGGGGCCCTGATGATGGACATGTTCATGAAGGGAAAATTGGAGACGGTCAAGAAGGTCCTTGAGCGTCCGGGTGAGCATGTGGCAGAGACGGTACAGGATAGCGAGATCGCCTCGATGTTGATGGACCTCAAGCCCTACGATCACTGGAAGAACGTGACCGAGGCGGACTACGAGCACATCGAAAGGTCCCCGCGACGCAAAGCACCCATAATGGATCCGGACACCAGGTCGGGGACCTTCTCGGAGGTCGAGGGTTCATTCGACGAGGATTCGGCCAGGGCCGAGGTGATGCGCTGCATGTCCTGCGGATGCATGGACGTTTTCGAGTGCAAGCTCAGGGAGTATTCCACCATCTACGGAGCGGACCAGTACAGATTCGGGGAAGGCAGGACCAAGGTCGATATCGATCTCTCCCACCCTCAGATCGTACTCGACAAGAACAAATGCGTGCTGTGCGGACAGTGCGTCAACCACACGCAGGATGTCGTCGGGGAGGGCGTACTGGACTTCTGCAACCGAGGCGTCGAGACCGTGGTCTCCCCTCCGCCGGGAAAAGGGCTCTCCGACATGTCCGGTGTTATGATGAGTGACATGATCGATGTATGTCCGACCGGTGCGTTCTCCGAGAACACGCCCCATCGCAAACCGGGGCCCTGGAACACTCGGACGGTCCGCTCCATATGCAGCGGATGCGGAGTTGGATGCGAGATGGGGCTCGAGGTATACGATAGCGATATCGTCAGGGCCAGGTCGATACCGGATACTTGGAACAGGGGCCACCTATGCGATCCCGGAAGGTTCGAGAGGATCTGGGCCATTTCCCATAGCGGACCGAAAGTTCGCGACGGGGATTCCTACAGGTCCATCTCTCCCGATAAGGCATCTTCCATATTCCTCGAAAGGTCCAAGGGAATGGCGATCGTACTTGGCGGGGACGTGACCCTTGAGGAGGCTGAGATGTTCAGGTCCATCGCCGTGGAGAAGGGGATCCCGATCGGTTCCACTGCCGAAGAGGGGCTATCGACGGCCACATACATGGATATCAGCCGTTCCAGGTCCATCTATTTGGCATTGGATGTCAATGGATATCCCGTGCTGAAACCCTTCCTGAACGAGGCGATAAGGCGCGGGGCGTCGATCGTGATGAGCGAGGAGGAGGCCGATATGATCATCGCGGAGGCCCCCTACGTTCCGGGTGAGAAGAAGGCGCTGGTCATGCACAGGGGGCTCAACGATGCCGGATTGCTCCAGATGGGCATAAAGGGCATCCCGAAGGCCGACTCCTACCTGTTCGTGGGGGCCCAGCGCGATGAGCTGCTGGGGTACACGATCGCCCTGGGCCACAGCGAGATCGCGGATATGGTCCTGCCCTATCCCTCCTTCGCCAACAGGTCCGGGAGCATCGTCAATTCCGGGCTCATCAAGCTTACAAAAAAGGGACTGGTAGAGTCGGATATCAGAGCCTACCTGCCTTTTTGATGAACGAACGGGTCGATCTTATCATCCATAGGGCCATATAACATAAGGAGCCGTTGGGAAATGGAGTGCATATTCGCAAGCGATCTGCATGGAAGGAAGGAAAGGTACGACGCCCTCTTTAGGTCCATAGGCGAGATCGCTCCTCAAGCGGTGTTCCTGGGCGGGGATCTCCTGCCAAGGACGGGCGACGTGGTCCTGTTCATAGAGGAGATGATGGACAGGATAGACGAACTGCGATCGTCATCGTCACCATGTGAAGTGTACGTTATACTCGGCAACGACGATCCCAAACAGTACGAGGGCGAGTTCATCAGGGCCGATAGGGAAGGCAAGATACATTACGCCCACCAGCGGAGATTCGAACTCGGCGGATACGTCATCAGGGGCTATTCACATGTACCTCCCTCGCCGTTCCTCCTCAAGGACTGGGAGAAGTACGACGTATCGCGATATGTGGATCCCGGCTGCGTCCCCCCCGAGGAGGGGATCTTCACCACGGATGTGGACAGGGGGGCGATACCACACACCACGATCAAGGGAGACCTATCGCCCCTCATCAGGGATCCGGACATGCACAGGACGATAATGCTGTTCCACGCACCGCCATATGGAACATCTCTTGACATGGCGAACATCGGCGGGAAGATGATAGACCACGTACCGCTGGACCCCCACGTCGGTTCGATAGCGATAAAAGAGTTCATCGAGTCGGCCTCTCCGCTGCTCACACTTCACGGCCATATCCACGAGTCCGCGACCCTCACGGGGTCCTGGCGGGAAGAGATCGGAAAAACGACCTGCCTTTCCGCGGCCTATGAAGGCAAGGGCCTGGCACTTGTACGTTTCGACACGGAGCAGTTGGGATCAGCCACGAGGGGGATCATTTCCTGAACGTGAGCTTCCTGGCGGGGTTGTAGACGGAGCCTATGTGGGAGGCCCATGATGTCTTGTTGGCGATATCGCCATGAGTGACGACATGGACATCCAGGAGGCATCCGGACCGGATCCCGGTCCTATAGAAATTCTCCTCGTCGAGCCTCTCTCCCCATTCCCTGAAATATTCCAGGAGCCTCTCCTCCTGCTCCCGTTTGCCGTTGAAAACAACTATCAGATCGATGTCGGAACCTGGACCGGCCTTGTTCTCCTTGACGCTGCCGACTAGGTATATCTCCTCTATGCCCATGGTCTTACGATCTATATCGGATAGAACATCATCGAGCCTCTCCATCCTCCACGAGTTATGATCGGGTGTGGCGAGGTATCCCATCGCCTTTATCGATTCCCCATCCATTACAACCGACAGAGATCCCCCGGAGGAGATGTCGGAGGTCCTGATCAGCCTTACAACTTCTTTGTGTCCATTCGATATCTGTACGTGCTCGTGGAGGCGGTTCTCCGAGATGCCCAGCAGCTGTTCGTTAAGATAGCCTCCTTCCTCGTCAGGGTACAGGGGAAGGTATTGTATGCCCGCCTCCACGAGGTCCTGGAAGAAATGGGTGCCGAAGGAAAGGTCCGGAACGTATCCTCCCTTGCTCCTTGCGATCTCTATGAGCAGGCATGTATTATTGATATCACCGTACTGGACCGGGACCCCGAGCTTTATGTCTCCCCTGCTGCCCCATCTTCCAGGCCCCATGAGGAGGAACCGCTTCTTCGGCAGAGCCGAGTTCAACCTGGAAACGATGCCCGCAACGGCGTTCATCTCCTCCCTGCTATCCAGCTTCTCATATGCCTCAGGGTCCACGTACACGATCCAATCGATGTTCTTTATAAGTCCCGATGTGACGTATCTGGCGGCCCGGAAGAGAACGTTCTTCTCCAGAACATCCGTTGGAAGTGAGATCTTCTCCGATATCATGCCTCGCGTCTGGGGCCTGCACTGGAGAATGTACAGGCTCGATCCGTCGTGGGCGAACTCGATATCAACTGGCGTCCTCAATCTATCCTTCAATAGCGTCATTACCTTCTTCATCTGCCTGATGAACGGCGTCCTCTCCACTATGCCGTTGAAGGTCACCACCGGCTGCCTTTGATCGGTTCCCAGTATGACCCCTTTCGGGTCCACGATCCCCCCTTCCGCGTGGAACGATATCATCTTCTCGAGGTCGGGATACGAGGACGAATTGGCCCTTATCATGTCCTCTATCCTTATGGTATCTATGGTCTTTGACCCCATGTTGATGACGTCCATGAATACCTGCGAGTATCTGGCGATGTCCTCCGTGCTGGTGTTAACCCTTATCATGGGCTTCATCGGGGATATGAGTAGTGGATAATCGTTCGATACCCGATCCACCGCTCTGGTACCCAAACCCATCACCATTCTAAGTATCCCGTCCTGCCTGTTGATCCTTGCGGACCACCGGAACTCGTTATTGGTAAGGGCCACTCCAGCGAAGCTCGGGGTGAAATAGGGCCCGATGCGGTTGCCCACCACCTCCTGGATCAGGACGCCCATGTTCTCAGAAAGGTCCAGAAGTCCCCTCTCCCTTCTGTATTCGATCGGGTTCGGTCCGAACGTGGACGCCCATACCTCCGCTATGGCGTCCATCAACGCGTTCAACCTCTCATCGTCCGTTCCCGTATTGCACAGGAACAGGCTTTTGTACTTGCCCGAGAAGGCCGCCCCGTAACTGTCCTCGAGATGGCTTGAGGACCTGACGATTATCGGCCGGTCCTTGATCTCCCTGAGCACGTCCCTGAGCTGATTGAGTATCTCTGACGGGAACATGCCGTTCTTGAACAGCTGCTCCAGGAAGGGCTGCTCCTTCCTGATCTCGTTCGGGTCCATGTATTTGATCTGGACGACCTCGTCCAAGGCGTTCTCGTGTATGAACTCCCTCATCGCCCCCGTGCTCATGTACCAGCTGCGGGGGAACCTGATGGACCCGATGTCCTCATCTCTCCCCATCTCCTTTTTGATTATTCTTTCTATGAGAAAGACCATCGATGATTTTCCTCCGAGGCCTCCGACCCCTTCGTAATGGCCTATGAACCTGTGGGCCATCTGGTGGAAATCCTCTATCTCCAGGTAATCCTTGGCGACGTTGAGGTATTCTGGCCTGTCGTTGAGGAAGCGTCTTATGAGATTCGTGACGATCGTGCGTTTCATCTCCTCGGGTATGATGCGATCGCCGACGGGTATCCGCATGTAATTGTCGAGTGCGGATTGCACCTCCTTGAGCGAGATCTTTCCCTGCTCGGAAACCAGAAGCAGGGGCCTGGCCTTGTTCTCCTTCAGCCATCTGACCAGAAGGTCCATGATCTCGGACGATGTGAGATGCTTCGAGGCGACGTCGAAAAGGCCCTGCTGTACCTGAATAAGCGACTGCATATCGAACCTCGGGTTCGGAATGTTGGAACCCAGCTGTTCATCCTCCTCCGAAGAGGACGGCTTCAATATCGCCAATAGGCTCTCTAGGCTCTCCTCCTTGAGCCTTGCGAGATGGTACATCATCTTCCTGCTGATCATGAGATATGTCTGCGGATCGGTCTTGTTGAGAATGTCGATTATCAGCCTCCACTCCTCTCCAGGTGTCGAAGCAGGACCGATCATATTCTTAAGGCTCGCACCTTTGGCGGATAGCAGCCTCTTCATCTGATCGACATAGCTTCTCACCTCCGCCTCGCTGTAGTACTGGCTGACGTACTTCGATACGTTCTCCGATACAACGCGTAGCAGTTTCCCCTCCTCTTTCAGGAAAGGACCTATGTCCCTTTTCGGCTTTTTCTTGTGATAGTTGACCCTTATTTCGCCTACGCTCTTCCCGCCCTGCATTATCGCTCCGGATAGGGACCATTCGGTCTGAGCATGTCCGGGCGTCTGATATGATCTGGGGCCAAGGGTGATGCCGGCCGTCGCGATCTCCGGATACATCATGGCCTGTGGCAGGATCTCCACTATCATCTGCATCGTCCTGTCTATGTCCACGCCCTCGTTCTCGATGATCTCCGCCACTTGGTATATGCAGTTGAGCTCCTTGAGTCTCTCCCTCAGCTGGCTGTCCTTTTCGGCGAGCTCCCTGTCCAGATGGCCCATCTTTACGTTCTTTGCGGTCTTCGTCGCCTTTTTCATATATGATCTTCCCCTCCACGACCGTGTCTCATACCTTTTGACCCCCGGGTATCTGCATAACGGCGCGTGATCCGCTCCCGTCTATGAGGACCCGGACCCCCCTCTCCGACCTTAGATGCATGACCCTATCGGACTCGTAGGCTTTTGGAATATCATCCAGAGCGCTCCAAAGGGCGGATCCGTCCTCCTCCGCATCCAAAGTGAGATAACCCAGGCGAAGGGACGATATGTTCTGGAAGAAATGGGAACCCTGGGACGGGTCGATCATCCTGTCGCCCACGGGCCTCTCCACCATCACTCCGACGGCCGAAATGTCGTTCCAGGCGACGGGTATGCCGAGCCATGGGTCGCATGATCCCCATCTACCGGGACCTATGAGGAGATGCTTTCTCCCCGATGAGGACACCTCCTTGTTGAGCTTTCCTATCTCCTTGACGAGGGCGTCCGCGCTCCTTCCCTCCAGCTCGCGCCCTTTGACCATGATTATATCATTGAAGGCGAACTCTCCGTTGCCCATGGTCCTTCCGCATCTGAGCACGATCTCGTCCTCGGGGACGGAATCGAGATCGGCGAGCGATCTGCGGTCCCTGCCCCTCATGCTTCGCAGCTGCAGAAGGTAAAGTTCCGCATTCTCCCCGTCATCGAATATGTTCATGGCGAACTCGATCTCGACGGGAGTACCCAGCGAGCGCTGGGACGCATCTAATATGTCCTTCATGACCTCGGCCATGGGGAAACGCTTCATCTGAAGAATGGGGGCGAAATCCACTATCCGGGGTCCGTCCCTGCCGCATCCCGGGTAGGTCCTGTCGTTCTCGCATGAATAGGTGGATACAAGACTGTCGAGGACACCGTCCTCCTCCGCCCTGGATAAGTCCTCGAGGACGATCTGCACGTCCTCGCCGAACTCGTTGGACCTCACGGTAGGTGAGAACTTCAGCGCGTAGAAACGCCTTTGAGTTCGATCGAGGCATTCCCGCCCCCCTCCGAGGAACGAGGAACGCGGATGGACGGGGCAGAACTTGAAGGTCGCCCCTCCGTCGACTATCATCTTTCCCAGCCCCACAGCGAGGCTGACGGTCCCGTCCTCGCTCCTGCATGTCGGGAAGGGCCAGTAATCGTAGGACCTCCCCACCCCGGATAGGTCAGGATAGTATAGTTCGCCGTGCGTGTTTCCGACGACCTCCTGAATAACTGCCGCCATCTTCTCATCAGCATTATGGTTCCCTGTGCTTTCGAGATAGGCTCGTGCCCTCTTCAGGAAGGTTGAGGCATATACGTATTTGATCCCCATGCTGATGTGCTTGAACCTCCGATCGAGCTCATGGCCTGAGTTCGAGAGCATCACCGATGCGTATATCCCGGCGAAGGGCTGGAAGAGCGCGTCCTCAAGAAGGCTCGAGGACCTGATTATCACGGGGTTCCTCACGATATCGGCGAAGTGGCGTATATCCCCGATAATGGTGCTGGGAAGGTCCGATCTGAGGAACAGGTCGACGATCCTCTCGTCCGTCTCGTCCTTGAGCTTTTCGGGATCCAGTCCGTTGTTCTTGAGGAACTGGTCGAACACATCCGTAGCAAGTACAACGGTTCTTGGGACCTTTATCGTCAGATTGCTGTACTTTCCCCGGTCGAGGCTCATAGCCAATCCCTTGAGGAAAGATAACCCCCTGCCCTTGCCTCCCAGCTGTCCGCTCCCGATCCTGGTGAACTCGTCCTTGACCTGGGCGCTTCTTGTGAAATCCATTACGCTTCCGGACCCTCCCGAGCGGCGCCGCTCCTTGATAAGATCGATAAGGTGGGCTTTCCAATCTTGAGAGGCGTCCCGAAGGAATGCGTCCATATCGCGAACGATCTCGAACTCCGTCCTGCTTATCAGCCAAGGCCTGATACTTTTCCATTGATCCGGGCTTGGCCGGGTCGAATACAACAGCCTCTCAAGGCCCCTCAGGTCGCCACAGCTGCCCAGTTCCGTAACGCCCTCATCCTTGAGGACCAGATCCTCGGGGATGAGCATGTCGGATACGTTCTCCTCGGTGAGCTCCAAGGGGGGGAGTGACGGGATCCCTTTGATGGGAGCCTGATCGGAAATGACGAGCGAGACCCTGTCCCCGAAGCGGTGCAAGGCTTTTTCCAGCCCTCCGTAACGGATCGCGTCCATGACGCGTATCCTCCTCTCGAAGGCTCTGATCTTCTCTTTGAGCGCTGTTTTTCGGCCCATGATCCCCGGAAGCCTGGCCCATACGGCGTCGCAGGCGGCGATGATCGCATGAGACCTATCGGCCATATTCTCGATGTCCAGGAGAATAATGTGAGAGAGGCCTTCGTCCCTATCCGGGTCGTCAAGATATGACCGGTCCTCCATGAACTGGACTATACGGGGAACTATCTCAATCCCCTCGGGCATCAGGAAGATCGAGTCAAAGGCCGAGGGATCGATCTCTCCTTCCTGGTCAAGAACGCCTTTGTTCCTCGTCAAAAAGGCCAGCTTACCGGCGGGTGAAAATGCCCTCGCTCTCTCGATAAGATCGCCCATTGGCATGTCCGCGGGAGGATTGAACACCAAGGCGAGATCGATCCCGCCTCCCTCAATGGATCCAAGGGCCTGTTGGCCTCCGGAAGCGAAATCCACATCCGGAACGAAACCAAGATCGGCCTCGGAGTACCTTTTGGACAGGGCAGTTATTATAGGGACCTCACCCTCCAGATACAGCCGGTCGAACTCCGATGCTATCAGCAGCATGTGCCGGACGCTGGAGGTGGTGTCCCGATCCGCATCCACGCTTTCGCTCATGGGGGGGCAATGGATCGGCGGGTTATTAATCTCCCGATGGGCATTTCATTACTTCATCAGATCCATCCGCGGAGGTGGCAGGCCTCTGCCACTCTCGAGATGGCTATCATGTAGGCGGACTCTCTGAGTGGGATGTTCCTGTGCTTGGTGAGGTCGAGCACACCGTGGAACGCCTGGGTCATCTTCTCGTCGAGCTTTCCGAGGACCTCGTCTCTGGACCAGTAGTAGTTCATGTTGCACTGGACCTGCTCGAAGTAGCTGCAGGTGACCCCGCCGGCGTTCGCCAGGAAGTCGGGTATGACCATTATCTTCCTGGAGCTCAGGACCGAGTCGGCCTCCGGCGTGGTGGGGCCGTTGGCGCCTTCCGATACCAGCTTGACCCTCTTGTCGATCCTGTCAACGTTGGAGGCGGTTATCGAATTTTCGAGGGCCGCCGGTATCAGGATATCGACGTTCATTTCGATCCAGTCATCACCGGGAATGCGCTCGTAGCCCATCGCCTTGGCCTTGTCGAAATCTATTGACCCGTACCGGTCGGTGATGGATCGCAATTCCTTGAGATAGATGCCCTCTTCCTTGACAAAGGTGTAGGCCTTCTTCTCCTGCTGGTTCCAGCAGGATACGCATTTGACCGTCCCTCCATACTGGTTGTAGAGCTCGATGGTGTACTGGGCCACGTTGCCGAAACCCTGAACGGCGGCGGTGGTCTTGGAAATGTCCATCTCGAGGTCCTTGAGCGCCTCCCTGGTGTGGTATATAACGCCGTAGCCGGTCGCCTCGGTCCTGCCGAGGGACCCGCCCATGCCGACCGGTTTGCCGGTAATGAATCCGGGGTACTTTCCACCGGAGAGCTTTTCGTACTCGTCAAGCATCCATAGCATGTGCTGCCCGCTCGTCATCACGTCCGGGGCGGGAACGTCCTTGAAGGGCCCTACGTTCTGATACACCTGCCTGACCCAGCCGCGGCAGATCCCCTCCTGTTCTCTCATCGAGAGATCGTGAGGATCGCATATGACGCCACCTTTGCCCCCGCCCAGCGGGATGTCGGCGACCGCGCATTTCCAGGTCATCCACATCGCAAGCGCCCTGACGGTGTCGGCGGTCTCCTGCGGGTGGAACCTTATGCCGCCCTTGCAGGGACCGCGGGCGTCGTTGTGCTGCACCCGGAACCCTTTGAAGACGCGGTACGTCCCATCGTCCATCCTCACCGGGATGGAAAAATGGTATTCCCTCAAGGGCTCCCTGAGAAGGTTCCTCGAGGCTTGGTCCAATTCCAGTTTCTCGGCGACAGCATCGAACTGATCCTGCGCCATCTTGTAGGCGTTGAAACCCTTTTCGGCCAAACAAATCTCTCCATGCTTTCAGGCCATTAAGGCCATCTGCTCATAGATGGGCATTATATATAACTTGCCGTAACAACACCGATGTTCATACGAACGAAAACGGTAAGGCCCCGATTGTGCGGGGCCTTTGAACATCCGATATCCGGATCAGACCAGGCCCTGGTCCAGCATCGCATCGGCGACCTTCACGAACCCGGCGATGTTCGCGCCCACTATAAGGTTGCCCTTGTGGCCGTACTTCTCCGCCGCCTCGTAGGAGTTCTTGTGTATGTTCACCATTATCTGATGGAGCTGCCTGTCCACCTCCTCGAAGGTCCAGGAGAGCCCGATGTGGTTCTGGCACATCTCCAGACCGGATGTGGCCACCCCTCCGGCGTTGGCGGCCTTGGCGGGTCCGAAGAGGACACCGTTGTTGACGAAGTACTCGGCGGCATCGGGGGTCGAGGGCATGTTCGCTCCCTCGGCAACGGCCATGCACCCATTGTTCACGAGCATCTTGGCGTCGTCCAGGGAGATCTCGTTCTGGGTTGCGCAGGGGAGGGCGATCTCGCAGGGTACCTCCCACGGGCGCTTCCCCTCATGGTAGTCCACGTTGAACTTCTTGGCGTACTCCTCGATCCTGCCTCTCCTGACGTTCTTGAGGTCCATTACGAACTTCCACCTCTCACCCTCGATACCGTTGGGGTCATGTATGAAACCGTTAGAATCGGAAAGGGTGACGACCTTCCCTCCGAGCTGGTTCACCTTCTCGGCGGCGTACTGGGCGACGTTTCCGGACCCGGATATGACGACCTTCTTCCCCTCGAAAGTCTCGCCCGTGGTCTTGAGCATCTCCTCCGTGAAGTAAACGGCGCCGTACCCGGTCGCTTCCGGCCTGACCAATGATCCTCCCCAGTTAATGCCCTTGCCAGTGAGCACCGACTCGAACCTGTTGGTGAGCTTCTTGTACTGTCCGTACATGAAGCCGATCTCCCTTCCGCCGACGCCTATGTCCCCAGCCGGGACGTCGGTATTTGGCCCGATGTGCCTGAACAGCTCGCTCATGAACGACTGGCAGAACCTCATCACCTCGGAATCCGACTTGCCCTTGGGATCGAAGTCAGATCCGCCCTTGCCTCCGCCTATCGGAAGGCCGGTGAGGGAGTTCTTGAATATCTGCTCGAAACCCAGGAACTTGATGATGCCGATATATACCGAAGGATGGAACCTCAGACCGCCCTTGTAGGGTCCGATGGCCGAGTTGAACTCGACCCTGAAACCCCTGTTCACATGGACCTCGCCCTGATCGTCCATCCACGGGACCCGGAAGATTATCTGCCTCTCTGGCTCGACCATTCGCTCGAGTATACAGGCCTGGGCATACTCCGGCCTCTTCTTCATCACGGGTTCGACCGATTCCAGTACTTCCAGAACGGCCTGGTGGAATTCCTTCTCCCCGGGATTGCGCGCTTTGACCTTATCCATGATATGCTCTATGTTCAAGTTGATGCCTCCGTTCATTGTCGATCGGGACCTTGTGCCGGGCCATAGGCGGTCCACGGCCGTCCCTATCCGCCCCCGCATTCACATTATGATATTTAATATCGACACAACCCCCGAGGTAAGGTTAATACATTTGATACCCTTTATCTCGTGGGGGCATTTCAATGAGTGGGATATTCGGTGTATTGGGGTCCTCGAACTGCGTTCAAGAACTGTTCTACGGCGTGGATTATCATTCCCATCTGGGGACCCAGTATGGAGGGTTGGCGGTTTGGGGCGACAACGGCATACCCAAGATCAAGATACACGGGATCTCGAACTCCCAGTTCAAGTCCAAGTTCCAAGAGGACTATCATGACCTTGAGGGTAACATGGGGATCGGGGCGATATCGAGCGCCCACCCCCAACCCCTCAGCTTCCTGTCGAGGGCAGGCCCATTCTGCCTCTGCATCGACGGGCAGATCAGCAACAAGGACGATATCGTCAAAGAGGTACTCGAGAGGGGCGGATCGTTCTCCGAGCCCGAGGACGGGACCATCAACGATGCCGAGATCATAGCCAAATTGATATCGTCAAAGAGGACCTATGTAGAGGGGATCGAGAACGCGTTCGAGAGGGTGGAGGGCTCCGTGTCACTGCTTTTGTTATGTCGCGAGGGCATCTACGCGGCAAGGGATCCTCGCGGCAGAAACCCTTTATCCATAGGCAAGAGCGAAGGTTCCTGGGTCGCGGCAACGGAGACCAGCTCTTTTTGCAACCTCGGTTTCTCTCCCTACAAGGACATCTCTCCCGGTGAGATAATGCTTCTTGGGGTGGACGGGCCCAAGGAGGTCAAGGGAGGATGCGGCTGCGGCAGGATATGCACGTTCCTCTGGATATACACCGGTTTTCCCCCTAGCGATTTCGAGGGTGTGAACACCGAGATCGTAAGGGAAAGATGCGGCTCCTATCTGGCAAAGAGGGATGATATCGTCCCTGACATTGTCTCCGGGGTCCCGGATTCCGGGGTGGGGCACGCCATCGGATATGCCATGGAGTCGGGCAGGCCCTACCGCCGCCCTCTGGTCAAATACACCCCTGGTTACGGCAGAAGCTACACCCCTCCGGACCAGTCCACGAGGGATCGGGTCGCCCAGATGAAACTGATCCCCAACAGAGCGGTGATACAGGGGAACAGCATAGTGGTTTGCGAGGACTCGATAGTGAGGGGGACACAGCTGAAGAACTTCGCCATAAAGAAGCTGTGGGACTGCGGGGCCAAGGAGATCCACGTGAGAGTGGCGTGCCCCCCGCTTTTGTTCCCCTGCGTTTACAACATCTCCACTCGGACCAGGTCCGAGCTTGCCGCGAGGAAGGCCATGATGGCACTTTGGGGAAAGGATATGGAGGATGTCTCATCCTTCCTGGATCATAATAGCCCGGAGTTCAAGGATATGGTAGAGTGGATCCGGGTCGATCAGGGGATAACCAGCCTCCAGTATCAGACGCTCGAGGACATGATCTCGGCGATAGGGATCCCCCAGGAGAGGCTGTGCACCTACTGCTGGACCGGGAAGGAATGAGGCCCGTATCCATCAACCAGAGACGGGGTATGGGTAAAAGATTTAAATCAAGAGGGCCATTTAATAATCGGACCCCGGCTCCCAGTTATATCGGAAAAGGCGATGATGATTTATGAGGGTGAGTACCAGGAATATGATCCTCTTCGTATTGGGTCATTTTTGTCGTAAGGATAGCATGTCTTCGATCGACCATGTCCGTTTCTGTGAAGCTCTCAAAATAACCGAAAGGACCCTTAACCAAAGCTTAGGCGATTTGAGGAATGAGGGATATACCAAAAGAGGGAAGAATGACGGC
This sequence comes from Thermoplasmatota archaeon, assembly GCA_029762535.1. Taxonomy (GTDB): domain Archaea; phylum Thermoplasmatota; class Penumbrarchaeia; order Penumbrarchaeales; family Penumbrarchaeaceae; genus JARVGK01. The sequence goes on from JARVGK010000031.1 coordinate 34,896, forward strand.
CTTTTCGATCATCTTCTCACGGAAAAGGGAGTGGAGGAATACCGCCGATTGATGGATGAGATCTACAAGCTTGAGCTTGTGCCGGATCTGCATGGTGTCTTGAAGAGATACAAGATGAGGTCGATCCTATCCAAAATAAGGGATCCGTTTATATCGGTCAAGATCATTCAAATAGTATCTACTGGTAAACCATACGAAATATTCGATATCGTCGGCAACCAATTATCTATGGGTTCGACCATAAGGGAGAATGCTATCTTCGAAGAGATGGCCCGTGCGAACGGAGGTATATCCTACCCATTGGATCATTACATCCGTTCAACGACATTCGTCGGTTACCGATCGGACGATCCCATTAAAGAAGAAAGCTACGATTCGAGGAACGAAATCCTCTACAGGGCGAATCTTCTCAGGAGGACCGGCCGAGTCAAGGGATCCCTTCGTCTGTATATGGACATATTATCCGCTGATAGGATCGATCCCGGATGTTGGATAAGCTGCATTGTGGGGGTTATACAATGCACCAAAGCATTGGAGGGCCCGGAGATAGCGATCGCATTATGCAACAAGGCTCTGGAGGATACGTCCTTGAACGCATCTCATAGAGCGTATATATTGAAAACAAAAGCAGATATTCTCTCTGACATTTGCCTTCATGATCAGGCAGACGAGGCATATGTCCTCTCGCTCAGGATCTCCAGGGCTGAGAAGTTGAATGTTTTGAAAACGTTGATCATGAACAACATGGGCGTCAATTGGTTCCGGTGTAACAAGAGAGATGAAGCCGAGAAAGCTTGGCGTGATTGCCGCAGATCCGCTCAAGCGCATCGCCTTCCCTGGATCAAGACACTAAGCGAGATCAACCTCTCGGATATTTATGCGTTGAAAGGCATGTTCCGTACTGCCAAAGACCTGCTCAGATCATCCAGGTCTTTCATGTTGAAGGTCGGAGATATGGAAGGCGTATCGGAAGTTGACTTCAACCTGGCACTGGTGAGCATCGCGGAAGGGAAACGAGAGAGGGCGCTTGACCATTTTCGGAAATGCGAGGAGTTCCCTCTTGTGTACAGGGCAAAGGCATTGGAGAGGAGAGAGGTGATGAGGGAGCGTTTTGAGGGTAAAGGCTGGGGCTGGAAATGGGAGAGTACGTAAAAGTTTATAACACCCCCCCCTCTCAAAATGGCAGATCAGGATAATCATTATATCCTCAAGGTAGTTATTATACCAGCTGATGTTGACAAAGCGACAAAAAAGGTTCCTCGCTCTTTGTATCTCTCTTTCAGCTATGATCATTATCGTATTATTGATGCAGGAGAAAGCGTCAGCCACCTCTAATCCGGAGACCAGATGCCTGATCAT
>JARVGK010000032.1 GCA_029762535.1 Thermoplasmatota archaeon
AAGGATGGTAGGATCAAGTTCCAGAAGAAAAAGTATCTGATCGGTAAAGAATTCGTAGGCCAGAAGGTCGAGATTGTTATCATTCGAGATCAGCTGAGAGCTTTCTTGAGCAGCAACAAGTTGATTATCTTTAAATTAGGAGAAGATGATGCGGTGGTCATCAGATTGGATAGGTAATTTTGGAGTTACAAAGTTCTGGAGTTTAGGGAGTTACGTGACACCTGATTGAAATCAATTTCCGCAAATTGCCGTCAGATTCTTACTATAGCCAGCATCGAGGGACCCCCCGGTTCAAAACAATTTAAAATACCGACTTTTGCCGAGAGGATCGCCCGCGAAAAAAGTCACTTCCTTGAATACCCCACGGCAAAAGCCGTCACTTTTCCACCGATCCCAGGTGACGTGTTTTTCCGCGAAATACGTCACCTGAAGGGATCGATCCTGCCTCGGGGATCGCCCCGATCCGACGAGTTTCGCGGTAGGGATCGCGGGATTGACGGATCATCTCCCTCGCCTTGATGGATAAGCCCTTGGAACTTCTTCAGGATCCCTGCCATCCAGAAGCTCTGCCGAGAAACCTGAGTAAATAAGAATTTATGATCATTTGGATCATTGCCAACGGATCCCATTCCAACCGGTCACGATCTCACAGGATGGTAAGAAAAGTATGTTTTCTTAACCTCTTATTAATCGATGCTTATATACTAAGTTGCTCTTGATTGTAAAATAGCAGGAGTTCGACCCCATGAGAAAAATATCAAGGCTGATGTTATTTTCAATATGTGCGATCATGATCCTTGCACCCGGTTGCTTAGAAGAAAACGGAGGCCCAGACGCCAACGAGGAGGAAGAGGAGATTTCCCCTATCGATGACCTGAACTTCAAGTTCGTATCGATCCCCTCCGGCACGTTCATGATGGGATCGCATGTGATGGTAAATTTGCGATTGGAGCAGCCGCAGCATCAGGTGACCATAAGCAGAGGGTTCGAGATGCTGGCCTACGAGGTCACCCAGGCCCAGTTCGAAGCCGTCATGGGTCACAACCCGAGCGCGAACGTGGGTGAGAACCATCCTGTTGAACTGGCGAGATATGAATGGGTGCTGGAGTTCATCGAGAAGCTCAACGAAATGGACCCGCATCATGTATACGGACTGCCGACGGAGGCGCAATGGGAGTATGCCTGCAGGGCCGGATCCACCGAACACTTTTGCTTCGGAAACGATACCGCCCGATTGGCCGATTATGCCTGGTACAAGGATAACGCAGATATGAGGACGCATCCCGTAGGGGAAAAGCTGCCCAATGCATGGGGCCTGTACGATATGCATGGTAATGTGTTCGAGTTCTGCAGCGACTACTATTATTATTATCCGGATGATCCGCAGACCGACCCATCCGGACCACCGAACGGTACCCACAGGGTCATAAGAGGGGGCAGCTACAGAGATATCGATATGGACGTCCGGAGCGCAGCACGACAGGGTATATACCTCGAAATACACCCATTCATGGGGTTTCGGATCATCAGGGTGGAGGCTTGATGGATCGGCCCCCCTCATCATGAGAAATCATATCAATCTTCTATCTCCATCTCCGCTATATAGGATCCTCTTTGGATCCCCTCTCCGGTTGGGATGATGCCAACAGCGGACATCCTAATAAAGTATAAATAAAGGTTATACATTTATATAACCAGTGGTAGGAATGTTCGCAAAGCAAGTTAAAGTGGGACCCAAGGGGCAGATCGTGATCCCGAAGGCGTTCAGGGACGAGTTCGACATCCATCCCGGAAGCGAATTAATTGTAGAATACACTGAGGACGGGATCGTCATCAACGTTGAAGAAGAGAATACCGAGGAAATATTCGAAGAGGTCGCCAACACAGGGAAAAAGGTCAAAAGAAGGATAGATCCCCATGAAGCCTATGGATCCCAGATGGAGGAGAGGCATTGATATACCTCGACTCCAATGTATTCATCTCCGCTGCCCTTTACGATGATGAGGTTGGCAATAGAGCCAGAACGATATTGAAAGGGATCAGATCGGGAGGGTTCGAAGCATGCACATCCACGCTCACTTTCGATGAGGTCTACTGGATAGTGAAGAAGGAGAAGGGTAAGGACAGCGCCCTGAGGATCGTAAAGGCCATGCTAAGGATGAAAAACCTCAGGTACGTGCCCGTTGATAAAGAGGTCCTTTGGAGGACATATGAGCTCCTTGATGAAAACGATCTCGGTCCCAGGGATGGGATCCATCTCGCATGCGCTCTGATATCCGGATCCGGGACCATGATAAGCGATGATTCCGACTTTGAGAGGGTGGATCTCATGGAGAACGTCACGATGGAGAAATTCATCCTGTGGATCGATCAACAAAAGAGGTTCCAATGAACGTCATATTCGAACACCTCCCAATAAAGAGGATCCCCCTCCGAAATGATAGGAGCGATCGATCGCAGTATGACCGATATCGACCGGTTCGTTACTATGATATCAACACCGAAACGCCGATCACAGCGTTTGGACGGACGTTCTCAAATAAGATATCGACCAGCAAGAATGCGCCCTCGGGTTAGCTGGATATGACAGCTGCATTGTGGTATGGCGTGGTGAAAGGTGATCACTCGATCCTGACCCTGCAATCGACCGCAACGGCTCCCTTTTCTGATACGAACAGCGGGTTGATCTCGATGTCCGTGATATCATCGACCTGAAGCAAAAGGTCCCCCAACGATCTAAGGGCCAGCGCTATCTTGCTCCTGTCGGCCTCCTTCTTCCCTCTGAAGGCCCCGAGTATGGCCTTGCCCCTGATCTCGTCCATCATCTCCATGGCGTCGAGGTCACCTATGGGAGCCACCCTGAAGGTGACGTCGTTCATGGCCTCGACCATGACACCGCCCACACCGAACATCACAGCGGGACCGAACACACCGTCGCGTATGGCGCTTGCGATGACCTCCCTTCCTCTGACCTGCTCCATAACGATGATCCTCTCGGAGATGGGCCTCAGTCTTTCGTAGGCTTCCACAAGGTCCTCTATGTTGTCGATATCCGTGATGACCCCTCCCCTCTCCGTCTTGTGGATCAGCTCGGGAGAGGATCCCTTCATGACTATGGGGAACCCTATCTCCCTTGCGGCCTTGACCGCGCCGTCTATGCTTTTCACGGCCCTGTACCTGCAGAGATCGATGGGTCCGGCCTTTAAAAACTCCAAAGATGTCTCGAGGTCCATGAAGTTGTGTCCCTTCTTCCTGGTCCTATCCACGAGCTTTCTCACTTTCTTTAGGTCCCATTCGATCGGGGGAGGCAGTTCCCGATCCCTCGAGTTCTTGTATCTCTTGAACCGATACAGGACCTCCAGCGATGATACGGCCTCCTCAGGGAAGTAGAAAGCGGGAAGTCCTGCCTCGTTGAACTCCCTTATCTGATTGTCCGCATCCTTGCCCCCGATATAGCACAGGACAAGGGGCTTGTTCGGGCACTTCATGGCCGATATCAGGTCGCTCGTGAACTTATCCACGTCCACGCCTGCCGTTGCGCCGTATATGCCGATCACGGAGCCGATGCCGGGCTCCTGCATGGCCTTCTGGAGGCACTTGATATATCCCTCGGGAGGCGTTTGCGCCGTGATATCGACGGGATTGTTCAGGGAAGCGAAGGGGGGAAGCAAGGGTCCAAGGTTAATGCTTATCCATTCCATGTTGTAGAACAGCGGAAGGTTGGACAGACCAACTTCATCTATAGCCAGAATGCCGAACCCGCCCCCGTTCGTTATCACCAGCACCTCCTCGGCCTCGGGAAGGGGCAGGTCGTTCAGCGCCCTCGTCCAGTCTATGGCCTCCCTGAGGGTGGGGGCCCTCAATGCCCCCGCCTGCCTGAAGGCGGCGTCGAAGAGGCTGTCGGCCCCGGCAAGGGATGCCGTGTGGGAGGCGACGGCTTTGGCACCGGCCTTGGATCTTCCGGATTTTAAAATGATCACCGGTTTGTTCCTGGATATCTCCTTTACCTTGCGGATGAACTCCCTGCCGTCCTTGAGGCCTTCGATGTACATCAGGATGATCCGGGTATGGTCGTCCGAGCATAGGAAGTCGAGTATCTCCTCGTCCGAGAGGTCGGCCTTGTTCCCAACGGATATCATGGCAGAAACCCCTATGCCCTCCTGGAAGACCCGATCCATCAGGGCGATGCCCAGTGATCCCGATTGGGTTATGATGGCAACGTTGCCCTGGAGCACCTTCTCGTTGCCGAACTGGGCGTTCAGGTCCGAGGGGGTGTAGATCATTCCGAAGACGTTTGGACCGAGTAGCCTTATGTTGTGCTTTCTCGCGGTCTCGATGAGATCGCGCTCCAATTCCACGTTCCCGATCTCCTTGAAACCGGATGTGATCACCACAACGAAAGGGATGCCCTTGGCACCGCATCTGTCGATCTCCTCCCTGACATGGTCCGCGGGTATGCAGATAAGGGCAAGGTCGATCTCGACCGGGACGTCCTTGATCTCCCTGTATCCCTTCTGTCCGCAGACATCCTCTCCCTTCAAATTTATCGGGAACATGCCCCCTTTGAAACCACCCTGGACGAGATTGTTGAAGGTCTTGTAGCCGATCTTGCTCCTATTTGAGGACGCCCCTATGACCGCAACGTTCCTGGGGTTGAAGAATCTTGAGAGATCGGTCATTTGCACACTGCTCCGCCCTCATGAACGTTCACCATTATTTTAAATGGATTGAGCCACGTCCCGGGGAATGGGGCTTGTGACATGCGTGAGATTTTTTTTATAACAACATCCGCTCAACCGATCATTTGTCATCCCGGACCACGAAAGGTGACATTGCCCCCATCCATGCGTATTCTTTTGACCTTCATTGCAGGAACTCCGCTGACCATGGTAAACGGCTCGACATCCTTGATGATGACGCTGTTCGGCATCAATGCACTATGATGCCCGACGTTCACCCCGGGTTGTATCGTTACCTTGGCGCCTATCCATGTGCAGGTCCCGACACGTACTGGTGCCTTGAGAGTACCCTTGGGGCCCCATGGTTCCCCCAGCAGGCGTTTCTTGATGCTCGAATGGGTGTATATGGCCCCGGCCGGGCTTGCGGTGTCCACATGGTCCTCTATGATCAGACCTCCGGTCCCGTCAAGGACCCAATAGTGGCCCACGGCCACATCGCTTCCGATCCACACATTGTTCTCGGAGGTCCCGTGTATCGTGGAACCTCGCTGGATCAGGCATCTCTCCCCTATCCTGGAATATCTAATGCTCACATCGTCCTTTACGATGGTCCCCTTCTCGAAAGAGGTATGGCTGACCCTCACGCGCGATCCTATCTTCACATCGTCCGATATCTCAACATCCGGACCCATTCTCGTATATTTCCCGATGGAGACGTTCTTTCCGACGCTGACACCCAACATACGAAAGAGGAAAACCCTCAATTGGTTGAAGGGAAGTGTCGAGAAGAACCAATTCATTATTCGGAGAATTTCCATCGGCCCATGTTCCCCCGGGACATCCATCGGTCCCATCGGATAAAAATGTTCATACGCTTTTCTATGAATCAGAACGACCCTGTTCCTTTTCGGAGTTCGAAACTCCCACAACCGCCCCCCTGCTCATTCCGCAGGTGGCATCCTCATCCCCCGCGCTCGAGATCCTCCCATGCGGACCTCATCATGAAGTTGAGCCTGTTGTAGATATTGACCTCTGAGCTGCCCGCGTCCATATCCAGATACAGCACGTTGAGGTCGGGATGCGCCCTCTTGAGGGCGTTCTCGATCCCCTTGCCTATGATATGGTTCGATATGCAGCCGAAAGGCTGCAGACACAGCACGTTGTTTATCCCCTCCTCCGCGAACGAGGCTATCTCCGCCGGGATCAGCCACCCCTCCCCGAACTGGTCCACGAGCGACACCACTCCCCTCGCCCTGTTCGATAGCTCCTGGATCCCATGGGTCCTCCTGTACCTGACATACCCTTTCCTGACCCTGTCGTATCTCTCTATGTGATGGTTGACATACCACTCCGCCGGGTAGCTCATGAAGTACTTCATGGTCCTCCCCTTGGTGGAGGCCTCGGCGTGGAAGCGGTGGTTCACTAGCTCCTGGGCGAAGAAATCGAGTATGGGCGGAACATAGGGCTCGATCCCGCTCTTGGCCAGATGATCCACAACGTAGAAGTTGCCGAAGGGGTTGTACTTGACGTAGATCTCGCCCACGATCCCTATCACTGGCCTATTCCTATCATCGACCTCCACCTCGTTGAACTCGTCCACCGCCTTCGCCAACAGCGGGAGCATCTCGCCCTCCCTTCCGTTCATCATCAGGTCGCAACCCATCTTCAAATACCTGTCCACGATCCCGTCCGCGCTGCCCTTTTCGATCTCTCTCACGGCGGTGCTGTTGTACATCAGCATCAACGAGTCCGAGAAGAGTATCCCGTGAACGAGCTCCCGCAGCAGCTTCCACACGTTCAAGCGGACGCCCGGCTGCTCGTTGAGCTTCTGCGAGGACAATGACACCGTGACCACCGGTATGTCCGAGAAACCTGCGGCCACCATCGCCTTCTTCAGCAGGGACAGATAGGAAGAGGCCCTGCACTGACCTCCGGTCTGGGTGATCCCCAGGGCTATCCTGTCATGTTCGTATCCGTTCCTCTGCAGGGCCTTTATCAGGTCCCCTATCACAACTATCGCGGGATAGCATATCTCGTTGTTGCAGTACTTCAGCCCCGCCTCGATGGAATCCCGGTCGGACTCGGGCAGGGTCTCCACCTCATAACCGACCGATCCGAAGCTCGCCTCGACGAGAGGTGAGAAGAACCTCGAGAAGAAGGGCACGATTATCCTGCGTTCCTTGTCCTTTTCAAGAAAGGGGGGTGTGCTTTTCCTGGGCAGGCCCTCCATTCTCGTCGAGCCCCTTGCGGAGAGGGATTCCATCATCGAGCGCAGCCTCAGCCTCATCGAGCCGGGGCTGGAGACCTCGTCTATTCTGATAAGGGTGTGGTTCTTCCCTGCCGCGGCGAGTATGGCCCTGGACTCGTCGCATACCAGGGCATCGGGACCGCAGCCGAAGGAGTTGAGCTGCACCACTTCCACGTTATCTTTGAGTGCCGCCCATTTCACTGCGTTGTATATCCTGTTCGGATACTGCCACTGGGTGAGGACGTGCACATCACCGAGCCCGTCCAATTCCGGGACGGAATCCTCGGTTATGACGTCCGCGCCCATCCTCGAGATCATCTCGGTTATCTTGTGGCTGATCAGATGATCGACGTGGTAGGGGCGTCCGGCGAGCATCACGACGAGGTCGGACGCCTCGACGATCTCGGCACAACGCCTCCTGATCTCGTCCTTGTATCTCTCCTGCTCGTCGAGGGCCTTTGAGAGGGCCCTGTCGACCACCGACGGGGGCACCCCAAGACCCTTGAGGTACCTGCGCACACCCTTCTTCAGCAGCCTCTGCTCCCTGAACGATATGGTCGGCTGGTCGAAGGGGACGCCGTATTTGCTCTCGATGTCAAGGGAGGACCTGACCACGTCAGGATATCCGGTGACGATGGGGCAGTTGAAGGTGTTCAGAGTATCGGCGTACTCCTGGGACTCGAAGACCACGACGGGATAGAATACCCGGTCCACCCCGATCTCCACCAATTCAAGCACGTGCCCGCCAACGAGCTTGGCCGGATAGCAGATGTTCTCCGACATGACGTTCTTCAGTCCCTTCTCGGCCATGGTATGGGTGGATGGGAGTGATACGATCACCTTGAACCCGGCCTCCACGAAGAGGGTGGACCAGAAGGGGAAGTTCTCATACATGTTCAGCACGCGGGGGATCCCGATCGACCCCCTCGATATACCCTCGGGCTCGAGCCTTCTCTTGAAAAGGAGTTCTATCTTCTCATCGGCAAGGTTCCTCCCCTTCCTCGAAGAGCCGCCCTTGTTCGAGAATATCCTCTCGCAGCGGTTCCCGGTGAAGAACACATTGCCGTTGCCGAACTCCATCCTGGTGACCGTACACGTGTTCTGGCAGCCGCTGCAGTGCAGGAATCGCCTGGTGAAGGTGACCTCCTCCTCCAATCCGATGAAGGAGGTCGCGACCCCCTCCTCATGACCATCCCTTGCGCTCAAGGCTGCCCCGTACGCGCCCATCAGCTCGGGAATGCTAGGGCATATCACCCTCTTTCCCAGGACCATCTCCAGGGCTCTGTGAACGGCGGGGTTGCGGAACGTGCCACCCTGTATGACTATGTTGTCGCCCAGGACCTGCGGGTCCTTTATCTTCAGGACCTTGTATAGGCAGTTCTTGACCACGGACACGGCCAACCCTGCGGATATGTCGGAGACTGATGCCCCCTCCCTCAGGGCCTGCTTGACCTTCGAGTTCATGAACACCGTGCATCTGGTGCCCAGGTCGTATGGGCTTTTGGACGCGACCGCCATGTTGGCGAAGTCCTCGACATCCAGACCCAGATTGTTGGCGAAGGTCTCCAGGAAGGAACCGCATCCCGAGGAGCAGGCCTCGTTCAACTCGATATCGTTTATTATCCCACCGCGTATGAACATCGCCTTCATGTCCTGCCCGCCGATGTCCAGGACGAAGCTCACATCGGGCAGGAACTCGCTGGCGGCCCTGAAATGCGCGAGCGTCTCCACGATGCCCAGGTCCATGCCGAAGGCGGCCTGGATGAGCTCTTCTCCGTAACCGGTGGACACACATCTGAGTATCCTGACATCGGGCACCTTCTTCCTGAGCTCTCCAAGGCCCTTCCTCACTGCCTCTATGGGATCTCCTTTGTTACCGGAGTAGTGGCTGAATACCAACCGCCCCTTATCATCTATGAGGACGACCTTGGTCGTCGTCGATCCCGAATCTATACCGAGGAAGCATCCACCCTGGACATCAGACCCATGGGCATACTCGACCGGGGTCATCCTGGAGTCGAGCCATTCCCTCATACGCTCGTCCGAATCGAAAAGAGGGACGAGCCGGTTCCTGTCTCCCTCCCCCACGGGTGTGGACAGCATGTCCAGTAGCGTCTCGAGGTCTGTCTCGAGGCGTTGTGTCCCCTCGTAGAGCGCCGTTCCTATGGCAGGGAGAAGCGCACTGTCCTTGACCTCGAGGACGTCCTTCTCCTCTAGCCCGAGGACTTCCATGAAGGATACTTTGAGAAAGGGAAGGAACGTGAAAGGTCCCCCGCAGAAGATCACCGCGGGCCGGGGATCGCAGCCGCGGGAAAGGGTCGAAACGGTCTGGAGCGCCACGGCGTGGAACACCGAGGCGGCTATCTCCTCGGAGGGGATCTTCCTCGATATCAGATTTTGAACATCGGTCTTGGCGAAAACGCCGCATCGGGAGGCGATCTTGTGGACCTCTTTTGCCTTCCTCGCCATGGCGTCGAGGTCCTGGATGGGTACGTTCAGGAGCGTTGCCATCTGATCGATGAACGCGCCGGTGCCGCCGGCGCAGTTCCCGTTCATCCTTATATCGACCCTCATCCTGTCGTCGAAGAAGATCATCTTGGAATCCTCTCCGCCGACATCTATCAATGTCCTTGCCGAGGGATGAAGCCTCCTTATCGTCTCGGCAGCGGCGATCACCTCTTGAACGAAGGGGATCGAACATCTCTCCGATAGACCAAGCCCGGCGGACCCGGTGATCGCGACCGAGAGCTTCTCCTTCTCTGCAAAGGAAATGCCCGACAACATCTCCCTGAGGGTCTCGTCTATGGCGGCGTTGTGCCTCCTGTAATCGCTGTGAACTATCGATCCGGACGGGTCCATGGCCACGAGCTTGGCCGTTGTGGATCCTATGTCCAATCCGATGCGGATCATCCAGGGGTCGCCTCCGCCATGGCTGGGTCGATGACGTTGGTGTTCTTAAATTGTGTTCCTCAAGGGTTCAATGGCGGTCTTCCTTCTCTATGACCCTGACGGAATCGCCCTTTATCGTTACGGGTATGGAAACCATTGCCTCGAACAGCTCGACGGTGATCTCCTCCTTGGAGGTATCGATCTGCCTGACCCTGGCCTTCTCGCCCTTGAACGGACCGTTGATGATCTCGACGATATCGCCCTCGGTGATATCGGCCACGATGGGCTTGGGGGCCAGGTAATGCTCGATCTCCTTGAGCTCGATGTCCCTCTCGCTGTCCACGATCCCCCTGACGTACTGCATGCCCTTGAGGAGCTCCTCTATCGCCTTGATGTTCTTTATTCCCTCGACGAGGACGTAGCCCCTGAGCTTTGTAGGGGCGATGATCGCGAAGATCGGACTGTTCTTTCGCTTGGCCTTGAGTCCCAGGTTCTCGGCGACGGTCTTTTCATGGCCCAATGCGGTCTTTATGGCGAAGATAGTCCTCGGGAAAGATCCCTCCTCAACAAATATTTCATCTTCCATTGATCCACCTTCAAAGTCCCAGGGCCCAATTGAAGAGATCCGCGAAATATTCCCAGATCAGATAGATGGCAAAGCCCAATCCCCCGATTAGTACTATGCCTATTCCCGTGATCACCAGAGTTTTGGAGAACTCCTCGCTGGTGGGTTTGCGGGACATTCGCAGAACACGGCCCCACTTGCCGTGGCCGATGTTCTTCATCTTCGCCTCGGCCCTCATCTGGCCGCGCTGGCTCTTCTCCCAGGCCCAGGTCCATGTCTTCTTAAGGACGTCCATCTGATCTTACCCCGCCTACCTTATGAAGTCGATCCCGAAGCGGTTCTCACCGGTCTTCCTTATCGACTTGCCGAAGATCTGCTTCGATTTCACCCCGGTGATCACCAGCATTACCCTGATGGTATCCTCGAGCTCCGGATCTATCTGGGCTCCCCAGATGAGACGGGCCTGATTGTTGATCCTCTTGTGTATCTCCGAGGCCACGAGCTCCGCCTCGCCTACGGTCATGCTCTCGCCGCCGGAGACGTTCACGAGCGCGCCCGTCGCATCTGTTATGTCCACCTCGAGCAGCGGAGAGTCCAAAGCGGCGTTCACTGCCTTCAACGCGCGGTCATCGTCATCGGATTCCCCGATGCCGATCATGGCGACTCCGCCGCCCTTCATTATGGTTTTCAGGTCGGCGAAATCGAGGTTGACGAGCCCCACCTTCGTGATGATCTCGGTTATCCCTTTTATGGACCTCATGAGTATCTCGTCAGCGACCTTGAAAGCCGCGTTCAAGGGCAGTCTCGGGACGATCTCGAGCAGCCTGTCATTGGGGATTACTATGACGGTATCGGTGTGCTCCTGCAGCTTGTCCAACCCGTACTCGGCGTTCTGCATCCTTACGACGCCCTCCGCCGAGAACGGCTGGGTGACTATCGCTATCGTCAGGGCGTTGAGCTCCCTGCCGACCCTGGCCACCACCGGCGCGGAACCGGTTCCGGTTCCGCCTCCGAGGCCGCAGGTGACGAAGACTATATCTGACCCCATGAGGGCGGAGCGTATCTCGTCCTCGACCTCGCGGGCAGCCTCCTCGCCTATCTGCGGGATCGACCCTGCGCCAAGGCCCCTGGTGGCCCTCCTGCCGATGAGGATCTTGTGGGGGGCGTGGATCGTGAGGAGATGCTGGGCATCCGTGTTCATGGCGTATATGTCGGCACCCACGATACCCTCCTCCACTATCCTGTTGATGGTGTTGGAGCCCGCTCCTCCGCATCCGACGATCTTGATGTTGCATCTCAAGCTGGCAAGAACCCTTCTGAGTTCCTCGTCCTCGGGGCTTGAGGTTACCTGGTCCATGACAGGAACCCGCTCCTGAACATCGGACCTGGATTCTTTCATCAGCCGGCTCGCGAAACCGCTCTCTGACGGTTTGGACTGCGGCGTGGACGGCATGCCCTGGACCTTTCGCTCCTCCCTCTCGAGGACGCCTTTGATTATGGATTTCATGTCTTCTCCCCCATGGGTATATCGTTTATTTTTCCAATTTCGCCTGGATAAGTATATTCATTATTAAAAGGTTATCTGATGGGTTTTCGCCGCGCAACATCGTCTCATTCTCCTTTCAGGGTCAAGATATCGGACTTTCCGCCTTTGATCACGCACATTGCGCTTATGGTGAACGGCTTGCCGCATGCCGCGCCCAGCTCGGCGTTGCTGCCGGCATAGGTATATATCGGCACCTTGAACTTCCGGATCGAGTCGAGGTTCTCGACCGGACAGTTCTTGGACACGATGACAAGCTTACCCTTCTTGCCCTTCAACGCTTTCAATGTCTGCTTCATCCCGATCGAGACCTCGCCGGTCTCCTGGACGTTCCTCAGCGCTCTCTTGATATCCATCAGATCTCCTCCGTTCTCTTCTTCACCTTGTCAGGTGTGTAAATGAGCTCCACGGCTCCAGTGCCAAGGGTTATCGGCTGCCCTATTATAATGTTCTCGGCCACGCCGTTGAGAGGCTCCACCTCTCCGGTGATGCCTGCGTTGAGCAGGTGGTTCGCCGTGATCTCGAAGGCGGCCCTGGCTAGGACGGAGGACTTCTCTCCGGAAACGCCGTGCCTGCCGATCGCCCTGACCGAGCCGCTGACGCTCATCACGTCCGCGACGAGCATGAGATGCCTGGGATCGACGTTCAGGCCCTGCTCGGCCAGCGTCTTCTTCGCCTCCATGAAGATCGACATCCTGGATGCCTCGATGCCAAGCACATCGGAGATCTCCATGATGTTATTGGTTGTGGTCTCGGCGGGATCTACCTCGTCGAGCTCGAGTATCCTCTTTAGGTTGGATCCCTCGGTATAGAGGATGTGGCCGTCCCTCTCCTTCCTGATTATGACCCTCTTTATATCGTCGATCCCCTTGATCTTGGTGGACTTGATGCTCTCCGCCATCATCAGGAGGACCTTGTAGTTTATGTTCTTCATCTCGGATAGGGATATGACAAGCGAACCGTCCTCCTCCGAGAACTGGTTCTCTTTGAGCTTTCGTATGGATTCGAGTATGCGCTTCTTCACGTCCGAGCGGTCTATGCCCTTCTTATCCATCACCTTTTCCCTGAACTCGATGATGATGGATAGCGCCGGCAGGTCCACCTCGATGTTCGTCACGTCCTGTATCGTGGTGAACTCGATATTGCGGTTTATGAAGGACTTGATCTCCTCTATGTCCTCACCGAAACCCTTCTTGAGATGGATCTCCATCATCGGGGTCGATGGCATCTTCCTGGCATCAACGATCTCGATGAGCCTCGGAAGTCCGAGGGTGACGTTTATCTCGGCCACACCGGCGTAGTGGAACGTCCTCATCGTCATCTGAGTTCCGGGCTCCCCGATGGACTGCGCAGCGACGATGCCCACGGACTCGTGGGGGTCGACCAGGTTCTTGACGTAAGCGGCATGGACGGAGTCCACTATCTTCGGGAGCTTGGTATCGTCCACTTCGAGCTGCTTCAGCTTCTGCGCGAGATCGAAGATTATCATGGGAGGGATCCACTCCGTCCCGGGCGTCTGATGGATCCTATCCACCTCGCGGGTGATCTTGAGGATCAATCGGAGCTCCTTTCTGAGCAGGTCCTCGCTCCAGTTCTCCCTGAAACCCTGCTCCGCTAGGAAGTGGTAAAGGTCAGGATATAGGGTGCCACCTATCTCTGCCAGGATCGAGTCCAGTCTTTCGGTCAGGAGCGGCTTGAACTGCTCGACGGTCTTCTCCTCCACCTCGACCTTCGGCAGGGGCTTCTCCTCCGCCTCCTCCTCCTGGGGTTCGGATATATCCTTGTTCGCGAGCGATTCGAAGTCCTCGACCCATATCAACGTGTACTGTCTGGCGCTCTTGACCGCGGTGTTCCCGACGGTGGTGAACGCCCTGAGAGGGAGCTCCTGCGGGATCGGCTCCATGGATTCTATCGTCAGAAGGGACATGGCCTCGCCGTTCTCCAGCTGATCGGTCAGGACGGGAGGGACGTATTCCATCTCCGGGAGGTCCTTCAAAGGTTCCTTGTCGGTGACGATACCCGTGATCGTCGCCTGATGGGTCACGGCCCCGGACTTCACGTAGATGAAGCCCGTGATCGGCAGCGAGAACCTCTTGAGGTTCACGTAGAACTTGCAGGGCCATATGACCTTGCCCTTGAGGTTGATAAGTTCGGAGGCCTGGTCTATGGACTCCCTGTCCGGAGAGGTCCATATGAAGCCCATCTGTTTCTTCTCCGACCTCTTGGCTGGCTTCCTCTCAGGCCTTTTGGCGGGTCGCTCCTCTTCGACGACCTCGGCAATGGACGGCTCGGATGACTCCTCGGGCTCGTAAACCACCCATGCGAAGGCCCTCTTGAAGCGTTTTCCGGAGATCCCGGTTATCCTCTCCAGGGCCGTAGGGCCCATGACGAGTATGTCCTCGATGCTGTAAGGCGAATCGGGTCCGAGAAGTTTGAACAGGCCTTCCTCTTCCATTCCCCTGTCGAGCAGGAAGCGGAAGAGTTCCTTCGCGTTCTTGATGGTGACCATCGTCGGAGCCCCCATCAGATCGCCTCCTTCAGAACGTTGTTGATTATGTCGCCATAGTCCACCGCATCGGACCGGACCCCGCGGGCAGGGTCCACTCCGTCCTCACCATATCTGAACTGTATGATGACACCGCTCGTGTTCCTTACGGTCCTGTCGGACAGGACCTTGAGGTCCTCGAGGGCGTTGATGAGACGCCTTTGCATGTAACCGGACCTGCTGGTCCTGACGGCGGTATCCACCAGACCTTCCCTTCCTCCCATCGAGTGGAAGAAGTACTCGGTGGGTTTGAGGCCCCTCTTGTATGAGGATTTGACGAAACCCTTGGCCTGGGCACCCAGATCGTTGACCTTGAAGTGAGGCAGGGTCCTTCCCTGATAACCCCTCTGTATCCTCTCTCCCCTGACCGCCTGCTGCCCTATGGAACCAGACATCTGGGAAAGGTTCAGCATCGACCCCCTGGCGCCGGAACGCGCCATTATGACGGCCGAGTTCTTGAGGCCAAGATACCTCGAGGCGATCTGGCCGGCCCTGTCCCTTGCCCTGCCCAGCGTCCTCATCACCTCGACCTCGAGCGTCTCCTTGAGGGACCTGCCCGGAAGCGACTCCAGAAGCCCGGCGTTGTAGTTCTGGACGATCGTGTCGACTCGAGCCTCAGCCTCATCAAGGGTCTCGGAGATGCGCTGCTTCGCCTCTTCGGGTATGTCCTCCTCGTCTATCCCGGTGGAGAACCCCATCAGGCTGATGGCCGTTATGGCCACCCTCGTCACATCGTCCAAGAACTGACGCCCCCTCTCGGTGCCGTGGTCCCGGACGATCTTCTCCACGAGCTTGCCCTTGAAGGCGCCTATGGACTTCTCGTCTATGGGCCCCGATAACAGGTGTGATCGCCCCTCCTCGTCGCAGGTGATCCTGACGTAGGAGTCCTCCTCCTCGGATTCCTCCTCGGTGGTGAAGATCGATGAAGGGTATTCGATATTGAGACCATCCGGGAGGATCAAGGAGAATATCTTCTTGCCTGACCAGTACTCGACGCCATTGGCATCTACCTCGTCCGGTTCGGGAAGCGGCCCCCTGTAGGAGGTCCTGGAGAGAATGTGAAGCGCCTCCTCGGAATCGAACAGCATCCTTTTGTGCGTCATCAGGAAGCTCCCGGATATGTGATCGTGTATGGCGCCTATGACGGGGCCTCCGAACCTGGGTGAGAGAATATGCTCCTGAACGCGCATGATTATCCTCGCTTCAGCCCTGGCCTCCTCGCCCTGTATGCAGTGGAGGTTCATCTCGTCCCCGTCGAAGTCGGCGTTGTACGGCGGGCATACGGGAAGGTTTATCCTGAACGTCTTTCCGTCCATGACCCTGACCTCGTGTCCCATCATGGACATCCTGTGCAGCGAGGGCTGCCTGTTGAACAGTACGATGTCCCCGTCCATCAGATGTCTCTCCACGATGTAACCGACCACTACCTTCTCGAGGAGGGTCTCCTTGTTTCGGTCGGTGATCCTGAGCCTCTGTCCGTCTGGCCTGATAACATAGTTCGCGCCAGGATGGACATCGGGCCCCCGGGAGACGAAGCCTCTTGCCTGCTCTATGTTGAACTCGTTCACCCTCATGGGCACCGTGAGCTCCATGGCTATCGGGATCGGGACCCCCACTTCGTTTATGGATATGTACGGGTCGGGGGATATAACGGTCCTCGCCGAGAAGTTGACCCTCTTTCCGGAAAGGTTGGACCTGAAACGCCCCTCCTTGCCCTTGAGCCTCTGCGCCAGGGTCTTGAGCGGTCTGCCCGACCTATGCCTGGCCGGGGGGATGCCCGATGTCTGATTGTCGAAATACGTCGTGACGTGGTACTGCAGGAGTTCCCATAGATCCTCGACTATCAACTGCGGAGCTCCGCTGTCTCGATTCTCCTGAAGCCTCTGGTTTATCCTCAGGACGTCCACCAGTTTATGTGTGAGATCGTCCTCGGAGCGGTCACCCGATTCAAGGGTGATGGACGGCCTGACCGTTACGGGCGGGACTGGAAGCGATGTGAGTACCATCCACTCGGGCCTGGCCACCATGTGGTTTATACCCAACAGGAACAATTGCTCGTCCGGGACCCTCTCGAGCCTCTCCCTTATCTCCTTGGGGGTGAGCTTGTGCCCCTCCTCCCGGAAGGTGGTCGGCTTGTCGAGCGTGATCTTCCTCGAGGTCTCACCACAGTAAGGACACTGCCCCACGCCCATGGCATCGGCCCTGACCCTGGCGGCATAGCTCGAGAAATCGAACGGGTTGTAGGATATATCCCCTATCTCATCGACCTTGGCCCTGACCTTGGCGATCCGCTCCTCGGACAGTTTGACCTTGCCGCAGGTGCGGCATATGGCCTGTATCATCTCCTTTATGAGCTTGGTGAAACCCTCGTGTATGACCGGCATGGCGAGGTCTATGTGTCCGAAATGCCCTGGGCACTCGTCCACCTTCCTTCCGCAGGTCTTGCACTTCAGACCGGGCTCTATGACCCCTAACCGGGGGTCCATCAAACCCATGTCTATGGGGAATCCGTCGTCATCGTAGGTGTCGGCGGTTATGATCTTGGTCGCGGACATCTTGCGTATCTCCTCGGGGGAGAGAAGGGCGAACTGGATCTTGCCTATCTTCTTCGGTATATACTGGTATAGCGTCATGTCCATTCCCTCCTAGTTGAGATCCTCCAGGTGCAGCCTCATGGCGACGCACATTGATTTGAGCTCGTCGAGCAACAGTTTGAAGGCATAGCTGGTCTGGACCGGATGTATGTTCCCCGTCTCTCCGCAAACGGGGCATCTGAGGGCCCCCCTCTTGTCGAGCATGGCGACGTTCCCGCACTTCGGGTTGCCGCATACGTACTCGATGGTGCCGTCGGATTCATCGAGCAGCCTGTCCTTTATGACCATCGATACGCCGTGGGCGATCAAGGTATCCCTCTCCATCTCACCGAACCTCAGACCGCCCTGCCTGGAGCGTCCCTCGGTCGGCTGCCTCGTAAGGATCTGAACGGGCCCCCTTGACCTCACATGCATCTTTCCGGAGACCATGTGATGGAGCTTCTGGTAGTATATCACCCCGTTGAATATCTCGGCCCTGAACTTCTTGCCGGTCATGGGGTCGTACATGATCTCCTTGCCCGTGGGCTTGAAACCGGAGGCGAGCAACTCTGCCCTCAGCCTCTCCTCGGGCTCCCCGGAGAAGGGCGTTCCATCGATGGTCCTGCCGTTCACGGATCCGACCTTGCCCCCGATCATCTCGAGGACGTGCGCTACCGTCATACGCGAGGGTATGGCATGGGGGTTGGTGACTAGATCGGGGACGATGCCCTGATCGTTGAAGGGCATGTCCTCGGGGTTGGCTATCAGGCCTATGACCCCCTTCTGTCCGTGCCTGGAGGCGAACTTGTCCCCTATCTCGGGGATCTTCTCGCTGCGCACGGTGACCTTGACCAGCCGCAGCCCGTTCTCGGACTCCGTTATCATCACGGTATCCACATGACCCGCCTCCCTGGGCCTTACCGTTATGGAGGTCTCCCTCCTCCTCCTTGGAGTCAGGAAGTCCGTATGCTCCTCGAGGAACCTCGGCGGGGAGGTCCTGCCGATGAGGACGTCCTTGCCCTCGACGAAGAACTCGGGCGATATTATACCGTCCTCATCGAGATTGTTGTATGACTCCTCGGTCCTGGCCCCCATCACGTCAGGGGCTGGGATCTCTATCTTGTCCTCCTGCCCTCCGGGATACCTCCTCTCCTCGACGGGATATGTCCTTATGAAGGTGCTCCGGCCCAATCCCCTCTCTATGGAGGCCCTGTTCATTATCAGGGCGTCCTCCATGTTGTAACCCTGATATGATATGACGGCCACGACGAAGTTCTGGCCGGCGGGCCTGGTGTTGAAATTGACGAACTCCATGGTCTTGGTCTGCAGCATCGGCTTCTGGGGATAGTGCAGAAGATGGGACCTCGTGTCGCATCGAATGCGGTAGTTCGAGGAGCCAAGTCCCAATGACTGCTTGGCCATTCCCGCGCCCATGGTGATCCTGGGGGATGAGTTGTGCTCGGGATAACACACAAGCCCTGAGCAGCTCCCCAATATGACCAGGGGATCTATCTCCATGTGGGTGTGTTCATCGGTTAGATGCTCCTCGTCGATGGCGATGAAGAGGTCCTCCTCCTCCTCCGCGTCGATGTACTCGATGATACCCTGCTGCACCAGGTCTTCCCAGGTCAGCTTCCTCTCGTGGAGGGACTCCCTCATCCTCTCGGTGAGCTTGAGCTGGCCGTTCTCGACCACGAACAGGGGGCGCCTGACCCTGCCCTCGTCGCAGTTCACTATGACGGAGTTGATCTGCTTGTTGTACCTGATGTTGATCTCGTGGGATTTCTCCTGAGGCATGGCGATGAAGCCCTGCCTCCTGCGCTTCCTGAGTCCGTTCACGAGGTCGACGGGATCGTGATGGACGCCGATGAGGTTGCCGTTGAGATATACCCTTGCCTCGTCGGTGAGCTCCTTCTCTATCCTTCTCACGCTCTGATCGAATATGGTCTGCTCCAGCTTCTTCTCGTCGTAACCCTCGGATATATCGACGATCAGTGCCAGGTTCTTCACGAGACCGCAGTTCTGACCTTCAGGGGTCTCGTTCGGGCACAGCCTCCCCCACTGAGTGGGGTGCAGGTCCCTGGCCTCGAAGTGGGGCTGAGTCCTTGTGAGGGGCGATGTGATCCTTCTCAGGTGTGAGATCGTGGACATGTTGCAAGTGCGGTCCAGAAGCTGCGATACACCGTCCCTGCCTCCGACCCAGTTCCCGGTCGCAAGCGCGTGGATGATCCTCTGGGTGAGGACATCGGGCCTTATGGACGAGCCGACCCGGAGCTTTCTTTTTCTGGTTATGGTTCTCTCGAGCTGGTACTTGAGGTCCTTCATCAGAGAGGTGAAGGCCACCCTGAAGAGGTCCTCCATGAGGTCCCCCGCCAGGGATATCCTCTTGTTGGCGTAGTGGTCCTTGTCGTCGGGATCCCTCTGTTTTAGCTTCAGCTCCAGGACGGAGCGGGCTATCCTGCCCAGGTATATCGCCTTCTTGATCCTCTGGTCACGGTGGTCGCCCAGGTGGGGGAGCAGCGACTTGTCGATGATCGATTCGACCTTCTTCTCCCGGAACTCCTTGGCCTGACCCGTTGCGAACTTCTTCTCCAGGAAGTTCAGGGCGTCCTCGACGTTCAGGACATTATGGACATTGGAGCATTCCTCGAGGTTCGCATATACCACGTTGTTCATCCTCTCGTCGGAGACGATGGCCTTTGCGATATCCTCGTCCGAGTCCATCCCGAGGCTCTTCATGAGGACGACCAGCGGGATCTGGGTGGGTGCCGCCGGAACGGAGACCATCAGCATGCCGTCCTTCTTCATCTCCACGGAGGTCAATGCCCTGAATCCCTCGCGCTGGGAGAACACCTTCGCGACCGCCATCGGTGTGCCGTACTTCTCCTCCCACTCCACCAGGACCCTGTTGGGGGATAGGTCCTCCAGGGATATCAGAGAGCGCTCCGTTCCGTTTATTATGAAATACGCTCCCGGGTCGAGGGGGTCCTCGCCCATGTTCTGAAGCTTCTGATTGTACTGGTCCTCGGAGAGGTTGAGGTCCTGGCCTAACATCTCCGGATGCAGGTTGCATCTCTTTGACTTTACCATGATGGGCAGATCGCCTATCTTGACCTTCTCGGGCTCCCTGTCTATGCCGTTCTCGATGATCGTGAACTCCAGGAAAACGGGGGCCGCATAGGTGAGGTCCCTGAGCCTGGCCTCCATGGGCGTAAGCTCGTGGGTCGCACCGTTGGCCTCCTTGATGACAGGGGTGCCTACCGTTATCCTTCCAAGCTTTATATCGACGCTCTCCTCGTCGAGCTTGTCGATGTCCAGCCTGATGAGGCCTCTCTCGTTGTCCACCTCGCCTATCCTTATGGAATCTATGATGCGCTGCATCCTGGACCGGGGATTGTCATGGGTGGGCAAGAAATCGTTGAACGAGGCCAGCTGATGGTTGATTATGCTCCTGCTCTTAAAGAATGCCTCGACAACGTCCTTCAAAATATCACCTCTATCTCATCATTCATTCCTTCGACCATCAACGCCCCCCCTCTTTCGGATGATGTCGGATTCATGGGACCGACCTCTCCTCGACAACGATCCTGTAATACAGGGAAGTTCCCGCCGTCGGGCTCTTCCTCTCTATCCTGATCACGTCCCCGGGCGATGCGCCGATCGCCCTGGCGCAGGGATCGTTTATGAGGATCTTGGGCAGCTTGGTCCTGTCGATTCCGTAGGTCGAGAGCATCTCCTCGACCTCGTCATGGGTCATCACGCTGTGGCGCGGGACTAGATGATTGGCCATTACGTTGAACTTGGGCATCTTCGGTACCTCCCGATTTCACGTCGGATCGTCATTCCCCCGGTACATGACGGAAAAGGATCTGGCGGGTCCGAGGGGATTCGAACCCCTGGCCCTCTGGTTAAAAGCCAGACGCTCTTTCTAGGGCTGAGGGCGACCGTTAATGCCACCGCTCATCCTACCTAGCTGAGCTACGGACCCTAAACATGCCAGTACCTATCCGATGCGGTCGAGACAAGGGGGCAATATGGACCGTATATATATTACTTTCTGGAGGGGGGGATCAGATGGACGGTGGAGTTGGATAAGCCATTGTCGGAGCTTTTCTCACATGAACGGGCTTTTTGCCGTAACATTAAATAACGATGAAGTACAATTATAGTCAGTGCCCTTTCGATGCGGTCGATCGAGGGGTGATTAGAAGGGATGGGTATCCCTGACTATTCTATTTTATGCTCCCTATACGTATCCGACGTAGTATACCCCTTTAGATGACCCCACCCCGGTCCCTTCGATCACACGGCCGACAACTTTTGCGGATGTGTCCCCCAATACGTCCAGCACATCGTCGGAGGCCTCCGGGTGGCATATAATGGACATTCCCATGCCCATGTTGAAGGTCTGGTACATCTCATGGTCATCAACGCCCCCGAGGACCTGTAAGAGCTCGAACACCGGGTGGACCTCGAGCGGGTCCTCGACCGAATACCTGATGTCGTGCCTGAGCCTGCATATATTCCTGAGACCGCCCCCGGTAATGTTCGCGATACCTTTGATCGAGGACCTGTCGATCCTGCCGAGCAGGCGAATCAGGTCACGAACGTATATCCTCGTGGGCTCAAGGAGAACCTCTCCGAGAGGTACATCGGACCCGCCCCATTCCTCCTCCACGCGAACAGGGATCCGTATTGCTCTCTCGCGCATGATCCCAAGGACATCTCCCATGGTGTATGCCAGGGAGAGATGGGACCTCTCTATGATCCTTCTGACTAGGGTGAAACCATTGGAGTGCAGCCCGCTCGAGGGCAGGCCGATGATCAAATCGCCCACATCTACCCTGGCGCTGTCCAAGATCTCGCCTTTCCTCACTGCACCCAGGCATGTTCCGGCCAGGTCGAGGCCCTTCACCATGTCAGGTAGCGTCGCCGTTTCCCCACCGATCAGGGACACGTTAGCCATCTCGGCGCCTGCGTTCAGCCCCTTGCCGACCTCGGACAATAGCTCGGGAGTTGGGTTCTCGCAGGCGATGTAATCTACGAATGCGAGAGGTTCGGCCCCGATGCATATCATGTCGTTGACGTTCATCGCCATGCAGTCGATCCCGATGGTATCGTACCGGCCCATGGCCTCTGCGATGCGGATCTTGGTCCCGACGCCGTCGGTGCACATGGACAGATACCATTCCCCGAAATCGATAAGGCCGGTGAAATGGCCCTCGAGGTCCGCCTGGGAGCCCCAGCCCTGTCTCTTGAAGGTCAGCTGACGGACGAGGGCTCTTATGGCGGAACCCTCTGCCTCGATATCGACCCCGGCCTTCCTGTAAGTCATTCCCCCGTCCTCTTTTCGATCCATGTCCAGCACCTCTCATTCGGTCAGTATGATGCAGCCGCTCTCATCGACCAGCAGCGTGTTCTCGGACTGGGCGACCATGCCCCCGGAGCTCTCTTTGAGGATAGGATACGAATATACCGATCCGGAGCGTACAAGGCCTTTCAGGACACTGTCGCCCTTCTCGACCCTCTTACACATCCACCTCTCGGAGAACGGGAGCTGGTTGGGGCCCGAGGCGATCTCCTCGATCGCCGTCCGCTGCTCGGGCGTTAAGCTGCCCCGACTTCGAACGAATCTGTATATATTGCTCTTTTTGTAAGAGCTCACCTCGCCCAGGCCGGTCGTGGAGAAGGGCTCCACGGCCACCACTCCCTCGTTTGGAAGCCGCAGGTCAGAATGGTCATCATAGCTGGGGACCGAAACGCCCGCGTGCAGCCTGTAGCGCTCTATCGAATGTCCCGTTAGGTTGACTATCGGTCTGAAGCCCATGGAGTTCATCGTCCTCTCGACGATCCCGCCTATGGTGGATAGGGGCATGCCCCCCTTTATGACCTCGGTGACCGAATCAAGCGCTCTTCTCGAGGCCTCTATCAGCGTCGTGTAGGTGGCCGAACCCACCTCGATGGTGACGGCGGTATCGCCGATATAGCCGTCGATGTGGGCGCCCACATCGAGCTTCACCAGGTCCCCGTATCTGAAGCGCAGTTTGTCATCATGAGTGGGGGTATAGTGGGCAGCGAACTCGTTGATGGCCAGATTAACGGGGAACGCCACATTGGCGCCTCGATCGAGTATGTACCCCTCAACCGCCTCCGCGACCTCGAGAAGGGAGACACCCTCGGCTATGGCCTTCGCCCCTATGTCCCTGGCCCTTCCGGCGATACTGCCGGCGGCCTTCCATTTCCTGATCTCATCATTCTCCATTCCGCTAACCATTCTCCACCCCCTCATCGGTCTTTCCGGGCCTCAACAGGAGCGGCCTGTCCCCTGTCAGGTCCAACATGGCCGACGCGGCCCCGGACAGGGACCGATCGTCCTCGATCACGAGGAGATCCCCACCGAACATACTGTCAATATCATCTGCGCGGGTTAGGTCGCACTCCCCATGAGGGTTCGCGCTAGTCAGGGCAAGCGGCCCCACCTTCGAGCACAACACTCTGAACAGCGGGTGTGCGGGGATCCTCACTGCCACTGTGTTGTTCCTCGACACCAGCCTGTCCAAGGGTGATCTCGACCGCAGTATGAACGTGTAAGGGCCAGGGAGCCTGGAATGCACGTGGTCCCTCTTCCAGAGTTCAAGATGAGCGAGCTCCTCCAACGCCGAGAGGTCCCCGACCGCAACGGGCAGGGTCATGTCCAGCGGTCTCCCTTTGACCTGGAATATGTACATCAGGGCATCGGGGTTGGATATCGGAGCGCTGAGGCCGTACAGCGTATCCGTGGGCACCACCACCGGGCGGCCCGCCGAATACTCCTTGAGGACCGCGTCAAGGACGCGGTCGGGATCGGTTGCGTCCCATCGAATTACAGTCACGAGACCACGTTCCGTATCGGTCGGACCATACCGACCTTCATTTCAGCTCTCCAGCCTCAAGAAGGAGGCCCATCTCATCAAGGGAGAGACTTTCCCCCCGCTTGTACTTCACCAACGCGTCCTTAAGCTTCCTGTTCCTGTCGAGCTCGTTGCGCTCCTGCGGGGACTTCTTGAGCTCGGACCTCCATGAGTCCATCTCCTTGTAGAGCTGATGCTTCTCCACCTTCTTCATGTCGATGGATCGCTTGATGTCCTTGATCAGCCTGTTCTTTTCCAGATATTCCTTGTGATGGGTCTGCGCCTGGGCCCTGAGAGCGTCCCTTTCGGACCACAGGTTCTTGGCCGTCTCGAGCTCTGTATGGGACCTCTCCTTCATCACATCTATCTTTATGTCGAGCTCCTCCATGGACTTGTTGTATATGGACAGGTCCTCCTCCTTTATGCGAACGATCTCCTGATGCAGCCTGTCGGCCTTCCGCTTCATCACGATCCGATCCCTCAGGCCGAAGAGGCCCTCGTACAGGTAGAGCTCGCTCTTCAAATTGACATCGGCGTTGAAAAGTCGATCGGCGGTCTCGGCGTAGATCTGAACGAGGCGTTCCATGCTGCCTCTCGAGGCCGAATTGTAAGAGTCGCGGACCTTCCTCAGCTCGCCGATCCTCTGAAGATAGGGTTGGATCTGCCTTATGAGGTTGCGTTTTTCCACGCTCGTCTCCTTGATGTCCTCCCAGATCTCCTTCCTCTCGCTGAGTATCTCCTTCGGTTTCGAGGATATCTCCTTGACCTTGTCGTTTAGCTCGTCCCTCTTTGCCCTTAGCTCCTTGGCCTCGTTTATCCTGTTCCTCAGCTGAACGTGCAGGAGGTCCTCCTCCTCCTTCAGCTCGGCCATCCTGGCCTGGAGCTCCTTGAGCTTGTTGATGATCTCGAAGTTCTTCATGAGGACACCTCCGGTCCGTCACCCTCCGGTCCGCCATCCTTTACGGGCTCGGGATCGCCCCCGGCCGGAGGCTCGGGTGAAGATTGACCCTCTCCGGCGGCGTCCCCGGAACCGTCCTCAGAGGTTGTGGCGTGGCCCTTCTCACCGGGCCCCCTGGGGGCCTGCTTATCGGCCTCCTCGATGGCCTTCAGGATGGAGTCCCTGATATCCTCCACGTTCCTCTCCTTGTCGGACGCTTCCATGGCCGCGGCGTTGCCCGTCTGGTTCTCCCAGAACTTGGCCATCTCCTCGTGCAGCTTTATCCTGAGGCCGAGGAATCTCTTCCTGGACTCCGCCTCCTTGACCTTCTTGTTCTCCTCCACGAAGCTGTTGTGATGCACCTGCGATTCCTCGGCCAGCCCTACAAGCTCCTGATGGGCGTTCTCTATCTTCTCGAAGTTCTCTCGCATCTCGTCGCTGATCCTTACCAGCTTCTCGTCCATCTCGCCGGGGAGCGATCCGCCCGTGACCTCCCTGACCTTGTCCATGGCCTCTTTGATAGAGCGCATCAATCTGCGCTCGTTCTCCAGGTCGACGCCCTCCGTCTCGAGCTTGTATTCCTCCCTGTCTATGAAATCGTTGAGGGAGTTGATCTCGGGGAGCCTGTCCTTTATGCTCTCCTGGATCCTGACCAGATCGAGGAACTCCATCCTCAGCTGCTTGTTCTTCGACTTGAGCGAAGTACGCCTCTCCTTGAGCTCCCTGACCTTGACGTTGAGCTCGTCCCTCTTCATCCGGGCAGTCTCGAGGGCCTCGATCACCGAGGGATCGACGCTCACTCCGCGCTCGAGCTCCTCCGAATAGACTTTAATGAAGCGTTCGTGCTTCTCCACAAGTAGGCCCACTGCCTCCTCCCTGGTGTGGACGCGTGTTTCGACTATGTCGAACACGCCCTCGTTGTCGGATAGTATCTCGGAGATCGGCCTCAGCACCGGAGCCGGGACCTCCTCCTTCCGATCGTCGCCCTCTTCTCCCTCCACGGGAGGAGCGGGATCCTCAGGGGGCTTCTCCTCGGCTGCCGGGGAGGGTTCCGCCGAGACCTCAGCCTCCTTCTCGGAAGGGGAGGCGGGATCCTCCAGGGACTTCTCCTCGGCTGCCGGGGAGGGTTCCGCCGAGACCTCAGCCTCCTTCTCGGAAGGGGAGGCGGGATCCTCCAGGGACTTCTCCTCGGCTGCCGGGGAAGGTTCCGCCGAGACCTCAGGCGCCTTCTCGGAAGGGGAGGCGGGATCCTCCAGGGACTTCTCCTCGGCCGCCGGGGAAGGTTCCGCCGAGACCTCAGCCTCCTTCTCGGAAGGGGGGGCGGGATCCTCAGGCGCCTTCTCCTCGGCTGCCGGGGAAGGTTCCGCCGAGACCTCAGGCGCCTTCCCGGAAGGAGGGGCGGGTTCCTCAGGCGCGGTGGCCTCCGTTCCAGGTTTCGATGTCGCCCGGTCATCGACCGCTTCGATGCCCGGAGATCCGTGGGGTGCATCTTTCACGTCCTCGTTCTCGGGCGCTTTCTCCTTGCCCTCATCGAGGGCGGTCTTGGTCTCCTCTTCCGGGCCGCTCATCTGTATCCCTCCAGGTCCTCCTTGTTCTCGTTCCAGTAATTGTATGGCGAATACTGGGCCTCCTGGGCCTTCGACATCTCCTTCATCAGCCCTCCCTGGTAGGCCCCGTACCTTTCCTTGATCTGTTCTTCCACGGGGCGGCTGATCCTTATGGCCTTCTTGACATGGGACGCCTTGATGAGTCCGGAACCGTCCATCAATGCCACGTCACCGGCGCACCTTATCAGTCCGCCCATGTCCCTCAGGCGCAGCGTAAGATGGTTCTTCTTGCCATCGGAGGCCTCGGCCCTTCTCATGGACTCGACGAGGACCGACTCGACACCTGATGGGTCCATGTGCGGTATCCTGCCGTCCATGGCGATCTCCTGGGCGATGAACTGCAGATAGCCATCAAGCGACCTATCGTCAACAGGTATGGTGGTGGCGACGAGTATCTCGTAGCCGGAACCCGTTATCCTGGACCTGAGAGGGGACATTATGTGCGACAGGTCGGATATGTTGCACGCCCCGACGAACACGAAATCGCAGGGTACGTTCTCCACCCTGACGCTCGCCCCTGCGCTCTGGGGGTTCCTGCCCGAGATGGGGAACCTCTTCTCCTGCATCGCCGTGAGAATGAAGCGCTGTATGTGCCCGAGATGGGGAAGCTCGTCTATGAAGAGCACCCCCTCGTGCGCCTCGTGTATGGCGCCAGCGATCACCCTCTCGTAAGGTGGTGTGCCCAATCCGTGATGGCCCCCGTAGGGATCGTGCCTTACGTCGCCCAGAAGCTCGGTCTCGGAGGCCCCTGTCGCCATGACGAAGTTCGTCCTCTTGAGTGGGACCAGGACCTTCTTGGGGGAGGCCTTCTCCAGCTCCCTGGCGGCCTCCAAGGCCTTCTGGTCCAGCATCCGTATCCTGTTTCCGGCCGCCTCGTAGACGACGACCTCCTCTTTGCCGTTGACCACCCTTGTGGTCTGCACCCTCGAGGCCTCGGACCCGAACTGGTTCAGGGTCGCTTTCAGTATGTCCTCCAAACCCTTGAACATGCCCTGCATGCCCTGCATCTCCACCCTGGCCACCCTCTGTCCGCCCTCCCTCTGCTTCACGTCGTTGCAGTTGGGGCAGAACGACTCCTTGGGAGGGGAATACGTCCCGCATCTCTTGCATCTGTAGCCAAGCCTCTCCGCCACGTCCACTGGCGCATCGACGGGGGATATCAGCTTCTCCTGCATCAGCTTCCTCTTGGCCTCCTCGCTCTCGACCTCCTCCCGGCTCTTGACCTGTATGAAGGGCCTTTCTGGATATTCGGGGTTGGAAACGACGTAGATCTGGCTCTGTACAGGAGGGAGATGTATGGCCAGCGCCTGGGCGATCATGGACTTTCCAGTCCCTGGAGGACCGACCAGCAGCAAGTGCCTTCTCTGGGCGGCTGCGTTCTTGGCCAGCATAACCGCTTCGTTCTGGCCTATGACCCTATCGAGGGGATCGGCCGGGATCCTCACTTCCGCAGTGGACCCCATGTCCATTGACCTCAGATGCTTCAGGGCGGACTTTCGATCGACCCCTTTTCTTCCGGGAGCGGGCATTGGATCAGGTCTCCGTGGGAGGTATGTCATGAACGTGTCTTCAGGAGGTCAACTCTTCCCTGGAAAGCACCAGAACGTTGTCCGGTTCCTTGGTGAGCTTCCCCTTCTTGGACCCTACGAGGTACTTGATCTTCTGCTCGGATGCGATGTCCAGAAGGCGCTGGGATATGATCCCGTCGAATATGACTGCGTGGACCGGCTCCGGCGGGGATTTCAGGGTATCCGCGAGCTGTCTGACGGCCAGCTCCATGACGACGTCTCCCTTGCCGTTTATGAGCATGGCCTTGAGCGTTCCGGAAAGGTTCTTCAAGATGTCCCTGTAGCGTGGGATCTCCGGGTTGGGAGCGGCCTTCTCCTGAGGCTTCTCGACCTTCTCCTCGGGCCTTTCCGGGACCTCCTCGGAGGGGGACGGCCTGACTTCTTCCGGCTTCTCCTCCCTCCTCGGTATCTTGATCACCTTCCTGTCATCGCCGTTGCGGTCCCTGGGATCCCTTCGAGGGTCCCTGTCCCTGCTGTCCTTCGGGTGATGGTCCCTCGGTTCCTTTCGGTCCCTCTCGGCGTTCTTCTCTATCTGGCCGTTGAGCCTGTCCTTGACCTCCTGGGGCAGTTCGAACATCTCCAGGAACTGCTCCAGAGGGATCTTGTTCCTCAGCGATTTTATGATCTGTTTCTGGGTCAGCTCCTCGACCTCGAAGCCTTTCTGGGCCCGGGCGACGAAGTCGATCTCAGCCACCTGGAAGAGCTCCTTGAGGATCAGTTCCCCGCCCCTGTCCCCGTCAACGAATGCGGTAACGACCTTCTCGCTCGTGAGCTTCTTGATGGTCTCCGGGACGCTGGTCCCTCCGATGGCCACGCAGTTCTTTATTCCGTACTTGAGCAGGTTTATGACGTCGGACCTGCCCTCCACCAGTATGATCGCGTCCGAGGATTCGATGTTCGGTCCTGCGGGGCACTTGTCCTCGCCGTAGAGTATGACCTCGTCTATCTGGACCGCCTGCCTGACGGATTCCGCGAGGTCCAGTCCGCCCTCCTTCCCATCGGCTATCAGGCCGCTGAGGAGCTCCTTTGCCCTCTCGACTATCTTGTGCTTCTTCGAGATCCTCACGTCCTCTATCTTGTCGACGCTTATCTTGGCCCTGCAGGGGCCGACCCTGTCTATGGTCTCAAGGGCCGATGCGAGTATCGCGGTCTCGACCTGGTCAAGGCTGGACGGGATCGTCACGGTCCCCTCGGACCTTCCCTTCTTCGAAAGGATATCGACCTCTATCCTTCCCATCCTGCCGGTCTTCTGTAGGTCCCTGAGGTCCAATTCGTCCCCCAAAAGGCCCTCGGTCTGACCGAAGATCGCGCCCACAACATCTGCCTTCTCGACGATCCCTTCGGCCGTCAGCTTTGCCTGGATCTGATATTTCGTAGTTGCCGGATCAAGTGACATTTTCATATCTCCTTCATTCATATTCCCATGTGTCGTTCAGAGTCTAATGCGGAAAAGCACCCACAGGCCCCAAGCCCCATTTCCTTCTGGCTTCCAGCCGGACACTCATCTCTTCCAGATCGCTCCAATGGACCCTCATGGGTCTTTCGTGATCGTGAAATTGATCCTGATGATCGCGGGTACCATTCGTTGGATGGCACTTTCCCGCGGGTTGCATCAGGAATGCATTATTTATATTTTTCCCACCATGCGCGTGTTGTCGGTCGTTATCCGGAATATGAAGTATCCGGTATTTGGGCCCTTTTCTCATAGCATATCGCATTCGGAATGTCCAAAGGTATTATTATGTCCCTCATCATATGGAACGCTCGTTGAAGCGAATAAAGGTCATCAACGAGTTGACGGATCTCGTCGCCCTGCTGCGTGCCATGGACACCCCTGTAAAGAAGAAGGTGTTCCAGGAGGCCATAGACGGATGGGTGACGCTGAAGGGCGTAGAGGAGCGCCACGGCACCGAAGGGGTGGAGGCCCTTACCTTCTTCGAGAAGATGCACCTGGTGGAGACCTCCTGGCAGATCGATTCGGAGTTCAACAAGGAGAAGATATACCATTCCTACTACTTCTCAGTGCATCTGAACGCCTCCGCCGCCATAACGGAGGTGTCCGACGTCCTTTTCATCGCATCCATGGACGAGGAGAGGTTCAAGGAGATGGAGCAGATGATATTCGACATGGCCGGCGAGGACGGCGTGTTCTCGGGGGAGCTCTCCAAAGAGCTCGACATCACATCGGTCATGCTCAAGAGCCTTGTCAAGCGTTCCGGAAGGGTAATGTACAAGGGCCACAGGATCGAGAGGGTGAGAACGGACGCCTGACGCTGCCCCAAGAAGGAGGGTTTGGACGAGGAGCATGGACGTTCTCAGGATGGGGCACCGCCCCGAACGCGACAAGAGGATCACCACCCACGTCGCCCTGGCGGCCAGGGCCTTCGGCGCCGACTCGATACACATCGACACTCCCGATGCTAAGCTCGAGGAGACGGTTAAAAGGGTGGTCGAGCAGTTCGGGGGCGATTTCTCCGTCCGGACCGGGGTGTCCCCAAAGGGCATGATGAAGCATTTCAAGGGATGCATAGTCCACCTTACGATGTACGGTATGCCCTTGGAGAGCGTGATCGATGAGGTCCCGAACGACGATCTCCTGATCGTCGTGGGGTCCGAGAAGGTTCCCGGATACGTCTTCGATATGGCCAACTTCAACATCTCCGTGACCGATCAGCCACATTCCGAGGTGTCGGCGCTGGCGATTTTCCTCTACAGGCTCGCAGAAGAGAGCCCTCAGGACCGCTTCAAGGGCGCAAAGATGAGGATCCTCCCCTCGAGGAGGGATAAGAAGGTCGCCGCCGGCGAAGGGAACAAGGATAGGATACCGCCATACGACCCCATACCGGACCCGACGCAGTGCCTCGACATCCTCGAGCATATCGGCTGCTCGGAAGCGGTCGTAAGGCACGTGAAGGCGGTGCATTGCCTGGGTATGGAGGTCCTGAAGAAAGCAGTGGACAATGACCCGTCACTGAAGGAGAGGATGGACGTCCACCTTGCCGAAGCGGGCCTGCTCCTTCACGACATAGGCAGATCGAGGACTCATTCGATAAAGCACGTGACCGAGGGCGTATCACTGGCCCGGGCGCTGGGCCTTGACCGCAGGATACTGTGCATCATACACAACCATGTCGGGGCCGGATTGACCGCGGAAGAGGCCGTCGCGCTGGGACTTCCGTTCGAGGAACACATACCCATAACGATCGAGGAGAAATTCGTCTGCCATGTGGACAGCCTGATAGGCAACAGGAAGAGGAGATCGCTATCGGACGCCGTGGAGGATCTCCGGTCCAAGGGGGCCTTCGAGGGCGCAAAGAGGATGGAGGCACTGCACGAGGAGCTGGAGCGCTTCCTGGGCTTGGACCTGGAAACTTTCATCCGGTGACCTCTATCAGAACCACCTCGGGCGGTGCCAGGAACCTTATCGGAGGACCCCACGTCGCAGCGCCGTTCGAGGTGTAGAGGTATGAGGGGCCCAGCCTGTGCACCCCCCTGTGGTATCTCCCAAAGGCCAGGCGGGTGGCCAGGTTGAAGGGGAAGATCTGGCCCGCATGGGTGTGGCCGCTGATCTGGAGGTCGATCCCCTTTACCGCGGCCTCGGGGAACATAAGCGGCCTGTGGTATGCGAAAACATGGTAGGAATCGTCGGTGCCTCTGATGTTCTCCGGAAGGGTCAGATCGGCCTTCCCCATCCGCATATCGGTGGGATCGTCCATGCCGTGCAAGGTGAGAGGGACGCCCCTCACCCTCACGCTCTGCCCCCTGAGAGCCGTTATGGACATCGAGGAGATCTCCTCGAGTATGTCCTTCAGATCGTGGAACGCCTCGTGATTTCCCGTGACGAAGAAGGTTGGGGCCGCCCGAGATAGCCTGGTGAGGACCTCCCTCGCCCATGGTATGTTCCGGGGCGATGTGTCGTATACGTCCCCGCCGAGAATGATGACGTCAGGTTCGAAGCTCAGAATTCGTCTGGCTATCTCCTCCATCCTTCGCCTTCCCACGATGACCCCCATATGAACGTCGGAGGCGAAGGCGATCCTCAAGCCTTTTGCGAAGGTCTTCTTCGTGGGGATCCCTATCCTCTTGCTCCTTAGCGCCCTCGCCTCGAGGATCCCCCAGAGTATTGGGGCCATGATCATGGTGGGATACGCGATCCGCATCAATTGATGCAGCGAGGGTCCCGCGCCGAGAACGGCGTCCGCTATCATGAACAGATACACCGGGACCGATGCGACAACGCCGTAGAAACTGCCTGCCAGAAGCAGCATCGATGCGACGTTGAGGGGTTTTAGAAGAAGGTGATATCCCCGGCTCGATAAAATCATGGAGGCGAGGACCATGACCTCGACCAGGGAGAAGGCCGCCAAAAGGACGGGGAAGGACCATGGCAGTTCGTAGAGGAGGTGGACCGCTGTGGATACGATCCCTCCCATGGCAAGCAGTACCGCCAGCACTATCGATAGAAAGACCAGGACCGGCAGCAGGCCTTGTCCATTGGGTTGTTCCTTCTCGGGCATCAGGGATGCTGATGCGGATCGATTCATTTATCCTTTCCCTTGAACGTCATTATATGTTGGCCGGTAAAAGGTTAATTACATTATCATCCATTCCCACCCAAGGTGTATTGATGGCAAAGTACAACAAGGAAAGCCTCAAGGCGGAGAAGACAAGGATAAACCATCTGTTGGACCTGGAGAACCGGAACTGCGCTAAATGCAAGGACAAG
This sequence comes from Thermoplasmatota archaeon, assembly GCA_029762535.1. Taxonomy (GTDB): domain Archaea; phylum Thermoplasmatota; class Penumbrarchaeia; order Penumbrarchaeales; family Penumbrarchaeaceae; genus JARVGK01. The sequence goes on from JARVGK010000032.1 coordinate 32,771, forward strand.
GCCGAATCTGGCTGCGAGGGCTGCTACCATGACAGGAGGAAGAAGCACCTCGCCGAGATGAAGGAGAGGATCGCCCAATCGCTGGCGAACGTCCAATGAGGGGCCGTTACATTTCGGTGATTTGATATGGATGAACAGCGGCCCCAAACGGAGGGGGGGGTCAGGGACCTTTACGCGCTTTTGAAGCGAAGGGGATATCTGTGGCCATCCTTCGAGATCTACGGAGGCGTGGCGGGATTCTACGATCTCGGGCCTCTGGGATCGCTTCTGAGGGAGAACGTGGAGGCGCTCTGGAGGAGTAAGTTCGTCCTCGAGGAGGGCTTCCAGCTCGTGGACTGCCCGAACATCACACCGGAGATCGTCTTCTTCCACAGCGGGCACCTGGACAAGTTCTCGGACGTTATGGTATCATGCTTGGAATGTTCCAGGCCGTTCCGGGCGGACCATCTCCTCGAAGGCGGTCCCGGGACCGATCCGGCGCTTATCGCACGGCTCTTTCGGGACAGGGGCATCGTCTGCCCCGACTGCGGAGGGGCCCTCTCGGAGCCTGAGGAGTTCAACCTGATGTTCTCGACAAGGATCGGCCCGGGATCCGACAAACGGGGTTATCTGCGCCCGGAGACGGCACAGAACATATTCATCAACTTCTCGAACCTCTACAGGCACGCCAGGAGCAGGCTGCCCTTCGGCGCGGCGCAGATAGGCAGGGGATTTCGCAACGAGATCAGCCCCCGCCAGGGACTCGTTAGGCTCAGGGAGTTCCACATGGCGGAGGGGGAGTTCTTCTTCGACCCGTTGGTAGAAGGCTTCGCGCCCTTTTCCAGATACAGGGACACTATGGTGAACCTCGTACCTGCCTCCTCCCCTGATGCGACCCTGCGTATGGACCTGGGCACCGCGGTCGAGGATGGGACCATCACCTCCGAGGTCCTCGCCCATTTCATGGGCGCGACTGCGTCCTTCGCCACATCCTTGGGGATCGCTCAGGAGAGGACCCGGTTCAGGCAGCATCTGCCCTCGGAGATGGCTCATTACGCCCGGGACTGCTGGGACCTTGAGATCTCGACATCATACGGATGGGTGGAGATGGTAGGCATAGCGGACAGGTCCGCTTACGACCTGACCCAGCATTCGAAAGGGTCGGGGACGGACCTCTCGGCCTTCAGGCGCTTCGACGAGCCCAAGGTGATCGAGGGAACGAGGCTTGTCCCCGACATGAAGGTCCTCGGTCCCATATTCAGGGGCAGGGCCAGGGAGGCGGGGGAGATAATATCCTCTATGGACCCATCCTCCGCCGGGTCCGCGATTGGCGAGGGTATAAGAATAGAGATAGATGGGCAGCATTACGATGTCCCCGACAACGCCTACAGGATCGAAAGCTTCAGGGATGTCGTTCATCAGGAGAGGTTCGTACCGAACGTCATTGAGCCGTCCTTCGGCATGGACAGGCTGATGTTCGCGATCCTCGAACATTCATATTTCGAGGATCCGAACAGGGCCGAGGAGGGCGAGAGCGGGAAGGTCGAGCCCTACCGCATCCTCAGGCTCGATCCGGGCATTGCCCCCGTCAAATGCGGGGTGTTCCCTCTCCTGAACAGGGAGGACCTTTCGAGGATCGCACGGGACCTGGATGCCGACTTGAGGCGTCAGGGACTGCAGACCAACTACGACGCGTCGGACTCGATAGGGAGGCGCTACGCCCGCATGGACGAGATCGGCACCCCCTTCTGCGCGACTGTGGACCACGACTCGCTCAAGGACGGCTGCGCGACCATCAGGGAGAGGGATACCCAGATGCAGAAGAGGATCCCCTTAAAGGACATTCCAGCGATAGTCAAGAGGATGGTCGGAGGGGAGAAGACCTTCTCCGATATGTGATCCCTCATCTATTCATCAGCTTCCTGATCATGAAGAACGGCAGGGCCAGGACAAGGGCGATGAGTCCGGCTATCAGCCCGACGACGACGACCCATCCCAGAATGTCCATGACCGCCCCGAGGATCGGGAAATCCCAGGAGGGAGCGAGCTTTCCCATGAGGAGGATCCAAACCAGGGTCCCCAACAGGACCGCCGCGAGGCCCGGAAGGCCGTTCTTCATGTCCTGGGTGGAAGGGGATAGGGCCACGATGCCCGATGCGCAGAAGTAGAGATAGAGCAGGAACCAGTAGGCCCTGAGATCGAAGAGGTTCACCTTGATGAGATCGAAGGTGGCGCCCAGGGTGTCGAGGAGTACGCGCCCGGGACTGCCGGAAATGTCCAGGTCCCATGAGAGCGAGCAGCCCAGCAGATGGTCGAAGACGAGCCCCAGAAGGATGATTACGATTGGGATCCCAAAGAAGGGCGCCATGGAGATGAGCGCCTGTCCCACGATCCCGCCTTTGGGTGGGCCGTGGGTCACGGATCCTCCCTCGCGGGAGATGAGGACCACCCTTGCCACCTTAGCCCCGCTGAGCTTGCATGCGATGTAGTGGCTGAGCTCGTGGACAATGATCCCCGGGGCGGCGAAGGCTATGTAGAGCCATCGGGCCAGCGATCGGGCCCAGAGGCGATCCAGGGCCCAGCTTATCAGGATCACGGCGGCGAACCAGAGAACGAGGTTCACGTAACGGTAGAGCATCCGATCATTATCGATGACGTTTTATTTAAAGATGGGATCCGCATTGAATTTACCAAAGGGCCAAATGGTTCATCATTGATCGACGCTCTCCCAGTCATCCGCATCATGGATCGTTTCCCGAGACCTTTTCCTATTCATTATGAACAGGATATAAACACACTCGATCAGAAGGATCAGAATGAGAAGCACCCACCAATGATCAAGGATCGATCCCTTGTCCTCTTCGATCTCTTTTTCTTCGATCGCATACACTTCTACCAAACATGCGGCCTCGGCCGAATTGCCCTCTGCATCATTTACGATCAGGTGAATAGTGTAATTGCCCACAACAGTGAAATTGTACTCCGCGAACTTGCCGAAAAGATATTCCGTCCCATTGGCAGTTTCAAAGCTCCAGGTCCAGTTCACAACCCCGACATTGTCCCGGCTTCCGGAACCATCAAGGAGAACTATAGTTCTTATCTTCACTCTTTGGTCCGGACCAGCATTAGCAACAGGTTGAGTGACGTCACGGACCCACACGAGGATCCGATCCTCGGCGCTGTTGCCCGCAACATCGGACACATTCAGGAACACCTCGAATATCCCGATCCTAGAGAAATGATACGATGGGGAGATACCGTAGAGCATTACCTCCTTGTCTATGCCGTATATCGACTCCCAAATAAAGCTCCAGGTCCAGTTCACAACCCCGACATTGTCCCGGCTCCCGGAACCGTCAAAGAAAAGGACCAAACCCTCCTCGATATCGCGATC
>JARVGK010000033.1 GCA_029762535.1 Thermoplasmatota archaeon
CTTCCACTCCTCCGCCTTTATGTATCACCAGGTTGACATTCCTTTTGAATTCGATCTTGTTTGCGATTGAATAAAGTGCTTGAACATCCCCCCACGACTTGATGTTCTTGACATTGGAATCTTCATGTCTGGCAAGGTCTTTTGTTTTACCGAGATATCTGACCATTCGATGTTTGGTCTTACCATTTTGTTTATACGTCTCATATTCGTAATAGTATGGGGTCCCGCCCTTAACTTTTGTCACGAGATATGTCATGTGCCACCCATATTGGGTAGCTTATTTATAAATCTTTCTATGCTGGCTAGTTAAGGTCTTTTGGGTAGCGCAATAAGAAGTGAAAAATGACTGGCTATATCCGAAAATTTCGACCCTTACTTATATACTCTTAAATTTGAGCTTGAAATCTTACCTATCGATCTCGTTCCAAAGAGCCAAAGTTCCGGATCCGGGAATTTATCATCGATCCAGTATAGAGAATGCGGGGTCGACCGAGTCCAGTTATGTAATTTGATATCAGATGATCAGCCCAATCAACCAATGTCTTTATATCTTGGGAAGGATATTATTTTTTCATGAAAGTAAGGGACGCCATCAAATTGCTGGAATCCGATGGCTGGTTCCTTGTCAAAGAGAAATGAAGCCATATGCAGTTCAAGCACAAGGAGAAGAAAGGGAGAGTTACCATAGCAGGTCATCCCGGCAATGAGCTGGCCAAAGGAACGTTGAACAGCATATTGAAACAGGCCCAATTAAAGGAAAGGTGAAAGTAATGTACAAGTTCATGATAGTCATTGAAAGAACGGATACGGGTTATTCCGCATATTCACCTGATCTTCCCGGTTGCGTTGCCACCGGTGAAACAAAGGAAGAAACGGAGCAGAATATGTACAACGCCATCGAAATGCATATAGAAGGATTGAAAGAGGACGGCCTACCCATTCCCGAACCATCGACATTCGCGGAGTACGTCCTCATCAGTGATAGGGTTGTCAATGCTGTTCAATAGAATGGATCAATTTTCTCATCATAATGGATATGAACTATGGCTTGAGCGAGAATAATAAGCGGGCCAGACCGGACATTTGAAAAATGCATGATGGCATTTTCCATGTCTGAAATGATCGCTTCGCTCCTCATTTCAGATCCCGCAGGAAACCGAAGGTTTCCGAGGGTGCAGGAAAATCGCAGCATTAAGCCATTTACTATTACGATTTTCCTAGCATCGAACTCTAATTGATGTCTATGTCTGGCCCACCATAAATAACATAAAAATAGTAGGTGGGCCAGACCGAGTCCGGATCGCTGTTTCTATTTTAGGGATAATTAAATAATACTCCGAAACATTTATGCTCCTATGAAAGTGATATAATGGCAGTAAATAATATCTTGATTATAGGTTTGATTGTTGGAAGTGTTTTTATCATTGGGTTGATCGGCCTGATGGCATCTGCAGGACATGAAGCTGCTGATGATTGGTTCGGTCATGATCACCATGATGGTGAGGAATGCGAAGAGCACCACCATTTCTATGAATTCTGGGACAATGATCATCATCACGGGCATCACCATGATGAGAATGACCACGATGAGTGTTTGGATGAGGAAAATACCGAGAATGGCACTGTAGCTAAAATAAATTAAGTCTGAAAAAAAAGATGAAAATGTTAAAAGATTTCAGGTGGATCAATGGAAAATGACCATAACAAACATCACATGGACCACGATCAAAAATCCAAACATGATGACAAGATAAATTCACATGACAATTCATCGCATGGAAAACACCAAATGGCCAATGGGAAGAAACGTGAAGAACAAGGTAGACATCAAAATCATAATGCAAACGGAGATCATTCTGATCACCACAAGATGATGGCCAAGGATTTTAAAAAGCGGTTCATCGTCTCACTGGCCGTTACCGTTCCCATTTTGGCCCTTTCTCCCCTGATACAGGACCTTATAGGATTGGAATTCGGTTTCACCGGAGATAAATATCTTCTTTTTGTTCTCTCAGGTTTCATCTTCTTCTACGGTGGTTATCCATTCCTCAAGGGGATTTTCAAGGAACTCGGGGATCTGAAACCAGGAATGATGACCCTGATCGCTCTAGCGATCTCGGTTGCCTTCTTTTACAGTTCTGCCGTCGTGTTCGGATTGAGGGGAAAATTCTTCTTCTGGGAACTGGCCACACTGATCGATGTAATGCTTCTCGGCCATTGGATCGAGATGAGATCTGTAATGGGAGCTTCAAAAGCTCTAGAGAAGCTGGCCCAATTGATGCCCAACGAGGCTCATCTTATTACGGATAAAGGGACGAAAGATGTCAAGGTGAACGACCTAAAAAAAGGGGACAAGGTCCTGATAAAGGCCGGAGAGAAGATACCCGCAGACGGTGTGATCTTCGAAGGAGAGACCCATCTCGATGAGTCCATGTTGACCGGGGAATCCAAACCAGTGAAGAAAAGCCCGAATGACGAGGTCATAGGTGGATCCGTGAACGGCGACAATCTGATCAAAGTTGAGATCAAGGAAACGGGTGAGGATTCATACCTTTCAAAGGTCATCAAGCTTGTGAAGAGCGCTCAGTCAGCAAAATCGAAAACCCAACGATTGGCAGACAAAGCCGCTGTGGTATTGACCGTGATCGCATTGGTCGTGGGTAGTACAACTTTGATCTTCTGGCTGATCTACGGAAGCGATATCTCATTTGCCGTGGAAAGAATGGCGACCGTTATGGTGATAACATGTCCTCATGCTCTGGGATTGGCTATTCCTCTTGTAAATGCCGTTTCAACCTCCAAAGCCGCAAAGAACGGTTTGTTGATAAGAAATAGAACTGCATTCGAGAATTCAAGGAAGATAACCATGGTGGTTTTCGATAAGACCGGAACTCTAACAGAGGGCAGTTTCGGCCTATCCCTCATAGAATCTTTAGAAAAAGACCTGGATGAGAACGATATGCTGAAGATAGCCTCCTCCATCGAGAGAAATTCAGAACACCCGATAGGAAAAAGCATTGTCGAGGGTGCCAGGAAGAAAGGGATCGAGATATCTGATGTTTCTGATTTCAATGTCCTCAAGGGAGAAGGGGTGTCGGCAAAGTTCGAGGGTGAGGAATACAAACTCGTAAGCAGGAAATATATGGAAAGGAACGGGATCGAAGATACCTCAAAGAAAGGTACCGAAGGCATAAGCACTGAGGTCTACATCCTTAGAAATGACGAAATCATAGGAAAGATATCTCTCGGGGACCGGATCCGGGAAGAGTCTTTCGAAGCGGTCAAGATGCTTCAAAAGAATGGAAAGAAATGCTGGATGCTCACAGGGGATAACGAGAGAATAGCCAAGGAGGTATCGGAGAGTCTCAAGTTGGATGGGTATTTTGCCGAAGTTCTTCCTCATGAAAAACAGGAGAAAATCAAGGAACTTCAGAAGAATGGAGAATTCGTTGCAATGACGGGTGATGGTATAAACGATGCTCCCGCATTGGCTCAAGCGGATATTGGTATTGCTGTGGGGTCAGGAACCGATGTGGCAGCTGAGACTGCTGATATCATTCTTGTCAACAGCAATCCCAGGGACATCGTCGATCTGATATCGTTCGGGGAAGCTACATACAAGAAGATGATACAGAATCTGTTCTGGGCAACAGGATATAACGTTGTGGCGATTCCCCTAGCGGCTGGTGTACTGTTCGGTGTCGGTATAGTGATCTCACCCGCTGTAGGAGCAGGACTAATGTCCTTGAGTACGGTGATCGTTGCGATCAATGCAAGGTTTCTGAAAATCCGGTAATATTTTTCAATCTTTAGTATTTAAACCGTTCTTAGAAAAGACAAGCTTAGCCCAAAATGTTTGGTGGGCCAGACCGGATCCCGTAGGAAACCGAAGGTTTCCGAGGGTGCAGGAAAATCGCAGCATTAAGCCATTTACTATTACGATTTTCCTAGCATCGAACTCTAATTGATGTATAGGTCTGGCCCACCATAAATAACATAAAAATAGTAGGTGGGCCAGACCGGATTCGTCGTTGGAAAATCGGAGATTTTCCCGATCTTTGAGACTAATACGCATATAACAGACAATCGTCTCAAAGAAACCAAGGTTCGAATCCGGCAAATTGACATAGTTCTAGGTAAAAGAAAAAATGGGCCAGACCGGATCCCGCAGAAGGTCATCAGACCTTCGAGGGCCCCGGAAAATCGCAGCATCAAGTATCTTTTCAGCACGATTTTTCGAGGGTCGAACTCTAATTGATGTCTAGGTCTGGCCCACCATAAAAAACATAAAAATAGTAGGTGGGCCAGACCGGATTCGAACCGGTGACCCTCCGGTTATGAGCCGGATGCTCCACCTGGCTAAGCTACTGGCCCGCAGCTATTGTTCGAATGCATCTGGTGAAAAGAGGCCCATTATTAAAAACATGCGGTTCGGGGCCCTCGATCCTGTCAACACCGTACATAACCCTCAAGGGACCATCATTCCTCATCGAACCTCTTGTTCCTTGCCCTGAATATCGTGTATGTGGCAAACGACAAGACAATGAGCAGGGTGAGAAGCACAAGAGGAACCAAACACAGCATCAATGGGATCCAATTGTTCTTTTCTCCATTGGATCCGTTGGCCTTTTCAACCTTCACCTCCATCGTATCGGTATCCCAGAGTCCGGCAGCATTGGTCACATTGAGAGTGATCGAGTATGTTCCCGGGGTGTCGAATTTATAAGAAGCAATAATGCCGTTAAGCGTTACCTCCTCACCACCGTTATTGAAGGTCCATGTGTAACTGACTATACCCACGCTGTCGAGGCTTCTGCTCCCGTCAAAGGTCACATTGGTCCCAGCTTCAACCCTCTGGTCGGTACCTGCGTTCGCGGTAGGGCTCGTTGGAACCATAACGGTTGCGAAGGCTTCGATATTTTCTTGCTTATCCTCGCGATGGCCCACGTTGTCCGTGGCGATGCTGTAGAATCCGTAGGTCGATCCAACATCTCCCTCGTAATATGCGGATGTGGCATTGGTACCTTCCAACCATGGCGTCCAGGGACCGTCGTTCTCCTTTGCGTAAATATCATACGAAGCGATCCCGGACCCCCCTGACTCATCCTCCCCGCTCCATGAGACCGTGAAGTTCTGACCAACCTTTTCTGGCAGGGCAGTGATGCTGCTTGATGGCGGCTCCGCATCTATTGTAACGAGAGCCTCAAGGTCCGGGGAGGTCCCTTTGGATCTGTCCAGGGGATCGATCTGGTTAGTGTCTATCTCCATACCGAGATTGAACTGAATGGTCGCGATATTCCGGATCTCGGTTCCGCTTTCGAGGTCCGTTTTTGGATCGATGTTGTATGAGAAATATCCCTGCCCCCTTCCTGTTCCGTCCTCGGGTGGAAGGAAACCGATGTTCACCTCCGGAGGGAGCTGTGTAACGGGATCTATGGAATATATGATCACGTACACCTTTCCCGTTCTAACATCGATCTCTCCATTGAGATGCAGTTCGATATCCATGACGTATTCATCATCTTCGTATGAATATTCCATGACCTCGTCAAAATATCTCGTCCCTGGATCGAATGGTATAGCAAGGTCACCGAATCCGATCTCGGTGAACTCGAAAGTTGACCAGTCCAGATCCTCCGATAACGGATCCACGACCGTGACCATCTGGGCGGGGGCTGTCGCCTCCTTCATGTTCTCGAACTCGATGATGTAGGAGAGCCTTGTCCCCTCAGCCACATGATTTCCAGGTCCGGTCCCGTTCAAGCATATTTTTTGGTTGGGATCGAGAGGTGTCAATGTGTTGGCCGGCACTCCAAATTCAAAGAGAGAGTCCAGCTTCTTGGCGATACTGTATATTGTGTAGACAACGACCACAACAGCAGCAGCAACGACGACAGCTGGCGCTGCAGGCGAGAAAATGATCGGAGCCATGGAGGATAGGGTTCCAATACCCGCGATGACTTCCACACTGAATCCAACGAATTCTGCATCCCCTTGGTCCAAGAAACTATCGGTGGAGGATTCGGCCATATCTCCCCATGGAATGAGTCCTGTCCCGATCTCATATGCATATCCAATGGCTGAAAGACCTTCCGGATCGACCAGGTTGGTGGGGGAATTGAACACATACCGATAGAGGTTCAGGTCTCCGGCGGATATCCCCATGGGATCCATTGATGTGAAACGGCCCATTTGCGGACTGTATTCCCTTGCACGCATGTGGATAAGACCCGATGGATCTGCCATCACACCTTTCTCCCCGACGAACCGAAATGGGTTTGAAACCGATCCCTGCTCCGAAAGGACCTCTCCGAAGGGCAGGTACGAGTATGAGTTCACCGTTGCTCCTGTTGAGTCCGTCAGTTCATGGGTGTTGCCCATTGCATCGAAGTTGTAAAAATACGAATCCCCGGTTCCAGTTTCCATACTCACAAGGTCCGAACCGTATATGAACCGGGATACCAACGTTTGGTTCTCATCGTAAACACCCACCACCTCTCCCATCCCGATCGGGTCCACCAATAGATACGAGGGGACTCCGTTTTCGCTGATCGAAACGCGATTTCCCAGTCCGTCATAGGCATATTCCCAACTGTCACCACCTCGCCTGACACCGATGAGCCGCCCATCATCGTTGTAGGTATAGGTGGTCGTCCCATTGTGCCCATCTTCCGAAACGAGGTTGCCATCCGTATCATAATGGTAACTGACATCGCCCACCCCGGTGTACTGGTTGAGATCATTGGATGTGTATTGTCCCTCCTCTCCGTTGATCACGGTCCTGACACGATTTCCCATTATGTCGTGATCATACTCCATGTTCTGGGCCGATATCCCAGGGTAGGTAGGATCGAACACCGCATTGACAAGCTGGTCCCTGTCGTCGTAGGTATAAAGCCAGGTCCCGTAATGGGTGTTGGTCTTCGTTATTCTCCCGCAAGTATCATATGTGTAATTGAACCATGAGATCACGGTTTCGTCCGGATGGAAGTTGGCCAGTTTGGTGACCCTGCCCGCAGCATCGTAACCATAGGTCGTGTACACCCCGTTCTGCAGGGTCTTATCGGACAGCCTTCCCAGCTTATCATATCCATATTTAACAACGTCGATCCCGCCGGATGTCGTCAATCCCTCGAGACGGCCTGCGTGATCGTGATCGTAATTGATCCTATTCCCCATGTGGTCTATCATAGCACTTCTTCGACGGGTATGATCATATGTGAACTCCAGCCATTGGCCTCCAGGATATTCTATTCTGGTAAGAAGGTCATTAGAGTTGTAGGTATAGTTGGTCACTCCTGTCGAGTCCTCCATCGAAATGAGGTTTCCTCTGATATCGTAAGAATATTGGTTCTCGGAACCATCCGCATATCTCTTTGTGGTGATCCGACCGTTGGGATCATAATAGAAGCTTGTGGTGTTACCACGCCTATTTGTGGCGGTGACGAGATTTCCATGTTCATCATATGATCCGGTCTCGCTGCTGCCGTCAGCATAACGGATACCTATCACATTGCCATGGTCATCGCGGTCATAGATGACGCTCGATCCAGTGGGATCGGTGATCCGCACCATCATATCCAGCTTCTGATGATAATTGATCAGATATTCCTCCCCGGCCTTGCCCTTTATTCCAATTAGGTTGCCCTTGTGATTCTGATACTCGATGGACGATCCTGCAGGGTCGGTGATACTTTTCAACTGCCCCAATTCATCATAGACGATGGTGTAGGTCTCGCCCAGAGCATTGACCGATCCGATCGTTCTGCCCTCATGGTCGTAGAAGAACCTGTTCGTATACCCCAGCATATCGGTGACCTTCATGAGGCCCAGACCATAACTGAAACTGGTCTTTTCAACCTCTCCTTCCCTGTATGATGATCTGATCGATCCTCGATCGTTGTAGGTTAGGTATACCCTGCTATCACCCAAGGGGGTGAAACCTATGAGCGCATGTTGCGAAGGAGACCCATCCGTTCTGTCGTAATAGTAAGCCTCTGTATATCCATCGAAGTATTCAACGGAGGTCAGGTATCCATCCTCATATGAATAGGTGGTAATCCTGCCGAGGCTGTCAGTTAAATGGTCGATCAGGGCGTCCCCGTTGTATGCGATCCCAATATAGTTTCCCGATGAATGTACGAGCTTGCTGAGGGAACCGTCAGTATATTGACAGGCTATGCTGTTCCCGTTCATGTCCTCTATCCGGTCCAATTTTCCATCGGGATCGAAAATATGGGTATGCCCGCGTTTTTCCAGAAGTTCGAATCCCCCCTCTGGTGTCTCTATCAGCTCTCCCCAATCGCCCGGCTGTGACATGTAGTCGTTCCTGGTGCGGATATTGGGTTGAAAGATACGCGTCTTCCCCGAGGTGTCCGTTATCATCACGGTCCCATCATCTTCCTCGACGAGAGAATATTGCCAATTATGTACCCAACCCCTGCCCAGATCGCCCTCTTCGAAACGCTTCGATATGGAGTTCGGATAATACCGTTCAAAGGTAAGATCGAGACCAGGGCATATGAGGGATGCGTCATTACGAGAATATATGGATGGTGAGGGGATCCAACCCTCGGCCTGCTGGAAGGTCAATGACAATATCTCATCGATATCCTCGAGCCTCTGTCCATGCTGATACAGATGGAATGCGTTATCATTCAGAATCCTGATGAGATCCCCGTATGTGAGCCCTACGAGATCCTTGAAATTGTTCCAGATGATATCCCATGCCCCACCCTCGATATCATCGGGACGCATCTCATCCTTGACGGAATCCCATTCCATTACATGCTCGTCGTCTTCCGTGATCCTGTAAAGCTGCCATTCAAGGCCAGAACCGAACATTGGATAGGGCGGTTCCCACCCCAGATAGTAGATCGGAATTCTCCTGGTCTCGCCTGCCTGAAGTATGCCGGGTATCTCTCCCGATGCGATGATCAGAAGTTCGTTCTGAAATCCTGTCGGGAGGGTGGATGGTGGGACCTCGGGCAGGGCGCCCGGTTTCCTGCCGGCTGTCCAGATGCCGTATTTCCATTGTTCGTTGTCATGTGTGAGCATCGGGCCCCGTCTGTCGTCCGGACCCGAGATCGCAGTTATGTAAAGAAGGGGGGCTCTCATGGAGATCTCGCCCGTGTTCGAATATTCGACATATATTGTAGAATGCTCATGATAGCCGGTCCATGGTCCGGGGATGATAATCGCTTCGAACTTAGCCTCTCCCTCTTCCAGGATCTCCACCGCCTCCTTGAGCTCCGCCGTGCCCTTGTCCGGGCGGACGACGCGGACGTCATATATGCCTGCGGGTAGAAGGTCCCCCTTCACATGGGCAGTGATCAATGTGGGGGTATTCACATCGATAAGGGGTACTTCATGGTTCATCCCGTTCGAACCGACAAATATGACCTGTATGGGTTCAACGAAACCCACGCCCCTTAGGATCATATCGACGGGTACGCCGATAATATGTTTTGAAGGTGCGATATCTTCCAGTATCAGGTCCACAACATCGAATTTGATGGTGTAGGTGCCGGAACCTGCCATACAATTTCCGTGAACGAGAACATACCACGTTCCGGAATATGCGGACTGGACGGTGAGTTGTCCATTGCCGGAACGGTGGTCATAGGCCGATCTTGTGGGGAGACCGCCGTGTCTAGCAATTATGCTTGCCCCCTCCGGGTCTTTCAGGGTCAGATGGATATTATTCGAGGATTGCAGTTCTATCCTGTAATAATGTTCTATGGGACCGCTCGAATACTCGCCATCGTATTCGATCCCCTCCCTGAGCTCGGGTATCGCGATATCTATTGTCCGTTCTCTCTCGTTGTTCAAACGATGGACCTCAACGAACGACCATTCATCATTTAAGGATATTATCAGGTGGTAAGGGCCTTCCTTCACAGCGGGTGGGGTGATATTGAAATGTCCCTGATAACCCCCATCCATCGGTACATCCATCGAAATCGTCGCGGACGCCAGCTTCGTATCCAGGGCATCGAGGTACTGATCCTCTGAAAAGTATATCGAATCTATCCAGGTATCTCCTGTAATGGATGCATTGCCGGTATTCACCACGTAATAAGATATTGGGACAGGATCACCAATGGAGAGTCTCTCCGGGATCGAGTATGCCATCACGGTCAGGTCCGGATACGATCGCTGATCATCGACTACATCGAAGTCCATCGAATCACCTTCGAGGCTCACGATATCTTCCCCCTTGAAAGAATATGAGACCTCCTGGGATCCAATGGATCCGAACGACAATAACCCCGGAGCCCTCATCGAGGATGTCCTACCATCACTGAAGGTCCATTGATATCGGATATTTTGACCCGGAAGGTCCGAACCCTTGAACCTCAATGAATCTCCCTTTACGATTGTCCCGATATACCTTGGTGAAAGGATCCGTGCCCCGGGCGGAAATGCCTGAAGGTATGGATAATCCGCTCCATCGTAGATCGCCCAGGTGCTTCCGAAATCCCATGATAGGTACGTGACCCTGGCCATCATTTCCGAGGTGGTCCTTCCCTCGCCTCCGTCGGACATCTCCTGTCCTGATGTCTCAATATCCCAGTAACTGTCCTCGATCGACCCCTCAGTATTATTTCCTACGAGTCCTCCAATGTGTTCGCTCTCGGTAGAGGTCACATGTCCGGTGGAATAACAGAAATTCACGACCCCCTGCTGGTTCATAGCGATCAGCCCACCAGCGATATCTTCTGCTACGGTCACGTCCGAGGTCGAGTAACAGTTCTGTACGAACCCGAGATTATTTCCAATAAATCCCCCGGCCAGATTTCCATCCGACATGTCAGGTCCTTCAACGGCGACCACACTGCCGGAGGAAAAACTGAAGGAGATATCCCCTTGATTTACTCCAATCGAACCTCCCAAGGTAAAATTACCATTCACGTTTCCCGTTGAAAAACATCTTGTGATCGTTCCGCCGTTCCAACCTATGAGCCCACCGACCATATGAGTTCCGGACACCTCACCTGTTGAATAGCAATCCGAAACCGAGGATGCAACTTTATTATTGGCGATAAATCCACCAGCCACATCCCTTTCACTCACGACATGTCCGGTGGAATGACAGTAGGACACGTCTCCCCCGTTCTCCCCTATCATTCCTCCGACATAACCGGAACCCGTCACATTAGCGTCCGATCCGCAGTTTGAGACGATGCCCCCACCAGGATTATCTCCTATCAAGCCTCCGATCTTGATAACTCCAGTTACATGCCCGGAGGATGAACAATGTTCGACCTCGCCAGTATTGGAACCCACGATCCCTCCGGTGTTCAGATTATATATAAATTCACCTGTTATCAGGGTCCCATCCACCTCCAGATATACGTGACAGTTGGAGATCCTACCCTTTTCATTCTGTCCGACCAATCCTCCCACGTTAGCCGCCCCTGCAACGAAACCCGTTAAGGAGCAGTTAGAGATGATGCCCGTATTGAATCCTGCAAGACCACCTACGGACATGTTGCCTGTAACATCGGTTCCTACAATTTTCAGGTTCTTGACCGTACCTTTTGATCCTATATTCCCAAATAATCCCACCGCGTAGAGAAATCCTTCGGTTTCCGGATCCCCGGTCCGGTCAATGAACAAACCGGATATCGTATGGCCGTCCCCATCTAAACTGCCTGTAAAGGGTGTCCCGCTCCATTTGCTGTCTGTGACATATGTCTTGTACCTTTCACCCAAGGGATGGAATCCGGCACCATCGTTCCATGTCCGGGTTTCGGTTGCGTCGATGTCATTATTCAGAACGTAATGCGCACTGAGATTCTCGTTCATCGCCTGAAGATCCCATACATCCTCGATGACGTAAGGATCACCAAAGGCTCCGGACCCGCCTCCGAATATCCCGTCCTTACCCTCTGCATGATCGATGTAAATTACCGGGATAGCGGACAGGATCATGGAAACAACGAGCAGTGCATTTAATATGACTGTGCGGTTCATCTTACATCACCTGGACAGATCTGTGAAATGTATTTTCATCGATCCTTCCTGGACCTGATGGTGATGAGAATGACGATCGCAACGGCACCGATCATCAAGGATATCTCGAATCCAGGTGTTTCATCGCCCTCATCCTCCTCCGATGTCCCATTACCGGGGACATCATCACCTGATTTGTCATCATCAGGTTCCCCATCATCGCCATCAGAGGATGGATCTATACCGGTATATTCCTTCATGATATCCTCGGAATCCTGGTCCCATGTCCCATCCTCCGAATAGCATCGGACGAAGAGAAGCATCTCCGTTATGGGCCCCCAGTATGATTCTGGGTCCTCGAACCTCGCTCGATTGTTATCATCGATCGGTCCTTTAGAATGAAAGGTCCACTTCCAGGTGGACCATGAACCCTCCGGACCGGTTCCAAAGAACTCCTCATGATATTGGTGATCTCCATAGGAATGGTCCTCGTCTATCGGGCTTTCTTCCCAGGACTGTTGAGGTCCGCTACCGTCATCACCGTAAACCCAAATGGAGTAGTAACCCTTGATAACATCATCCGAGGCCGTACCCTCTGCGTATATGGTGTAATCATAGACCGTATCCGTGGAGGACATTTCCATGGAGAACTTCGTGATCTCGACCCCGATAGAAGGATCTGTCGGTGTCTCGGAGCCCGGATCGACATCGTTCATCGGTGGAACGAACTCGGCTTTAATCCACGGGATAGATAGAATACCCGTAATTATTACCATAATAAATACAATAATAATGAGATTTTTTTTCCCCATAAGGTTCCCTCGTGGTAAAATGTTCTCATAATATAATAAAGTTGTTCATAATCGATTCCTTCGATGCTACTCTGACATCGTTTAGAGAGCCGATCATCGGAGCATCAGCCGATCCAGAGCGGCGTTGATCTCTCCAATATATCGAGGGATCCCGCTCTCGACCTCGGGGGAGATCCCCTCCCCCATTCGAAGGGATCCCGGCTGGATCGCCAATATCAGGATCCTCTGCGGGGCCTCTCCTATCTCATTCGAGATCTCGATGGACCTCATTATATCCCAATCGTGGAGGGAATAGGACCTGCATTCCTTGACCGATACGGCGTTCTCGGGGGATAATACGCGAAACTCCCCCGGATCGACCCCCATGTCGGCGGCATCGATCAGGAGAACGGCATCGTATCCGGCAAGTACATGGACCAGCTGCATGCCTCCGGTCCCGATATCGATCAGTTCCACGCCCGTTCCAAGGAGCTTCAGCTCCTCTATCAATCTGGGACCGATCCCGTCATCCCCCATCAGGGGGTTCCCGATCCCTATCACGGCGATCCTCGTATATCGCACCACCCTCAGCGAATGAAATGCACCTTGAGGAAATGCGTGGAGCATGAGATGCAGGGATCGTAGGCCCTAACTAGCATCTCGAGGGTGAGCTCGATCTCATTCTCGGGCAACTCGACCAGAGAGGGCGCGATCGCTTCCATGTCCTTCTGTATGTTGGCATGGTTCTGGTTCGTGGGTATGATGCAGTTGGCCTTGGTGCAGTTCCCGAGCCTGTCCAGTGTGTAATCGTGGAAAAGGATCCCTCTGGGCACTTCGACGGCCCCGATCCCTCTTCCTGCCCTGGGTTTGACATCGGCCCTTTCGGGTTGGACGTTCCCCTCCAAGAGCTCGTCCAATATGTTTATCGAGTCCTGAACAGAGTCCGCGTATTCCACCATCTGGGCGTAGGTGTTCATGAAGGTATTGTGTATGGGGGGCTCCAATCCGAGGACGGTGGATATATTCTTCCCGTAATCGCTCAGCTTCGCGTAGTTGAGGTTGTATCGGGCAAGCGCACCAGTGAAATACGATTCGCGGTTGTGCTTGGTATATTTTGCCGTGGATTGCGGGACGACGTATTCATTGGTTATCGACCTGTAGTAGTTGACTGGATGTGTGCCCGTATCGGTAGAGCCTATGTCCCCGTCGTAGAGAGCGTAGAGTTCGGGATGTACCAGTCCTATATATTCGGTCTCCCTTTCGAAGTCGGGGAGCGCACCTTTAACGGAGGCAAGGAGAGATGCTATCTCATCGATGGTGTCCTTGGCGCCATCAAGGCGGGCTCGTAGATCCTCCAGTTCCTTTCGTGTTGGGACCATCCTGAACCCTCCGACGGCAAGGCGTATCGGATGAGTGGTCCTTCCGCAAATAAGGTCCGACATGAAATTGGCCAGCCTGTGTAGGGAAACGATCTTCACCACCGCGTCCTTGTTCTTCTCGACTATGGGGAAGACCGAGCCCACACGGAACAGGTCGGGTACGACGAGGTATCCGATATGCAGCATATGTGACTGCATGTTCTCGGCGTGAAGCGCGAGCCGCCTCAAGATTTCCGTCTGATGGGATATGCTAACGCCAAGCGCTTCCTCCGTCGCTTTGAGCGAGGCGAGGGAATGGCCTATGGAACAAATTCCACATATCCTGGAGGTTATCGGCTGGAGGTGAACGTAGGACTTGCCCCTGACCATGGCCTCGAAGAATCGGGGTGCCTCAGTTACATGCCATTCGACCTTCTCCAGCTTCCCCTCTCTTGCGTTGAAATATATATCGCCGTGCCCCTCGACACGGGTCAGATGCTCCACATGTATGTTGACGTCCTTACTCATCAATATCCCTCCTTCTTGAAGTTGTAGAGGTTGAACCGCTTCATCATCACGTCCAAAGAGACGTTGTATTTGCGCAGCACATCCTTCATCGCGTTCACCCT
Source organism: Thermoplasmatota archaeon (assembly GCA_029762535.1). GTDB lineage: Archaea > Thermoplasmatota > Penumbrarchaeia > Penumbrarchaeales > Penumbrarchaeaceae > JARVGK01. Next base: position 14,737 of record JARVGK010000033.1, read on the forward strand.
GAGGTCCTCGAGGAACCCGCGGCATCCGTCGCAGCCCTCGCCGTTGGTGGGGCATATCGCGTTGCATCCAGCCCTTGTGACCGGACCCAGGCAGGACTGCCCGAGTTCGAATACGCATATGTTCTCGTTCTTCTTGCACTCGACGCAGACAGGATAGCTCGGAAGCCTGGGCTTTCGGCCCATGGCAATGGACGTTACGATCTTGGAGAACTCGTTGCGGTCGATCGGGCAACCGGGAATATATGCGTCAACCGCCACTACCTCGTTCAAGGCCTTGGTCGGGAAAACGTCGAAGTATTCGTTACCCTTGACAGGTGCGTCACCATAAACTTCTTTGAGTACCTCATCGACGGACCATTTGTTGCGCAGCTTGTTCACCCCGCCGATGCAGGCGCATGCTCCCAGAGCGACTAGCACCTTGGCGTTCATCCTTATCTTCTTCAGTCTCTCCTCGTCCATGGGCCTCATTATGGACCCCTCAACGAAAGCGATGTCGTACTGGTCCGAGTGCTCCTTCATGGCCTCCCTGAAGGATACGACCTCGACGATGTCTATCAGGTCCAGTATCTTCTCCTCCAGATTGACCACCTGGAGCTGGCACCCCTCGCAGCTGGCGAAATCGAAGAAAGCCACTTTCGGTCTCATCTAGAACGCCTCCGGGAGTTCCTTTATGTCGTAATAATTGAAGACCGGCCCCTCCAGACACACGTACACGCCGTTGATTTGGCAGTGTCCGCACTTGCCAACGCCGCATTTCATGCGCCTTTCCAGGGATACGATTATGTTCCAGTCAGGGACCCCCTTCTGCTTGAGTTCCCTAATGACGAAACGATACATGACCGGGGGTCCGACAACGATGGCTATGGTATCGTCCGGATCGAAATCCACCTTGGGTATCAGCGTCGTGATAACGCCCACGTCCCCGTCCCAGCACTCCTTGTCGTCGCAGCGGTCAACGGTCATCATGAACTTCACATCGTTCATTTCCTGCCATTTCTTGAGGTCCTCCCTGAAGAGGAGCGATGTGGGGTCCTTGCACCCGTAGAGTATGGTGATGTCCTTGAAGTCCTTCCTGTTCTCGAGTGAGTACTCGATCAGTGACCGCAAGGGGGCCAGGCCGCATCCGCCACCGATGTAGAGAAGGCTCCTTCCCTTGAGCTTGTCGGTGTTGAACCCGTTACCGAAAGGCCCCCTGATGCCCACCTTGGAGCCTATTTCAAGGGTGTCGAGCTTGGTGGTCACGTCTCCGATCTTTCTTACCTGCAGCTCGAACTCATCTCCACCAGGGGAGGACGATATTGAGATCGGGGCCTCCCCGATCCCGAATATGGAGAGCTCTATGAACTGCCCGGGCTTATGGCCCAGTGGCTCGCCGCTGTCCAATTTCAACCTGTACAGCGTATCGATGTCGGTCATCACCTCCTTGTAAGTGATGGTGGCCGCTTTCGGAACGAGGAGTTCCTGCTTTATCCCATGGTATTTAACATCGGGTATGGGCAGATTCTTCTTCTCGTCCATGGAGAAGGATGCGAGCACGTTCATCACGTCCGCGGGGTCGGCTATGTCGGGAAGGCACTGCGAGGAGCATCTGCCGCATCCCACACATGCAACGAAGCCGAACCTGGCGGGGAGGTATAGCCCTTTTCTGTAGTACCTGTGCCTGTACCTGTTCTTGGGGGTCTCCCTGAATATCTCACCGCTGCCGACCAGGGTGAACTCCTTCAGCAGGCAGCCGTCCCATGTGCGCGTCCTCTTTCCCCTCTCGAGATCGAGCTCGACCTCGTCATGAACATCATAGCACACGCAAGTTGGGCAGACCAGAGTGCATGTACCGCAGGTAAGGCACTTCCTGGCGTTCTCCTCCCATATGGGATGCTCATAGTTCTGCTCGAGGATCTCGGACCATCGATATTTGTCCATGTTCAGCTCCGTGCTGTACCTGCCCGGGAGCTCCGCTCTGAGTTTTTCCACTTTTTGGATATCGTATCGGCTCGCCTCCTTCGCCTGGCCGAACTTCTCGATCAGGCGGCCTCCCTCCTCCGTTCCGATATCGATCACGATCCGGTCCGCGAGTGGTGTGACGAGCAGGTCGTACCCCTTCTCGACGATGTGCGTTCCGAGGCTGGCGCAGAAAGCCCTCTCTGGAACGCTAAGTATGTCCGAGGCGATGATGATAGTGTTCTTCCTTCTCTTCTCGTAATGGTCATCGACGTGCGTCCCCAGGTAAACCTGGTCCATCATATTGATGGCGATCAGATCGTAAGGGTGTACCCCAACGAGGACCTTCTTTTTGTCCTCATGATGCGCCATGACGTTGAAGGGCTGCCCAAGGTCGAAGGTGAGCAGGTCTTCGTTCGGGGGAAGCAGCTCCTTCTTGGGCGGCAGTATCGTAACGTCATAGTCCAGCCTGAGCTCACCGGCGTTCGTGAGTTCGCCGAAAACGAACTTGGACCCCTTCTCCTTGACCCCGATGACCTCCAGATCCGGAGAGGTGATCAGGCCGTCGATGAATTCGTTCCAGTCATCCAAACCCATTGTCTTCAATCGCTCAACTCCCGATTTGCGACGACGGAGCATGGCGAACCCTTTTTCACGTCACGTCCCCAGAAGCGCGGGAACGGTATCGAGCTCGACCGCCACGTCAGCCCGGGCCCCTGATGCCTGCGGACATATAATTACCTTTTGAGGTCCAGACGCCATGTCGACGGTCCTCGTTTCCATCTATACTTTCATCCAACCCCCTTGATATCAATAAATATGTGGAGAGACCGATACGCCGCCCATCCCAAACAGTGATGCGGCATGTTACAGGCGCAGAGCCCCGAGATCACCTTCATGAGATCCACGTTCTCATCGTACTATCGAGAAGCGATGATAGAGCCACCGCACAGGTTCGCCCGAAGGGAGTGGGGTTTCTTCCCGTTCGGCGGAAAGATGATGTTTCGCCATATAGCCTTCAGGAACCGCGACGAACTGGAGGAACATTTCAGAAGGAGCGCACCGATGCACGCCTATCATTCCGCTGCATACTATCAGGATCCTGGAGCGCAACCGATGGCGGAAAAGGTCAAGGGCTGGATGGGTGCGGACCTGATATTCGACCTTGACGCTGACCACATTCCGGGGGCCGAGGAACTCGGCTATGTGCAGCAGCTCGCCATCGTAAAGGGCGAGGTCATTCGGCTACTCGAGGACTTCATCCTCGACGACCTTGGTTTCCCCCGGTCCAGCACATATCTGTTCTTCTCCGGAGGCAGGGGGTATCACGTCCATGTGAGGGACCCTGGCGTGCTTAACCTATCATCGAACGAGAGGAGGGCCATCGTGGACTTCATCACTGGCCGGGGTTTCTCCATTGAGGTTGCCTTCCCCAAGGAGGTGGTCCAGGTCAATACGAGATTCGGCTCGTCCAAGTCCAGACGGAATTTCAGGAGCGTGGACTGGGGGGGTTGGGTCGGAAAGGTCCATATTGGAAAGGACAGACTGATAACCGAACTGTCGGCTCTTGAACCCTCACTAAGGAAGAAAAGGCTCAAGGACATAGCGAGGGCGGGGAGGGTCCAGGCCGGGGACCAGATACTGTCCTCATTGGACGAGAGCCTCTTCGGCAGAAGCAACGGCAGGAGCGCCAGCAGGCTGAAGGGGAGCGGTCTGTTCGACGTATTCCCGAACAATCAGCAGCTGGAGCTTTTCCTGAGATTGGTCGTGAGCTATTCCTCGATATCCTTGAGCGGGGAGACGGACGAGCCAGTGACCACGGACACGAAGCGTCTGATCCGGGCCGTCTCGACCCTTCACGGAAAGACCGGTCTCAAGGTCACGCCAATACCACTCGACCGCATAGATGACTTCGATCCGTTGAGGGACGCCGTCGCCCTGGGAGATGACAGGGTCGATATAGTCGTGGAGAGGGGCTCGAGACCGGATATGGCAGGCGGATCCCATGTGCTGGAAAAAGGGGTCAATAAGGTCCCGCTGTACCTTGCATACTTCCTTATCGGCAGGAGGGAGGCGAGACTCCACCCTCACATCCGCACTGGAGCGGAATAGGTCTTGTCCTGGCCGTTGTCCCCGTCCTCCCCCCCACCCTTTCTGCTCATCAGGATGACGACCAGTATGATGATCGCTATGGCCACTACGGTCATGATCACGACCACCAGCACGATATCGTAAGGGTCCTTCTCCTCCCCGTTGGCCGGACCGCCGTTCTCGTCCGGCCCCTCCTTTACGCTCGATCTGACAAGTATCAGGTCGAAGCCCGAAACGGCGATGAACTCGGGTTCCATGGTTTCGGGATCGGTCTCCACGGTGCTAGCGGTCACCTCGAACCTCAACGTGGTATCCTGTGGGATCGTATCAGGGGCCGTGAGGATGAACCTGGCCTGGGCCTGCGATCCCGGCTCGAGAAGGGACATGTCCGGTATCGAGATGTTGATCCTCCATCCTGAAGAGGAGAGCTGATCCAGAAGAGGGACTGAAAGCTCGACCCCAGCATCCATGTTCGAGGGGTTCTTTATCACAGCGGTATAGTTGAGGATCTCCCCCGCTCTCATCTCGTGGCTACGTGTGTTCATGGAGATGTTGAGAAGGTAGAACGGCTCGGTCTCTATGCGGCATTCGGCCCTGGACGTCCCTTCGCTCGATCCCGAATAGGTCGCCGTGACGAACAGGTCCCCCCAATGGTCCAAGGGCAATCCTTCTGGCACCGGGACGTCGCGGGTCTGCTGGGGATCGTAAAGGGCGGGATCCAGTTTGACCGAGAAGGTTTTGGAGGGGTCTCCTCTTCTGAATATATGCGTGGGGGTGTTCGCCGGCCCGCCTTCGAAAGAAACGATGGAGTGCCAGTACTGTCCCGTAGGCCCATCCGGACCCATCTCTGTGATATTGGACGAGAGCGTGACGGTGAGCGTCTCGAGAATGCCTGAGATCGTGGCGCTGACCTCCCCTTTGATTGTGAGCACGCCCATCCATGGGTCCGTCGGGTCCACGGATACCGTGTACAGGTTTCCCTCGATGGAGACGTCCGCCGGAGCCGAATAAGCGTGGGAGGGGGCAAGTATCAGTGCCGCAAGGAGGACCAATGCTATCACACTGCGCATGAGGGAGTATTGCATCATCTGATAATTAACACTAGGGGGCCTCTAGCATAATCATTATTATCGGGGACGGGGCATAACCCCCCGCAGGTCGACGCAGATGGACGATAACAAGTTCGATTTTTCGGATCTAGCGGACATACATTCCCAGGAGAAGGGAACGAACTCACTGTCCAGGCTGCCGGATGATTTCTATTCCACTGCCGTGGCCTACATCAAATCGCTATTCCTCCAGGTCGAGAAGAGCCGTGCGGACCTTCAGATATCCCTCGGTAAGGAGGCGGTCAGGACCACCGGCGAATACCAGAGGGCTCGGGAGGTCCTTGAGGCCATATACAACACCAGGGAGAGGAAGATCGTTCTTGCGGCCCTGAACGCCTCGAGGGGGATCAATTACAGGACGGACAATATGACCGAGGAGGAGAAGGACCTCTACTTCAACCTGAAGGTGGAAATGGAGAACAAGAGGGACAGGGTGATCAGGTACGACAGGATGCTCTCCAGACCTTCCGCCATCCGGCCCGAGAGCGGGATCGATACCACGACCGACGACTTCCTGACCCCAGAGGTACACGATCAGGAACCACCCGTGGACCCCCCTCCACTGAAGATAGGGACACCGACCGAGAATGCCTGCGAGCCTCCCAGGAAGAAGGAGGCGGACAGGCAGAGGACGGGATCCTCCATGGCCACCCAACCGGAGGGCAGCTGCCTCGACGGATACATACTCGTCAGAGCGCTTGTGGACATCGGTTCGTTCGCGTGCGGCGAGGGGCAGTGCGTCAGTATGAAGGGGGAGGATATAGCCACCCTTCCGAGCGAGATAGCCTCGGTTCTCATACAACAGGGGATGGTCAGGGAGATGGAGGGTCTCTCCTGAGAGGCGAAATGCCACTGACCGTTCTGCATCTGTCCCAGGACGATCCGAAAAAGTGCTCCGCTCTGAAGATGTCCAGGTTCGGCCTGGCACGTATCGTCAAAAGGATAGGCGAACTGCCCGGGAGCTCGATCGTTCTCGACCCCTTCTCGGGGGTCGCTCTATCGCCCGCCGACAGGCAGTTGGCGGTAAAAGGAGGAATATGTGCCATAGATTGCTCCTGGGAGAGGGCCGAGGAGGTCTTCGCCACAATAAGTGCCAAGCGAAGGAACGCCTCCAGGACGCTGCCGATGCTTCTGGCCTGCAATCCAGTGCATTTCGGGAGGTGGGGCGAGCTCTCCACGATCGAGGCGATGGCAGCCGCCCTGTACATCCTGGGAGAGCCTGTAAGGGCCAGGGAGCTGCTCTCGATATACAACTGGGGGGTCAGGTTCCTGGAGGTGAACGCCGAGCCCCTGGACGCCTATTCTCAATGCAGGGACGGGGCCGAGGTGGTCCGAACCCAGTCCGAGTTCGTATGAGCGCTCATTCCTCGACCGACGCCTTCTCCTTCTTTTCCTGGGACATCGCCTTTTCCGCTTCCGGACCCCTGATAACGGTCCCGCACGACGGACAGAAGTTTATGGAGGGGTCGAGCCTCGATTCGCATCTGGGGCAGACGCCTCCGGTCACGACCTCGCCCTTTCTCCTTGACCATATGCCGTAAATGATGAAGAGCACAACGAACATGATGACAATGAACATGATCTGGAGGGCGAGGATCTCGCTGCTGCCAAGGGAAAAACCCCCGCTGTCCTTGCCTTTCCGTGCGATCGTATGGTCCACGAGCCTTTCCGAGCCTCCAACGGGCAGCATCTGTGCGATCGCGACTATCAGATGCGGATCGGAGCGCTGCCTGAGTATGAACCTGCTCCTGTGCATCGTGATGTTGAGGGTGTTCCCATCGATATCGATACGGGTGACATTGCCCGCCACCCTGAAATCGCCCTGGTCCCAGAGCAGGTACCTTGCAGTGCCGTTGGTGGCCACTAGCATGAAATCGAAGGGATCGGTCTCCCTGTACTCGGACCTGGCATATCCGGCGATGGTATAGGTGTACTCCTCCCTGTAATAGACAGGCCCTTCCATCTCCATGACGTAGGAGACGTATGTCTCGTTCTCGAGTATTCGAAATCCAACGATATCCACCGACAGCCTCTCCTTGCTCTCGGGGGCTTTCCTGTCGGGAAGGGCCTTGAGATCGGATAGGGTCTCGAGCGGATCGAGCCCCGCATCCGTCAATACATCCTCCTTGTCATCCTTGAAGGTCCTGGTGGAGGTCTCGAACTGGCTCGAGGCCGGGGCGGGCATCAACGAGACCGCACACAGAAGGGCCAGGATGGATAGCGTCGGGACCAGGTATCTCATCTGATCACGGAGAAACGATAGGATACGTTTTAACGTATCGGTCATCATCGATAGGCCTTGTTTTTATACAGGGAAGTTTTATCGGCCCAAGAATACCCTTAGCATATAGGGTACGATCGGGTGAGGCAAATGGGCCCCAACGAGACAAGCAACGGACATGACCGCCCAAAGACCAGCGAAGCGGAGGCGAGGTCCGGAGGTGGAGGATACGACTTCGCGACGGCTGAGGAGAGATGGCAGCGTTTCTGGGAGGAAAATTCCATCTACAGGTTCGATCCTAGGTCCGATAGGCCTCCTTTCGTCATCGACAACCCTCCCCGATACGCTTCAGGCCCTCTGCACGCTGGGCATGCCGTCCATTACACACACATAGACTTCGCGGCACGCTATAAGAGAATGAGGGGTTACAACGTGATGTTCCCTCTGTGCTTCGACGTGAACGGGATGCCCATAGAGGTTCGCGTGGAGAAGAAGTACAACATCAGGATGAGGGACACCGAGAGGCATGAGTTCACCAGACTGTGCGAGGAGTTCGCCCAGGGCAATATCGCAGAGATGACGCGCCAGTTCCGGATCTTCGGCGAGTCCATGGACCCGTCCGTTTACTACCAGACCGATGCCAAGTATTACAGGAGGCTCACCCAGATATCCTTCATCAAGCTGTTCCATCAGGGGAGGATATACAAGGCCAATCACCCCGTCAACTGGTGCCCCAGGTGCGGGACCGCTCTGGCCGAGTCCGAGGTCGAGTACCAGGACAACGTGACCAAGCTCAACACCATACTGTTCGAAGTGGACGGGGAACCAGGCAGGAAGGTGGAGATAGCCACGACCAGGCCCGAGCTCCTCTGTACTTGCCAGATGGTCGCTGTTCATCCGCAGGACGAACGTTATTCCGACCTCGTCGGAAGGTCCCTGATCACGCCGGTTTTCGGAAAGAGGGTACCGGTCATCGCGGATGATGTCGTGGAGAGGACCTACGGCTCCGGCGTGGTAATGATATGCACGATCGGGGACAAGGAGGACCTGAGATGGGTCTTCAAGTATGGACTGACCCTCGAGAAGGGCATAGACGAACACGGACGCATGACGGAGTTGGCAGGCCGCTACGCGGGCATGGACCTTCGCGATGCGAGGAAGGCAATAATCGAGGACATGAGGTCCCAGTCCCTCCTCGTCGATCAGAAGGACAACCCCCAGAACGTAGGGACATGCTGGAGATGCCATGCGACGATAGAGTTCCTGCAGGTCCCCCAGTGGTTCCTGAGGATACTGGATATCAGGGATGATATCCTCAAGATGGCCGATGAGATAGAATGGCATCCCGAGTTCATGAAGGTCAGGCTTAGGGAATGGGTCAACTCCCTTTCATGGGACTGGGTCATATCCAGGCAGCGGTACTTCGCGACGCCTATACCCGTATGGGAATGCCTCTCATGCGGACATGCGGTACTCCCTGATGAATCGGACTGCTACGTCGATCCGACGATCGATACCCCCCCTGTGAAGGCCTGCCCGGAATGCGGTGGCGAGCTCAAGGGATCGGAGGAGGTCTTCGATACCTGGATGGATTCGTCGATATCCCCGCTATACTGCGCCTTCTGGCTCAGGGACGATGAGCTGTTCGGGAAGCTGTATCCCGTTTCTCTGAGGCCGCAGTCCCACGATATCATACGCACATGGGCGTTCTACACCATGGTGCGGAGCCTTTACCTGACCGGAAAGAAACCCTGGAGCGACATAATGATGGGAGGGTTCATAATGTCCCCCGACGGGACCCCGATGCACGCCTCCAAGGGCAACGCGGTGGATCCGCTCGAATACCACACCAAGTACGGGGCCGACGCGATAAGGTATTACGCCGCCACCTGCACCCTGGGCAAGGACCATCCGTTCAGGATCAAGGACGTCGAGAGGGGGTCCCAGATAACAAGAAAGCTGTACAACATGCAGCGGCTGATCTCCTCATCCTTCGAGAGTATGGGCGCCGATGAGATAAAAGCCCTACTTTCTGACGGTGAGGCCGTGAAGGGCCTCCTGCATCCGATCGATTCGTGGATGCTCGACCGGCTCTCACAGGTGGTGTCCGAGGCGACGGACGCGTGCGAGAACTACGCATTCGACAAGGCCGTGAAGGCAACGGTGGACTTCATGTGGCTCGAGGTCGCTGACCAGTATCTCGAGATGGTCAAGACCAGGATCAGGAAAGGGGACCCATCCGCCGTCTTCACGCTCTACAATCTGGGCCTGACACTGGTAAAGCTCCTGGCCCCGTTCATGCCCCATATTGCGGAGGAGGTATTCCAGGCCCACTACGTGAGGATCGAGGGGGGTATCTCGGTCCATATCTCAGATTGGCCACGGCCGCTCTTGGGATTCGGGGACCGTGCCCTGGACGGCGCGTACGCCTCCGAGATGGTCAGCGCCATAAGGAGGTACAAATCGGAAAAGAGGATGGCCCTCGGCGCGAGCATGGGGCCGATAAGGATAATAACCGAGGACGAGCGGAGCCTTGAGGGGTCGCTCGAGGACATCAGGGACACCCTGAGGGCCTCAGAGCTGACCCTCGAGCCCTCCGCTGAGCTGCATGTTTCGGTGAGGGGCCTAAAACCGGTGTTCAGCGTCGTAGGGCCTATGTACCGCGATCGTATGAAATCTCTGACGAAGGCCATGAGCGATCCGGAGAAGGCCGTGAAGGCGGCGGTCGACCTGGGGGAGAAAGGAAAGGCCGCGATCGATCCCGGGGATGGGCTCGGGGAGATCGTTCTGACCCCTGAGATGGCCGAGGTCCAAAAGGAGTGGACCTTCAAGGGGAGGTCCGTGGACCATATCGCCTTGGACGGGGCCATGGTCCTCTTCGAATAATGTTGGTTGGGGGAATTAAATCCTCGCACTATCATAAGCCCTTAAATAATAAAACTCCTTTTCCGGCCCCTGTTCATAGTTACGGGATGATGAATAGGAGGTTTCTGGGATGATCACGTTCTTAGTCCTGTTCGTATCGATGCTGCTTTTGTACCTGCTTCTGGTGGCCGGTAGCGGCGGGGGCGACGGATTGCTTGGGCAGCTGTTCTCATATCAGGAGATCGGCGCCGCCATCGTCCTGGCCATCCTGACCGCAGCGATAGCTAGGGCCATGCTGGGAAAGGCCAAGAACCGGGTAATGAACAACCCCGGAAAGCTTCTGAAGGCCCCTTTCATGTTCATCGTATTCCTTTTCCCGTTCTTCTACGCCATGGCGGAGGCGAACCTGGATGTGGCATACAGGGTCATCACGGGGAGGATAAGGCCGGGCATAGTCAGGATCAGGCCGAAGCTTAAGACCGACCTGGGCAGGACGATGCTCGCCAATTCCATCACGCTAACTCCCGGGACCCTGACGGTGGACATAGATGAGAAGAGCGGGGACCTGTTCATACACTGGATAAACGTCAAGGATACCAAGACGGACGATGAGAGGATAAAGGCCGTTTGTGGATCGTTCCCTGCCTGGGCAAGGAGGGTCGTCGAATGACGTTCGGACCGTCGGAGGTGCTCCTCATAGGCGCAGGGGTCCTGTCCCTGGGAATACTGATCTCCCTCTTCAGGATACTTCTGGGCCCCACTTCGGCCGACAGGGTGGTCGCCATGGATACGATCAACACCCTTGTGGTGGGCCTGATGATAGCCCTGGGGGCCTTCTACCGACAGGTCGTGTTCATCGACATAGCCATTGTCTATGCCATATTGTCGTTCGTCACCACCATATTCATAGCAAGGTACATGGAACAATCAAGGGAGAAAGGGGGGAGCGATTAGATGGACGCGATAACGATAGCGATGATCGTTCTGATAGCCATCTCGGCTATCTTCGTACTTCTGGGCGCAATTGGCCTTCATAGGTTCCCCGATGTATATACGAGGCTGCACGCGGCGACCAAGGCCACGACCTTTGGGACCATCTTCCTCGCCGTGGCCGTAATAGCCCATGGCGTATACTCGTACACGAAGGCAGGTGCGCCGGACCAGCCGGCATACATAGTGCTCGTTGCCCACACGATAGTTGCACTGATAATGCTGTTATTGACCAACCCGACCGGAGCCCATGCCATAGCCAGAGCGGCAAGGAGATCGGGCATAGAGCCGGAGAGGGCGGTCATAGACGATACCAGGGAGGTGAGATAGTTGGATTGGAGCCTGCTCTACGATGCCATCCATGTCGTTATCCTTCTCGGGATAGTCGCCGCCTCCGTTCTCGTGGTCCGAATGAAGGACCTCGTTTCAGCGGCGGTCGCTTTGGCCGCGGCGAGCCTTCTGCTATCGCTCGAGTTCTTCATACTCCAGGCTCCGGACGTGGCCATAGCCGAGGCCGCGGTCGGGGCCGGACTGACCACTGCGATATACATCTTCGCCATCAAGGGGACGAGAAGGAGGGAGGAGTATTGATCAACAACGGCGTGAAACTGCTGTTCCTGCTTCTGCTCGTCAGCGGGCTCTCCTTCATGGCCTGGGGCATCAGGGACTTCGGCGAACCGGACGGAGAGGTATCGATGTACGATGAGACCTCGGGCGAGACCTACAAGGTGAAAAGGACGGCGATGGACGATCATTTCATCGAAAGCTCCCAGTCCAAGGAAACATCCACGAACAATGCCGTGACGGCGATCGTCTTCGATTACAGGGGTTTCGATACCCTCGGCGAGGCGACGGTGCTGTTCGCCGCCGTTACCGGCGTGCTGGTGAGCATACGGCACGCGTTAAAGAGCAGGTCCAAACCCAAAGGGGGTGTTAAAAGATGAAGGCCATGTCGCCTATCGTCAGGACGATGACCGGGCTTCTTTTCGCCCCAATATTCCTCTTCGGAGCATACATCATTCTGCACGGGCATCTTACCCCGGGTGGAGGGTTCCAGGGAGGCGCCATCATCGCAACCGGAATGGCCCTCTTCCTGGTGGCGTTCGGGTCCGAGAGGTGGAGGAAGAAGCTGCTCTCGATACTCGAGAGCACAGGACTGATGGCATTCGTGTCCATCGGGTTCCTGGGAATAGTCGGAGGGCTGTTCCTGTACAACTTCCTCGCGGGCACCGGGAGTCCGATCTTCGGCCAGGAGATAGCGGGTATGGCCGGATACGCCCATCCCAACTCGGCCCCCCTCCTCTCGAGCGGGACAGTGGCCCTCCTCAACATGTTCGTCGGGCTCGAGGTGGTCTCCGGCCTGACGCTCATAGTGGTGACCCTCGGGCTCTTCGCCTTCTCTGGAAAGGAGGATGATTGACATGATGGGAGAGCTTCCTTACCTGGCAGTGGTCGCCCTGATCGGGATCGGCCTGTATATCACCCTCTTCAAGAAGAACCTTATTAAGCTCGCGATGGGGATCACCCTGATAGAGTCCGGTGTGAACCTGTTCCTTATCTCCCTGGCGTTCAGAGCGGGCGATGAGATGGCGGCCCCGGTATTCACCCTGCAGCTTCTGGGGGACAAGACCTATTCACTGCCCACACCCCATGCCTTGACGCTGACGTCCATCGTAATAGGCGTCGCAACCACGGCCCTGCTCCTTGCTTTCATCATGCAGGTTCACAGGAAGCATGGTATCACCACCACCGAGGACCTCAGGAGGTTGAAGGGATGAGCTTCTACGACTCCTTCATAGAGACCGCTCCAGCCCTCCTTGTGGCCATACCTCTTCTCGTGGCCTTCATGACGCCGATCATGTCCAAGATCTCATCGAGCCTCCGGAAGGTGTGGAACATCCTGGGGATACTAATCGTATCCGCGGTGATGCTCGTGCTTGGTTTCGAGGTCCTATCCGGCGGAGGGGCGGTCTCCTCGGTTTACGTCTTCGGTGGCAGGGAGGGATCCCTTTTCCCGCTCGCCGGAGGGAACATCGCCCGAATATCGTTCTACGTTGACGGGATGTCCGCATTCATGGGCCTTTTGATGACCGTCGTCGCCTTCGGCTCCTTGATATACTCCCTGTCCTTCATGAAGAGATACACGGGGCTTGACAAGTACTACACGCTTTTATTCCTGATGTTAGCGGCCAACCTCGGCATGGTCTTCACCGGCGACCTGTTCAACCTGTTCGTATGGTTCGAGATCTCCTCGGTCGCGATATGCGCCCTGACAGCGTTCAGGACGGAGAGGGGCGAGTCCTTCGAAGGCGCGATAAAATACCTGGTCTATTCCACCATAGCTGGCCTGGTCCTGCTGTTCGCAATTGGCATTCTCTACGGGCAGTATGGCCATCTCAACATCGTCTATCTCTCCAAAGCCATAGGCGGACACTCCGAGATGCTCGTCATGGACAAGCTGGTCCTCGGCATCCTCGTCACCGTTTTCGCCCTCAAAGCGGGTTCCGTACCCATGCACATGGCGACCCCTGACGCGTATTCCGAGGCCCCGGCGCCAATCACAGCGATGATGGTGACCGCCTCCCAGGCCGGGCTCTACGCCCTGTTCAGGAGCGTGTTCACGTTGTACGGGGCCAACATCCAGATAACGCAGGCCACGGTCCACACGGCCGGATGGGTCGTTGTCATACTCGGGATATTGGCCATGTTCGTGGGTGTCACCATGGCGCTCGTACAGAAGGACATCAAGCGCCTCATGGCCTATCACGCCATATCCCAGACGGGATACATGCTCCTGGGGGTCGGGGTAGGTATGGCCGTCTACAACACCCCCGAGTTCCTGGAGTTCGGCAGGGTCGCAATGAGCGGGGGGATATTCCACATATTCAACCACGCCCTCTACAAGGGACTGCTGTTCCTTACTGCGGGCGCGATCATATACAAGGCCGGTACCAGGGACCTCAACAAGATGGGCGGCCTGGGAAGGGAAATGTGGCTCACGGCCATATTCTTCGTCATCGGCGCCCTGGCGATCTCGGGCGTCCCGCCGATGAACGGTTTCTCATCGAAGCTGCTCATATACGAATCGGTCTTCAAGTTCAACCCGATAATTGGCGCCATCGCCATGTTGGTGTCCCTTTTGACCCTGGCATCCTTCGTGAAAGTGTTCTACTCCGCCTTCATGGGTCCGAGGAACAAGGAGATGAAGAGAGGTGAGGTCCCGACGACCATGCTTTTGGGCATGGCCCTTCTGGGAAGCGTGATCCTCGTTTTCTCGCTCTTACCAGGTCTGGTGGTAAGGACCCTGGTGGATCCGGCCGTGAACGCATTGACAGGCATAGAGGGAACCACCGGTACGTCCCTCACATTATTCACGGGTGAAGGGTCCTGGAACGCCATCGTCCTTCTGGGGGCCTTCGCAGTCGCGTTGGTCGTCGGCCTTCTCATCAGGTCCATGGGCCACAAGGGGACCACTCCAAAGGGCGAGGGGGCCAAACCCTATCTCTTTGGAAACCCCACGGAGGTGGATGGAAAGCCTCTGACGGTCACGGGCAGCAACCTCTACTGGGGATTCACAAAGGCGCTCTCCCGCTATTACCGCCCAACGGAAGGAGCACATTCCGGACTGCTGAACGAATACATATTCTATCTGATCGCATCGATGGTGATCGTTATGGCCGTGATGGTGTTCCTGTGAGGTGATATGATGAAGCTCACTAAATCCTTCGACAAGAGCCTTTGGGTCTTCCATGTGAACGCCGCGTCCTGCAACGGCTGCGACATCGAGATCGTGGCCGCCCTGACGCCGAGATACGATGTCGAGCGCTTCGGGATCAAATTGGTCGGGACGCCGAGGCACGCCGACGTCCTGCTCGTGACCGGGCCCGTGAACAGGCAGATGGCGGACCGGGTGAGGCGGGTATATGAGCAGACGCCGGGGCCCAAGGCGGTCCTGATCTGCGGCAACTGCGGGGCGACATCCGGCGTCTATTATGACTCCTACTGCATAGAGGGGCCCTTCGACGAGTTCATCAAGAAGGTGGATCCCAACGCCATAATCGTATACGTTCCGGGATGCCCGGTCAGGCCAGAGGCGATCACGTTCGGAGTGGTGCAGGCATGGAAGGCCTTGGAAAAGCTCAGGGGGGAGGCATGATGAAATACAAGTCCGGTGATGAGATCGCAGCGTCCTTCAGGAACCGGTTCAAGGGCCATCTCATTGAGGACCCGTACGTCAAGACCTTCAGGAACGGGGTCAAGAAAACGGCATACTCACAGGTCTTCGTTCGAGTGAAGCGGGAGAGGTTCCAGGATGCCGCCAGGCATCTGAAGACCTTTGACGGGCCGCATCATACGGTGGCGTCCGGGTCGGACCTGGGGGACGAGATCGAGGTCCTTTTCCATTTCGAGGTCTATTCCGCCTCTCACGGTCACGGGGTCGTCGTGACGATCGGGACGAGATGCCCCAAGGATGACCCGCACATACCCAGCCTCTCCGACATATATCCGTCCGTCACCCCGACCGAGAGGGAGAAACAGGAGTTCCTGGGCGTGGCGATCGACGGCATCAAGGACAACAGGAGGCTGTTCCTGACCCACGCTGTGCCCGTGGGCGTCTATCCCTGGAGGAAGGACGAGTTCGGCCCCGAGAAGTTGGTCCGCCAAGTCCACAAGGACCCCTCCGGCGGCGGCGACGGTACCAGGGTGATAGCCGATCACTCCCCCTTCCCGCCCGGAGGACCGCCCGTGAAGAGGAAAGGAGGTGACGCCTGATGGCCGAAGCCCCGCCATATCCGCTCAACATCGGGCCGATACATCCGGCCCTCAAGGAGCCGACCCAGTTCAAGTTCGTCATCGACGGTGAGCATATAAGGGAGACCGACTTCCAGCCAGGTTTCAACCACCGGGGCGTCGAGTACCTCGGAATGAAGAGAAACCCCCTGCAGGTGCTCCATCTTGCGGAGAGGGTCTGTGGGATCTGCTCCGCCGCGCACCAGTACGTCTTCTGCAGGGCTGTTGAGCATGCCGCGGACATAGTGCCAACGGAGAGAGGGGACTATCTCAGGGCCATAGTGGCGGAGCTCGAGAGGATACACTCGCACCTACTATGGGCCGGCGTAGCGGGGCATGAGCTGGGGTTCGACTCGATACTGCATTACACATGGAAGGTCAGGGAGGACGTCCAGGACATACTGGAGATCCTCTGCGGGAACCGGGTCAATTACGCGTATTATATCTTCGGCGGCGTGAGGAGGGACATATCCAAGGAGGATATCGCCAAATGCAGGAAGATCCTCTCGAATTACAGGAAGATAGAGGATACCGTCCTCTCGATATTCTTCTCGGACCCCACCATAATACACCGGACCAAGGACGTCGGCGTCCTCACTCATGAGAACGCCGTCAAGCTGTGTGCCTGCGGACCTCTCACAAGAGGTGCCGGGGTAAAGAAGGACATAAGGTTCGACTGGCCCCACGGAGCCTACGGCGACATGATGGACGATTTCAAGGTCGTCACCCCGGAGACGATGGGCTATCACGCGACGGGGGACGTGTTCTCCCAGATCGTAGTGAGGATCGGGGAGCTCTTCGAATCGGTCAGGATGACCGAATGGTTGCTCGACAATATGCCTTCGGGCCCCATAACGTCGGAGCCCAACCTGTCCGCCCTCCTCATGGCAAAGCTCAGGATGGCCGAGGGCGAGGGCGTCGCCAGGGTGGAGGCTCCCAGGGGCGAGGACATACACTATGTCAGGCTCAAGAAGAACAAGATGGAGATCGACTCATGGAAGATAAGGGTCCCAACATACGGCAATATCATGTCATGGCTGACGATGTTCAAGGACCAGCAGATAGCTGACATCCCCATAATAATCGCATCGATCGATCCGTGCATCGGCTGCATGGACAGGGTCACATTGGTCAGGGACGGATCGCAGGCCGAGGTGGACTGGAAGGTCCTGCATGATATGTCCATCGAGAAGAGCAGGAGGCTGATGAGATGAACGAGGCTCTGGAGGCCGTCATAAGGCTCGGGATAGGTGCCGGTGTTATAATGATCGCTCTCTGGCTGTCCCTCGTTCTGAAGGGGTTTGACAGGAAGTTCGCCGCATGGCTGCAGGCCAGGTACGGGCCGCCGCTGCGGCAGCCTTTCTGGGACGTGTTCAAGCTGTTCCAGAAGGAGAACGTCGTTCCGGAGCGCGCCGTGTCATGGGCGTTCAACGGTGCCCCGTTGATGGCCCTGGTGGGCTCGCTGGTCCTCGTCATGTTCATCCCCTTGGGCCCGGTGGGCGGAGTCGTGGCCGGGTGGATGCCGGTCCTTGAGGGCTACGGCGACCTCATCCTAGTCGTTTATCTTCTGGCCATACCCGGACTGATGATGGCCATCGGAGGTTTCGCTTCCGGATCCCCTCTCGCAACCGTTGGAGCGCAGAGGGAGATGGTCATGATGATGTCCTACGAGTTCCCTCTCGCCATAGTCGTTCTCGCCCTGGCATGGAGGATCACGAACCTCTCAAGGGGCCTGGAGAGCTTCAGTTTGAAGGCGATCGTGGAGAACCCCCTCTGGGGCGAGGTCGGGATCCTGGGCATCGTGGGGCTCGCACTTCTCTTCGGGGTATTCTTCCTCATCATCCCCTCGGAGCTCTCGAAGATCCCCTTCGATGCTCCCGAGGCCGAGACGGAGATAGGCGGCGGTATAATCGCGGAGTACAGCGGGACCAACCTGGGTTTGTTCTACATCGCGGATGCGGTCAAGACGCTGGCATTCCTCTCCCTTGCGGTGGCCCTCTTCGTTCCATACAATATTTCCCCGCTGCTGAACGTTGGGGGAATAGGGGCCTATGTGCTGGACCTGCTCTTCTGGCTTTTTAAGGTCGAAGTGCTCTACTTCCTGGCCGTCACCGTCATACGGGTGGGAGCGGCCAGGCTGAAGATCGACAAGCTTTCCTGGCTCTATCTCGTGCCCTTGAGCGCCCTGGCAGTGGTGGGATCCCTGCTCTTGTATCTGGATACTCTATGAGGTGATGACATGGTGACGCACGCTTTCATCGAGCTGTTGAAACAGTTCTTCTCGGACCCCGCGACTAACCTGTTCCCGGTGCCCTATGCGCCCCAGAACGTGCACAAAGCGCTCAAGGCCATAGACTCGGGGAAGGTCAAGATGATATCTCCCGTTGAGGTCCCTGATGGATTCAGGGGCAAGATCCTCTACGATAGGGAGGCATGCATCGGATGCCAGATGTGCCTCAAGGTTTGCCCCTCGGAGACGATCGAGTTCGTTCCCGAGGGCAGAAAGGTCAAGTTCTACATGTCCAGGTGCACTTTCTGCGCCCTGTGCACGGAGATCTGCCCGAAGAAGTGCATAAAGATGTCCAAGGATTTCCTGATGGCGAACACCGACAAGTACGGTCCGGACATGATAGTTCTTGATTCCGGAAAGTTCGTCCAGGAAGAGAAGAAGGAGACACCGAAGCCCGAGAAGGAAACCGACTCTGAGAAGCCTCAGCCCAAAGCGACTGCTTGAAGGGGTAGTTTTACCTTATCTATCTGGGTTCCGTAACGACGATCTGCAATATGGTCATGTCCGGATCCGCCCAGAAGAGGATCCCACGGTTTTCATCGATGTATTTGTATGCTTCGATCGTGCCCGATCCGTCATGTTGTCCGTAGAGGACCCTGTCCCCGCCCTCGGGATGGTTCTCGATCTCCCCTTTCGATAAGTCGATCCTCTTCAAGGGAGGGCCCATTGTTAAGAACACTTTCTCTAGATCATCCCCGATGGATATCCCTCCCTCGAGGGATCCCTCGAAACCTTCGTTGATGCGGATCTCCATCACTCTCTTGGTTTCGTTCGAGAACAGGAAGTCGATCCCTCTTCCCTGCCTGTATGAGATCCATATCCAATTTTCCAGGTCGGCCCTTTCGTCAGGCTGGCCGAAGATCTCCATCACCTTGTCAAGATCCTCTCCGATCTTCACTTCCTTCAGGCCTTCCCCGGGTATGATGTCGGCTTCATGCTGCTCGCTTTCTCCAAGTATTAAAAAAGAAAGGACCCCGGCGGCGATGATGAGAAAAATAATGGAAATGCACACAATGGCAATGATAGGGCCGCGTTTCGATACATGGTGAACGGCTTTGGTTCCCCGGCCATGTTCCTGAAGCTTGAAATTCGAAGCGACCTCCTCCGGCGGGCCGAAATCGTCCAGTATCCTTTTTATTTCGTCCCCGGATATCGATCCTCGGTCTTTTTCCGCCTCTACCATATTCAATCTCTCCTGGATATGGCCCTCGATATCGGAAACCATGGCCTTCCTTCTTCGCGGTTCGATATCCGACAGGGAATGATCGAGCTTCTCCAGATAGGCCTTGATCGATGCATAATGATCCATCTCATACCTCCTTTATAATAAAGATACTATCAAGCAACTCTTTGAACTCCGACCAGGAGGACATACCCGCTTCCAGCGCCATCTCCCCCAGCTTCGTTATGTTGTAGTATTTCCTGGGAGCACCGGTGGGGGATCCATCCAGGTATGAGAGAACGAAGTTCTGGCTTTCCAAATAATGAAGGATAGGGTAAACGCTCCCCTCCTTGAGGATCAGATTGCTGTTAGTGCTCTTCTTGAGGTCCATTATGATCTTGTAACCGTATACGGGCTCCAAGCTGTCCTTGATCACCCTCAGGATAAGAAGCGAAACGAGCCCAGACTTCATTTCCCTCTCCAGTTTCCTGAGGAATGCACCTATGTTCTCATATTGGAAGGAAGCATCATGATCCAAGGTATATCAAACCTTGATGTATGTCAATATATATAAAAATTATTTACGACTAAAATGGTAACGCAATTTTAACCTGCCTTTATTCCTCTATATCCCATACATCGATCCTCTTTCTGGACCTTATCAGCAGGATCGCAGCGACGATCGCGATCGCCAATATCATACCCGGGATCGCGAAGTACGCCCATACTATCTTTTCGTCCTTAGCCTCCTCCTCGATCTCGAGGGGAGCGGTTACGGAGATCGAATAGGGACTGATCGAAATGCCTGAGGATGGGCTTACGGGGAACCCTTCCTGGAGATCTTTATCAACGGAAGGATCCGTATCCATCGTGTTCATGCCGAGGGGATCCCGCTTCGAACTAAGATTATACCTGATGTTGACATTGGCATCATTCCTCCGCCTTCATATCTTCCTGATTACGGGATCTGGATCTCCTTATGAAGATAATAGCCACTACAACCAATACTAACAACAGGATCGCGACAGGGATGATGATCGCAAGGATAGGAAACGGTTCGTTCTCTTCTGTACCATTAAGATCATTGCCGGGAACATCGGAAACCGCTATCGTAAAAGAGGTCGAATTGGAATTGCCCTCAGCATCATGTACGGTCACCGTCACGGTATATCTTCCCGGAGCGGATATGCTGCCGGAAAGAGTACCGTTCGTTGATGGGATCGATACTCCGGACCAGGCATAGGATACGATCCCGATATTGTCCCTGGCTATCGCATCGACCTTGAAAGATTCTCCTACCAGAACAGATAAATCAAATATCGGATCGATCTCGGGAGGGATCACATCGACGATTGTTACGGATCCGGACAGAGATGCGGCGTTCCCAGAGCCGTCACTAGCTTCTAGGACATACATCAGATCCCCGATCCTATCGGACGGGATCGATATTACCGACCTGAAGGAATTACCGCTGCCTTCAAGAACCATAACGGAACCTTCCATGCCAGGCAGAGTGTATTCGAGAACCACCTCGGAGATGCCTATGTTGTCATCAACAACAAACTCGAGCTCGAGAGATTCGCCCGTGCCTATCGTCTCAGGAACAATGCTCTGGATCACCGGGGGATCGTTGTCCGCAACCTTTAT
>JARVGK010000034.1 GCA_029762535.1 Thermoplasmatota archaeon
ACATCGTTCTTACTTGTGGACACGGAGGCCCCCAGGTTCACATCGCGCCTGCTCGATCCATCCCCCTTCGTTCAAGGGGATCTCGTAGGGGCTGCGATATACCCCTTAGGCGAGAACATATCGAGATTGGTCCCCGTATTGGAGATCCAGCGCGCTGGTATTACCGTAGAGAACGTCACGGAGCACGAATGGAACGAAGGGATCGGAGGTTTCCAGCTATTCTGGAACTCTACGGGGGCCGATCCCGGACTCTACAGGGCATTGCCCCACCTCATCGATGACGGCGGTAACAAGGCCACGGGCATCGATATGGCCTTCGAGCTCAAGGACCTGACCCCACCCGATATAATCTCGGTCCTCCTGAACGGAGACCAGGCGGAACCAGGATCCCTACACAGCGTGTACGAGTTCGCGAACATCACCGTTGTGGCATCGGGCCTCGATCCCGGCTCCACATGCGAGATCGAATACATCGACGCCCACAGCTCCAGGATGGGTACGTACTCGATGGATAGGACCGGCGAATCTTCGTTCAGTATCCTGTTCTCTCCGGGTTACGGCACCTACGGCATCGAGATCCACCTCAGGGACGCATCGGGCAATCTCGCATTGGACGGTCTCGGTTCGGGGGCGGACCTGACTCTGACGATAGAGAGGAACACCCTTGAGATCGGAACGCCCATCATGATTAACCTCGACACGGGTCACTCATGGGTGCCTGGGGAGACGGGATACGTCCTTGCGGGAGAGGCGCTCGACCTGATATGCCGGGTTGAGAACCTAACGGGAGAGGACCATGTCGAGGTGATCGTATCCGGACGGACCTCCGTCCTTAAGAGCGTTCTCAACGGGTCCTTGCTATCCTGCTACATCAACTCCAGCTCTTTCTCCGGTACGGCGACCTTCCACTTCAGGATCACCCTCGAAGATGACAGCGTGTTCGAATCCGGATCGATCGGGGTTTATTTCGGTCGGATGTACGATGCCCCGGTCATGGACCTGAGGATGCTGAGCTATCAGGAGCTCTCTGACGGGAGCTACAGGGTTAACTTCTCGATGGCCCCCATGCAGCACGTTACCGTCTACTCCTTGGAGACCTCGAGAGGTGCCAGCACGCTCCCTGCCGGAACGGCTCTGTTCTACATTGTCATGGACAACAACGATACCCTGAGCATACGCGCAGTTTACAGGCCGTTCCCCCGGAATTCAATGAGGAACGACGAGTTCGAGAGCGCCTCCGTAAGCTTCCAGTTCAAGATCGATGAACCGATCCCCCTTCCCCCCGATGATGGACCGCAGGATGTTGGAGGAACGAACTGGACCCCTGCCATCATCGCCGCCCTGCTGATACTGGCGGCGGGGGCCGCAGTGCTCTTCATGCTGGTCCGCAGGAAGAGGGAGGTGGTCATCTGGGAGGAGTGAACTCACCGAGCACCATCTCGTAGAGTTGCCTCTCCCTGCCCTTGGTCATCCCCACCAGCCTCTTGAGTATCAGTTCCGGCATGGACCTTGCATGATGGCAGATCCTCGGGGTCCGATCGACGATCAGCCTGTGATCGTCACTGAGCCCCCTGGCCTCTATGCCGTCTATCCTGAAAGGATGGTTTCCCGCCACCTCCTTGGCCATGTGCGTCACCACAACGGAGAAAGCGCCCTTCGCCTCTATCCGGGTCAAGAACGTCCGTATGATCCTGGATGCCGCTTCCTGCTCGGTCATGGCCTCTAGCTCGTCCGCAAGGACGATCGATGTATCGTCTATGTCGAGACAGAGGGGCAGGAACTCCTTGAGAAAACTCTCCAGCCCTCCCGCGTCCATATGCTTCCTCGGCCTGTACATGTGGATCGAGCTCATGGCGGGGACGAAGGCCCTAGCGGCGGGTACAGGAAGTCCCATGTGGGCCATGATGATCACCTGCGCGATCGTCTCGATGAGGGTGGTCTTCCCCCCGGAGTTCGCCCCCGTAAGCAGCGCTATTCTCGAAGTGGTCGATCTCCCGGTTGGGAAGAGATCGAGCCATTCGCAGGGGACCTCTCCCAGATGGTAATCGACCGGTTGAACCCCGTCCTTGCCCCTGAGGGAGAGATGTCCAGCGTTGAGGATACCGAGCCACCCCTTGGCCTGTTCGAACGGCCTGAGATCAAGCTGTTCCACGAGCACACCGAGGCCGTGCCTGAAGTCGAGGTCGTGAGCCCATTCTATCCCTTCGTCTATCGATCCCTCGAGGGATGCAAGCCTCCCTGCGATCGCGACCCTTCGCCGGAAACGGTCCTCTCTCCTCTGGTTTGACATGGACGCCAGAAGGTTCCCGAGCGCTTCCTCGTCCGTTCTGAGAGGATACCTCATGACGAAAAGATCGCTGGATACGCCCAGTCTCTCCCTGACCAGGGCCTGCGCCATCCTGGAATGCTCTTTGTAGATCTCCCTGAGGGTCGATGGATCCTCGCCGGAGAGCATGGTGAGAGCGTCCTCCCCACCCAATATGACGGCCCCTATCCTCAGCTTGAGGGAGGATTCCACCTCGGACCTTATGCTTTCGATGATCTCCGCGACATCCTCAACACCTTTTATGGTGGCGTCCATGCGAACGATCTCATCCAGCAGCTCGGATGCCTCCGAACAGGCCCCTTCCCTGGAGTATAGTTCCTCGAGTTCGCCGACGGTGCGAACGAGTCCCGCCCTTTGAACGAAGCGATCTATGACCATGTCCGGAACGATCTCGTGGTCCGGAGCCTCGCATGATACCATCGAGACGGCATCGATATTTGTCTCATCGAGGTTTCTGGAGCTGTAGACATAGACCAGGTCGGCGTCCGTCCGCCCCTCGTAATCGGAGGCGTCGATCACCATGCAAAGCCGGTCCAATCCACGGGACCTGATCGAGGTGTAAGCGTCCTCGTCCTCGGTCATTATAACGATATTTGGCCTGATCGCGCTCCTTTTCTGTCCCGGCCGCGACAGGGACGATAGGAGAGCCTCCGAATCGCCTTTTATCAGCTCCCTGTATCCGAAGATCTCCCTGGAGCGTTCCGGATCGGGATCTGTGGGGACCATCAGATGGCATCTCTCCTTGGCCATCCTGGTATGCATGCTACCTTGCAGCATTGAGACGATCCCGTCGTAGGTATGGCGGGCGCCGGCATCCTCGACGAGTGAGGGATCCCCCAGAGACCGCGATGCGAGTATCATGCTGACGGCCATCCTGACCGATACCCCGCCCTGGGCGGTCATTTTGCCTATATTTCCCCTCTCAAGGGCTGCGATCAACCCTTCCTTCCCTCCGAGGCCTTTCACCAGCGACTCGAGTTTCGAGGGCCCTATACCCCTGACGGATGAGATCCTCTCCATCGTCAGGTCTATCTCATCCATTTCCCAGCCTCCTCCTCGCGGGCGATCCGCCCGTTGGGATGGGGCCAACCGAGATGGCGCGCTGTCATCCTGCCCTCCTCCCTCTCCATCTCGAGCACATCATCGCATATGTATAGCATCTGGGACCTCTCATCGAATGTCGTGACGATGATCCCAGCTCCCTCGTCCCTCAGGGCGTTGATGGTCATGGCCAACCGCCAGCCCCAGTCGGGAACACCATGCAATGAGAGAGCGTCCGGGTGGTCCATAACGACCCTGTCCGCCGCCGGCAATCCCTCGATCCCTGGCGAGCGTTCGGGGTCTGACATATCGTAGAAGATGGCCTGGTCCGAATCGAGAAGCGGCGTCAGCCTCGCTACGGCCCGCGCTCCGCGCAGGAGTGTCCGGAGAGGGACGGGTCTGAACATTAGATAGAGGCATTCCTCATCTTTTACGATCCCCTCGTTGAGATAGGCCAGGGCGATAAGCGTCTTTCCCGTTCCGGGCCGACCGGTAACTAACAGGGCCCTGCCGCCCTCTACTCCCCCCCCGAGGAGGGCATCGATCCCGGTACCTGTGGAAAAAGTTCTCATGCCCATTCGAACTCACCCGTGGAAGGGATTAGCAATAGAATAAACTTTGTAGGGTCAGCCGCTTATGAACCCCTCTTCACGCAGTCTCTCGATAATGCGCCTCTCCTTCTCGACGGAGGACCTCTCATCCCTTTCGACCCCGCCTTCCATGACCTCCTTGAGGCGCTTCTGCTTCACGAGCCAGTTCTCCATGCAGGAGCGGATGACCTCCGAGGGATTGTAATGGTTGTCCTTGCAGAACTGGAAGAAATCCGTTGCCACATCCTCGAAGTTCTGGGTAACCGCGATGTGTATCTGGTCTCCAGACCTATATCTTTTCGGGATCCTTCCGTTCATTCATTGACCTCCGGGGTCACTATCGTATAACCATCCTGGCTCGGATTATAAAATAGTTGCCCCCTCTTTCGCCATACATGATAATCTTATCAACGCTCCCGTAATTATTTCTATAAAGGGAGGCATCCACCGTCATGGCAAGGATGGTCAAGGAAAAGGACCCACACTCTTGGAAGAGGAAATGGTCGAGGGAGAGTGTAGAGCTGCCAGGGGACCTATCGAAGCTCGCCGGATCCTACAAGCAGTTCCTGGACGATTGCAGGACCGAGCGAGAATGCGCAAGGTCCATGGCGGATAGGCTTTCCGGATCGGGGTTCATAGACCTGTCACGCCCAACCAGGGCCAAACCATCCCCTGGAAGGGGTTTTTTCTTGGTCAACCGCAACAGGGAGATCGCCTTTGGCATGGTGGGAAAGAGGCCCTTGGTCCAGGGAACGAACCTCATAGCGTTCCACCTGGATTCCCCAAGGCTGGACCTTAAGCCCCTTCCAGTGGACGGGGATGCGGATACTGGGCTGGGTTTCCTGAGAACGCATTATTACGGGGGTATCAAGAAGTATCATTGGGTCAACATACCCCTGTCCTTGAGGGGGACCATACACACGACCGACGATAGGATCATCGACGTGGGACGGGACGGATGGACCCTCATCATTCCCGATCTGGAGCCTCATCTCTCGAAAAAGGCCCAGGATACGAGAAAGCTCATGAACGGCATCACCGGTGAGGAGTTGATAGCTCTGGCCGCACAGGGTGTCGTCGATCCGGACAGCGACAGGCCTCCGGTGACCAAGTTGATACTGGAATTGCTGAACGAAAAATACGGCATCGGCGAGGAGGACCTGATATCCTCCGACCTTTGTCTTGTCCCGGACCTGCCCTCGAGGGATCTGGGTTTTGACAGGAGCATGATAGCGGCCTACGGCCAGGATGACAGGATATCTGGATACACCGCTTTGGAGGCGGTCCTGGAAAAGGGGGATCCGCCTGAAAGATGGGCGCTGGCCGTCGGTTTCGACAAGGAAGAGGTAGGTTCCGATGGGCCGACCGGTGCAAGATCATCTTTCCTGGAACTTCTGATCTACAGGCTGCTCGAATGGAGCGGCGAGGGTAATAAACGAAAGGCAATGAACGCGGTCCTTGGGGGGACCTTCTGCATATCCTCCGACGTGAAATCCGGAATAAACCCCTCCTTCAAGGGGGTGCAGGACCCGCTCAACGCCGCCAGGCTGGGATCCGGTGTCACGATAACGAAATACACAGGTTCCGGAGGGAAGTATTCGGCGAACGACGCTTCAGCAGAAATGGTACACAAGCTCCGATCGCATCTGAACAAAGAGAACATAGCCTGGCAGATGCAGGAGAGCGGGAGGGTGGACGAGGGTGGGGGAGGTACCGTGGCGAAGTTCCTCGCCAGCAGGAACATGGACGTTATAGACGTCGGGATCCCGCTGCTGTCCATGCACTCCAAGTACGAGGTGTCCTCAAAGGCGGATATCTATATGGCGAAAATGCTGTTCTCGTCATTTCTAAGGAGATTCACTCCTTGACGGTCAGCTTGATGACCTTCTTAACCTTCCTTGAAACATCGGCGGATGACGGAGGCTCATCATCCGGAGTTTCAGGCAGCTCATCCGCCTCGGGAGCTGGCTCGGACGGACCCATGGTGTCAGATAGGATATCGAGCAGTTCCTGGTCCGATATGTCCTCTTCGGGTTGTGGAATTGGGACGGCAGGTCCCTCAACTTGGACGGTCGTCTCCGAGCCCCTATGTGTGGAAGCATGGGGGCCGGCCGCGTATTCGCCGACCAGTCTCTCGTAGACATCCTTTGTGATAAGGCCCTTGCTGTAGAGGTTCTCAAAATACTTGATGGAGTCCGCTCCAAGTTTCCCCGCCTTCCTGGGGGTCTGTCTGGCCACCGTCGGGGATACCGGAAGTGGGGCCTTCTTTTCCGAGGGGTCCAAGGCCGGCCTTTCATCTTTATCAGGTTCATCGGCTTCCTTGCTGGCCCCCTTCAGCATGTTCTTCTCGAGATCGGTATACATCCAATCTGTGTTCTTGAAGTGGTCCTTGAGGTTGTTCACGAGATCGTTGAGGGCTTTGATCCTCTTGTTCATCAACCTCATCAATAGCTCTGAGTCCTCCGTAAGGACCAACGAGAGATGGAATTGATTCCCGCTCGATAATACGTATACGTTCACCATCTGGCCGACGGAAACCGCCCCTTCCCTCCTCTCGGAGGCCATGATCTCGATGTTGGGGATCTCGAAATACTCTCTTTGTGAGCCGGGCTGCCCGAGCCCTCCGATGCCGAAAGATGCTCTACCTGGGGCGTTCATGGCCCTTGTCTCGGTCTTTTCTCCGATGGCATACATTCTCTCCGGGATGTTAATGAACACCAGCCTTTCGTTGGTCAGGTATACCGTGCCCTTGGAGGGTTCAAGGATGTATTCGCCGCCATAGTATCTCCAGGTGGTCTTTAGGGATGGTACCACGTTCTCTTCGGTCACCAAAAGCCTCTCGCTCTGATGGAGTATGAGATCTCCGTTATCGTCGTAGATGGAGCCATAACCATCCTTGTCCCCGTATCTCATGGCGTTTTCCACCTCCCGCGGCTGAACCAAATCGTAGCCTATTTTATATAATACTTATCACACCGATGCCGCTTTTTCGGAAACAACGATGCGCGTGCCCTCTCTGGATATGCCCGCCTTGAAAGGCCTCCCACCTCTCGATGAGATAGCATCCATGACCTTCTCTGGCGCGTCCGTGAGTGCTATCACGGAACCTCCACCTCCTGCCCCCGTTATCTTGACGCCGTAGGAGTACGGGTCGCAGGCGTCCTTGAGCCTCTGAAGCTCCTTGCTACTCACACCCAGGATGGAAAGGCAGGCGTGGTTCATGTTCATTAGCTCGCCTATCCGGACCACATCCCCAGAGCTCATGGCCCGAAGGCCATCCTCGACGATGTTCCCGATCTCGTCGATCGTCTCCTTTGCGAAACCGGACCTTTCGTAGAAGGACCTCACCTTCTCTATCTGTATCGATGTTACGGAAGGTACGCCCGTGAACCCGATCACGAGCGTCATATCGGGTGGTTCGAGATGGTGAATGTGCCATGTGCGTTCGCCTTTACCGAGGGACCATAGATGGCCTTCTCCTCTCTCGAAGGAAACATTGATGGCCCGGCCATGGGCGGAACATGAGGTGTCCGTGGGAGAGGCCCTACCCTGGGTATTGTATTCGATCTCGAATGCGTCCCTGGCCACTGCATCCTCGCGGACCTCTCCCTTGAGGGATGCCAAGGCGGACGCTATGCAGCAGGAGAGGGCGGCGGATGACCCAAGCCCCGAGGCTTTGGGGATATCCGACCTCGTGGCGATCCTCAGAGCCTCCCCCTTCCAGAGGTTCTCAACGGCCCACTTGATGTATCGATGCCTTGGTTGAGAAAGGTCCTGTCCGTTAACGGTGGTCTTCTCGGACGTAGAGACCGTCAATCTCATCATAAGGTCCAACGAGATGGCTATGGCCCCCTTTCCGTAGACCACAGCATGCTCCCCGAAGAGTATCGCCTTGGCGGGTGAGGAGGTCTCTACCATGGATGGGACATGGGCGATAGCATTATTTATTATTCGCAGTATGGACAGATTAGCTTTATCAACAACGAAAACCTTGCAAGACGGGATCGGTTTGAGTAATTTGACCATAGATACGAGACGCTCAGTGACCGCCGTGATCGTTCTAGCAATGCTGTTGGCCACTTCTTTTTTCCTGCCGGCGAACAACCTTTCCGACGTCATCATCTCCGGCACATCACCCGATTACGGGATATTCGATAGAATATCCCATCTCAACGATGAGGAGGATACCCGCCGCGACGATCCCGATGTGAGCGTAAAGGCCCAGGATGCGTTCTCGGTCATATCCTCCACACCTTACGATTTCGATGTGATCGGGGACTCGGCAATAGAACGAAAGGGGATCGACATACCAGCTCCGCTGGAACACAGTCCGATAATATTCGACGCCCTGAATTCGAACCCGGTCATCAACAACACCAGCATACTTGATTGGATACTCCCGCCTCCTCTCTCCGATCAGGGGGCGGTCAACTATCTGGTCCTGAGCCATCATCCATCGGGGGATCGCTGGTACCTCGGCTCGATGGTCCCTCGGATCGGCCTTTTCATCGATTCGTCCATTGACAAATGGGTTTACATCGACGTTGATGGAGATGCAGGTACAGGGGACCGGTCTGGGAATGATATCAGGGTCAGGATGACCTTCGCAAGGGACATTCTGGAGAGGGATTGGGAGGTGAACCTGATACCACCTTCCGTTGTGTTTCGAAACGCAGGCATGAGGCTCGAGGTGGAATCCGCTACCGGTTCCGGTGGTGCAGGGGTTGGAGGAAGCGTCTACTTCGTCAAGGCCATATCGTACCGGGAAAAGAACTATCTCTGGTCCGTCGGATTCGAGCTGGAAGAGTATATGGATCGGATGGAGATCAGGGTCCAGGCCAGGGAATGGAGGTCGGAACCTCTACGCGGCATCCTGTCAGGCGGCGGGATCAACCTCGAGGACCTTGGATTGCTCGACATACTCGGACCTTACTCGTTGGAATACTCCTTCGATACGGCTCCGGAGGGTCTCTCGATCTCCATTTCGATAATGAGGATGATGGAGCAGGAATTGATCGACAGGGCCTATGCGCGGATCGAAATGTCGAAGGACCCATTCCACGATTCCATGATCGACCGGGGAAGACTTGTTTTAAAGGTCAGTTCGACGGACTCGCCTATCGAGGGGCTTGATTGGATCGCCGGAAGGGCGGACCCTCCGGATGCCAACGACACCATGTCCATCAGCCTGGAATATACTGAATTCGGCACGGACCTGATATTCGCCAGGTTCGAGATACCCCTGATGCCCAGCATGGTGGAATTGGATATCATGTCCTATGAGGAGAGGGGAAAGGACGTGACGGAACTCGATATCCGGACCGCGGCCGGGATCCAGACCGCATCGTTCCTTGAGGTCTTGTATACGCCGTCATCGGGCCAGGAGAACCATACCATTTCGGCGACCATGGTTGCCATAAAGGGGATCCCCCCCCATCTAAGGATAGTCACCACCTCTGCAGGCTCCTTCGACATAGATGATGACCCGAATGCCGGATCGGGGTTCATTGACGCGCTGATGAACCAGGTGGCGGGAAGATTCTACAGGATAGGGAGTATATTGAGGGACCTGCCCAGGGCCATAATGGAGCTTCCCTCCAGTAAAGGTTGGACAGAGATCGACTGCATGGGATCGTCGATATATTCCATCGATTTCGCCTATGGAGGCGGGAGCTACATAGCCATGGAGGGAGTGGACTTCCTGGCCCTGGAGAGGAAAGGAGAGGGCATACCCTCCGTCTCCGGGAGGATCTCGGGTTTGGAAGGTTACAGTGCCTCATTCTTTGACGGTAACGATATGACCCTTAGGCTTAGGGATCCCAAAGGCCTTGAAGTGATATCCAAGGACGATGAGAGAACTGCCGTGATATCCCTCAAAGACATACCCAAGGAGATATCCATCTCGACAGATGGGGATGGGATATCATACAGAGGCGCTTCGGAGCTAGGCAAGATAAATTATCGTTACAGGGGGTCCGACCTTCTCTTCGATGTCGAGATCGAAGGCCTGCCTCCGGGAATGGATATGGTCCGCAGTGACAAGGGAGTGGTGCTAAACAGCATCGGAGGGTCTTTGGGCTCCGTTCAGATGAGGGTGAGCAACTCCACCCGGCTGCGCCCTATCTCGATCCCCAATGTCGATCATGTCACTGCGGTCATAGAGGAGGGGAACGTCGCTCTTGCGATGCGATTCACCGGCCTTTCATCGATGGTTTACGACAATTCCACAAAGGGATATGTCCAGATAGAATCGGATTCCTCCACTGATATGGTCGCCGTTATCGATGATAAGGACACTGGCATGGCAATACACGCGGCGCTAACCCCACTGCCGAGGTCCTTCAGGATGGATTTTCCTTCGGTCATCGATAGGCCGGAATTCGACCTTCCGGACCTGAGGTCCATACGCGATATCTACGGTTATGCGGAACTGATCTTCTCTATAGCGGGATTGTCCAGGGCGGTCCTGCAGCTGGCCTCCGGTATATCGGAGGGCATGACCGACGCCATCGGCCAGTATTCAACGGGATTGGACCTATCATGGGACCTCTCCGGCAGCGGGGACAATATGGACCTCTTCATCGAGATCGAAAAGACCGGTCCGGAACCCGTAAGGAGCGCGAGCTGGACCCACGGTATCTGGATGGAGCAGAAGGGGATGGGCGCTGATTCTTCCGTGAGCGGAAAGATATTCCTCGGCGGTATGCCCTCTAAGGGTGTCATAGGCCTGTCATTCTCTGAGAAGACGATACTGGCCGTTTTGGATTTCAAGGGTTTCAGGCCGCCTTATGATTGGCTTCTCATCAGGACCAATGGGGTTCAGGACAGGGACATATCTATGTACATCACAGGTATCCCCGGCGAGATCGACCTGTACATGAACACGAATATCACCACCGACCTATCCATAGGCGGAGAGATGATCATACTGATGGATGCAAGGATAACCGGCCCATCGGGGGGACCTTCACGACTCGGAGAGATGATAGCGACCCTGACAAAGGCCACCCCGATACTTTCAGTCAGGCAGATGTATCTTCCAGAGATACCATCCGAGTTCTACCTCGAGGCTGATATAGGGCAGGGTGTGACCGCCGATTACAGAGCGTCCTCGGAGATCGAATATCTTTTCTTCAAGATAACCAAGAAGATGGACGAAAGATGGTCTCAGATATACGCGATATTCCACGATCTTCCTCTATCCTTCGAGATCGAGATGGCATCGAGCCCTGATTTCACCGTTCTGGAGCCCTTTCCCCTCCAGGGTCTTCCCGTAATCGATATCCAAACAGCATCATCTGGAATGGACATCTTCATCGAGTACGACGGATCCGGCTTCGGTCAGAGAGGGAGATTCCAGATAACCGCCAGGGATGTAGGGGCCACGAGGACGTTCTACGAGGATGGGGCATATGTACTGGACTCCGAGGGTATTGGCTTCATATCCATCGATGTGGGCAAACTGCCGATGATGGAGGCCTTTTCCCTTGAAGGACTGATGCTTCTGGGTTTGGATGTGGAGCATTTCAGCCTGAGAGTCGACATGGCCTTCGGGTCGTATCCTGTAGTTACGATAGAGGACCTTAGAGGGGGCGCTATACAGATAAAGCTCTCGATATCCATAAGCGCCATGGGGAGAGAGTTCGAACCCAGCGTGTTCTTCGGGACGGTCAGGTTCAGAAGGCCGTTGGGTCTTCCCATCATAACTGGCCTGTCGGTCTCGCGCGATACAGCGGCGATCGAGATGTCAAGCAGCGAGGGGGCAGTTCTACTTCCCGCCCCGATCCTGACCGGATGGTTCTACCT
Organism: Thermoplasmatota archaeon; assembly: GCA_029762535.1. GTDB lineage: Archaea > Thermoplasmatota > Penumbrarchaeia > Penumbrarchaeales > Penumbrarchaeaceae > JARVGK01. Next base: position 11,764 of record JARVGK010000034.1, read on the forward strand.
TTTCGAACTATTGACCGGAGGTATGTTATGAGGCCAGGTATCATTGTGTCGATAGCCGTCGCCGTGATATCATTAACGGCGTTGGTCTCCTACCTTTACATCATCCCGAGGACCGACATGGAGGTTAGGACCGTCTACCACGAAATGCCCGGAGGTGGCGGGACGGGGGGCGTGATAAACGTGAACGTCCTCTTGGATAACAGGGGAAACAGGATGGCTGACTCCATCCAATGCTATGTGGAGGTAAGGGATGACGAGGATCGACAGATGGTTGCCAGGTCTATCACCGGCATATCGCTTGGACCGGGAAATATCGCGGAGCTTTCCGCATCCTTCATCGGGAGCCAATACGACGATTACAGGATAAGCGTACACCTGCGTTTTGACTCGAGTGGAGGGACCAGGATCGCCGATCTCGATTATACGACACGAGAGGACCGGATGAACCTGGTTTTCGTGGAGAGGTTTGGGTAGGAGATCATCCGAAATATCTCAGATCGTCCTTCCTGTCCTCGGATTCATTCGCCTCTATGTCCTCCTTGATCCGGGATGTGATCTCGTCGATCTGACGGGCCCTGACCTCGAGGCTTGACAGGTCCATTTCGACACCTATGAAACGACCCAGTATCTCCAGTACGGCTCTGGCGGACCTCGGGTCAACGAAATATCCGGACGTCTCCCCCATCAGGCAGATGCCCTGAAGTCCCTCGAGGGCCCCCAGACCGAGAAGCAGACCCGATGCGCCGATGATCCCGGAGCTGGGCTCTCCTCGTTTGAACACGACCCCCATCTCCTCGAATTTCGATCTTAGTTCCGGATCGGTCACGGCTCCCAGGACCGAAGGCTCGCTTACCATTCGGATCACGCCGAAGCCGCCAAGTGTGAATATCATCGAGGCGCCCAGGTCCTTGATGAGCTTGACGGTCGCATGCGACAGGTTATACTGACCCTCCGGGGTCAATCCCTGAAAGTCGCCGGTGAGGATAACAAGGTCCCTACCGGTACCTTCGGCCTTGTGATAGTAGAAATCGTGCCTGACCAGATGGACCGATCCTTCATCGGTCACCATCACCTGGGGAGGGAGGTATTTGGAATATAGCTCGGCGAACTTGACCATCTTGAGCTGGTCGATCATGTGTTCCACGGCCAGCTTGCCAACGTTCCCAACGCCGGGAAGCCCTTCAATGAAGAGCGGTTCCTTGAGCTGAGGGGTGTCCAGCATCTTAAAAACGATGTCGTCCATTCTCGTTTCAACTCCTATTCATTCCTCTTTTCTTCCATCCCTGTCCATAAGGCGGTATTTCGACCATTTATCCTCAGGAGAGTACCTGGGAGGGAATGTGTGTATCGTCGGAACCTTACAATCAGGACAGGATCCCGAGAGTGAGAACTTCATACACCGGGGGCATCTTAGTATAATGCTTCGCATCTGGACACCTGCTTGTTCGCATCAGGTCTTTCTTATGAACTTCCCCGTACCGGATCGGGACATGATGAAGTTTATGGATTCCTGTGCGGCCTCCTGAATAACGCTCTCAGCTGTCTTGTAGTCAGGCGCCTCGATCACGATGCGGTAGCGAGGAGCTCCGACGTAGAATATCTGCATCTTGACCTCGTTGAACCCTGTGCACCTCTCCAAGGCCTTGGACAGCGCCTCTTTGATTAGAGGCATGCCCTCCTCGTCCCTGGAAGTGAGCTCGAGAATGCCGCTGATTATCACATAAGGAGGTACGATGTTCTCCCGTGCGATCCTCTTGAAGGGCTCTACCCAAGGACCCTTGTAATCCGAGGACGATAGAGCTTCCTCGTCTATTGCCGTCATCTCGAAGGCCTTGAACAGAGAGCCGAAGTCGGATATCAGGTCGTAACCGAACTCATTGAGCCCTTCCTGATATGTGAGCCCGATCTCCTGGGAGGCCAGTTCGAGAAGCTTCTGGGCCTTCTGTTCGCTCTTCCACTGCTGAATCTTATCCCGTTTCTGATGCTGGTTGACCGCTTTTAATGATAGGTCAACGACCGGATTCTTCTTCCTCTCGTCGATACCGAGCACCTTGCATACGATCTTCTGTCCCTCTCTGACGTGGTCGCGTATATATTTAACCCATCCGGATGCGACCTCCGCTATGTGTATGAACCCCTCCTTGTCGGGATATTCGTCCAGGGTCACGACGACTCCGAAGTTCTTGACCTGCCTGACGGTGGCAACAACAAGTTCGCCATCGTCCGGGAGATCGTTGGTATAAGCCATAGCAAGGGTGCCTCCAATTCGGTCTATATCCTGTCTATCCTATCTATTATCTCTCCCTTGATCACGGCTTTGCCGCCCGAGGGGATGGCCATGGTCGATCCGCATACGGTGCAGCTTATCTTCGTGTTGCTTCTGTCGAATATCGGCTGGGCGTTGCCGCAGTCGGGGCATTTCACGTTCAGGAACTGGCTTCTGGTCTCGTCTTTCATATGATCGCCTCATGATTCCGTCAGTTCGAACTTCTTCGTCCTGAGTGTGGGGGGCTGATGGGCCTTTCCACAGGTCTGGCATTTGAATCTTAGCTGTATCCTCTTTGTGGGTTTCTCCCTTCCCTCGGGTTTGGGCCTGGGGAAACCCCCGTAACCCGCGGTCACCTTCCTGAAACGCCTCTGACCCCATGCCAGTTCGCTGGCCCTCCTCTTCTTCACTCGCTCGACCTCATGCGGGGTATGTACCTTGCATTTCGGGCAGTAGCGTTTGATCGATCTTGGAAGCTTCATCAACTATCACCTGTAATACCCTTGAATTAAGGGGTGCAGGGGGGCGATATTCGGGAACTTATATTTATAATATATCTTGACCCTCATTCGCTGTGGTCGGGCTTCCCATCGATCACATCGTTCCCCACACGAACCTTGGGTGCCGGGTCCTGGACCGGCCTCGACATGTTGATCTCGATCCATGATACGTTGAGGCCGTCCCTGCGATCCTCGTCCACGATCCTCTCCGTACCGATCCTGACATCGTCGAGATTCACATCCATGATGAACCTGCCCCTGACGATCTCGGCCACGTCCACCGCCTTGCTTATAGCCCGTCCACGAGCCTTGATGGATACGCTGTCGTGTCCCGAGTTGAAGTGGGTGACCACTGCCAGCACGTAGTTCATCGAAGGTTTCTTGCCTATGAATATGTTCTTTTCGTCCATGGTGCAGCCCCCGGTCTTGGCTCGAAAGTATCCGCTTGTATGATATATAATGATTTGCGGCCATCAGTGGATCGTCCAGTCCTGTTCGAGTCTTAAGCGGCGTTAAGTTATAATAACCAAGAACCTTTGCCTCTCACAAACGTCATTCAATGGAGTTGATGTAGGTTTGATAGACCCCTGGACCTCGTCAGAGATCGATGATTACAAGCAGACCATGAAGGATTTCGGCATCTCTTTGTTCAGGCTCGATAAGCTTCCGGAGGACCCGGTCCCTCCCAGGCTTTTCAGGGAAGGGATAGTTTTCGGGGAGCGTGGATTCGATCCGGTCCTCGAGAGGATGAGGTCTCGCGAGCCCTTCGCGGTCATGTCGGGCCTGATGCCATCCGGAAGGATGCACCTTGGGCACAAGATGGTCATAGACCAGATGATGTATTTCCAGGAGTTCGGGTGCAGGGTTTTCATCGGGATCGCGGACCTAGAGAGCTATGCGACCAGGGACGTGCCCCTGGACAGGGCTCGGGATATAGCGATTGGGTCCTACGTCAAGAACTATCTCGCGCTGGGACTGGGGAGAAAGGGGCTCGAGATATACTTCCAGTCCAAAAGGCTACAGGTCAAGGACCTGGCACTTACCCTCGGGCGCAAGGTCAACCTGTCAACGATGAGGGCCATCTACGGTTTCAACGAGCAGACCAACATGGCGCATATGATGGCCCCGCTCGTCCAGGCCGGGGACATCCTTCATCCCCAGCTCAAGCTGGGGCCGATGCCCGTGGTGGTCCCGGTCGGCATCGATCAGGACCCTCACATAAGGCTCTGCCGCGACCTGTCACAGTCATTCAGAGTATTCAACGTCCTTAGCGTTCCCGAGGGAGGCCTGGGCATATTCGTTAAGCCCGATTCCGATGTGGAAGGCCTTCTGGTCCTCGCCAGGGAGAGGATCGCGAAGCTGGGTTACCTGGAGTTCAAGATGATAAAATCGTACAAGGCCCTTTACGTAAGGGGCGCGACCCGGTCGGATACTGGACGCATAGACTCCGAGCTTTCATATCTGGAACACGAACTGGGCCATAACGGCTTCATATCGCCGTCCTCGACATATCACCGCTTCATAAGGGGCCTTACAGGGGAGAAGATGAGCTCGTCAAAGCCAGAGACGGCGATCTTCCTTGATGACGACCCGGATGAGGCCTGCAGGAAGCTCAAGAGGGCCCTCACAGGGGGCAGGGACACGGCAGAGGAGCAGAGGGTCAAAGGAGGGGATCCCGGCAGATGCTCGGTTTTCGAGACCATGCTGTTCCATACCGTCCAGGACACGGCCGAGATAGAGAGGATATCCTCTGAATGCAGGAGCGGTCAGAGGCTCTGCGGGGGATGCAAGAAGGAGGCGTGCGAGCATCTGTCGGCATTCCTCGCCGACCTGGCCCAGAAAAGGGATATGAACGCCCATCTTGTCGATGAATACGTGATGGAGGACTGATAAGGTGCCCAGATCGAAGGACGGCTATAAAATATACAAAGCGGGGGATCCCATACATATCGTGGTCACCCAGGAATTCGCCGAATCGGCCAACGAGTTCTTCTCATACTGCAAGGAGAAGGGTTACAATCCATCCGAGATCATAAGGCAGGCGATGGTGGAATGGTACCGAAGGGAGAAGGAGAACGACAGGAAGGTGGGATCGCTGCCTCCTGAGCTGTCGCTCGACGACAAGCTGATGCGCCTCGCCTCCCAGAGGACGGAGAGGAAGCCGACGGTAAGACCTTTGTCCGCAAGGCAGATCCTTGAGGAATGATCAGTAGCTGATCTTGTACCTCAGGACCGCCGCCACTCCTCCGAAGGCCTTCATAAGCATCTCGCCCTCCGAGGAATCCATGGAGATGAGCTCGAAATCGGAGGAATAGGAATCGCATATCAGGGCCAGCTCGTCCACCAGGTCCTTCGACTCTGTTTCTTCCATGGGGATGGCGTGGACCGGACACATCGGTGCTGGGGGCTCCCTCAGGCTTCCGGTGACGGATGAGGTCTCGTCGCAGGATGGACATTCGAAATCCACGTGGTACATGTTGAGACCTTCGGAGACGAGCAGTATCTGGACCGCCCCTGCGTTCAGGGCGCTCATGACATCCTTCAATCCGTAGGCGGATAGGCCTCCGTCCTCCTTTCTTATCTCTGTGAACAATTTGCTCATCAGATCCTTCTCCCGGCTCACTTCAAGATGGGAAAGGGTCGGCCGCGCTTTTTCAAGGAGCTCCCTCAGACCGTACTCGTCGGTGTAACCCGTATCGAAGGATTCGATCACCTTCTTCCTCAGCTCATGATGGAGGTAATCGTTGTCCTTGAAGAAATCCTTGGTCGATCCGGGCCCACCTATCAGAAGTCCCTTGAGTTCGGTTATGCTCAGGAAGGCTTCGTTGGCAAGGTCCCCGACCTTCTTGAAATATTCGTGGGCGGCTATCTCGATGAGCCTCTCGAACCTCTGTGCGCTCTGACCGCCTCTGCCGTGCTTGCTCGGCACCAGGGATTGTATGTTCTTTATGACCTCGATCTTCTTACCCGAAAGAAGACCGATCGTCGCCTCGGCCCGGTCCACGACGATGAGCCCGTAGAGCTCATCTTCGGCCAGCATGTCCCTGAGATGGTCGAGATAGAAGTAGCTGTCGCACCTGTAGAGGAACGTCGTTATAGGCGATGGGGGTTCGACCACCCTTGTTATCATTCGCGTCTGGTCCGCTCCGATCGGAATGTGCCCGACGAAGAAGGCGAGCCCGTTCTCGGGGGCGATCCTGATGTTCTTGAGTCTTGACATTATCGATTCTATCGCCGCTGTAACGTTCTTTCTTGTGGATTTGGATTTGATGTTGGAGGATTGAGAGTGCTCGTTCCTCAGATATGAAGTGACGTCGGATATGATCTTTCCAGCTGGTATGTAGAGGGAGATTAGCTCCGTGGCCCTGCCCTTGTATGATTCGAGCTCTTCAAGGGCCTTTCTGAAATCGTATCTCTGTATTGGTGTGAGGTTCTGCATGCTTCGCACCGTCTGCCTTGTTTCGGCCGAGCTTCGCCTACAAATGAGCCCCCATATAAAGTTTGCCTGGATATATGGGACCATTGGTTGCGGCATGTATGGATCCGATGTGGGGCCTGTCTGCGCGAAATAGTATTATAGTTATTTCGTATATGATACCCTGGCCATGCCGGGGTCAACAGGCCCCTGGCTGGATATATTCGATCCTGGTGATGTGTATGGAAAAACGTTACGGTATATTGACCGGACTTCTGATGGCCTTGATCCTCACCCTGCCCCTTCTTCCGGCCGGGGATGCCGGAGGGGCGGATGTTCCTCCTAGCAGATATGGCTTCACGCTCGATCTCAAGACGGTCGCGAACCCCTCACCGGAACTGTTGTCGGTTGCGGCCGGCGACCTCGATGGGCAGAACAACGATGATATCGCCGTTGGTGCCAACGGACAGATCATCACCTACGTCAACAACGGAGAAACGGGATCGAACCTCGGGTTCACTCTTTATCGGACCATCACCCTTACAGATTATTATATAACGGATATCGAGATAGTCGATTACGACGGCGATTCCGATCTGGACATCATCGCCCTGGGGCAGGAATACTATTACATGTCCAACGACCAGGGCTCGGCCGGGCCGACGAGAGGCAACATTGCTGTCTTCTACATAGAGAACACCGGTACGGGTTTCTCCGTCGAAGCGACATACACGGCCAACGATGCCCTTTATGCCAATTCCAACTGGAAGCAGTGGGATGGAAAGTTCGACCTAACAACAGGTGACCTCGACAACGATGGGGACATTGACGCGGCCATCATATATGGGGCCGATACGACAGGCAACGATCAGGCGGACAGGTTAAGGGTCACCGCGATTTACTTCGATCAAGGAACGCTGTCTTCGACCCATCTCTACAACGGGGCACCCCCTGGATCATGGACCTGGGGTTTCCTAGAGGCCGCTGACATGGACGAGGACGGCTGGGTCGATATTGTGTTCTGCCAGGTCCTTGATACGATACACATACTCTGGAACTCCGTCGGGACGTTCGACTCCGCACTGCAGATCGCTCAGCTTCCGGAGCTGACGAACGCGGCAAGGGTGCCTTACGCCCTCGCCGTCGGCCACTTCGCCGGGAGCGTACTTCTTGATATAATCGTATCGACCAACGACAGTCCTGACTACTGGAACTCCGACGGCAAGATATACACCATAAGACAGCAGCCGCAGGCCGCCGGAAGGAACACGTTCGGGTCCCCCGAACTGGCTTACGGCGAGGGAGGCAACTTCAATTTCTTCAGAGGGTTCGCCGTGGGGAGGCTCAACAACGAGACCTCTAACCACGGGGACGACGTTGTGACCTTCACGAAACAGGACAGCGATAGGGTGGCACCCCCGGACGCGATCGAAGGGTTCGGGATATCGATCCTAAAATCCCAGACGGCCTCTCCAAAGAAGCTATCGCTCATGAAATTATACTCCCCGGAGGTGGTCGACAAGGATAATCTGAACGCCATAGCCCTGGGGAATTTCGACAACGATCCCGACGGTTACGACGATCTCGTGTTCGTGGGCAGCGATATCACCGTGGGAGCCCTATCGTATCCACCGGACCGCATGCCAGATCTGATAAATGTCGTTCAGACGCCTTCCCCTGTTCTGAACAACAATATTCAGACGGCCTCCATCAACATATCCGTGGAGGACCTCGATGGCGCCTGGGACCTGGACAAGATCGAGGTGGATCTCACCGCCATAGAAGGTTTCGATGGAAGGATCGTAACTGTCCCGGAGCCGACCTACAAGGACCCCGAGAACACTACGATAGGGTTCTATCAGTTCAACTTGAACGTTCCACCGGAGGTCGCCGGAGGCAACCATCAGGTGGAGCTTAGGATCTACGGTAAAGGTCCGGTCAAGGACGAACCAAAGACGGTCACGTCTTTCGTACTCAGGGTCGAACAGTTCAACAGGGCGCCGATCATCAACCTCAACGAGACGCAGCTTGACATCATGGAGGACGTTCCGGCGACTTACGAGGGGGTCTACAACTGGTTCATAGACCAGGACGGGGACATGATGGAGATCAAGATCAAGAACCCCTTCGTCCAGGACTCGTACATGACGTCGTTGAACACCACAATGTTCCTGGCCGAGCTTATAAATTTCACGGAGGACGACCCTTACGACATGGCCCTCAGGATCACGCCGAAACCCAATGTCCACCACGACGCATACGGGGGAGGCGGCCCCAACGCTGTCGTTCTTCGGGCTTTCGACCACAAACTGAAGTCGGATGAGCTCGCGCTGACGGTCAGGATATGGCCTGTCAATGACATCGCGACCATACCACCGCAGGGTTACCCTGCTGACAGGACGGATTTCTCCTATCTTCTTACCCAGGATAAAAAGGGTTTCACCGTCTTCAAGGCCACCGACCCCCTCGATGGTGATCCCGAGGGTAAGAACCTCAGGTATCACTTCGTGTACGACGATCCAGCGGATGAAGATTGGCTCGTCATCGAACCGGAGGGAAAGATACTCTGGGACCCTAAGAACGAACATGTGGGTTCGCACAGGGTGACCATCGTCGTGAACGATTCCTACTTCCTTATCGAGCGCGTCCTGTGGTTCAATGTTTCGAACGTCATCGACCCACCCTTCTTCGTCTCCATATCCAACCAGACCACGACGATCGATCTGATAGCGAACCCCCCTGCGGAGAGGCTTGACTTCACGATCTACGAGCACGAAGAGCTAAGGCTTGTCATCGTGGCCGATGACATCGATCGATGGATAGGATTCCAGGACCATGTGATCTTCCAGTGCAACCTGACCGTGGTCAACAACACTTTCCTGGATGTGGACCCGGAGGATCCCTTCAAGGCCACTTTGAGGTTCTGGGCAAGGCTCAGGGACGGATATCCAGCCACATACGAGCCGGATTTCCCGCCTGTGGAGACCGAGATCCTGATCGTGGACCCCGATGACACGGACATCGTCATCTCCCTCCCCATAAGGATCACGATCATCAACGTCAACGACCCCCCGCTCCAGGTCACGATCGATTCGCCGGCGGAAGGGGCCGAATTCCCAATACTGTACAATCACCTGTTCGTCGCGGGCACTGCCGTGGACCCGGACATCATCTACGGGGACCATCTCAGATACATCTGGGACTTCGATGCGAGGGACGGTTTCGAGGAGGAGGCCAACGGTACATCGGTCCGATGGGATTTTCCGGAGGCGGGCGACTACGTGGTGACCCTGAGGGTGTTCGATTCCGGCGGACTCTACAGCGAGGCGATCGTGAACATCAAAGTGAACGGAGAGCGCAATGACACGGACTGGGACAACGACGGCATGCCCAACGACTGGGAGATACAGCACGGCCTGGACCCCTACGATCCCAGCGACGCTGACAAGGACAAGGACGGTGATGGTCTATCGAACCTGGAGGAATACATGCTGGGCACCGACCCGAACAAGAGGGACTCGGACGGGGACGGCATAGACGATCTGAACGATTACGATCCGCTCGATCCCAATATATGGGAGAAGCCTGTTCAGGAGGAAGAATGGTTCGAGGACCCCATTAACCTACTTCTTTTGATAATAATAATCGCTGTCATCCTGATATTGATTATAGTCCTGATCACGGTCTATGTGGTCTTGGCGCGCAAGAGGGCGGTGAAGGAAGAGGAGAAGCGGAAGCAGGCCGAGGAGATGCAGAAGAACATATACGAGGAGCAGGACCTCTATACGGATCTGCCCGCGCTCCAGCAGGAGACTCCAGCTGAGGAGGCCCCGGCACCCTCGCTCCCCCCGACCACCGAGGATATCGACGATATCTTCGGAGGCGCTGGCATCCTTCCAACGGCGGGCGCTCCCTCCCATCCTCAAAAGGATGAAGGGGCCGAGGATAAAGAGGCATCCGACGACCTCACCGATCTGCTTGACTGAAGGTAATGTATAATTAAGGGTCAGCCCTCTCACCTTGACCCATGGAGAAGCAAGTGAAGAAAAAGGCTGTGATATCCCTTGGCGGGTCCATACTCGTAAGGGGTGAGAACGATGCCGAATATATCAGGTCGATATCATCGCTCATCAAAGGTATGACGGACGGCTGGAAGTTCGGTATCATCGTGGGCGGAGGAAGGACAGCCAGGTCCTATATAGGTATAGGAAGGGAATGCGGAGCGGACGAGGCTTCCCTGGACGAGTTGGGGATCGCCGCCACGAGGCTGAACGCCAGGCTTTTAATGTGCGCTCTCGGGGTGGATTGCTATCCTTCCGCGTTCGAAACGATCGAGGAGGGGATCGCGGCTCTGGGCAGTTTCCGCATCGTCGTGGGTGGAGGGACCCATGCGGGACACTCGACGGATGCCGTATCCGCCCTTTTCGCCGAGAGATGGGGGGCGGACGTCTTCCTCAACCTAACATCCGTGAACGGGGCGTATACCTCCGACCCTGCGAAGGTTCCAGATGCGAAAAGGATAGACAGGATCAGCAGGTCCGATCTGGTAGACCTTGTGTCCTCGACGCGCACACGGGCCGGATCGCACAGCGTGATGGACCCGCTTGCTGCGAGGATCATCGAGAGGTCCGAAATGAATACGATGATATTGAACGGCAGGGACCTGAAAAGCGTTGGATCGGCCCTTGAAGGAGGGGACTTCGACGGAACTATTGTGGGGGGGGTATGAAAATGCCAGGAAGCGACCCCAAAGGACCCAGGAAGAAGAGGCCGATACCGAGAAAGGCCGAACCGGTGCCCAACGATTCCCCATCTGCTCCCGCAGCCCTTCACAAGCACTGCAACAGCTGCGGGCTGTCGATCCCTCCCGATGCGGAGTACTGCTCCGATAACTGCAGGACGAACTTCGAGCGAATGGTGAAGAGGAAGAAGCAGTTGATGTGGCTTCCCTACATCGGGATCATTTTGATGGTGCTTTTCTACATTCTCGTTATCAGAGCGGGGTCATGATACAGATGAGATATGGACGGGTCTGTCTGGGAGGGACGTTCTCACCCCTTCACGCGGGCCATATGCGCCTGCTTGAGGAGGCCTTCTCCAGATCGGAGCATGTCTCGATCGGTCTGACCTCCGATGATATGGCCGAAAAGAGCAGGTCAAGGAGTGTGGCTCCGTACGAGGACAGATGCCGGGAGCTATCGGAGAAGTGCAATGGGCTGAGTGAGGCATACGGTTCCGAATGCGACATCAGGATGATAGAGGACGCAATGGGGTTCGCGCTTGAAATTGACATAGAGGCGATCCTTGTGTCCGAGGAAACTCTACCCGGTGCGCTTCGCATCAACGAGGTGCGAATGGCCTTGGGCCTCACCCCCCTTGAAGTGATCTCGATCCCCATGGTAAGGATGTCCGACGGAAGGAGGATCTCCTCGACCCTCATCGTACAGGAAGCGAATGCGGGCAACGGTCAGATTGAAGGGGGGGAGTGGCGTTGATATACGGTGGCATCGGAACGCTGGTCCTGATGTTCGCCATCGCATTGGCGGTCGCATTATCGGTGATCCTGCCGTGGAAGAAGATACTGTCGGCCAGTATGGTCCTGTCCGCATCGATAATCGTGATCCTTCTTCTGGGTTTTCTCCTTTCATCAAAGATAATGAGCTTCACCATCGGGGGCAACATGCTCTATATGCCTCCTGGCATGATATGGATCGATCTCGGGCTGTACCCGAGGGACATCGTCACGAACTATTCGTTCTACCGATTCATCACCTCGATGTTCATACACGGCGACATTCTCCACGCCGTCGCCAATCTCGTCGGACTGCTATTCATAGGATACCAGTTCGAACAGAGGATAGGATGGAAGAGGCTCCTTATCCTGTACTACGGCACGGGGATACTGGCTTCATGTGTGATGATCGCAATATCCCCGTTCGATCTACTGGGGCAGGGAATGGGGACGGTGGGAATTGGCGCATCCGCTGCGATATTCGGCATACTCGGCGCGTTCTTCTACCTATATCCCAACGAGGAGATAATCTTCCCCCTCATCATAATAAGGAAATGGAGGATCTCGCTCATCATCTTCATCTACCTCATGATCACCTCCGTCTTCATATTCACGGGGACCTCGGACAACGTCAGCCACATCGCACATTTCGCAGGATTGGGCGTTTCCTTCCCGCTCGCTGCGATCATCGGCAGGCCCCCTGTGGAGGGGGACAAGGCGATGAAGATATTGGACCTCGATAAACTGGAGGACCTCACACACGACCCATCCGCATCGAGAGCCCTCGAGCTTGCCAGAAAGGCCGATGAACCGGAGATACGCGATGCCTGGCTTGCGGAATACTTCAAGAAGAGCAAATGCCCCGAGTGCAAGGGAAAGGGTATGCTCTACGATGAAGGCAAGGCGAAATGTCCAAGATGCGATCATAAGATCTCGCTGTGACTTTCACCGAATGGGACTGTGACGGGAAAACGTATTTATAACTAGGGAGGTCAATAAGAACAACAGGGGTATGTACTTGGAGCCGAAGATAACATGGTTGGGCCATTCGAGCTTTAGGATCGAGCATAAAGGCAAGGTCGTATACATCGACCCGTGGAAGATCGAAGGCGGTCCCAAAGCGGACCTCATCGTCGTGACCCACTCACACATGGACCATTTCAGCGACGACGATATCAGGAAGGTCGCCGGAGATGATACGGTCATCATCGGTTCACAAGACATCGAACCCAGCGTTGGACGGTCGATCGGACTGAAGCCCGGGGACGAAAAGGACCTCGGATGGTCCAAGGTCGAGGCCTACAGGGCCTACAACCCTGACAAGCAGTTCCATCCCAAGGCCAATGACTGGCTCGGGGTGGTGATCGATCTATCAGGCTACAGGATATATCACACGGGCGATACTGATGTCATTCCCGAGATGAACGAAGTGAAGGACATAGACCTGGCCCTAGTGCCTGTCGGAGGTACGTACACGATGACCGCCGCCGAGGCCGCTGAGTGCGTGAGGATCGTCAAACCGAAAAAGGCCGTTCCCATGCACTGGGGCGACATCATCGGCGGCAGGAAGGATGCGGAGGACTTCGCCAAGCTGGCCAAATGCTCCGTCGTCATCATGGCCCCCGAGAAGTGATGCCCTTAACGATATCGAATAGTTCCTCGGGGATGGTCCACTTCCCCTTTTGCACCAGAGGGTTCGCGAACGTCAACGGCCATCTGTCAGCCGAGGATGCAAGTGAGAAGACCTGAAAATGCACGGGTCCATCGAGCACGTTCTGACCCCCTATGACATCCATCAACCTGTTGACAGCCCTGGAGCTGCCGTCAAGGTCTGGATACAGTCCGATCCCGATGGCATCCTGGCTGTCGTGCAGGGTCAGGACCATGTTCGGAGGGATATCCTTGGAGCCGCCCTTGATGTCATCAAGGTCCGCTCCGGGCCGAAGACGCATATGACAGAAGGAAAGCACCCTGAAACCGATCCTTATGGGGTCGGGGATCACCAATGGCTTGACGAGCCTCCTCTCCAGCAGCCTGTCACGGATGCGGTTTAATCGATATCTGCTAAGATCGGCCATCGTCCTCCCCTCAGGGTCCGATACCATACGCAGGAGGACGTGCATCTCATTCTCCGTGATGTCAGTGTCCTCTCCGTGAGAGCCTTTTTCGAAGAACTCCATCCAGGTGAGGCTGGATGCCTCCTGAGCGTTGTCCCTGGGTTCCAGAAAAGGCACTTCGATCCCTCCATCGAATGAGGCCTCTACGAGCCTCAGAAGGTCGAACATGCTCTCTACCTTTACATCTTTTAGGGAGAAGGGGACCATTGACATTTCTCCGATATGGGCGCCCAGAAGTTCGAACAGCATCCTCTCCCCCTTCTGCAGTCCGCCTTTCATTGATGAGAAATCCTCGATGATGTGAAAACCCAACCCCTGCCCTGGTTCGCTGAGGAAGAAAACTATGTGTGTGGGCGCCCTCTCCAGGATGTTCGATTCCAGGTACCGCTTGGAACCGTCGCTAAAAAAGGGATCCAGTCTCGATCCGAAGCTTGATGCGAGTATCTCAAAACCCAAAAGACCGTAGTTGGGGACGTACTCACGCCTCAGGGTACGATCGCGAATAAGTTTGTTCTTGATCTTGTTGAAGGTGAAGGCGTTCATATCCATGGAGTTGGCCCTCTCAAGGTCTGTGTGTTCCGGGTTCTTCATAACGGACCTGATCACAGCCATCTCCTTCCTGGTGAGGCGCGGCATATCCATGTATTACAATGCTAATTCCCGTATATACATATGCCGATATATGTCCTGTAGATAACATTATTTTTCCATTTCATTGATAATTATTCACTTTGTTTTTAATATTTTGATATTTATCTGGGTATTTATACCATAATAAATAAATAATGTCTCGCTCTCGCCGGTCCCGGCGAAACAAATGTTGGGACAAAGGTTGGGATCATTGACCGCGAGGCATCCGTGGTTCGTGATCCTCATGATCGTTCTGATCTCCGTATCTGCAGTGGCGGCCATGGTCCTCAGACCCATGCCCACCCAGTTCGAGATGCAGGACTGGCTGCCGGTTGTTGATGAGGTAACGACATGGACCACGTACGAGGAGAGTTTTACACCAAGCTATTACTTCACGGTCCTTCTGAAAGGGAACGGCGGGGATGTCGTTACCAGGAACGGATTCCTGGACATGATGGAGCTATCCTCCGAGATCGCCGAAAACGATACGTTCCAGCGCTGGAAGGACGAGGGAGCCCCCGGCGACAATCCAGCGGTACCTCCCCTTTCCATGTACAGTATGGAGAAGGCTATGTCCTCGGCGAGGACAATAACGAAGATCGATCAGGGCCTGTCATCCGTTCTCGGCGATGTCATGGACCTGAACGGGACCTCCTCGATACCGGATGAGGGCAGGGATCCAGGGAACTCCACCTGGCTTCGGTCCGTCCTTGAACCATTGAGGGCCTCCGTTGAGAAGTTTCACTCTTCGGCCGGGGAGGTGGATATATCTCCCATACAGGTCGCTCCGGATGCGGAAAGCTACATATCGGGATTCGAGAGCGATGATGAATTGAAGGAGAGGGTCTCCGAGCTATTCGAGTTCGATCCAGGTTCGGAGTCTCTAATGGGCTCTGTACAGGGATTGATGAACTTCTCGAGCGAGGCGGGGAAGACTATAGGCTCCATGCAGCAGGCCAGGTCCGTCCTGGTCTCGTTAAGGGACGATCCGGACCTTTACAACGGAACCATGGATGTGTCCCTCGGCGGGGATACGGTATATGTCAACGCTTACGATCACATCGACATGCTGATATCCTCAACGGATGATGCGATCGATAGGCTGAGCATGTTCCTTTCGATGTCCTCGGCATACGGCAACCCTCTCATCGTGGGAGGGATCGCCTCTGATCTGAACATGGCCTCCTACACGATGGAGTTCTTCTTCACCAAGGACTTCGAGCCTCGCTCCGGCGGGGTGTCCGCAGACGCATGCATAATGATGGTGTATCTTGACCCTTCCTTCAACTCCAACGATGACGCTACGAAGGAGCTTTTAAGGAACGTTGAGATCGATCTCACGGAAGCGTGCCAAAGCTACGGTGGCGATGGATCGCTCTCCATACGCCCGCTGGGGAACGTTCTGATAAACGACCGTATAAACGAGGCCAGCCAGGATTCCATGATGATACTCCTTCCTGGGGCATTCGTCCTTATCGTTATCATTCTCGGCATTATTTACAGGAACGTGACCGACGTGCTACTGAGCCTCTCAGGGCTCTCTCTTGCCATCCTCTGGATGTTCGGTTTCGGTTCGCTGATGCAGTTCTCGAACAACCCCATGATAACCGCCGTTCCGGTCCTGATAGTGGGGCTTGGAATAGATTACGGGATACATCTCACATTACGCTACCGTGAGGAGATGTACAAGGGGGCCAAGGTAAAGGAGGCGCTCAGGGGAATGACGGGTTCTGTGGGGATCGCGCTGCTGCTCGCCACTTTGACCACGGTCGTAGCGTTCATGTCGAACATATCATCGCCCATTGGATTGATCATGCAGTTCGGCGTGATGGCGGCGGTGGGGATACTCTCATCCTTCATGATAATGATACTGCTCATCCCCTCGGTGAAGGTATTGATTGACGGCAGAAAGGCCCGAAAGGGAAAGCCCCTGTTCGGGGGCTTCAAGGAGGGAGACGTCAAGGACATTTCAAAGAGCCGTTCCCCTGTCTATTTTTTCAGCAAAGGGCTCGCTTCAGCATCCGTCGGGGCGGAGAGACATCCCGTGCTGGTCCTCGCCTTGATAGCGCTTCTCACCCTGGGTCTGGGGGCCGCGGCTTCCCAGAACGAGCTCTCCTTCTCGGTCAACGATTTCCTGCCCGAGGGCCTTCAGGAGGCGGAAGACCTGAAGTACCTGCTCTCCGAGTTCAAGCTAGCAGGCGGGTCCGGGGACATCGCGGTCATACTTATAGAAGGGGATATCACCCAACCCGATGTCCTGAGGGCCATGCAGGAGACCACGTCCCTTATCAGCGCCCTGAACAGCAGTTATGTGGCCGTTCGCAGGGAAGGCACAACGACAACCGCGAGCGTCGATCATCTACTACCAACTCTCAGGGACCTCGCTCTGAACCTGGCGCTGATGGACCCGGTAAATGATCTATTCCTTTCGTATAATAGGGCCTTCGATACGCGAACGGGCCTGCCTTTGGACGACGCGACCCCGGAGATGGTGCGTGATACCCTTACCATATTCGAGACGGGGTTCCCCATGCTCTCGAGAAGGGTCATACATTCCACCGATGGCGAGTTCGATATGGCCCTTATATCGGTGGTCGTCTCGACCAAGGACGACAACGAGGCCGGATCCCTGCTGCGCCAGCTGGAGAGGACCGTTGGCCCGCTTAAGGACCTTGTTGGGGACGGAATAGATACTGTATCGATCAGCGGTTCCTCGATACTCATGTCGATAATCACGACCTCGATCAACGAGAGCCAGATCAGGTCCCTGATCATCACGCTCGCGATATCGCTAGCGGTCCTCACGATCGTGTTCTTCCTGGAGCGCAGGTCGATACTCCTGGGGACCGTGGCGACCCTGCCCATGGTGCTTTGCGTGATCTGGATACTTGGAGCAATGTATCTTTTGGGACTGCCGCTCAACGCAATGACCATAACCATAGGATCGCTGACCGTCGGGCTCGGAATAACCTACGGCATTCACATAACCCACCGCTTCCTAGAGGACCTTGGGCGCGAGTGCGATGTGCACGAGGCGTGCAGGAGCACGTTAATGAACACCGGGTCCGCCCTTCTGGGGGCTGCCGTCACGACCGTTTCCGGATTCAGCCTGCTGCTCCTTGCGCTGATGCCCCCTCTGAAACAGTTCGGAGCGGTCACGGCCCTGACGATAGTGTTCTCGTTCATATCCTCCGTGTTGGTGCTTCCCGTCCTTCTCGTCATCTGGGCGAGGTCCAGGAACCGCTACAGGAAATGGAAGGAGTGCAGGACCCAGGACAGCGTACAGGTTAAATAAGCGCGGGTTCATCCCCGCAGGCATGCTGGTCCTCGGGATCGAGTCCACGGCCCACACCTTCGGCGCAGGGATAGTCAGGGACGGGACCGTCCTCTCGAACGTCCGGAAGATGTACACTCCCCAAGAGGGAGGGATACATCCCCGGGAGGCAGCCGACCATCACGTGAGGATGGGCCCGATGGCGGTATCCGAGGCCCTGGCCTCGGCGGGGGTCGGATTGGAGGATCTGGAGCTGGTATCGTTCTCCAGAGGTCCGGGGCTGGGTCCCTGCCTCAGGATAGGGGCGTCCATAGGAAGGGCCGTATCGCTCAGGTGCGGGATACCGATCATAGGTGCGAACCACTGCGTTGCCCATCTGGAGATAGGCCAGATGCTCGGATGCAGGGACCCTGTACTCCTCTACGCCTCGGGAGGCAACACCCAGGTGATCGCCCACGTCAGGGGAAGATACAGGGTGCTGGGAGAGACCCTGGACATAGGCATCGGGAACATGCTCGACAAGTTCGGGAGGGATATCGATCTGCCCTTCCCGGCAGGTCCGGTGATAGAGAGGATGGCCATAGGAAAGTACGAGGGGACGACCGATGGCATTCTCGACCTGCCGTATTCCGTCAAGGGAATGGACGTGTCCTTCTCCGGAATACTGACCGCCGCGAGATCGCATCGGTCGAAGGGTGCCGACCCCGCACTCCTCTGCAGGTCGGTGCAGGAGATATCGTTCTCAATGTTATGTGAGGTGTCCGAGAGGGCCATGGCCCACATTGGCGCGGACGAGCTGCTTCTGGGAGGGGGGGTGGCCTGCAACGCGAGGCTGCAAGAGATGGCCGGGACCATGGTCCGCGAGAGAGGGGGCAGGCTGTTCTGCCCGCCAAGGGACCTGCTGGTCGACAACGGGGCGATGATGGCCTATCTAGGCGAGGTGATGTTCGAGGCGGGGGTAAGGCATACGATAGAGGACACCTTGGTCGATCAGAGGTTCAGGACGGACCAGGTCGATGTCATCTGGAAGGAGGACCGGGACCTGGGGGAGATCCGCACCCTGAACACTTCAACGATCAATGAGGGAGAGGCCCCTCCTTTCGGATCCGTCATAGGCAGGGGGGCGGAGGCGGTGATAACGGTCGAGAGGTTCGGCACGCTCGCCGTCTCATGCAAGAGGAGGATGAGAAAGATCTACAGGGACCCAGAGCTCGATTCCAGACTGGTCCAGCAGAGGGTCCGGAGCGAATCCCGGATGCTCAGGACGATAAGGGGTGCCGGAGTGAGGACACCTTACATCATAGATGTGGACGAGGAGCGTGGGACTATACTGATGGAGCTGGTGAGAGGCCCGAGGCTCTCCTCGGTCTTGAACGTGATGGAAGAGGAGGAGCAGAGGGCGATGGTCAGAAGGATGGGTTGTATCGCCGGAAGGCTGCACGCCAAAGACATGGTGCACGGGGATATGACCACGTCGAACTTCCTGGTAGCGGGAGGGGATCTCGTCCTCATCGACTGTTCGCTTTCGGAGAGGAGCACGGAGCTCGAGAAGAAAGGCGTGGACCTCAGGCTGTTCTTCGAGGTCTTCGGCTCCACGCATGGTTCCATATCGCACATGGAGGCGGATTTCAGAGAGGGGTACGTGTCCGAGAACCCCCATGTCGAGGTCTGGGAGAAGCTGTCCGAGATCAATTCAAGGGGAAGATATCTGGGAGGATGAACCATGGTGATGATGAAGAAGCTTGGGATAGTTACGATGAACGCGGGGAAGTTCAAGGAGATAAAGGAGATGTTAAAAAGCGTCGGATGCGAGCTTCACCAGGTGGACGAGCCGTTCATCGAGATCCAGGCGGACACTCTCGAGGAGGTGGTCCTGTACGGATTGAAGGAGATCCGCGGACGTATCTCCTTATCCCATCCCGTCATCAAGGACGATTCCGGATTGTTCATCGATGTGCTCGACGGGTTCCCTGGCGTCTATTCGGCGCATGCGATGAGGACGATCGGATGCGAGGGGCTACTCCGTCTGATGGAGGGCCAGCCAGAGAGGAGGGCCGAGTTCAGGACATCCGTCGGATTGTTGTATCCCGACGGGAGCGTCAGTATATACAGAGGGTCCGTAAGTGGAAGGATCGTGGAAGAGGCCAGGGGGCGCCAGGGGTTCGGGTTCGATCCGATCTTCGTCCCTGATGGATATGATGAGACCTTCGCCGAGATGGACCTTGGGACGAAGAACGGCATCAGCCACAGGTACAGGGCGATCTCATCGCTCGTTGACGATCTCCTCGATGGATGATGGCCTGGGAGGGGCGGGTCTACTGGGTTCGAGGTCCAGGAGTATGTCGACGAGGTCGGTTCCTATCTCGCTCTCCTCGAGGTCGGGATCGATCTCCTTGAGTCTTTCGGAGTAATCCTTCACCTGGGACATGATCTCCTTGAAGCAGGTCACCTCCTCGCGGGAGATCCTCCTTGCCAGGAGGCGCTCGAGGGCGATGTCGTCCTCCTCCACGTTGTACTTGAGACAGCAGTAATCGAGGACGGGGCCCTGATCCCCGCAGAAGAAGCCCAGGGTCCTGTGGGTGGAGAGCTGGTAGGCCCTGAACATGGTCACGCTCCTTGAAGCCATGATTGAGACTACTAATCTGAAGCTATAATGCCCTCGTGGGGATATCCCCGGGACTGCTTGTGATGTGATGAAAAAGGTATTCATCCACATTTTGAACCGAAAGAAATTCCCTTTGTTTCGTCGATGATCATTCACTTGCTTCGCTTCATTTCTTTTCCAAAAAGAACCGTTCGCCTATCCTACTTACTTTCAGCTCCAGGATTCTAATCATCAACTCACACTCACCCAACAGCCAACCGTTCCTTCACTTCGTTCATCCACTTCCCACGTTGATCACTCCCCCTTCTGCGCTCTGTTCGAAATCGCTTGAAGAGGCCAGGGAAATAATTCTTATTCTTCCGGTTCCTTTGTCCTCGATTCTCCTTCCGATCTTTCTCAGGAATCCTCCGAAGAAAGATCTTCAGGAGTTAAAAGCAATGAGCTGGCCGAACCATCTGACAAAGCTATCGAACGAATGCTACAATCATTTCGTTGCCAAAGCGATCCTGTTCTGGATCCTAAGAGACATGAAGCATGATGTTTCATCCGAGTGGAAGGTCCCAAACGGATATGTCGATCTCTGCGATAAGACAACAAGGACCTTGTACGAGATCGAGTTCCATGTTTCGAAGAGTTATCGGAACCAGAAGGTCGAGCAGTATAGGATGCCAGGTTATGAAATAATCATCGTTGATTGCTCCAAACTACCTGCGGATATTGATGAGATCCGCGAATATCTGGAACAATTCATTGTACCTGATTATTAATATTACATTTCTGGTTAGCTAATGCCCTTTTTTTCATAAATGGAAATTAATACAGGTTGATAATTTTTATCGATTAGTATTATTTGAATTATATTTGTCGAAAATCCAGAGGTTGGTCCATATTGTTCATGATAATGAAAATTAATCTCTAATAAAAAACAATCATCATAACTTCTGTTAATATATTCTAACTTTTGGTTAACTGTAAGTGTATTATTTTCATCACATATAGCGACCATGCCAAAATATCTCTCAAAACTATTTGTCAATATTGAAACATTATAGATATTCTTTAAATACCAATGATCATTCATATATTCAATCTGAACTGATTGTTGATAACGTACATCCTCTTCGTACATTAAATGTACACGGACATCAATATTATTATTTCGGAGATGATCAATCCTATGTCCATAATCTTTTAAACCAATATCATCTATAAAATTCGCCCAAACATATGTTTTTTCATTAAATGACATATTATTCGAATAACATTGATAACTGTTCATACCTTGTAATGATAAATAATATCTTTCTACCCCATAAATTGAAGAGTAGTCGATATTTTCAGTAGTTGTTGATGCTATTTTTTCTATTGATGAATTGGCATTTTTACTGATGAATATCTCATATTTTCCTTTCGTAACTACATTATTATCAATGTTATTTTTAATTAATATTGCTAATGGTATACTAATGATGATGATTGCGAAAATAATAAATAATGATTTATATTTCATAACTATCCCCCATAAGCAGGAATATTATAGTTAATCTCATCGGGATTTATATAACCAACCCTATGTATTTTCTCCATAACTATTATCCACTGTACTGGAGTATAATCTACTACTTGCCATTTATCATAATCCATACACGCTCCCGTATGATCTTTTAATCCTAGATTATGACCAAGTTCATGCATGAATATACTCGCCTGAGCTTTAGAATGATCTTTACCGAGGTCTCGTATACGTTGATCTGCTAAACAAATTTCATCCGCATAAAACCAAGGGTAGCCCCACATGTTTAATGATGTTTGAGGAAGGTCCCATACCATATCAGCACTTCCTCCTTTACAAGTATCGTCATCCATATAATGACAAATTATAGCATAATGGAAAATACCGTGTCTCTCATCATTAAAATAATCAGAATGCCATGTGAAAGTATTTTTGTTATATGTCGTTTCTGTCATACCATAGTAATATTTATAGTGGGGATATTTTTTTTCATAGTTTCTATATAACATGTCACTATATGGAATATTTCCTTTTCCCCCACCCATGCATCCGTCATCTATGTGCAATATTATATCGTGCGACGAAAAAGCTTCAATAACTTTATTTTGACCATCTTCTTTAATTTTATATTCAACTGTTTTAAAACCATCAATATAACTTTCAGGGTATTTTTCTCCATTGGGGCGATATACCCATTTATATTTGATTATGGGTTCCGTTTTAGCCATCCAGTCAACCTCCACGAAGATGTCCTTGATAAATGGATTTGCTCCGAAATTAAAGAATTTGAATTCTTTTTCAAATGGGATCCCGTCTTTATCTGGATCCTCATCGGTGTAAACCTGATCATGGATATTATGTTTAATCAATACATTAATACCATCTATATAATTTTTATAAAATGAAGTTTTATTATCTGGTTTTGATTTATAATACTTGAATTCTGAATATGATCCCAATCGATCATGATCGTAATCTCCGGGAAGGTACTTGTATTCCTCTTCCAGGTAATTTGACCATCGTTTCTTTGACATGTTCCACTCTCCATTTGAGGTTATTGGATAGGGCCAGAGATTCAGATCGAGAGGAATGATATCATATGATATTGCCGCATCCATGCTGTGCCTGTTCGTCAGGTCTCCGTCCTCGTTGCCTGAGCAGAAACCCATACCACTATTATCATCTGTGACATATTTTAAGTTTGCTCCTGTACCATTTATATCCTGGCCTTCTACGATCTTCGATCCGTCCATGACGTACCAGGTGCTCTTCCTCAGATCATATGTGATCTCAAGGGCCCGTCCTTTTATTTTCTCTGTATCCCAATAATCTATTTCACTCGTATTATTCTCACGGTTTACGGCAGGGGATATATCGATCAGGTCATGATGATTAGTCCTATCATGATCATAGAGTAAAATCCTATAATTCAACTTCTCTGCATAATTCGGAAGACCCACTGTCAAAAT
>JARVGK010000035.1 GCA_029762535.1 Thermoplasmatota archaeon
GGTAGATCTGGTGAAGCCGGTGACCAATATGCTGCCGTCATCATCGATATGAAGACCAAATCCATCGTCCCACCCGGTCCCCCCAACGAAGGTGGAGGCCACCATCGAATCACCGTCGGCCCCCAATCCGAAGACGAAAAGATCGTTTCCTCCGCTGTAGGTTCTGTCCATTGCATTGATCGAGACGGGAAAATCTTGGGAGGAGGTGAGCCCCGTAATGTAAATATCTCCGCCGGGGGAGATCTCCATGTCTTTGGGTATCTCCCCGCCAGAACCTCCTATGAACGAGGAGAAGATAAGGTCCGATCCGTCTTTTTCAAGCATCAAAAGGAACATATCGCTCCCACCTGAGAAATTGGTATCGAAGGATCCGTTGACGACGGGAAAATCATCGGAAACGGTGTTCCCCGCGACAACAGGCCTGTCCTGTTTTCCTATCGATATCGAGAACGAATTCTCCTGACCTGATCCTCCTATATAGGTCGAGAAGGTGGGTTCAAGAAGATTGCTATCGAATCCCATCACGAAGACGTCCGTATCACCGTTGAACGAATCGTCGAACGCCAGCTTTGTAACGGGAAAGTCGTCGGAATAGGTCAAACCGCATATGTATAGACCACCGCTGTCAGATACGGCCATGGAATTGATATGATCGTCATGTGACCCTCCGATGTAGGTCGCGGAGCGGATCCCTCCATCGTCCGAGGCTTTCCTGATAATGAATCCATCGGCCCCGCCGTTGAATGTTGCGTCGTAACCGTTCATCCGGATCGGAAGGCCGGGGGAGTCGCAAGTGCCGCAGATCATTATATCGCCATCTTGAAGTTCGACGGTCGACGAGATCGAATCCGTCCCGCTCCCTCCGATGTAGCCCCCTGAGACCACAGGATCTATTATGACGGTCCGGTCTCCGGGTGGGTCCACATCGAATGAATAGGTACTTTCATCGATCATGACGAACGAACCGGGCAGCACCTCATCCGGACCGTCCTCATAATGAACGTAGAGATCGGAGTCGATGATACATGGGGATCCTCCGGTCCCTATCGCGAGCATATTCCCGGCACATGAAAGCGACGAATGGCCGTCAAGGCGGATCCGAATGTCCCTCGGATCGGAGCCGGGTCCAAGTATGAACTCGTATTTCAATTCCGAGCTCGTGAAGAAATAGACGAGGTCTATGCCCTCCCAGAGATCCTGGTATAATATCCTCCGATAGCTCTTTGCTCCGAAAATCCAGCAGTTTGCGTCTCTCCCCATTATGTAATTCGTGGGGAAATCCAGGGGTTCCTCACCTGATGGCCTTGCTCCATCCGAACCAATGAAAGAGAGCTGGATGGGGTGATATCGGTGGGTCGGTACTCCGCCGTTATCCGTCGATATGTAATGAACAGAACCGATCGAAAAGGCCACGGAACCGAAGTCCGTGTGAGCTCCGAAAAGGACACCATCTGTCCACTGGCCGTCATTTTGCGTGAAATGATATCGATCCCCGTCATATGGCGGTCCCTTGACCAATTCCTCCAGGACGGGATTCGGTTCAACCCATGGAATGATCTGGATCGTGGATGCCAAGACAAGTGCAATAAGTATAGCGGAGAGGGATCTCATCGGACCATTCCTGACCAGCCGTCGGAGAATTGTTGCTGAATAATAAGGATTGAAAATAGTTAAAACTTTCCCAGACAGGAGCGGTCCGGGCGGAGGATCCCCTTCCATCCCCACAACAAAGTGGGGAGATCCTCTTCTTCAATAAGGAGAATATCCTATACTCAAGGGGTATCGCACCCTTCTTAAGGAGGAGGATCCCCCCCCTCCAATGAATGAAGGCTACTCTTCGAGAAGGTGATCCCACCTCTTCCGAAGGGGATCCCGCGAGTGATGAATACGTTACCAAACATTGGGATCTCACATGGTTATAGGTGGGTGCATCTCCTTTGAGAAGTTGTTGCTACTTTCAACGAGCATTCTTTCTTTGTCTACGAGTGAGACCTTTCTCATCTTAATAATGAGAAGGAGACATGAATCAGCAAATGGTTATGACGAAATCACCGATATTTGGACCACTCATCTGAGGCATGGTAGATTATCTCTCCCTCAAGGTAAAGGATCGCTTGACCTGATATTTCAACCCTCGATCCTTTGTCTGTGCAGATGAGTTTTCCGCCTCTTTTTAAGAGCTTGACAGCATTCATCGTCTTCTTTCCAAGGATATTGCTCCAATAAGGTGCGAGCGTGGTATATGCCGATCCTGTAACGGGATCATCGTTCACACCGACGCTTGGGGGGAATAACCTGGATATAAAATCAGATCGATCTCCCTCATGGAGGGGGATCTCCCTCCTTTTCCCACTACTGGATCCCTTCGAGATAAAGAAGATCTTCCCGCGAACCTTGGGGAGGGATCTCTATTACGAAACACTACCTACCATGACCCGATATCTTCTTATAAGGGCCCCCCGGGGAGGAGGAGAATTCGGTATTCCTCGGTCTTGACCGAAGATAGGGGCTTAATCAAGCATCAAGATGATAAATGAAAAGGCCTATACTTACGCAGGTGATAGTAGATGGTCGAGCTGAAGGAATTATTGCAAAAGGGCGATTGGAAGAACGAAAAGCATATGCCAGTGATAGAGGTGGTGAAACACGATGGCAGCCTGGTCGAGGTCGAGGCCGTGGTGGGAAAGGAGATCCAGCATCCGAACAAGACGGAGCATCACATAGAGTTCATCAAGCTGATGTTCCTCCCAGACGGGGAGAAATTTCCCTATATCATCGGTGAGTATCACTTCTGCGCACACGGGGCGTCCGTCAAGGGTCCTGACACGAGCACTATTTATTGCGAACCCCATGTTATCGCCAGGTTCAAGACCGAGAAGCCCGGGTTCATCATAGGCGAATCCTACTGCAACATACACGGATTGTGGACCAGCGAGATCCGCCTCAATTGAACTGGAAGTGGGATTAGAAATTAGCGACAGCAATTATATATCCGTTATGTTTTAAGAATTATGGGTTATGTTTATGAATGAAACGATCATGTGTTTACCCAATCCAAAAAACGAAGAGATTTACCAATATGGCCCCGGAAGTGCTCAAAGAAAAGCACTGCGTCTGGCGATCGAGGGGATCCTAAAAAAAGAGATAGAGATCATGCCGATCGTCGGTGGGAAGAGGATCTCGACAGGGGACATGGGGACCGTGATCATGCCCCACGATCACAAACGCATTCTGGCCAGATACCATAAAGCGACGACAGAGCTTGTAACCGATGCCATCGAGAGCGCATTAGCGGCCAAAGCCGACTGGGAGGACCTACCCTGGGAAGAGAGGGCTTCGATCGCCATGAAAGCAGCTGAACTCCTGTCCGGAAAATATCGTTACATGATCAACGCGGCAACAATGCTTGGCCAGAGTAAGAACGTTCATCAAGCCGAGATAGACTCTGCCTGCGAGATCATCGATTTCCTTCGTTTCAATGCCTATTACATGCAGAAGGTCTATTCGGATCAGCCAGACACCTCTCCCGGCACGTTGAACCGTATCGAATACAGGCCACTCGAGGGGTTCATCCTCGCTGTGACCCCTTTTAATTTCACGGCGATAGCGGGGAATCTGCCGAGCGCACCTGCGATCATGGGCAATGTCGTCGTCTGGAAACCTGCTACCACCGCACTTCTCTCAAACGACATACTAATGAACGTCTTCATGGAGGCAGGTTTCCCGAAAGGGGTTATCAATTTCATTCCGGGATCGGGTGAGACCATTAGTAGCGTTGTCTTCAAGGACAGAAGGCTATCTGCAGTACATTTCACGGGTTCGACCGCTGTATTCAGCAAGTTCTGGAAAAATATCAGCGACAACCTACATATTTATGATTCCTACCCCAAGCTGGTCGGTGAGACCGGTGGCAAGAACTTCTTATTCGCTCACTCCTCGGCCGAAGTGGAACCCCTTACGACGGCAATTGTCAGGGGAGCTTTCGAGTACCAGGGACAGAAGTGTTCCGCAGCATCGCGTCTCTATATCCCCCATTCATTGTGGCCTAGGGTGAGGACAGCTCTGGAGAAGGCGTTGGCCGAGATCAAGATGGGGGATGTGACGGATTTCAGGAATCTGGTGAACGCTGTGATCGATCCAAAGGCGTTCGACTCTATCTGCGGCTATATTGATAGAGCGAGAAATTCAAAGGATGCCAGGATCATCATGGGCGGTAACTCCGATTCATCCAAGGGGTACTTTATCGAACCGACCGTTATAGAGACAACGAACCCGCATTTCGTGACGATGGAGGAAGAGATATTCGGTCCGGTACTCACGGTATACGTTTATGATGATGATGCTTTTGAGGAAACGCTTCATCTGTGCGACCGCACATCGCCTTACGCGCTCACCGGGGCCATCTTCGCCAATGATCGAAAAGCGATTGTGACCGCATCCAAAATATTGCACCAGGCTGCGGGTAATTTTTATATCAATGACAAAACGACAGGCGCTGTCGTTGGCCAGCAACCTTTCGGCGGTGCCAGATGCTCTGGGACCAACGACAAATCGGGTTCATATATCAATCTTCTATCATGGACAAGTCCGAGGACCATAAAAGAGAATTTGACGCCCCCATCGGATCATAATTATCCGTTCATGGAAAATGACCCGATCGATGAATGATCCCGAACAGCCCCAACCCAGGAGGGTTGCCGGTTGGATCATTCTCTCACATATAGATTGAAGGAGTGATCCCCCCGGGATGAGGGGATCTCGGTCCCGGCCTTTCTGAACCTGTGATCTTTGAGGACCGGAATGAGTCGCATATCATCCGACAGGGTAATACAATACAGCTTTGTGGACCCGGCATATTCTATGAGCCCCCCCACGATCGAATCCAAGATCGCCTCCCCCTCCTCACCCTGCGGGGAGTGGATCCATCCTATCTCCATCTCGAACTCCTCCGGGGAGTAGAGGGACCTTGCCCTCGAGAAAATATTCCCCTTTCGCACCGCCGAGGGTTTTTTTATGCCACCGGAACCGATGATATCCCCATTTTCGGAGCGATAGAGAGCGAGGCAATGGGATCCCTCTCTCAGATCGTTCAGGGTCGAGGGGAAGGATTCCGATCCGCCCTGGAACAGCCTCCTGATCATTGTGAGATGGGTGAGATGGGAGTAATGTCATAAGATATAACCCTTATGGATGGGGAAGTATGAGGGGGTAAGTGGAAAGTGTTCGTGGTAGAGGAATGGGTGATGGTTCAAATCCTTTGCCCATGGGAATGATTGGGCAAAGATCCCGAGATCGGTGGGATAAAGATCCCGGGATCGAGATGGAGATGCCCTCGGAACGATTAGGAGATCCCTTTATAAATCCAAAAAAACAGAGGTGCCCGCGGCGAGTCTTTTTCGAGTACACTGGCTAACTCCAAAATTCCAAAACAGACGCGCCCGCGGCGAGTCCTGAAATGCCTCATGTCGGGGCCCCACCCGGGGCCCCAGTCGGGGCCCAACGCGGGGCCCCATCCCGAAGCCTGAAAGGCAAGGGATCGGGAAAATCCGAACGCGGATTTTTCAACGATGTCGAAGCCTGAAAGGCTAGACATGCGGAAAATCCTGAAGAACGAAGTTCGAAGGATCGAGGAAATCCGAAGGATTTTCTCATGATCCCAAAGGGATTTTTCAAGCATCGCGGGTCCTAAAGTGCCTCGTGGCGAGTCTTTTTGCCGGGTGGGATCCTCCCCCCACCCCCAAAGAGTTTGGGGGCATCTCTTTGAGAAGGGGGATCTACCCTCTTCCCCGAAGGGGGAGATCTCTCCCCTGCCTCATGGCAGGGGGATCTTCCTGGAGGATCCTCCCCCCACCCCCAACGAGTTTGGGGGCTTCCCTTCGAGATGGGGATCCCCTTTGAAAGAAGAAAGATCCTATCGAAGGACTATATACCTCCTCTAAACGGATCCTTTGATGATATCGGTCGGGATGGAAAAGGTCATTCGATAATTTCCCAATGACCACCCTTTGCAGAACCAACATGTGTTATCATACCCATCTCCTTGAGTCTTTTCAGATTGTATTTGATCCCGCTCTCGGAGATCCCGGGGATATTCTCGGCAAGCTGCTTTCTGCTTGCTTGAGGATGGAGTTTCAGATATCCGATGATAGCCATCTGCATCGGGGTAGTTTTCCGGGCAGTTTTTAGGGTAGTTTTCTGGGCAGTGATATCAAGATCATCTATCTGCTTCAATTGAAAAGTGATCCTGTAATGGTCGAGATCCCTTGAAGATCTCCACGTTCCGGACCAAGGCTGGTTTTTTCCGAACATGTGTGAACTGTCCGATCTCTGGAATACCCATGAAATAACCTCTTATACTTTTTACTAACTTAAAGACTCCAACTCTAATTTTATCTGTTCAATTTTATTTTCTAATTCTTTTATCTCATCAGATACTATTTTGTCAATATCCAATTCTTTATCATTTATTTTCAATATTTCTAATTGTTTTCTCCTCTTAGTTTTTTTCTCTGTAATAAGTTCCTCTAACCTTTTTATTTCTTTTTCCTTTTTCGTAATGTTTTTTCTTTGTATATTTTTATTTAATAATTCTTGCTCTTTTTCTTTCATAAAGTCTTCTATCAAATCCTGAATGTTATCTTTTAGTAAGCTTTTTCCTTTCATTTCTACCCATAACATGAATTTTGGAAAAAAATCTCCTCTTTTAATATCTACGCTCATCCACGTTCTACCAAGCATTTCTGATACATTATTTGTATCCTCTATTTCAAGAAGAACAGCATATTCTTCTTTTTCCCATGGTTTCATAAATAATTTATCACCTATTCTATCGAATCGAATTTGATCTGCTTTTTTTATTTGAACTACTTTAAAGAGTGAGTTCATTAGATTGATGAATTCTTCTCTTTGATCTTGATTCATTTCAACAGGTCCGTCAAAATCAACATTACCATTGTTACCAATCAAGATCTTCATTTTCCTAACACCTCGTTTACATATTTTCTTATCAATTCTATATCTGCAGGTGGGGTGATTCCTCTATCTCTCATCCATTTCCAAAAATCCGGAACAAAATAACCTCTCTTCATTTTAACACTCATTATAGTTCTGTTCATTTGTTTTGCAATTGTTTCATTATCAGATGAACTTAAAAGTATTAATAAATCATTCTCTGTCCATTCTTTGATAATTGATTCTCTTGCACCAATATTTCTTCCAGCTTCTTGAACTTCTTCAACTTCAACATCTTCATAATTATCCTTAAAGAAATTTATTAAAATAAATCTCTGTCCTTCAGACATGTAAACTGGAGCTTCCAGATCAATCCAATTATCATGGAATAGTAATTTCATTTTTTCAACCGTCCGTGTTTTTTCTTTTCATGTATTTTTTGATATGAATATCATATATCAATAAGTGATTTGACAATCGAATTCCTCATGGTCAAGTACTTCTTGTATGACATCCATATAAGGGTGAAAGTATGGATGGTATATAAAAATGTAACATTCATCACATCATCAGGGAGATCCCCATTTGCTCCCCGAAATGGGAGGGCAAAGCTCTCGGTCACAATGAGGGGATCCATTTATAAATCCTGGAAAACAGACCCGCCCACGGCGGGTCCTGGATCGCCTATTAGCGAGTCTTTTTCCCGGGGGGATCTTCTCATGATCCTCCTCCCCCCAACGAAGTAGGGGCTCCCTTTCGAAAGTGGGATCTACCCTCTCCCCCGAAGGGGGGGATCTCACCCCTGCCTTATGGCGGGTATTGTTTCCACGGGATCCCACCCCCCCCCACACGATATGGGGGCATATCTTCGAGAGTGGGATCTACCCACTCCCCGAAGGGGGGGATCTCTACTCCGGAAGAAAGGAACATTCCATCAAATATTCACTTTCCAGATACCTCCGCGATCAGAACCTATTCTCTTTATCATACCGAGTCTTTTCAGGACCTCGATATTGTAATCCACAGCTTTCTTTGAAAGATCGGACCTGATCTGGATCTCCCTCTTGCTGATCTTAGGCTCTGTCTTCATCAACATAAGTATGATCTTCTGTTTATCTGAAAGGTTTTCTACCCCCCTTTCTACCCCCCTTTCTACCCCATTATCGGACCCCTCAACATTCAATTCCACTTCAGTACTCTTCATACTCTTGAACGAAAAAGTGATCCTGTAATGGTCGAGATCCCTTGAAGATCTCCACGTTTCGGATCAGATCCGATCCCTTCCGGACCTTCGGGAAATGCCCTAGCATTCGATCCGTTCCATTCAACGTTTGATCCGGTATCTTGTTGTTGGACCCGATCCGATCTTCTCGATCAGGTTCAAACTCATCAGCTCATCGACGATCCGTAAGACGGTCCCTTTCGAGATCCCCATCCTCCTGGATATCTCGGAGGAAGAGCTATCGCCATAGGATAGTATCCCGATGAGATCCTTCTGTTCTTCTGAAAGGTTCGTGAGCGTTTTGGTGAACTTGATCGAGGTATAATTCGGTCGTATATTATAAGAAAAATCCACAAAAGGATGTTTTTCACATTCCTCCCTGATCAGATCGATACCCCTTCCTTGTCTCTCAACGAATCTTGATTGGAACATCAGCTCATAAAGGATCGGATTGCGAGGGATCGGTATCGGATCTTCGGGTGTCGTTCCGGGAGGGAAGGATCCGGGATTCCTGATCTGCAATCCATCTTTGACATACTCAACGAAGACCTCTGATTTGATGGCATAGTTGCGGTGAGTCACAGCATTGACGATCGCTTCCCTGATAGCCTTTATCGGATATTCGGGCACATCCTTTCTCTCGAATCCGGCCTGGATCGGATAGAATGCCATATCCTTGGCAATGTCCTTTTCAACTTCTTTTATCGTTCTGATGAAGGATCCGGAATACCTCTTCCAGGTTCCGTCGATCTTAATGACCCGGATCGAGGCATGAGGAATGATCGTTTCAGGGTCAGGATAGAAAAAAAGGAGCCCTGCCAGGGAAAGGTATCCATCGGATGTTGTTGCCCCAATTCTATTGAGGTAGGACCCGATATCCGCGATCTGTGTCCGCGAACTGCTATGGAATTCCTCCACCAATGTTTCGTCAGGTTTCATATCTGTTGGGGTCTTGTCGATCTCATAGAGAAGGTTCTCGGCACCTATTGTGAATATCTCCTGCATGGAAAGAGGTCTTTTCGATGTCCCGATCCTTATGTATGCGATACCCCCGATCGAACACAGATTCGTAGATTGTGGGATATCCAGGATCAATATATCCTTATCTTCGATCCTAATATGATCGAAGTTGATCTTGACCGGGGGAGTGATGGAGTTTGCATGGTCGGAGATCTTCAATTTGGAGGTTTCAAGGTTGCACCCTTGGACCATTCCCGTGTCGTCGACACCGATGAGCAATAAACCCCCGAATCCATTGGCGATGGCGCAGATCTCCTCGCCTATATCGGATGTGACCTTGGTCTTGAATTCGATCCTCTCCGATTCCCCTCCCTTGATGATGTCCAGGAGTTCGTTGAGCTGCATACATCGTTCGGTAATGTTAAACGGGAATTTAAACGTATCGTTCAAAATACGATGAACGATGTTGAACGATAACCAAATTCCAGCAATAATTATCCTATTTAATGTTCAGTGTAGCCTGAACGAGAGAACTGTCAACCTTCGGAAATTCTAGTCTGGTCCTTATATACCCCTCGGAAATTCTCGTCTGATTTCAGGAGATCCCATCCGATCTCTATTTCCGAAATAAGCGTCACATGATCCCCCCAATGGATCGATTTTTCTTTCCCACCTGGGATCGCTTGGCCACCCCACAATGAAGTACTTCGTGGAGTGCGATCGATCCCCCCCTTACGACGGAGGGAGCACCTTATGAATTGAAAGGACCATACT
This sequence comes from Thermoplasmatota archaeon, assembly GCA_029762535.1. Taxonomy (GTDB): domain Archaea; phylum Thermoplasmatota; class Penumbrarchaeia; order Penumbrarchaeales; family Penumbrarchaeaceae; genus JARVGK01. The sequence continues at coordinate 9,908 of JARVGK010000035.1, forward strand.
GATTTGGGGTCCTGATAGATCCCGAATAGGCTCCGAAGGGTGACGCTAGGAACGATCCACCGATCACCTACGATATGGAGGATCCGTATATTGATCTCACAGGTGCTCCGATAATATCGATAGGCTGTCCAATTATATTACTGAATTTGGAATTAGAATCAATAAAAGACTTACTATTATGGTATTTAAATCCAATTACAGTAAGTTATATGTAATATCACGATCATTTGCCCGGCATGTACGTTGAAAGGGACCTCGAAGGGTATTTCGAGAGGATCAAAGGCCTTTACAATACGATAGCGATCGCAGGACCCAGACAATCCGGTAAGACGACCTTTCTGAAGAACAGGATGAACAGCAGGAACTCCTATCTTCTTATGGACGACATCGATATCAGGTCGCTGTTCGAGACCGATGTAAAAGGATTCGAGAACAGATATCTGAAAGGGAACGACGTCACGATCCTCGACGAGGTTCAGGTTTGCAAGGATGCGGGGATCAATCTGAAATACCTCAACGACACCGGCAACAGGACCTGGATCACTTCCTCATCGGAGACCCTTCTCGGAAAGGAGGTCCTATCCTTCCTCGTGGGAAGGGTATCGATCCTGAGACTGTATCCTTTTTCGGTCTCGGAGATCATGAGGGCGAGGCAGTATCATTCCCCGAACGATGTCCAGATCCTCCGTTCCATAAGGGAGATGGTCTCCTTCGGAGGGTATCCGAGAGTTGTCCTGGAGGAGGATCCCCTCCTCAAGGAGGTCCTGCTGAGGGACCTCCACGAGACACTCGTCCTCAGGGATGTCGCCAGGGTGTTCAACATCAGGGACTTGGGAGCACTTGAGAGGAGCGCGCTCTATCTGGCGAACATGTACACGGGGCAGCTTTCGATGGACAAGATGTCAAGGAATGTCGCGATATCATACAAGACCCTGAAGGAATATCTATCCGCAATGGAGAAGAGCTACCTCATCAGGTTGGTTACCCCGTTCTTCACGAATCCCAACAAGGAATTGACCAAACTTCCCAAGGTATATTTCATAGACAACGGAATGAGGAACATAATCTCGGGGAACGTCGGGATGCAATTGGACGGACCCTCGTTCGAGAACCTCATTTTCACGGAACTGATAAAACTGGGTCACAAACCGAAATACTGGCAGAAGAAGACGGGGACGGAGGTGGATTTCGTCGTTCGTGTGGGGAACGAAACGATGCCGATCGAGGTGAAATTGAACAGCGTGGAGCTGAAGATCGAATCGGGTATGAGGTCATTCATCGAACAGTATTCTCCGAAAAGAGCTTATATCGTCAACTCCGCAGGCAAGAGGGGCGAGATCGAGGTGAATGATACAAAGGTATCTTTTATCGACATCATGAAATTAAAAACTGTCTTCAAGTATATGGGATGGAACACGCCGGATGAAAAAGATGAGGGATCATCTTTTCAGGAAGAATATGACATTAGATAAGGACGGTCCATTTGTCATTAAACTTTAATGGAACAGCAGAGAAAGATGGTCCATAACGAAGGTCAAGGAGATCTCCGAATACTCGGGATCTTCGTACCAGTATCACTGAATAATGATGTTGGGTCTGCGTGAGATGCTCCGTTCACCTCTCGAACTTCTTCCTCAAAGTATCCAGGTCCTTGGACGTGATGACCTCGAACCGCTCCTTTCTGGCAGCCTCGCACATCTCACGGTCGTCGGATACCAGAAGGACATCCTCGCGGACCAGTCTCATCGTATCTCTCAATTCCATCAATGAACCGAGATGGATCGCATCGAGAGTCCTGGTCCCGTGCTCCATTATGACCTCGATGGCCTTTCCCATCGTATCCTCACTTACAGGCCTTATCATAATACGCTCGGAGTCCCTGGCTATTGCGGCCAATGCTATCGATACGTCCTTCTTCGAGAGCATTCTACCCTTCTGTGCTCTCTTCAAGACACTGAACAGTTCCACCATGGTGATCGAGGATGTGACAACGATATTGCCTTCGGATATCGCTTCATCCATCAGATAGTCCGCGAGATCCGTCCCCTCCTCGGTCTTGTATCGCTTGACCAGGACCGAGGTATCGATGTAGAAATAGACCATGGGGGTCATTCCTCGTTCCTTATCTCATCGAGGATCCCGCTGAGCTTTTTACTCCCCATTTTACTGTCGAGTCTCTTCCTGGCCTCTTTCACATCCCTGATCTCGTCCCTGTACTTGTATGCCAGGTCCCGTATGGCATCCCTCAATGCCTCGCTCTTGCTCTTGTACAGACCGGCGGCGACAAGGAGCTTTAGCTCCTCGTTCATCTCCTTTGGTATGTCGGTGCTCACGATGGACATTTTAATTACCCGCTAATAACATATGATTAAAAATATTTATCATTATCGGTAACAGGAACATGGGATCCCATCTCCCAACGTCGGCACATAGGTGCCGTTGTTTGGAGATCGATAGTTTCTTGATCGATGAGGATCCGCCCCTGAATCCGGATATACACCTACTCTACCCCATCCACCACCGGATCCCCCCATGCTGGCATGCTAAACGGAGTGCTATCGATCCCCCCCATCCCACCTCTACGATTTGGGGGATCCTTTTCGAGAGTGGGAAGACCCTTCTCCCCCAAAGGGGGATCTCTCCCCTGCCTCATGGAGGGTATTCTCGCCGCGGGGATCCCCCCCCTCCTCAACGAAGGGGGGGATCCTCTTCGAAAGGGGGATAACCTTTCTACACTGAAGGGGGCTTGTCTTTGAGAGGTGGAAGAAATCCTAACTAAAGGGGGGATCCGTCACTTGATCCACCCCTATCCCACCCCCTTCCGCGCCAGGATCCCCCCAAAACCGGACAACGATTTTACCCCCCTCCATGAATGATGGGGGGCACTTTAAAGGAGGAGGGGCAATATCTGGATTCCATGATACTCTATTCATCGATTCCAAAGCGTACCCCAAAGGAGGCGAGAGGGTGCATCTCACGAAGAGGATAGAGTCGATAAAGCATTGGATATATTTTACTAACCGCATAGATTTGACAATAATATGCGTTTATGAACAGATAAATTTTATACAAAGAATGCCGTTATCCTACCATGAACCTGAGAGAGATCATCCTGGACCAACAGAAGGAACTCGAGGACATCGAAAAACAGGAAACGCTTATCGAGCGTGAGAACCTTCGGTTGGCCAAGGGATACATAGAACACCCCAACCTCCTGGTCGTCATGGGGATCAGGCGTTGCGGAAAGTCCGTCTTCTCATATCAGATCTCCAAAGGGGAAAGGGCGGGATACTTCAATTTCGATGATGAGCGCCTGATAGGCATGGATCATTCGGACCTCAACGTGGTCCTCAAAACCCTCTACATGATACACGGTGATCTGGATATGATAGTTCTGGATGAGATCCAGAACATAGAGGGATGGGAGATCTTCGCGAACCGCCTGAGAAGGACGAAACGAGTCGTGATAACGGGCAGCAATTCAAATATGCTCGAAGGAGACCTATCCACAAAACTGACCGGACGATATCTGGACATCACTTTGTTCCCTTTCTCCTTCAGGGAATATCTGAACAGCAGAGGGATGGTATTGAGAGACGATCTCGATACAAAGGACCAGGGAGAGGTAATGAAGATGCTTCTCGGATATATGGAGCAGGGGGGGTTTCCAGAGGTTAAGAAGATCGGGCGGGCGATCATTCCCCTGATATTCAATAACATCCTTTCCAGAGATATAATCTCGAAGAACAACATCAGGAAAAGGGAGAGTTTCATAAGACTTGCCAAATATCTTATTTCGAACCATTCCACGGAGATAACCTATCGCAGCCTGAGCCGTATCATAGGTGTGGACCGGATCCAGACCGTTTCGAGATGGATCGAATACCTGCAAGAGGCGTACCTTGTATTTACCCTAGAACGATTCAATTTTAAACTCAAGGAACAGTTCAGAGCACCGAAGAAGGTGTACTGTGTGGATAGCGGAATTATAAATTCCGTCGCTTTCAGGTCAGGACCTGACGAGGGAAGGTTGATGGAGAATCTAGTGGCCATTCAGTTGCAGCGATACAAGACATCTGACCGGGATATTGAGGTTTATTATTGGAAAGACCATGAACAGCGGGAGGTGGATTTCGTCCTGAAACGCGGTACATCCGTGGAAAAGCTGATCCAGGTCACCTATGCGGAGATAAGAGATGATATCAGGGACAGGGAGCTGATATCTCTGTGCATCGCTTCAGAGCTGCTGAGATGTGACGATCTAACAGTGATAACATGGACCTATGAAGGATACGAGGTCATGAATGAAAAGCGGATAACTTTCAAACCTCTATGGAAATTTCTATTGGAACGATAGTTGAATACGAAACTATATTGGGATCGCCGGGCCACCCCCATAATGAATTACTCCCGTGGAACACTAAGATTCCCCCTGGGATCGTCGGATTACCCCCCACGCTGAGTTACTTCGTGGAGTATTGATATTCTTCCCACTTTTTTGAGCCACAAAATAGTTTCAGCAACCTCTCCAAGAAATCATATGATAAAGCAATGTTCATATTGGCTTCCAATAATAAATGGAATAAACATAATCTCGTCAAGATATGCTTGATCCAGATAAGGTGGATATGGAATGAACATAAAAGAACCAATTCTCATCGAGGATATTCAGAGTCGAATATATTCGATTCGAGGTGTCCAAGTGATGTTGGATGCTGACCTTGCGCTATTGTACATGGTCGAGACGAAGGTGCTGAATCAAGCTGTGAAAAGAAACAGGGACCGATTTCCCCAGCATTTCTGTTTTCAGATAACCGGTGATGAAATGGAAATCTTGAAGTCACACATTGTGACCTCAAGTTGGGGAGGAAGAAGAACAAAACCTTATGCTTTTACCGAACAAGGAGTGGCGATGCTCTCCGCGGTCTTGAAAACCCCTGTTGCAGTTGAGATGAGTGTGATAATAATCGATGCTTTCGTTAAAATGCGCCATTTTATTCTTTCCAACGCCCAGCTGTTTCAACGTCTGGATACACTGGAATCGAAGCAAGTGGAAACTGATAGGAAAATGGAAAAGGTTTTACGGGCTATAGAATTCAAGGAAATACAGCCAAAGCAAGGGATATTCTACGAGGGTCAGATATTCGATGCACATAAACTTGTAACGGGAATCCTCCAAAGCGCCAGGAAGTCCATCGTCATAATCGACAATTATCTTGATGATAGCATTCTTACCATGCTCATAAACCGTGATGAGAACGTCAATGTGCTTCTGTTGACAAAGAACCTCACAAGTGTATTGGTCCAGAATGTTCTGAAATTCAACGAACAATATCCCCGGATCGAGATAAAAGAGTTCAGGAACTCCCATGACAGGTTCATCATCATAGATGATAAAGACATCTACCACTTCGGAGCATCATTGAAGGACTTGGGAAAGAAGTGGTTCGCATTCTCGAAGATGGAGATCGGGGCTATCGAGATGATTTCCAAGCTCGAGAGAACGAAATGACCGATGAAGATATCAAAAGATGGTTGGAAGACCAAAAAAAAATATATATAGAAAATCGAATCATATAATATCATGGCCGAGTCCGATAACAAGACCCTCAAAAAGAGGGATATTGATGCTATAGTGGATGATAGCATCAGGGATAATAAAGAGCTCTTAAAGAGACTTGCCAAAATGTAGATCGATAATATCTTATCGTTCATATGATATTTTTATACCAGGATTCGATGTTATCATATCCATCTGATGAGATCCCCCTTTGCCCCAGGGATGTGAAGGGGAGAAAACTTTCGGAAACGTCATGGTGAGATAATTGTGGGGATACCGGTATATAAATCCCAATCATACCCCATGTATCATGTCGAGTCATTATTTGACGAGACATGTGGAAAATCTCGTAGAACGAAGTTCAAGAGATCGAGGAAATCCGAAGGATTTTCTCAAGATCACGAAGTGATTTTTCAAATATGTCGAGACAAAGGGATCCCCCTCACCCCCCTTGGATCGCCGTGCCTCCCCCCACGTTGAGATACTCCCGTAGAACGTGTAGAATCCCACCATCCCACCTCTACGATTTAGGGAATCCTCTTCGCGAAGGGATCTACCTCTCCCCCGAAGGGGGATCCATTCCGCCCCCCATCCCCAACGAGTTGGGGGATCCTCCCTTGATCCACCGCCCTTCCCAACGATATGGAGGCTTCTCTTTAAAGGGAGGAAAAACTCCAAGTCAAGTATCCTGTTTACCTGTCAAGTTCTCCCATTCTTCTTGAGTACATAGATACTCCACTGAAAGATCTATGTGATAGAGGAATCCGTCATCTTCAATTCCTCTCCATATGAACGGTCCGGGCCATGTATCCTCGCCAGGATTGCAGGTAAAGTCATCCACAACGAGGAATTCATGCATGAGGTGTGTTCCTTCATTAGAAATTAAAATGAATTGATCTGAATAAGGCATGGTGCCCCCAGGGATCGTGTCGGATACCTCATTTCCGTTGCTATCCGTCCCCGTGATGATAGATCCGTGAATGATGTCTGGTTCAGTGTTTGGATGCCCATCCTCGTAGGTGATGTTCAGGATGATCTGCCGGATAGGGATTTCAGCCAATAGAATGTTCAGGTTATGATCCCCGGTGTAGGACTTTGTTCCATCCGGTGTCATCATAGCACCGTCGTGGGATGATCGATCCCAATAAGTGGACTCTTCCGGTGTTTTTTCCTCTTTTTTATCGTCAATGGAGATGCAACCCGATACCATTGATATTATCAGGATGATTATAATCGCTGTGGAAAAGAACATAACTTTCATTTTTATCACCATTATCTAAAAGCAATTACTTTCTATTTAAACCCAAAGGGTAAACGGGAGAAACCCCTCATTTCTCTCAATGAGAGATCCCCCTTTGCCCCCCGGAATGAAAGAGCAAAGATCCCAGGATCGGGGTAATTCGTCACCTTCTGGGGCGGAGGGTTAGAAAAAAAATACCGCAAGTTCGGACGGGCGAGGGTGTTCAGAAAGGTGGAGAAATACTCCGGCAAACAATGCCTGTGCGAAGCTTTCTCCATCAAACTGGTGGTTCCCAAGGATTGGCAGAAGGACGATCAGGCTATGATGGCTGCCCGGCTGACTGGAGAGACCTTCAAGGGCCCCATTGTGGACAGTTATAAAAAGTTCCTCGAAAAGATATCCGGCAAGTGAAGGGAGAAAAACGGCTGCAATCAAGCGGCCTTTCATTGCCCCGGACCTGTTCATAAATTCATAAGAAGACAATGGATCCAATCCAGAAACAGATGCAACAGCACCCCCAGACTGAAATATTTAATGTATTTGTTTTTAAAAAGCAATCCAAAAACCCACAAAGGCATCGTGTACCAGCTATGGAGCGGATGATAGTTTATGCTGCACCTACCGGGATCATAGATTGGATCAGCCAGAAAATGGTCAATATCAATTATATTGGAAGCTGCAACCGTCAGGGAAAGGAAGATGAATGATCTTCTATCATTTTTGAACCAGTTCCTCACATCTTTGTCTATCAGGCATATCAATACGATCAATAATATGTTCGACAAGATATGAATATGTGTGGCTGGCATGATATTCCGTCACCATGAGTGGATGATATATAATTTTATGTGCAGAGTGAATGGTTTCCAAGAAACATATTCAATCGTTTCCAGAAAGATACCTCACATATATGTCATCGATTCCCCAGTATTGGCCTGCATCACTATCACCATTAAAACCTCTTTCATCAACAGTGAACACTAACTCGATACTGCTCTTGAAGTGACCTTCAACATGTGCGGAAACAGGTCTGATCAAGTCGCCACTGTCCAGGGTATGTTCAACTCCGTATTTATCGGTAAAAACTACTTTTGTTGTGCTGTAGCCTAGAGAATTGATAGTGTCGGACTCCTTATAACCGCCTGGGTAATCGTCTTCCTGAAGTGATAATTTGGCCCATGATCCATAGACATATCCCTCATGGCTCGGTTCGTTATCAACATACATCCATGCACTCTCTCCACCCATCCAAGGGCCAATCAAAATGATATTAAATTCAACATTGATCCTGGAATGTGGGGGAATATTATCCAGGAAAAGTACTACCTTTTCTGCACCAAAGGGTCCTAGGAATTTTTCCTTTCCATTGGGGCTGGTTTCAATTCTTATGGGATTTGGACCTTCAAAGGTTCTTTCCTGTCCGTCCATTACGATATTGTAACGGGTCCATTCTTCACCTACAATTGTTTCGTTAAAATGGTTGAAATAAGGCCAATCAAATCCGACATCTATCACGATCATCAAAGTTATACGCCCAATCAATGTGAATTCTGCGATCCCGTATCTCGAATTCGGGTTTGTTGTAGCATATGCATTCCCACGTATGATACCATTTTCGTCTGAAGTCATTTTTCTGGGGTCCCCTTTCCCATAGGTCTCGCCATCATGGTTCAATGAATATGTATCCAATTCTATCCATGTGTTTGCGAGAGGTTCCCCAGTGGGCTCGCTGGTGTCCCCCTCTTTCTTCAATTTCAACTGACAGCTGAATATCCATTTATCCATATTGTCATTGGCTATCCTGTTCTTATTCGTATGGACAATGAATCCTACCTTCTCTCCCATTGCAACGTATCTGCTGAATGAGATGATTTTTCCAGATATCATTTTCCTATCCGTATCTACTTTACAATCCTCAACAAGTTTGAATTTTTCGTCTTCTACCTTGTAAATACCAAGCATGTATTCCTCGACACCCTCGGGTAATTCAACATCAGAGTAATTCATGAAGATGTCCACTTTCCTGTCGAAAACCGTTCCATCCGGTCCGAAATCGAAACATAGATCCTTGACCACCCCTGCATGTTCAGGAGCATCATCTGACTTCTTGATGCTTATCTTCTTGGAGTCTATCAAGGCATCTTCCTGAATATAAACCGAGGCGGATGCATCTTCAGTTGATACCCATCCACCTGTTTCATCGATCTCTACACCCACCCCTTCATTATCATCTTCATCATTCGATTCAATGCAACCACTTAGTCCGGTTAAAAGCAGTACAATAATTATTCCTGCGATCCCTATCTTTTTGTACATGGTCTTCCTCCAACATGGCAAATCATATTGAATAGAAATAAAAAGAATTTTTCATTACAGATCTCCTGATCATTGTGAGGTAGGAGTAATGTCATAAGATATAACCATTATGGGGGGTGTTTGGAATGTATTCGTGGTAGAGGAATGGATGATAGTTAACATCCCTTGCCCATGGGAATGATGGGACAAAGATCCAGGGATCGAGATGGATATGCCCTCGGAACGATGAGGGGATCCCTTTATAAATCCTGGAAAACAGACCCGCCCACGGCGGGTCTTTTTTGCCGGGGGGATCCTCCCCCCCACCCCCAACGAGTTTGGGGGCATATCTTTGAGATGGGGATTACCTTTCTACACTCAATGGCACTGTCTTTGAGACGGGATTATCCTTCCTTCACGAAGGAGGGGATCTCTCTACCTTCTCTTATGTAGGGGGGATCCCCGATGATATTATCAAGATCGATACTTATTCTCCGATATACATTACATTTTCTTTTCCTTTAAAATGATCATCTCCGGTTACCAATATTGAATTATACTTTCGTGCTGTGGTTAAAATTATTGCATCTGCCATCGGTAATTTTTCTTTGACACTATTTTCAGCTGAGGATATTGCGATCTCATCGGTCAGATCAATGACCTTTGTTGAATATTTTATATATGCAATTGCCTTGAATGCCTCTTCTTCATTAACATCTCTATATATCTTTTTAAAAACTTCATAAATAATAATTACCGGAGTGAAATAATGTTCAGAATTCGCTTTTTCAATATATTCCCAGAATCTATTTGCATTCACACCCCCCAAGAAGAATTCTATCCATGCACTGGAATCGATAATATAATTATCAACCATATCATCGCTATCGACAACATGTTCAGTATCTGTCCTCTTCATCCCGGATCCCCTCTTTTAAAAGACCTTTGTATCTTCCCTTCATTTCTCGGATATCTCCAACCCGAACAATATGAATTATGCCATTTTTTTCAAATACCACGACCTTCTCCCCAGGATGAATATCGATCCTCTTGCGTATGGGTTCGGGGATCACTACCTGATATTTTGGTGAAACGGTTACGGTCTCCATATTATCACTGTTAAACGATATGCGTATCCATCTATAAGTAGTCTCCCTGACCTCTCATAGCGATAGGACAAAGCCCCCTGAATAGGGATGGGGATCCTCCCGTCATCCACCCCCCCAACAACGATGGGGGATCCTCTTCGAGGACGGAATTCTTCCATCCCATCGTTCAGATGGATGATAAAAATGTACATAGCCTCCCCCAGATCGCATGATCCTATCATCACCGGATCCCTTCCGGGGTATCCTCCGTTCAGACTCATGACCGGGTCGCATAGATGAGTGTTTCTGGCGGACCTCTTATCCCTTACTCGTTCCCACTAACTCTTTGAACAGCGGAATGATATTTAACCATATCGAGAAGTGGAGAAGAGTATCATTGGAAGAGAATGAAGGGGTCCTATCCAAGTATATAGAGGTTCTTCTTTTAGATCGGCATATACCCATTCCCCCCAAAAGAGGGATCCCTCCCTCTCGCCTTTGAGCGATGGCTGACGGCTCTTGATCCATTAGCTAAGGCATTTCAGGAGGGGGCTTTCAACCGAAGTATCCATGATATTCCATCATTTGCGAAGAATAAGCCCCAATTTAATGCGTTAAAGGAGTGGTCCTTCACCAAAGTATTTATATAGTGACCGTGTGGGGGGACTCAAGCCCCAATCATGGGGCGAAAGGAAATATCTGTATGTATAGGGATAATAACAGGGGAGGCTACGGTGATAGACCTCCGCGAGAGATGCACAAGGTAACTTGTGCCGAGTGTGGCCAGGAGACAGAAGTACCCTTCAAGCCGGACGGAACCCGACCGGTCTATTGCAGGGATTGCTACAGGAAGAAGAATCCTGAGCGGAACAGCAGAAGGTTCTAAGGATAAAACCGAAATGACCGGGGGTTCTCCCCCGGTCGATAAGGGATCCTGAAGGAATGTACCATTGATTAACAAGAAAAATTGTATTTTTCAAATCCAATTCTTTCATGTTCATTGTTCCATTTTTTACAGTATCCGTTCGAAAGATCAAGTGACGTGCCCTTCAGGTACGCGGATAGGGGAAGGTCATTACGATCCTCCCCGTTTTTTTCTCATGGATATGTATGGACCGAGCTGTAGCATAGGAGGATCCCTTTGTGGGAGACCCTCTAGCAGCGGATCATTTTATCAGAGGACCTTTCCCACAATGAGGGACGGTGAGTTTCGGGACCATTTCAATTCGTTTTATGGGATCCTCCCGAGATCCGGGAAATGAATGCATCGTATCTGTCGACGATCGGTCCTTTGAACGTCTCCTCCGTGAGGCGGGCCTTCATCATCGCATCATCGTCTTTTTGCATGTCCTCGGGCACCAACAGCTTGATGGGGAACGCCTCGCAATATGCTGGTGGTTTGCCGTAGTACTTCTCCACCTTCCTGAAGACACCCTTGTACCCGAACTTCTCATCCTTCTGGTCCTCGCCTCCTCCGCAGGAGGTGACGAAGTAAAGCTTCTTGATGTCCTTCCTGTACCTCTTCACGAAGGATCGTAAAGGAGTGATCAGGTTCCCCATCCAGATCGGTCCGACAAGGACCACCTTGTCATACGATCCAACATCATGTTCCAACCTCTTTATGCCGAAGGTAACAATTAGCAAAGAGGAGAATATCAGGAAAAAGAACACGTCCAGGCGGGGCCGTATGGGTTCGATGTCCGCACCAAGGTCCCGTGCGATCCTCTGGGCAAGATATCGATTGTTCCCAGTGTGCGAGTAATAGACCACCAATGTATTCATGAAATATCACCTTACCATAGCCAGTTCACAGTGGCTGAAGTGCGTTATTCGAAATACATTTTTTCATGGCATATGTATCGATCACGACCCCCTTTCAAAGACAACAAACGGAATTCAATATAGCGGTCCATCCATGTTATCGCGTATCGACCATCACATCAGATTGCAATAACAACCAGGGCATATTGAATGGCTATCATCGATCTCACATCCGCAATTGCGACAGTTACGCTTAAAGGGAGCATTCCCTGTCTGAGCGATGTTGCCACCCACATCATATCCCGACGCAATCTCCCTGTTCTTTCTTGAGAAAGCGACTATCGTCAAGATGAGCCCAACAAGGGCGATCAGTGCACCGGAACAACAACCTATGAAAGGCATGGTCATGAACACGCCTATATGCGTGGGTTTCGTTATGTACAAGGTATCGAATCCCGAATAATCGATGTCATAATTACCTGAAAACTGTATTTCGAAGGACCCATAACAATCGATCCCGTTGATGGTCGTCGATACGCTTGGACTGTTGATGCTCACATCATATCCGGACGGATCGGTGATCTTCACACCATAACAATTGCCCCATATCTCATACTTACCTTCCTTTAGATCTACCGAACCACTTTGTCCCAGCGCGGCCACGTTGTTCTTGGCAGGATCCCTGGAGAAAACCAGAAACATTCCTGCTCCGAATATCAATGGACCTATGACAATACCTAAGATCAGAACGGCCAGACCGTTCCTCTGCTTCTTCGTCACCATTCTCCTCGTTCCCCCTCATATGTCTCCCATCCTGGTAACGTTATTACGTTCTTTTGATTTAAGATTTTTCACCTTTCTTCTTCCCCGTATCCATGTAATGATCCTCCGATCGTTGGGACCAGTGGATCTTCTTTGAGAACCCTTTCTCCAAAGCGGAGTAAATGCCAATTTATCCACCGATATTCTCTATAAGGGAGAACCTTATTATCGATTCATGGCCTTCTCCAGCGCATGAAGGCAGCTGCCATCACCATGATCTGCATGATGGTCCTGATAATGAGCATCGACCATTCCGATGCAGGTACTATCCCATCGTTCACGCATCGGGGGAGGATCTCGCCGGATATGGCGAACGTGCTCCCCGAAGGCAAGGTTTCCCTGATCGTCCAGTTCAGGGATGGGCCCCTGTACGAGGACAGGGAATTCCTTGAGGGTCTGGGTTTCACCATAAGGCGGACGTTTGAGGCCGTCCCCGCCATATCCATCGACGGAGCCCATCATCTCATCGACAGGGTCCTGGACAACGACAGGGTGACCTATGTCGAGAACAACGATCCCGTCGTACACGACATGGAGATGGGCACAAGCGTGATCAACGCCACACAGGTGTGGGCCTCCCTGGTTCAGGAGATGGGAGGGACCAGCGAGCCGATGGACGGGACGGGAGTGACCGTCTGCGTGGTCGATACGGGGATCGACGCCGGACACCCGGACCTGGACCACGGGACCAAGACAATAAAGAACCTCTACGATGCAGGCAACGGGGTCTGGATCGAGGCGGAGAATACTGACGTGAACTACGGGCACGGGACCCACGTCGCCGGAACTGTCGCGGGGAACGGGGATGCCTCCGCCGGAGCGAGATCCGGAGTGGCGCCCGGCGCCAACCTCATCGGATTGACCGTATCCATACCGGAGCAGGCCACCACCCCCCTCGAGGACGGATACATACAGGGCCTCGAATGGGCCTACGAGAATTCCAGGCCCGGAATGAACCCTTACAACATAAGGGTGGTCACCAATTCCTGGCACGTCACCGTTGTGGAATACGACCCCTCGGCCCTCCTCACTCAGATGATCGAGAAGCTCACCTTCGAGAACAACGTCATAACCACATGGTCCGCAGGAAACAGGGGTAGGGAGGATCCCGAAGGGACCAGGCAGACCACTTCAGGCCAGGGCAACACCCCTGTCGCCATCATGGTCGCGGCATACGAGAGGGACGGCTCCGCCGTCACGGACTTCTCGTCGAGGGGAAAGATCGGGTCCAATCATACATATCCGGACGTGGGAGCCCCCGGAAGGGCCATCTGGTCCGCTTCCGCGAGAAGGACCGTGATCAGCGGAGGATCTTATACGGGAGGCAACACGAACCCATACTATCTTGCCATCAGCGGAACGTCCATGTCCACCCCTCACGTCGCCGGCCTCGCGGCTCTATTGTGGCAGGCGGCCCCTTCCCTGAAGATCTCCGACATGCACGAGGACTACTCCGGTCCCGATCCCGATTGGTGGTATTCGAACCCGAACACGAGGATACACGAGATAGAATGGATACTCGAGGCATCCGCGCTATATCTGCCTCCCACCATAGAGAACGGGAACCTCGCCGGGGACACGAACTCGACCGGGTGGGGGGGGAAGCCAATAGATTACGTCCAGGGATACGGGATCGTCGATGCGAGAAGGGCCGTCGGGATCGCTCTCACCCTCGAGCGCTTGAGGGGGATGTCGAGGTCGATGACGGTGATGGATGCCATAGAGGTCTACGACGGAAAGGAAGTGTCATACACCAGAGAGTTCACATCGAACAAGGCACTTGTGTCCTGGTCGGGGGAGTATTCCAGATATAACGACCAGTCGATGAACCCGTTGTCCCTTGTGAACCAGACGAAATACGTGGAGGTCCCGCCGGGGGCAACGAGTGCATCGGTGACCATGCAATATTCCGGCATCGACCTCACAATGTTCCAGGCCGCTGACATAGCCTTCACAATAGACACGAATGGCGACGGCGAACCCGACCATCAGAGCACACTCTCCCTCCTGGACGGGAGCCCGGACCGTCTTGAGGTCCCAGTTGGATCGGGGGATATATGGACGTTCGGCATCGTGGGAAGGGGGCTCAAGGTCCCGAGGCCCACACAGGGAACCAATTACATAGAGCTCAGGGTGGAGTACGATATCTCAGTAGTGTTCACGATAGAAGGAGAGGAAGCGTACAGGGCCAGACCTTTGAATTCGGTATATGCCCCCGTGTTCCCGGGGATCGATTCGGATGAAGGGGCCGTGATCGAGACGTTCGTATATGACATGACGAGGGTGGAGCTCCCCGATAGGGATGTGCCTTCGCCCGAGCCCGGGAGAGGCTTCCCATGGTCGATATTCATATTGATACTGGCGGTCGCGATCCTGGCGACGATACTGTATCTTCGAAAGAAGAAAAAGGCCAAGGCATCCTGAACTCTACTCGTAAGAGTAGGGATATCGGGCTTGGGATGACCACATGCAAGCCTTGGAATTATTCCCTCGTTCCATTGCGGAAATTCGCCAGATAATGCTCATTCCATTGAGCATTTATCGAGAGAATGTACGGAACGGATCCCTTCATCTCGATATCGCTACCAATGCATCATTGCAATAGATCTTTCGATCCTATCATATGATGGCGGACCCCGCTGTATCGTTAAGAAGAGGATCCTAAAAGGGATCATTCCTCATCCTTTCGATCCCGCCTCGACCGGATCAGGATAAAGAGCAGGAACAGACATACGATAAAAGCGATGATCATGATCAAAGCGAGGACGGCCGCGCCCGCGAGGATCAACGGTATGTTCTCCTTCTCGGGGCCATCCACTACCGGGTCCACCGTCACCGTCATCGTGTCGGTAGCCCATAGTCCTCCGGCGTTGGTCACATTGAGGACGACGGTATGAACGCCGGGAACGTTAAAGACATGGACCGGAGACACGCCGTACAGTATGATCTCTCCCGTTCCGTCATCGAAGGTCCAGGTATAATTTTTAATCCCGACATCGTCCGAGCTGGCGCTCCCGTCGAATAAGACCGCATCCCCCACCCTGACCCTCCGGTCCAAACCGGCGTTCGCGGTCGGTCCCGACAATATCACGACGGTCGCGGCGGTCTCCGCACCGGCCGTTTTCTCCTCGCGGTGACCGACATTGTCCACGGCAACACTGAAGAAACCGTAAGTGTTCCCGATCTCCCCTTCGAAGCGATCCGATGTGAGATCCGTACCTTCCAACCAGATCACCCAATCCCCTCCGTTCTCGCTGACGAAGATGTCGTAGCTTGCGATGCCCGATCCCCCGATATCGTCCTCTCCGCTCCAGTATACCTCGAATGTGGAGAATACCGCAGAAGGCAGGTCCTCGACCCTGCTGACGGGGGAGCCGGCATCTATGGTGACAAGGGCCTCCAGGTCCGGATCGGTCCCCTTGCTCATGTCCATCGGGTCGATCTGGTTGGTATCTATGCTCAGACCGAGATCGAACTGTATCGTGGCGATATTGCGTATTTCCGTACCGGTCGAAAGATCTTCCCTGGGGCTTATCAGATAAGAGAAATGGCCCTGACCCCTGCCGCTCCCGTCCTCTGGAGGAAGGAATCCAGTTTCAACTGTGGGCAAAAGGCCCGTTTCCGGATCGATCGAATAGAAGTTCACGAAGATCTCCCCGATCTCTATATCTATGCCGGCGTGGATATGGACCTCGATATCCATATCATACTCTTCGTCCTCGAACCGATATCTCACAACCTCCTCGAGGTATCTCGTTCCACTCTCAAGAGGTATTATCACATCGCCGAAACCGATCTGTGTGAACTCGAAGGTGGCCATATCGAGATGCTCTGAGAGGGGATCCCTTACGGTCACGATCTGGGCCGGAGCTGTGGCGTCCTCGAGGTTCTCGAAATCGACATGATAGGAAAGGGTGCTCCCTTCTTTGATATGGTTCTCTGGCCCGATCCCGGATGGCCCCAGTTTCTGGTTGGGGTCCATGGCTATGAAGACCAGTGTGAAGACGCTTTTGAGAATGGAGTGGGAACCCCAAACGATGAGCCCCCCTGCCAGGAGGAACGGCAATGCTCCTGTTGCGGTCGCAAGCAGCGTGAACCCGGCAATGGCCGTCGACCCTGCAAAGTATATATCCAGCCCCGCACCGGCCACCTGACCCGGTGTTCCCATGGTGGCCCCGTAAACTTCGCTCCAGGGCATGAATCCCATGGGGTTGGCCACACCGCTTACATCTATCATCAGACCCGTGGGATCGATGAGGTTCGTGGGCGAATTCCTGACATAACGATAGAGGTTGACATCTCCCCCTTGAATGCCTATCGGATCGGTACTCAGGAAACGTCCGATCCTGGGACCGTAATGCCTCGCACGCATATGAACGAGACCGGTGGGATCGGTCATTACCCCTTTCTCCCCTCCGAAACGGAATGGGTTGGCGATCGTAAACTGTTCGTGGATGGGGTCGCCGAAGGGCCCGTAAGCGTATGAATTAACAATGGACCCGTCGGGCCCTGTCAATCCGTGTGCATTGCCCAGGGCATCGTACACATGATAATGGAGCTCGCCCGCATCCGTTCGTAGTCCTATCAGGTCCGGTCCGTGGACATAGCGGGTTATCGGATCCCCCATATCATCATAGACGCCGACCAGATCACCAAGGCCTATGGGATCGATGATATAATGGGCCCTCAGTCCGTTATCCGTCATCGAGACCCGGTTGCCCAAACCGTCGTAGGAGAACGTCCGGACATCGCCGTCTTTTACGACCCCCACGAGGCGGTTCTCGTCGTCATAGGAGTATATCACGCTGCCTTCCGGCCCATCCTCCTCCACCAGATTCCCGTCCGCATCGTAATTGTACGTTTTTTCCCCGATCCGCGTGTACTGGTTGAGGCGGTTCACCTCGTAAGTCTCCGCTTCTCCGTTCACGACCGTTTCGATACGATTTCCGAGCGCGTCATAGGTATAAAGCATATCCAGAGACCGGATGCCGGCATCGTCCGGGTCCAGAACCGCACGCGTGAGTTGATCTATCTCATCATACTCGTACGACCAGGAGCCGTAATGCGCATCCACGCCAACGCGGCGTCCCCGCTCGTCATAGGTTTGATCGATGCTGGAGATCACATCGCCGGTCGGACCATGGCTGACAAGGGTAGATATCCTGCCGGCGGGATCGTATCCGTAGGTCGTTTGGACCCCGTTCCCAACGGTCTTCTTCGACAACCTTCCGGCCGAGTCGTATTCATATCGTATGATATCGTTCAGATCCCCATCTGTGACGGCCTCGATGCGTCCGGTGGCATCGTAAACATATTCCAGGGCAAGACCCAGATGATCGATGCTGGAGTTTCGACGGTGAGCCCGGTCATAGGTGAACTCCAGCCATTGACCGAGAGGGTAGTTGATACGGACGATCCTTTCATGCTCATCCCTGATGAACTCCGTGATGCCGGACGTATCCTCCACCTCGATCAAGTTGCCGCGTTCGTCATATGCGTATTTCACCTCAGGAGCGCCCTCGTGGACCTTTTTGGTCAGCCTGCCCGCTTCATCGTAGGAATAGCCGGTGGTATTCCCTCTTCGATTGGTCCAGGTGAGGACGTTCCCCTTCTGGTCATGGGTCCATAGTTCCTTCGTTCCGTCGGGATGGTATATTTCGATCAGATTTCCGCGTTCGTCATATCCGTAACCGAAACCGTTCCCTCTGGCATCGATGATCCGACTCAGCCGATGGAGGTCCCCGGAATACGTGAATCTTGTTGTATGGCCCATCTGATCGGTCATCTCAGTTAGTTCCCCATCGTTATCATATCCGTATCTTATGGAAAGACCCGCAGGATCGGTGATCTCCGTCAATCTGCCTGTTCCATCGAAGATGTAGGAGTCGGCCTCCCCGAGGGCATTCTCGGTTCTGGTGATGCGGCGCATGTGATCGAAGTGATAGGTATCGGCATTGCCCGATCCATCGAGGACGCTGACGGTCCCCAAGCCGTATGTGAACGTCAGCCTCTCGCCCCCCCTTGAGATCGATCTCAGGCGCCCGGAGACGTCATACTCCATCGATGTCTTAGCCGATCCGGGAACCGCGATCCCTGTCAATGCGTGCAGCTTGGCAGAACCCGGGGTCGAATCGTACTCGTGATCTGTCGTGTACCCGTCATGGGCCTTGATCTGGACCATGTACTCCCCATCATGGGTGTATGCGGTTTCCCTCCCGTGCTGGTCCTTCACGCTTACGATACGGCCGTTGCCGTCGTATGATATCTCGAGGAATTGGCCCGATGAATGGCTCAGGCGTGTAAGCGAGCCATCAGTATAGGTGCAGGTTATGCTGTTCCCGTTCGTGTCCTGTATTCTATCGAGCCTGCCATCGGACCGGAAGGTACGAAGATGCCCGTCATGTTCTTTGAGCCTGTAACTCCCTCCCGGCAATGCTCTGAGATCGCCCCTGTCCCCGGGTTGGCCCAGATGACGTCCGGTAAAACGAATGTCGCGTTCGAACACCCTGATCGATCCGGACCCATCGATCACATGGACCTTCCCATCCTTCACCTCGATGCGTTCCTGCCAATTGTGGGTCCAACCCCTACCGAGCGGTCCCATCTCGAAACGCCTGGAGATCGGGACCTGATGATATCTCTCGAAGGTTATGGGAAAGCCTGGAGCCTCTACCAGGGCATCCTGTTCGCTGGATAGGACCGACAGCGGATTGTATCCTTCTGCCATGCAGATGGACAAAGCCAGAAGCTGACCCACGTCCTCGACCCTCTGCCCCTGCCGGTGAAGATAGAGGGCGTTGCGTCCGATCATCCTCACATATTCCCCCCATGTATCTCCTGCGTCCGTGATGAAATTGGACCATATGATGTCCCAAGCCTCAGCGGAGATATGCCCCGGCCTCATATGCTCCTTCATGGCATCCTTGTCCAGAACCTCATCGTTATCCGCTCCCATCATGCCCAGGCGCCAATCCACTGGCGGAAGGTCCATGTTCCAGGGCCGTTCCCAGCCGACGTAGTGGACCGGTATGCGCCTCGTCTCTCCCGGATGGATGACCCCCGAAGTCTTTCCCGAGGCCAGCATCTGAACGGAGCTCGAAAAGCCCAGGGGCATCACATTCCTGTCCTCCATGTCCTCGGACATGGTCCACATACCGTTCTTCATCTTTTGAATGTCCAGGGTGAGGAGGGGGCCTTGATCGTCCCCCTGTGTCCCCGTCACGGATAAAAGAGGCGCGGGTATAGAGACATCACCCGAGTTCTCGTATTCCACATATATGGTTGCGGGAGAGTTGTAGCCCACGACCTCCGGCATGATGATTCTGGCATCGAAATTCGAAGAGCCCTGTTCAAGTACGTTCAGAACGGCGACAAGCTCGGCCGTTCCGACATCCGATCGCGAGATCCGGACGCTGTAAACGTCCTCGGGCAAAGCCCCGGCGGAAAAGCCGGCGGTAAGCTGGGTGGGAAGGTGGACCTCGACCGAAGCCGCCTCGTAGGTCCCTCCGTCGGGTCCGATGAGCTCCACCTTTACGGGGTCGATGAATCCCGTTCCGGCCAGCATCAGCTCCAGAGGTAAGCCTCTTACATGACGGTTAGGATCGGCCTCGTACAAGAACAGGCTCACGGTCTCGAACTTGATCGTGTAGCTGCCCGAAGAGGGCATTCTATCTCCCTGAACGAGTATGTACCACGTACCGGGATACGCCCCGGGGACGGCCATCCTCCCCGAATCCGAAAGCCCGTCATGGTTCGCCCTTGTTGGAAGGTAAGCGTGCCTCGCGCACAATTCGAGTCCGACGGGCCCATCGAGTGTGAGGACCAGGTTCCTTCCGGAGGGGATCTTTAAGCGGAAATATTGATCGACCTGGCCTGAAGGATATGCTCCCGTGTGTGCGGCCCCCTCCTCCAGTTCGAGGATGGCCACATCCACTTCCTCTGCCATTTCATTGTTCAAGCGGTGCCTCTCGACGAATGACCAATCATCGTTCAGCGATAGGATGAGATAATATGGCCCCTCCTTAAGAAGTGGGAAGGTGATCTCCATTACCCCATCATAGGACGAGCCCGGGGCGATCCCGCCGCCGACGCTCGTGGATGCGAGTTTTCGGTCTCCGGAATCCAGGTAGGCGTCCGTTGAGAGATATACGGCGTCATGCCATCCCTCATCGGGAAGGGGAGCGCCACCGCTGTTCATGGCGCTGTAGGCGATGGTGGACGATCCACCCGGGGCCAGGGTATCAGGTATGTCCATGGAGACGGCTATCAGATCGGGATGGGACGTCGTATCATCGATCACCACGAACGTCCTGGTATCCCTATCGGAAAGCTCCATGCCATCGTCGACAAGGGCGTAGGCCACCTCATAGGTGCCAACTGCAGGGAAGTTCACGAGGCCGGGGCTGCGAACCGAGGCCGTCCTGTCCTCGCCGATCGTCCAGTGATATGCCAGATCAGGCGCTCTGGAGCCGCTGAACCGCAGCGTATCGCCCCTTACCAAGGTGCCCGAGCGCATCGGGGAAAGGATGCGGGGCTTGATCTGATCCGGGAGGGATCTCAGCCATGGATAGGTCTCTCCCTCGATGTGAGACCAAACGTTCTCGAAATCCCATCGGAAATATGTTGCACGCTGCATCATCTCCACCGTTGTCTTGCCCTCTCCACCATCCGAATCGGTGTGCCCCGAAGTGTAAATATCCCAGTAACTCGACTCTACCATACCGCCGCTGGCTCCGACTAGCCCGCCGACAATTCCCGCTGCGGATACCGTACCTGTAGAATATGAGTTCTTTATCGACGCCCCTGCATTATGGAGCCCTACCAATCCCCCAACCCGTTGATTTCCTTCAACATTTCCAACAGCAAATGAATCCGATATGGATAACATATTGTGGCCGACAAGCCCGCCAACACTCTCGTCCCCGGAGACATCTCCTGAGGCGTAGCTAACGGATATCGATCCCATGTTGCTTCCGACCAGACCTCCCACGTGGATCGAGCTCGCTGTAACTTCCCCCGTGGCATAACAGTTGAATATGTTGCCCCCATTGGTCCCGACCAGTCCGCCGGTAAATTGCCATCCTGTCACTGTGCAGTGAGAGGATGAGTTAGATATCGAGCCGCTGTTCCATCCGACCAGGCCCGCTCCGGAATAATCGGTGCCGCGAACGGTGCCCGAGGCCGTGCAATTGTCCAATGTACCGGAATAGAAGTTCCCCACGAGCGGACCGGTGAAGGTATACCCGGTTATGTTCACATTAAAAAGGTTAACGTTCTTCACATCCGCATCCAGGACATAACCGAACAGGCCTATGAATTTCGAGGACGAGCGTTGTATGCTCAATCCGGTGATGGAGTGCCCCCTGCCGTCGAAGGACCCTGTGAAGGGATCCGATTCGCTCCCGACGGGGATGAAGCCCGCGCCTTCGTTCCATTCCGATGTCCCTCGCGCATCTATGGCGTTGGCGAGGGCGTAATGTGCGGCGAGATCATCCCCCATGGCCTGAAGGGCGAGGACATCCTCGATGAGAAAGGGATCCTCCTGTGTCCCTGTCCCTCCAACGAAGGACCCGTCAATTCCCTGATGATCCATGAGGATCAAAACCGGAAAAGAAGAGAACAACATCATGCATACCAAAAAAAAACCTGTCATATCCCGGGATCTCATTTCATTGCACCTCAAGGAAACCGATGCGAGTAAGATTCCGGCCAGACTATAAATGATTTGGGTTCCTGGCTCGTAATGTTGAGGGGTGGATACTCCAGCATCCAACATCATTTCCACCTACGATCCATGATCCCACTCTTTGAGGATACCTCTGGGCTACAATATCAAATAATCGAGCTGCCATGCATATTCCCCAAATTGGGGCGACATCTCAATGCTCATGGTACAGTAAGCGATGATCGCGAATTCTGACAATGGGGGATCCGACGTCCACCATCAAGGTAGTGATCCTTTTTTCAGATGCAAGTCCATCTGCGGGAACGGGATCTCGATACCCGCCTTGACGAAACCCGAGGGGATGTCCTTGTTCAGTTTTGCCCAGAGGGTCCAATAATCATCGGTCTTGGCCCAGGGCCTCAGCTGGACGTTTATGGCGGAATCTCCAAGCTCGGTGATGATGACATCCATTGGCGGGTCCTTTAGGACGAGTCCTGTCGAATTCATTATCCTCTTTGCGACATTTATCGCAAGGTCGAGGTCTGTCCCGTATGCGACCCCTACGTTGACGTCCACCCTTCTGATGGGCATCCTCGTGTAATTGGTTATGGGCGATCCCCACACCTGTTTATTGGGTATTGTTATGTATTTGTTGTCCGGGGTCATCAGCTCAGTTGTCATCATGGACAGCCCTGTGACCTTGCCCGTGAAGCCGGAAACCTCTACGACCTCATCCATCCTTATCGGTCTCAATGTGGCGATCCATATGCCCGCGAACATGTTGTTCAGCGAATCCTGCAGCCCGAAAGCGATTATCAGACCAATGGCCGCTGAAAGTCCTATGAACACGCCTCCCACGGCTATACCGAGAGAGCCCAAAGCGAGTAAGATGACGACTATGTATAGTATGGCCGAGACCATCTTTCCAAGGAGATCGATCATCAACCTTGGCATCTTGCTCTTCTTCAGGGAACCTTTGAAGACGGCCATTACGATCTTGATGACGATAAAACCCAGGATCAATATCATGAAAAAGGTCAGAATTCGCGAAAATGAGATCCCTATCACCGGTATCTCGCTTTCCAACGCATCTATCACATCCTCATATGACACCATTTTGAACCCCGCAAAGTAATCATGCAGTAATTATAATACTTTTTCCCTAAGGCGGAAAATGACCCGTGGTCATTTTCATGGTCCTAATCCGTGCACATGATCTTGGGATCGTCATTCTTCCTTGGAGAGGGAGTCCTTTGAGCGTTTCACGGCAAGGTAGATAATTATAGCGATAGCGATCAAAATGATGAGGAATAAGGCGATGATCACGATTGGCGGGACCGATGTCCTTTTATTTTCATTCTCATCGATCTTTGGATCCGAACCGTTCGGATCCTCCTCAGGGTCCTCCTGATCGTTGTCATCTTGTTCCGAGGGCAAAACTTTAATCTCAAAGCTCACAGTGGCGTTATTCCCCGCAAGGTCTGTGACGATCAAGGTCACATTGTACGTGCCCGGTTCTGAAGGCACACCGCTTATTTTCCCGTTCGATGAGGGGACGGGTGAACCGAACCATTCATATGATACGATCCCGATATTGTCGGAAGCGATCGCCGATATGTCTATCGATGAACCTATGGATATGACGAGATCATCTATCAGGGCTATCGATGGTGGGATATCATCTATTATACTGACCGTTCTCAACGGAGTTGAACTATCCAACCCTGAAACATCAAGAGCGCTGATCACATAGTTCAATCCCTCCACGGAATCCACGGGAACGGATACCGTATGATGGTAGATAGTCCCATCGTATTCCATTTCCACAACGGTGTGTTCGCCATCATCTCCGAACCAGTACTCGAGCATGACGCTATCGATCCCGATGTTGTCGGTGACTTCTACGCCGATAACGATCTCCGATCCGGTGGAGGCTTCGGTCGGGGTCCGATCCTCTATGAAGGCCGGTGGAACATTGTCGATAATTTCAACCATCGAGGCAGCTGTTCCATTCCAATTTCCCGAAATATCGACGCATCTGAAGAGATAGTAAAGGGGATCGGTGGAATTGAATGGAATTGTTATCAGATAAGTGTATGGACCGGTCCCTTCCATGCTCGCATTGGTCCTATCTCCAGTCCCGAACCAGTACTCCACATGGACCGAGGAGATACCGATGTTGTCGCCAACATATATCGTGAACATGAACGGGTTTCCCGTCGTACCCGACGATTTAGTGCCGTCGACACCGAACTCAGGCCTGTCGTTATCGGTAATAGTGACCGTTCTCTCT
>JARVGK010000036.1:0-25422 GCA_029762535.1 Thermoplasmatota archaeon
CCGATATCAGCAGCAGCTCGAGAATAATAACAATATTCTTTCGTGCAATGCTATCCTTTTGCATTCTCACACCTCCACCAACCGGGAAGCATCGCCTCTTCCGCCACCCGCCTGCCTCTCGGACTGAAACGTGATGCTTCTTAAAGGTATTTATTCTTTTTCCTTTGTTGAGATCCTTTTACCCACAGGGGATCCCCCGACGGGATCCTGCATTAACCCATGGGGTGCTCCGGATCCACCACCTTGTTGACGAGGTCCATCTTGTAGGCCTCCTCGGGTGAAATGTTGTCGCCTGTGGGCATCAACTCCTTCGCCCGCATCCTGATCATGTGCCTGGTCGATCTCTGGATCCCCCAAAGCCCGTGCTGATCAAGGATCCGATCCGAGGGGATCCCCCTGCTAAAAGATGCGCATAGGGGGGAAAAATATTTCTATCGCTTTATCCGGAAGTGAATGGGTGTCCCCCATGTTCGGATCCAAGGTGAGACTGAGCGTCGAGAAGGAACTGTGGAACAAACTGAAGAACTCCTTTCCGGCGGGTGACGAGTCCCGGATCCTCGAGGAGGTCCTGAGGCATCACGGTGAGCACAAGAGGACATCGGCCGAGAACGAGAGGATCAAAGCCATGCTCGCCGAGTCTCGTATCAAGGCCGCGAAGCTCTCCGAGGAGATCGAGGACGTCCTCAAGGAGAGGCGAAAGCTCTCAAGCGAGGTCCAGAAGCTGAAAAAGAAGAACGAGGATTTACGTTCCGAGAACGGCAAGCTCAGAACGAGGATCAGGAACGTCCAGCCGGAGGAGGCTCCCGTCGAGCGGATCGTCATCAAGGAGGACATCGAGGCCGTCAACTCCCTCAAGGCGAAGGTCGAGGACCTCAAAGAGAGGAACTTCCGGTACCAGAACGCCATCTCGGCGCTCGAGGGCGACAACAGGGCGCTCAAGGACAGGGCGTCGAGGCTCGAGGGGGCCCTAGCTGATATAAGAAGGCAGAACGCGGCCGTGATGATCAAGATGCCCCTGGGCCCCCCCATCGGGGATCCCGAGCTGAAGGTGTTGGATTCCTCAACATACTACACCTACCGGAACGATCCGGCCGGTTTCCTCAGGGATGACCCGGGACGGTTGAGCTTCGTCAGGGAGCTTCAGCTGAGGATGCTGGACGAACTATAGTGGAAATTTGCCCACAGCAAGATATTTGAGGGCCCGCACGTTCAGGTAGCCTTGTTCTGGCATTCGATCATCCGGATGGATGATGTTATCGGGCCAACGTCGGCCCGATGTCCTTTAGGTGATGCTCGATGAAGACTGCCCCCAAGTCGTTCATGATATGCACGATAGCGCTCTGTGCTATCATCACCTTCGGTATTGGACCATCACGCGCAGATGCGGACGACGACGACCCACTGATCAGCGTCTCCCTTGACAGCGATCACAAGGAGGCGAACGTCTCACCCGAGGACACGGGTCTGGTGATCTTCAAGGCGACCGTGGATGTGTACTTCCCGCCCGGATACGGGGACGTATGCCGGGTGGATCTGAAGGCCTGGGCGCACTGGGAAGTGTCCATGAACGGCTCGTTGAACTTCTCCATCGGCGAGGGCCCAAAGACCATAGATGTCATCGTACACGTCCCGATAAACACCTCATATGATGAGGAACACATGCTGTCGATAACCGGCAACTACACATTTTATCCCTCCGGGAAGGGCGGGGTATTGGAACATGTCTCGGCCCTCATCACCGTTTCGGAGTTCAGGCGGGTATTCATGGGGTGCAACCGTCCGGTGGTCAGCGTCAGGGTGGGAGAATGGACCCATTACGACATCACCATCACGAACAGGGGGAACTCTCCGATAACGATCGAACTGCACATAAGCTCCGATAACGGACACGTATCCACAAGGACGCCGGATGGCCCCATACAATTAACAAAAGGGGAGACCGTGAACCTGACCCTCCGCGCCAGACAGCGCCCGAGCAGGTCGGGGAGCAGCACCGTACATGTCCTCGCCAAGGATGAAGGGGACGGCAGCACCCTTTTCGACCTCCCCCTGGTCCTCAGGACCAGGCCCGGGCTATCGACGATAATGTACGAGATGTCCTTCATCGTGCTCGTATCCCTGTTGGCCATGGTATCCTCCATCGCACTGGCCCTCTACCTCGTGGAGAGGTTCGGAAAGGGTAATGGTTCCGAGCGGGAAAAAGAGGATCCGACGGTTGGCATAGATTTATGACCCCTCCAAATCTTTACCGGAAATATCAAAGGTGCACTAGATGGGCGATGGATCGAACGGAAAGGGAATGGGCATAGCGGTCATCGCTGTCATTCTCCTTGCCTCGATCGCGCTGTTCTCCCTCGGGCTCTACATCTCGAGCAGACCTGCCACGGTCCAGGGCGAAATGGCCCCCGAGATCTCATTGACCGACGTTGACGGAAAGCGGTTCGATCTCTCCGAGCTTCGCGGGAGGATCGTCCTCGTCTGCTTCATCAACGACATGTGCTCGTATTCCTACAGCAGGGACCAGATGCGCGAGCTGAAGAACGCCACGAACGAGATAGGCTGGGACAGGCTCGTTCCGGTCACCATGAACGCAAGGATCGTGGACGAGGAACAGTTCAGGCGGTTCAGGGACAGCAACGAATGCAACTGGACGTTCGCCGTCGGCACGATGGAGGTCATATCCTCGTACGGGGCGGACGCCGAGAAGGCCCTTCCCATGGTACTTTTGGTTGACCGAGACGGAAGGATCGCATACAGGAACCAGGGATCCGTGACGGGATCGTCCGATATCGTATCCGCCTTCCGGTCGCTGGAAGAGGCAAGGTCAAGGGCCTTATACGATAGGATGGTGAACGCATGATCGACAAGGTCCTTGCCGGGGCGATGATAGGTCTCTCCCTCGGAGGGGCATGGCTGTGCGCGTTCTTTGCCTTCGGCATAGGGGCGAGCAGCCGGAGGGCCGGCCTTCTATACATAGCGGGCAGGGCCATCGGGCTCATCGCGATCGGTCTGGCGATAACCGTCATCAGCATCGTCCTCAAGAGGACGGTCGGCCCCCTCATGATCGGGGGCAAGGCCATGAACGTACTCTTCGCCGTGCTGATCATCATAATGGGCGCATACCTGCTAATATCCAGCTTGGGACATTGGGTACCGCTGCCGTGGAAGAGAAGGCATCCTGGGGACGGCACGGGACCAGCATGCGGAGGGAAGAGGGACGGCAGCGGACCCAGGGGATCGGGAGGATGCGGCCAACGGAACAAGGCGAACCCTCCGATGACCGGGGACAAGGGTCTGAGCATGGGCACTTTCGGCCTCGGCCTTTTGAGGGGGCTCACCCCATGCGTTAAGATCCTGTTCCTCACCCCGCTCCTCATCACTTCCTCGATCATTGAATCGCTGTTCATACTCATCGCTTTCGCGGTGACTTCTTCGATATATTCCGTCATCGGCTTCATGTCGGCGGAGCTGTTCAGGAGGTTCTCCAGGTTCCAGAACGAGATAAGGATCGCGGGATCCATCATGGTCCTGCTGATCGGCATGTACTATCTCGTTAAACACATGGTCCATCTTTGATAAAAGGAGAAGGAAGAATGAGCACGATGCGCTGCAGGGAAGAAAAACAAGGGATCGACCCGGAGCTAAAGAGGAGGATCGAGGACCATCCCTGCTACAGCGAGAAGGCCCATCACAGATACGCAAGGATACATCTTCCCGTAGCCCCGAGATGCAACATACAGTGCAATTACTGCAACCGCAAGTACGACTGCCAGAACGAGTCCCGCCCCGGAGTGACGAGCGCCGTCCTAGCGCCGGAGGAGGCGCTGGAGAGGGTGGAGGAGGTCAGCCGTGTCATGCCCAACCTCTCGGTGGTCGGCATCGCGGGACCGGGGGATCCCCTGGCGAACCCCGATGAGACCTTCAGGACCTTCGAACTCCTGCGGGATCGTTTCCCGGATATGAAGAGATGTATGTCCACGAACGGCCTCATGCTGATCGAACATGCCGATCGCATTCATGAGCTGGGCATTGACCACGTCACCGTCACCCTCAACGCCGTGGACCCAGAGATAGGTGCCAGGATCTATTCCCATGTCATCCTTGACGGACAGAGGCATTTCGGACGAGAGGGGGCCTCCGTTCTCCTAGAGAGGCAGCTCCTCGGACTCAGAATGCTCAGGGAAAGGGCCATACTCACCAAGGTGAACATCGTCATGGTCCCTGGCGTGAACGATGATCACATCCCCGTCATCGCCCGGCGCGTGAACGATCTGGGGGCTTTCATCATAAACGTCATCGGCCTGATACCAACCCCGAATACCCCATTCGCGGACCTGAGAGGGCCTACCCCCTCCGAGAGGAAGCGGGTGCAGGACCAGTGCGAGGGCTTCATAAGGCAGATGCGTTGGTGCCGCCAGTGCCGTTCCGATGCCATCGGGCTACTGGGGCATGATCTCTCCTCAAGCATGTTCGAAAGCGGCCCCGTCTTCGGGGAAGGGTGCAGGATGAAGAAAGATATCATTTCATCGAAAGCGGCCTCCCCGGACCTCGCCAAGGGGCCTGGAAGGATATACGTGGCCGTATCGACGATGGGCGACGAGGAGGTGAACTCGCCGTTCCCCGGCACGGGAGAGGTCCTGATATACGAGGCGACGAGGGACCACATCATGTTCCTCGAGGCCCGCGATCCATCGCGCTTCACGTACGGTGATGGATCGGATAACATGCTCAAGGACGTCCAGGCCGTGATCGCATCGGACCTCGATGAGGAGGCGAAGGATATGCTCGCGGGGCTCGGGATCGATGCAGTGGCGTGCTCGGGACCGATAAGGAGCGCCGTCGCAAGGTACGCCAGGGGCAAGGGTATAGATCCACCCGAGGATGATGTGGCCGGCCCGATCTGATCGATACGATGTGAGTTCGAGCACGAACGGGTCCACAGCGATCCCTGGACCGCGTCTATGTTAAATAGAACGAACCGTATCCCTTTTTCCGCGGGCCGATCGAAACCGAAGCACGATCGTCGACCCGCAGCCGGGGATAGCATGAACGAGAACAGGAAGATCTGCCTTCTCATAGATGGTGACAACATATCGGCCAGGTACATCGTCCCGATAATCGATGAGATGAACAGGCACGGGGACCTCATGATCAAACGTATTTACGGGGACTGGACAACGAGCGAGATGAAGCAGTGGAAGGACATACTTTCCCGTTACGCGATAAGACCAATTCAGCAGTTCAGGACCGGGCCCAACGCCACGGACAACGCCCTCATCATGGACGCCCTGGAGGTCACCTACACGAACAGGAACATCGACACCTTCGCCATCGCCTCCTCCGACTCCGACTTCTACGGCCTGTTCATGAGGCTGCGGGAGCACGGTTATTATGTGATGGGCATGGGATCGAAGGATTCGAACGAGCTTTTGACCAAATCCGCGAACGATTTCATCTACCTCGAGAACCTCCTGCCCAAGGAAGAACCAAAACAGGCCCAGAGGAAGAGAACGGAGAAGGCCAAGGAAGGGGATGAGCTGCGGGATATCATAGAGGACACGTGCAGGAAGATCGACGCGGAAGAGAACGAATGGATACATCTTTCCTATTTCGGTGAGATACTAAAGAAGAACCATCCGGATTTCGACCCCAGGTCCTACGGCCACAAGCAGCTGCTGACCATAATCCGCTCGTATCCCGACCTCCTGGAGATCTCCACCGGGGAGTTGGACAAGACATATCTCGTACGAATACAAAGAGGAGTGGCCGGGGATGAGGACAGCAGGACGGGGACGGTCATCCGGTTCGGGCCCTATTACGGATTCATCCGGTCCGACGAAGGCGATTACTATTTCCACGTCACGAACCTCAAGGACCCCGAAAGCTCAAAGCATGTCAGAGCCGGGACCAAGGTGGCCTTCAAGGTGTTCAGGAAACCGGACCCCACATCGACCTCGGGGGAGGAGAAGAACGGCAAGGCCTCGGAGGTCGAGCTGTTGCGATGAGCGGGGATGAAAAGATATTTCTCCATGCTGGGGCTTTTGCCTCCTGGGCATCATCATGTCTAGACTCCTCATCGCCATCGGCGTGACGCTCGGTGTACTGGGATTGCTCCTGTTCTCGGGCGGTTATCTTCTGGGAACGATCGGCATGGAGCTCGAGGATGAATCGGAGATAGCCTCGGAATTGGATTTTATAATGATGGGCCCCGGAAGATACTCCCATCACCTCGAGATGATCTCATCCGAAGGTTTCCTCATAAGCATCGGGTCCGGAAACGATACCGAGATCGCTTTCAACATGACGATCGCGGACGATCACGGCAGAAGGCTTCTCCACGTCAGCGAGTCCACCCCCTACAGCGAAAGGGTGACAGGGAGCGGCATCATCTTAACGTGCGATATAATCATCGCACTGCCCGATGTGAACGCATCCATCCACGACCTGCGCATATCCATAAAGACGAGCGAACCGTCCGATGCCGGAACGGCGCTCTGCTGCCTCGGCATCATCACACCCGGACTGGGGGCCATCATGGCCCTGACGGGACTGATACTCTCCATGATCGGGTTCAGCAGAAGGGATCGGGTCGTCATAGAGCCAGGCGAGAGCGCTTTCAACAGGCCCCAGGACATCGACGGGCTGCTCCGTGAGACGGAGGAGCCCCGCAGCGCGCCGGCGATCCCTGATGAATGAGGGGCCACTGCCGACCCTCGGCCACCTTTTTAATATCGAGGCGTCATCTCGTCCCTCCATGAAGGACGGCGCCAGGGTCATCATCCTCGGGATCGACGCCCTCAACTTCGGAGTGCTCGACCCGCTCATCGATGAAGGGGCCATGCCCAATTTCAAAAAGTTGAGGGAAAGCTCGGCCCATTCCGTCATGAACTCGATAATACCCTCGGTCACGGGACCCGCCTGGACGTCCATTAACACAGGAAAGAATCCCGGCAAGCACGGAATATTCGATTTCGTCCGGGTCGTGGACGGCGCTGTGAAGGTGAACTCCCGCTCCGACATCGATTCGGAGACGTTCATGGAACTGCTCTCGGGCATGGGCAAGCGCTGCATAACGGTAGGGGTACCCTACACATATCCCCCCGGTCCGCGTTTCAAAGGCATAGCGGTATCGGATTTTCTCTATCCGGATGTATCGATAACCCCCGAGGATAAGAATGCTTACATAGAGGATTACAAGTCCCTCGAGGACGCCGTCCACCTGGAGGGCATGGACCTCCTCGACGACCTGCTGGATGTTCAGAAGGGGCAGATAAATTCTGGTAAGGCCCTCTTCGAGAAGGAGGGATGGGACCTGTTCTTCTTCTACATGCCCGTCATCGATCACTTCTTCCACAAGTTCTTCGGGGAGATAGGGGGCGCGTCCGATGCCTGGAAGAAAGGGAAGGGACTGTTCATCGAGCTCGACTCCTTCCTGGGATGGGTGCTCGAGCGCCTCGATGACCGCTCCTTTCTCATGATCATATCGGACCACGGCTTCAGGATGTACGATGGAACGGTCAATCTCAACCGCATCCTCGAATCCTGGGGATACATGAAGAGGTCCGTCTCCTACAGCAAAGGAAAGAAAGCCTCGTCCCGCGGGTTGGGCGCATACCTGGCGAGGTTCGTCAGGCTGCCTGTCATATTCCCAGTGTTGAAGTTCTTCTACTCCCTGTTCAGAAAGGCGACCAACGCCGCGGGAAGCGATCTGGGCATAGGCTACGAGGAGAGGATCGACTTCCTCAGGTCTGCCGCTTTCACCCCCACCAAGGAGTCCATGGGCATATACATCAACGATAGCCAGATGGAGAAGGGACAGTCCAGGGACGATCTCTTGAACAGGCTCCGCACCCTGGAACATGAGGGGGAGAAGGTCTTCGACAGGGTGGTCCGAAGAGAGGACATCTACTCGGGGCCCCACTTAGATGAAGCGCCCGATCATCTCTTCATTTCGGAGAGGTTCATGTTCGCGGCCAATATTTTCGGCAGGGACCATTTCGGGCCGGGGGAGGCATATCACGACATGGACGCCGTCTTCTTACTGAAGGGACCATCCGTTCGTCCCGGCAGCCTTCCCGGTCGGCCGGAGCTGGTCGATGTAGCGCCCACCGTCCTCTCGCTTTTCGGGATCGATCCCCCGTCGGATATGGACGGGCGCATATTGCATGAAGCGATGATGACCGTAAAGAAGGAGCGCAGGGGCTCCGAGATAGATCGGATCAGGTCGGCCGCCAGGAAGTTCGGTTCCCGTCCGCTGTGACGGGGATCACGAAGGCACCGGGTGCTCACTCGAGATATCCCAGGGCTCTGAGCCTCTCCTTGACCTTCTCCTGGTCCTCGTCGGACATGTCCTCGCCCTCGTCCTCCTCCATGGAGGAGAGCACTTCATCCAGGACGTAATTGACGTAGTCCTCCACCGAAGTGAACCCCGTGCTCTTGAGCCTCTCCTTTATCCTGTCGTGTATCCTCTTGTCGATCCTTATCCCGACCTTTTCCATTTCAACCACCTCTGTTCCTGTAAAGCGATAGATCGATCGCGTCCCTCATCGAGTCCGCATCTATGTCCCCGTCGAAGAGGTCCCTGATCTCCTCGAAGCTCTGGTCGGGGTCGGATAGCAGCTCGTTGTAATTGATATAGGCCACCCTCATGTTCTCCGATGAGTTCACGAGCCCCTTGAGGTTCTTGAGATAGGTCCGATACAACCTTATCAGCTCATCATCGGGTATGACGTCTGGATCCTCGCCCCTCCTTATCATCATCTTCTTCTGGGACGATACGATCTCGTCGAGGTCCCTCATCATGAACACGACCCTGTACTCGAAGCCGGATGGAAGGTGCTTCATCAACTCGCCCAGGACCTTCACCGCCCTGCCCCTGGCCTCCGGCAGCCAACCTTGGTCCCCGGGCAGCTTCTTCACCCTCTCGAACTCGTAATATCCTTTGGGATTGTCCACATCGGCGGTCCTGACATCATCCTTGAGGGGGGCGATCCCCCCCTTATCGAGCATGCTCATCATCAAGGACGTTCCCGACCTGGGAAGGCCTGTCACCACCGTTATGTAATCCCTGCCCATAGATCATCACTCATTCCATCAATCCGAGCTGTTTCACCTTTGATATGATCGCATCGACCTCCTGCTCGAGCGTCATCTCGTGGGTGCGCAGGACGAGGTCCGGCTTCAAGGGCTCCTCGTAAACTCCATCGTAGCCGGTGAGGTTCGTGATCTCGCCCTTGATTGCCTTGGCATAAAGGCCCTTTGGATCCCTCTTTATCCTTACCTCTTGCGTGGTCTCGAGATAGACCTCCATGAATTCGCCGATCTCCTCCCGGGCGAAATCCCTGACGGCCCTGTAAGGGGATATGAGCGATACCACGTTCGGGACGCCGTGCTTGGTCAGGAGCCGGGCGTGATTGATAACTACCCTGTTGTGCATCTCCCTGGCCTCTTTCGAGAAACCTATGTCCGGATACAGCTGTTTTCTCACCGTATCCCCGTCGAAGACCTCTATCGGGAGGCCCATATCGGAGAATCTCCCTTTCAGGCCCTCGGCCAGGTAGCTCTTTCCGGCCCCGCTGGGCCCCGTCAACCATATCGTGAATCCTTTTCCGTCGCACATCTAATTGCCTCCGTTCATCCTGTATATCTCCTTGAACATCAGATCCCTCAATTCCTCCACCCTTTCTCGACCGTGCACCACACCGACGACGTCGTCCTTGCCACCGGCGTTGAAGCCCATCGCCTTCAATCTCCTTATCAGACCGCCCATGTCCATCGTGGACGGGTCCCGGATCCTGAGGTAGGTCTGCGCCCTTCCGTTGAAATCCCGGTTGATGGCCAGCGCCGCGTCGCAGCCCTCTTTGGAGACCGCCTTTCGGGCGAGCTTGCTGATTATATTGAACCGGTGCTCGAAATCCAGGACCATCACCCTGCCGTGCATGATGCCCGCGTCGAAAACGTCGCGCATCGCATCGCGTATGCGTTCCACATTGGCGTTGAGCCCTGGGTCCTCGAGAAGGCGGTCGATGTCGTCCAGAGCGCGTACCGATGCCTCCACGGAATCCTTGTCCCCGACCACGTAACTGGAGTCCAGAAGCCTGACCGCTCTCTGGAATTCCTCCGGATCGCGGCCCGAGGATGCGAACGCTCTTTTAAGCAATGGGTGGTCGAGCGCCTTTATACCCACATCGCCGAATGCTCCCAGAACGGATAGATCATCCCATGAGGAGTAGGTCTCCGAGACGACGGTGCTGCAGGAGGGATAGTCTGCCTGGTTGGCGCCATCTTTCACCGGATTGACCTGACGCACCCCCGGGATCTGATCCTGGGGCTGGTGATGGTCGATGAAGGTTATGTCCGCGCCCGGCAGGTCCAGGCCCTTGGTTATGTTGAGGTCGAGGACGAATATCGGCCCCTTTTCGTTCCTCATCGCCGTAATCATCCCTTCATCGAACTCGAACTCTCCTATCTCCGGGGTCATGTTAATGAAATGCTCGGGCTTGAATATCCGGACGATCTTCGCCGCCGAGCATATGCCATCCGTGTCCCAGTGATGGATGATGAGCATGCTTTCACTCCACGAAGGGGTTCTCGAAGGAGCGCAAGGCGTCGAAGACCTCCTTCCTCATGTGATGCGGTTTCGGGACCTCGCCCGTTTTGAGCATCTCCCTCATCTTGGTCCCGGAAAGGGAGTCGTGATGCTCCTTGGGGTGGGGGCATATCTTCGCATTGACGATGTTCCCGCACTTATGGCAGTAGAAGAAAGCCTGGAAGGCCATGGGTTCCATGCCTAGATCGGGGAACTGCTTGAATATCTCCTGCGCTTCATAGGGCCCGTAATAGTTACCGACACCTGCATGGTCCCTTCCGATAATGATATGCGTGCAGCCGAAGTTCTTCCGCATGATGGCGTGATGTATGGCCTCCTTGGGGCCCGCGTACTTCATCTCGTAGCGGAGGATGGACATGTGCGTGATCTCCTTGGGGAAGTAATGCTTGATCAGCTCCTCGTAGGTCTTGAGTATCACGTCATCCCTGAAATCGCCTGATTTCTTCTTCCCTATGACCGGGTTTATGAACAAACCGTCCACGAAGGTCGCCGCGGTCTTCTGCAGGAACTCGTGGCCGACGTGGGAGACGTTCCTAGTCTGGAACGCGACAATGGTCTTCCAGCCCCTCTCGTTGAAAAGGACCCTCGTTTCGTGAGGGGTCAGGTAATGGTCCGGGAAAGGCGCATCCATTTCGGCGATCTGCTCCAGCTCCCCTCCGATCAGGGTATCCCCCATCTCCATCACGCGCTTGACGCCTGGATGGGCGGGATCCTCGGTCCCGAACACGGACCGGGCATAACCGGCCTTGTCGTATGTGTATATGTCCTCCACATACATCCTCGCTATCGGCTTACCCCTCGAGAGCAGGATCACGGAATCCCCCTCCTCGAAATCGATGGACCCCCTGTCCATGTCGAGCACCGATGGGATCGTCCAGGGGGTGTCGTCGGGGAGCCTCATATCCACCAGCACCGACTGCAGTTCGTCGGACATCATGAAACCCGACAGCGGGGAGTAAACCCCATCGGCAATGGACATGACGTCAACAGCGTTAACGTCCCTTATCTCGATCTTCGGGTACTCCCCGATCTCCTCGAGTACCCTGTCCCTGACCTTTTCGCCAAGCTTCCTTCTGACCAGTTTTCCACCGTGCGGCCTGTTGACCATCGTATCACTCCGTGTATCAATCCAGATAGCCCAGTGCCCTGAGCCTGTCCTTCACCCGGTCCTCCTCCTCCTTGGAGAAGACCTCTTCCGATGTTCCCTCCTCGAGAGATGCCAGGACCTCCCTGAGAACGTAGGTAACGTAATCGGAGACCGATGTGAAGCCCGTCCCCTCTATCCTCTTCTTTATGTTCCTGTACAGCGGGGTCGGTATCGAAACCGTCGTATGCTTCCTTTGCTCGGGCATTTTGGACCACCTCGATCGATGAATGCGTCTTAATGACATTTAATGCGATTGCATGAAGATATATAATATTTATCCCGGTGCTGTCAGTTGATAAGGAACACCGAACAGGGCCTCTTCCTCGCGAAGCCGGACCTGAGGTGGAAATATCCCTTCTTGCCCATGCGTCCTATGACTATCAGGTCGAGCTTATTCTCGTTCACGATCTCTCGTATGGAGCTCTCGGGCCTTTCCTTGATCACCTGCTCGAACCTGATCCTGCGCGAGGAAACGACCCCCTCGAGCGCCTCCTCGGTGTTTTCCGCCTTCGGATCCGCTATGAAATAGGACCTCAAGGACGCGTTCGTCGCGGACCTGAGCGCCTTGGCCGCATCGATCAGCCTATCGCTTTGCCGGGTATCCGCCAGGAACAGAGCGATCCTTTTGATCGGGCGGTCGTGTCTCTCTATCCAAACAGGGACGGTCGAACGGTCCATTACCCGATATTTCAACAGGTCGTAGGATCCGTATTCCATCATCAAGGCGTCGGCTTCGAACTCATCGACCGCCCCCAGTATCGTCTCGGGGATCGGTCCCTTCCTGACGACGAACTCTTCTGGTCTGGAGCCCAGGATCTCGGCCACATTTTTCTTGATGATCCTCTTTGCGACCTGCTCCTGGGTCCTGACCATATTTCTTTGGAACATCTCCTTGTCATGCTCCGTGAGCACGTGCATCACCTGCTCCCCGACGTCATCATACAGCGTATCATCGATGAAATACGAGATGATCAGCCTACTGCCTATCATGGCCGAGAGCTCGGCGGACCTCTTGAGCGCCATTTCGGGCAGACCTTCCTTCGTGACGGGGACCAGCAACCTCTTGAACATCACCAAACACCTATCCATTTCCAGTAAGTATAGACCACGACGAGCATTATTGCAACTGTAACCGCATTGGCGATCATCCCTGCCTTGAGCATGTCCCTGGGACGGAAATAGCCCGAGGAATAGGATATGAGGTTCCCGGGTGTCGAGAACAGGAACATGAACGCGAGCCCTCCGGAGAGACCTACCAGCATCGAGCCCATCTCCGGGGGCAGACCTGATGCGATGAACACCGCGAAGCCGATGGGAAGCAGTATGGACACCGCGGCCGTGTTCGACATGAACTCCGTCAGGACCTTTGTCAGGACGATCATCAGCAGTATCGAGAGCAGGGCGCTCCCGGATGTCAACAGGATGACCTTGTCCGCAAGCCAGAGAGCGGCCCCCGAATCGGCGAGATGTATGCCCATGGATATAGCGCCGCCGTACAGAAGGATTATCCCCCAGGGTATCCTCTCCTCCACTTCCTTCCATCTCATCCCCCCTGCGATGAATATCATGATCGCCCCGATCAAAGCGATGATGGACAGTTCGACATCGATGAGCTGGGGTAGGAATATGAACATGGCTATTATCAAGGCGAGGACCGCGATGATCATCTTCTTATTCCAACCGGGTGATGGTATCTGCTTCAGCTCATCGCCTATGACGCTCCTGGCCCTCTCCACATTCGCCCTCTCCGGGGGAAAGACGAGTATCAGGACCATCCAGACAGCGAACAGAGATAGTATCACAATAGGCAGGGAAAGCGTCATCCATCTCAGGAAGTCCACCTCGATCCCCTCGAGCCTGAGGAACGCTATCGTCAGAGGGTTTCGCGCTCCCCCCAGGGGCGTTCCCAGGCTTCCGATGGTGCAGCCGTAGGCCGCCCCTATCATCATCCCCTTGGCGAGATTGCTCTTCAGGGGCACCAGCCCCATTCCTAATATCGTATAGGTCAGGACAGGGACGATCAGTATGATGACGCCATGCTCGGGCATTATGAACGAGAGCAGGGCCCCGGAGACCATTGTCCCGAGGACCATGAGCCTCGGCGAGGATCCCATGGCCTTGAGGAAGACGAGGGAGACCCATCTGTGCAGATCTGTCCTCTCCACGGAGGAAGCGATTATGAACGCGCCTATGAGGAAGAACACCGCGGAGTTGCCGAAGGATTGGAAGGTGGACCTCACCGTTGTCGCACCCAGAAGCAAGGGGAGTATAAGAACGACGATGCCCGCAAGGCCAAGGGGGATGGGCTGTAGAATGAAGACGGCAGCGGCGAATACGAGAACGCCGAACATCGCCTGGCCCTCATATGACAGACCGTCGGGCCTGGGAAGGACGAGAACGATGAGGAGCAGCAGGATCGGAAGGGCGTACTTCGCTGCTTTCCTCATATCCATCAAAACCACCCGATCCCAGGTTCCCTGTGTATGCAGGCCGATTTCCCTTCCTCGGATTTGAAGGTTGCGCTCTCCAGGTCGGTTCTCATTATCGTCATGTCGAACAGATAGAGTTCCAATCGTTAATAATATATAATGCCATTGCATTACATTACATTATGACAAAAAGATACCTTATGCCCCTGGCAATGATCCTGCTGCTGCCAATGATGTCGGGATGCCTCGGCGGTGACGATGACTCGGGCACCATAGTGCTCTATGGCTTCTCCGTCAAGGGAGAGCTTATCGACGACATGGTGATCCCGGCCTTCCGGGAGAGGTACAAGGCCGAGACCGGGGAGGACATCAAGTTCCAGACGGTCTATGCCGGGTCTGGGACGGTGACCAAGCAGGTCATCGTCGGTGCCCCGGCCGAGGTCATGATACTCTCGACCGAATGGGACGCCCTCCAGCTGCGCGATGCCGGGCTCGTAACGACGGATTGGAGGTCCTACCCACATGAGGGGACCTTCTCCACATCCCCCTGGGTGATATTGACGAGGCCGGGCAACCCCAAAGGCATCCATGACTTCAGCGACCTCGCCCGTTCGGATGTGCGCCTCGTATCCGCGGATCCCATCACCTCAGGAGGCGCCCAATGGTCCATATTCGCGATATACGGGTCGGAGCTGAGGAGGACCTCCGCGATCGAGGGATCCCCCAACGAGACTCGGGCGGTCGAACTATTGGATGATATCGTCGATAATGTGGACAGCTGGCAGGAATCCGCGAGAAAGGCGCTCTCCCAGTTCGTCTTCGGATACGGGGACGCCTTCATAACGTACGAGAACGAAGCGCTTCTGGGGATGGCGCAGGGGGAGAAGTTCGAGATCATCTATCCTCATTCCACTATACTCTCGGAGCACAAGGCGATAGTGGTTGACGAGAACGTCGATGAGAAGGAGAGGGGGGCGGTGGAGGCGTTCATGGAATACCTGTTCTCGGACGAGGTGCAGAATATGCTATCCGTTTACGATTTCAGGTCACCGGATGAGAGCTACAACGACGGCTTCGAACGAATTGAAGACCCGTTCACCGTCGAATATCTGGGCGGCTGGGAGATCGCCAAACCGGAGATAATAGACGGAATATACGCACCGATGCGGAGGTGAGACCGTTGCCGGAGACGCGAAGCAGGCTCTCGCCGCTCTTAAAATGGTCGATCGTCAGCTTCGGCATCGTCTGCTTCATCCTCATCATAGTGCTCCCCGTTTCATCGATGTTCAAATTCGCATTAGAGGATGGACCGTATGGATTCTGGAAGGCGATAACCACGGAAAACGCCCTCAACGCCCTCAAGAACTCGCTGCTGATGGCGTCCCTGGCGACCGGCATCAACCTGGTTGTGGGGACGACAATAGCCTTCTCGCTGACCAGGTACCGTTTCCCGGGATCATCCATATTCAGGGCTCTCATCGACCTCCCGATAGCGATCCCCGCATCGGTCGTGGGATTGGCATTGATGATGTTATACGGACCCA
Source organism: Thermoplasmatota archaeon (assembly GCA_029762535.1). Taxonomy (GTDB): domain Archaea; phylum Thermoplasmatota; class Penumbrarchaeia; order Penumbrarchaeales; family Penumbrarchaeaceae; genus JARVGK01. The sequence goes on from JARVGK010000036.1 coordinate 15,730, forward strand.
AGGGCCTTCTGGGGCCGTTCTTCGAATCGAACGGGATCCAGATCATATTCGATCTGCCGGGGATCGTCCTCGCCCACGTATTCGTCACTTTCCCTTTCATGGTCAGGGCGGTCTCCGTGGTCATCGAGAAGTTCGACCATGACCTGGAGGATGCGGCGGTGACGTTGGGGGCCAATGGGTTCCAGACCTTCTTCAGGGTGATGCTGCCCTCGATAAAAAGCGGGTTGATCGCAGGGTCGGCCCTCACTTTCACCAGGTCCTTGGGGGAGTTCGGAGCCACGCTGATAGTGTTCGGAGGGGCCATGCACCTGAGGACCGGCCCCCTCTACATGTACTACCTTTCGGACTCGGCCTTCGATTTCCAGGGGGCCACCTCTGTGGCTATATTGTTGATGGTGGTCCCGTTCGTGCTCCTTTTGACCGTCAACGCGATAGTGAGCAGGATGGAGGTGTCCGGATGAGAGCCGACCTCTCCCTGGATGGCATATCAAAGGCGTTCGGAGGCGAAACGGTCCTCAAGGACCTGGACCTGACGGTCGAAGAGGGGAAGATGGTATCCATCCTCGGGCCGTCGGGTTGCGGGAAGTCCACGACCCTGAGGATAATATCGGGCCTGGTCCGACAGGACCGGGGGGCCGTGAGACTGGGAGGGAAGAGTCTTGACAACGTGCCTCCCCACAAGAGGAGGATAGGCTTCGTCTTCCAGAGCTATGCTCTGTTCCCACACCTGGACGTGGAGGAGAACGTCAAGTTCGGGATGAAGGTGGGGGGTATGAAGAAGGAGCATGTCAAGAGGCGGACGGACGAGCTCCTGGAGCTTGTGGGAATGTCGGACATGAGGGGAAAGAGACCGTCCCACCTGTCCGGCGGACAGAAGCAGAGGGTGGCGATAGCAAGGGCGCTTGCCATAGACCCTCAGGTCCTGCTCCTTGACGAGCCCTTCGGTGCCCTGGATGTGAAGATAAGACGGAGGCTCAGGAGGGACCTCAAGGCCCTCCAGAGGGATCTGGGATTGACTTCCGTCTTCGTGACGCACGACCAGGACGAGGCTTTCGAGCTTGGCGACACCACGGCGGTCATGAACAATGGGAGGATAGAACAGATAGGCAGGCCTCGGGATCTGTACGAGAGGCCTTCGACGAGCTTCGTCGCGCGCTTCGTAGGCAACGTGAACGCCATAGAGCTTCCGGGAGGGGATCGGACCACGGTAATGGTCAGGCCGGAGGACATCGTCATGATGCATTCCTCCCCGGATCGCAAAGGCGGGGTCAAAGGGACATTGATAAATTATGTGTATCTGGGGCCGATCATCGAATGCAATGTGAGGTTGACCAACGGCGAATCGTTGAACGTCATCATAAGCCGGGAGGAGTTCAGGATGAGGAATTACCGCAGGGGCGACGAGGTGAACATAATCATTCGGAAGTTCAGTTCGTTCAGCGATGAGGAGGGGGTATAGTTGAACGAGAGGAAGATGCGTTCGCTCGTCAAATCGATAACCTATCGGATCATCTGCATTATGTCGCTTTCGATAGTCACCTACATCATCACGAGGGATCTCATGCAGATGGGGCTCATAGTCCTCATCTTCCAGACGATCCAGACGGTCCTCTATTATCTGCATGAACGCGTATGGAACAATGTCCGATGGGGATCCCGACCTCCTGCTTAAGGTCCGGACCCTCACTCCTCGATGACAGGCTCTGTGGGATAGACCCTGAGATAAGGCCGCCTCCGCCTCAGGGCCATGAACATGACAAATATACTGAAGAACAAGATGACCGCAAGGGAGATCGCAAGATAAAGGGGCCATTTCGCCGGCGAAGGAGGATCCCTCTCGCGAACATCAACGCTCTCCCAAGGACCGGTAACACCATAACCCTCGATCCCCACATAGAACACATACCTGCCCGCATCCTCGAAGGTTATATTGTGATACCTGCCAGGTGATGAATAGATCACAGATCCTTCGAACCTGACCTCAAGGACAAGGGAAAGAAAACCGGGATAATCATAATACCACACGTTCACGGCCACCGTGTCGCCCACCCGATGATCGGATGGCCAGGGATCGAGATCGATCCGGATACCGATCCCCGTCAGGTTCAGACCCACTACGACCTCCATCTCATATGTGCCGGATGCACCGCCCACTACGGATACCGTGATGTTGAAAAAATATCTACCAGCATCCCCGATCACAGGTTCGAGGATCAATCGGCCTCCGCTAATGGAAGCCCATCCCGGGGCGGATACGAGAGAATAAGATAATGTCCCGTTCTTCGCGTAATCAGTCAGGATCGAAATGACGATAAGATCGTTCTCACGGAGGTTGATGGACTTCTCGTTCAACAGAGCAGGGGGATCGCCCATTCGTACATCGATGTGCAGCGAAATATCGATATGTTCGCCGCCGGGATCGAAGGCGCGCAGAACAAGAGAATGTATGCCTACATGATCATCCCTGGGAGAAAACCTCAGCATGTCATCCTCGATGGATATCCAGACATACTTGCTCTCCACTAAAGAGTAGGAGATCCTCTCCCCTTCGGGATCCGCAACGCCCGGATCGAACGTAAACACGTCCCCGCACTCGACCATCAGATCGATCCTCTCCGGTCCCGTAGGAGGTTGGTTCCGGACCATCACGTCAAGAGGAAATGAATAAAGGGCATAGGACCCGTTGTTATCCGATACATTGATGTCAACCCATTGACGGCCAACATCGGTACTTACCGGATTTATCAGAAGAAGACCCTCATCGTCTATGGAGCATAGGCCTTTGCCAGACCAGGACGCGTTGAAGGAGAACGTATTCTGGTTCGGATCGTAAACCGTTATGAGGTATTCGAAAGGCTCGCCCACATACGCCACGCTCGCGTTCACCTCCAATATCACGGGAGGGACGTTGAACGGTATGATCCTTATGAAGACCTCAATGAAGCTGACGGAACCGTTATTATCCGAGGCCGAGATAACGACGCTCCAGACACCAGTATGATCCGCCCGGGCACGGAAAAAGAGCATGTTCCCGTAAAGAACCGAGACGTTGAACGGGGCGTTCTTGCTGTGAACACCCAGCTCGACCGGATCCCCGTCCGGATCGAAATAGGTCAGGAAATACCTTGTGGGCTCATCCGGATACGCCACGATCTCCTCGACAGGATCTATCACCGGATTCCGGTTCACTCCGATCCTGAACTCGGTCCAGTTACGGGTCCCGTTGTTGTCGTTCGCGGTGATGTTGAAGGTTGTGTATCCCTCGTACTCATCGGTTCCAAGAAAAGAGAAGGCTCCAGTCAGGGGATCCAATTCGAAGAATACATCCCTCGATGCTTTTATCTCGAAGGTGGGAGTGTCACCGTCGGGATCGTATGCCTCGAAGGTGATGTTCAGCCGCTCGCCGGAGTTGATCCTGTACAAATCCTGAACAGACCCTATCTGCACCCTCCTGTTCCAGGGTTGACCCCATGGTACGATGAGGGGCAAGTGATCGATAGAATCGTGATCTATGATCACAGGATTATCCACGATCCCGTTCCCGTCCCAATCCGTGTAGTTCTCGATCCCTGTCCAGTAATTGCCCCAATCAGGATCGTTGAAGGAGTTGGATCCGTTATCGATCACATGGATCGAGTTGTCCATGAAGGAATTCTTGAATATTCTCGTCGTTTTCGTATCGTTCAGCTTCATCGCGATCCCGTTATCGATAAAGACGTTATCGTTGATCCTCGAATCCGAGGATCCCTCCATCCTCAATGCGATGTCGTTATCCTCGAAAACATTCCCATAAATCCTTGTCCTGGTGGACTTTAAGTCAAATATTGAGCACATTGATCCTTGAAAAAATGTAGAATGTATTTGTAATTGATCTGATTCTTTAGAATATACCCCCAATGAGATATTATCAAGTGATTGGTTCTTTATTATCATACCTTTTGTCTTGATTGTATGTATAGCATATGTAGAGTTTCTGATATGATTTCCATCCAATACCATCAAGATCCCCAATTCAATATGAAATCCATAGTTCACATTGGATACGATATTGTTATTGAAGTTTGACCTCCCACGATAAAAATAAAATCCATAGTTCACTTCATTTATTGAGTTATTGAAAATATCTGCATATACTTCTCCTGTATGTCCTGCTACGTTCAGATCAATATGGAAAGCTGTATCGGCTCTAAAAATTGTATTGTTGTAGATCGATATATTACGATCCTTCCATAACGAGTCCGAATTTGGTCTTTTAAGGATGAAACCTGATCTTGCATCCATGATTTTATTGGATGAAAGTACTAATTGGGTGAAATATGTGATATCCACGCATATCTTTGATGAGATAATAATATTATTTTCAATCTCTAAAAAGTAATTTGAAATCCCAGCTATTGCCGTGTCAGATATATTATTGAATGTATTTCTAACTATTCTTGTACGATAAGTTGGTATTCCGTGAATACCGTATGTACATGATATGAATGTATTGTTTGTAATATATACTTTATCTATGTATTTATTTTCTGTTGATATCTTACTTTTTCCGATCATTATTGCACTGTTAGAAATATTTTCAAAATGTGAATTATTTATCCTGTGATTATAATATATTGAATTAATGATATTGTTGAACAGATGTATCCCATTATTAGAACAATTATGAAAATTCGAGGATTCTATTAATGTGTTATTGCATTGATTAATATGTATTCCTGTTACGATACCGTTCATAATAGTATCATACATGAAGAAATCATCGGATTCTACCACTACACCGGATTGGGAAAAATCTCCGTAACCTGCATAATATATTTGGGAATGTAAGATTCTCAATAAAGAGCCATGTCTTGAAATAATATTATAATTATAACCATTATTGTTAGAATAATTGCCTGTACTATTCAAAGTCAGGATCGAGTTGTTGAGGAGCAAAGATCCTCCGTTTTGAATTTCTATCTTTATGGATCCATCGTATGTTGTGTTGAATATAACGGTTGCATTGTCGAAAATATAGAATTCTCCCTCACCTATCGTGATATTCTCGATGACGTAATACGTTCTCGAAGTGATGTTGGTATAGTTGTAAGATGAGCTCTCAGCATTAGATCGGACTATAATATCAGGATCGGCTGATGATTGATCGGGAAATATCGATATCAAAAGAAGTAAAAACACCATCGATACCGAAGCCCGATGTTTATAAACCATAATGATCCCTATATTATCACTCCGTTATATCTATCTTGGCGATGGAAGGAGCCCCAACCGGATGCAGTCCTCGATGACATGCCACCAGTATAACCAATCCATTGGAGTATTGTGAAGCCGGATATCATAGATATTCTCCTTCACATAATCCGGAAAATATATAGCAATACCTCGGGTTTTGGTCAGATTCACACAATGCTTTTCGTATTCGATCAATCTGTTCGCTGGGTTCGAATTCCAAAGAACGCTCATGATCTGTCTTGCCGAGGTTCGAATGTTCGAAAAGAATTGATCGGGAACCGGAGGGTCCTGACTCTGATATCCCCAATAATTCAGGAAATAATAGTAATCGATTTGAAGTCTGGGATATGTCGTATCATCAGGATACCTATCCGAGGATACGTTGACAGCACACCACATCGAGGTGTTATACCATGATGATTGAGCTCCGCTCAGACCACCCGATAGATTCTTGTTGAAGCTGGTGATATTGTCGAAAAGATCTTGTGTCATATGTGAAGCGTTCAGGACGGAATAGGTCATGCTTATGTTTCCGAACTGAGGGGTCCAATCAAGGACATTGAATGGAGGGTTCTCTATCCCATCGCTCGTCCAATATTCGAGATCATCTATGAACTCTTGTGCGAGCCTCTGTGGATCCCAATCCGGATTCGATTCAAGAGTTGAAAGAGTATCATCATCCTGGTTGCCAGATGAGACCATCCAATTCTCGGATGCGAGGTGATAATCAGAGAACTCGAGGAACTTGAATCCGAATTCCAGATTCCCCATGAAACAGCTGTACAGGTTGACCAGATCCAACCGTTTCTCTACCGAATCGAAGAGGGATGAGAGGGTATTCATCTCAGGAAGCGTGATAACATCAAGTTCGGTCGTTGTGTTGTTATTGTTCGGTCTGTAATCGTAACCAAATCCTTCCACTCCCAATCCATGTGACCTGATGTATAGACAGTAATGATCGGATGGAAATGTGTCCATGCCCCAGTCCACGAATTCGAACAATGTATTCGGATCCGCCATGTTCGCCTCCCAGTTCGGGTTCCCGTTATCATCTGTCTCATTATGAACCCGGGGATCCCCCGATGGCCAATCGGTCACATCCCACAATGAGGATAGAATATCGTCTTTCATTCTGTCCCCACTTCCATTCCAGGTATCGGGATCCCATTGTTGAGCACTATCAGTTCCTACCAGGAACCTTCTAGTTGAAGTCGGTATTGGATCAACGATGAGGTGATTATTCCTCATTTTATCCCAATGTCTGTCAGGGGTTTCCCCCCACAAAACATCGCTTCCATCGAATTGAACGACTATGTTGATGTTATCTGTACAACCAACCCAGCTCAATCTCTCAATGAACTCCCAGTATTCGAAGAGATTGCTTCCAGATGGATCTCCTGCTGGGGCATCATCTCCACATACATATACAAGAAATGTCCATTCGATATCATTAGAATCAGGGCTTTCAGGATCCCAATTCAGGTTGAAGTCACGTTCGAACTCATCGGGCCTTCCATCGCCGTCTATGTCCAACTCGTTCTCGGATGCTTTTACCATATCGATAAATTCTATTACTTTGAATAAACCGATGGTAGAGGACACTATTAATATCGTCAATATGCCGATACAGATCATTTTCTTGATGATCAAATGAATGCTTCCCTTCTTTCCTATCATAGGCACCACTTCCTAATTAGACCGGATCGTATTTGACGGGATCGAATACATCCCCCCGGATGCACGCATTTCTTTGTTTTCGGCTCCGGTCAAGGGAATATAAGTCCAAATAATATATAAAACCACCGAAAAAAACCCCAAAAATAAATATATATTATATTATATTATATTATATTATAATAAATATAAAAACTATATAGAAAAAGAAGGAGGGGATCCCAACCCCCTGACTGGAACCATGAACATAATTAAACCCTCAAGAGATAGGATCTCGCGACATTGTATGAATATCACAGTCGGGGTTTTTCATAAAAGGGATCCCCCTCCAGGGGTGGGATCGCCTCTTCCACAACAGGTTAATTTTCATACCATCTATGAAAGCATCAGATGGATCCAAGCAGTTCAACGGCTGCAGAGAGGTCCAATGACCCTTCGATTCCGGATAGGATTACCTTGTCCAATGTTACCAACGGGGAGTCCTCAAGATACGCACCTGCAGCGTGGATCGCATCATAGAACGTCAGACCGTTCTTACGGGAGATTTCGATGGCAAACGTAAGCAGTTGGTCCCCGATCGGGATCATACGAAATCGAATGCCCATGAACATCTCCAGGTATCTGCTCGCATCAATATTCTCGCGCTTTGCAAATTGGACGATGCAGTTTCCGACCTCGCATCGTACCAGAGGCGATATGGCCAGATCCACCCCGTGCTTATGACAGAGGTCGAAAAAACCGAAAGCATTCTTCGTCTGTTCCTCCTCATGGATCAACGGGACGATAGCGGAGGAATCGAGTACGAACCTCATCTAGAATCACGGTCCTCTCTGATGAGCTCCGTTCCGGTGATCCCCTTGCTCTTGAGCCTGTTATTGCGGAACCATCCTATCGACGGTCTTGACCGATCCATCCTCAATCGCGCCTCAAGTATCATCGCAAGATATTCAGAGGGTTTGTATCCCATTCTCCTGATCTCATCGAGCGTTTCGTCATTGACCCGGATCGAAACAACCGTTGTCACTGTATACACCATGTATACAATGTCATTCAGGCTTATTTAGTTTACGTCCGATCCTCATGCAAAATAAGTCTTTAATCCGATCCCTCTCCCCACCTCAGGGCCCTGGCCCTCTTCATCTGTTCTCTGGCCTTGTCGGGGAGCCCTTTCCTTTCCAGAAGGGCGGCCATGGCCTCATGGAATTGGGGATCCTCCCTCCTGAAGGAGGAAGCCTTGCTGAGGGCCTCCTCGGCTTTTAAAAGGTCCAGATCGAGATATATTATTGCCCTCTCGAGCCAGTAATCGTAGGTCTTCTTTTTCCATTTCCCGTACATGGAATCTGAGACCCGCCTTGCGCTCTCGGGATCGTCCAGGACCTTCCTGTATGTCCTCGACAGCATCGTGGACGCCTCCACGTCTCTGGATCCCACTCTGCCCTCCGCCTCTCGCATCGTTCCTTTCGCCTTATCGTCCACACCCAAGTCGTGATAGAGCTCCGCGAGGGAGCAGTACGCCTCGGGATCGGACCGATCCCCGGCGATGATCCCCCGGTACAGATCGACGGCCCTCTGGCTCCCGCCCTTGATCGTTCCCAATATCTGCGCCCTCTTCACCATTACCTTGTTGGAGGACCTGGGGTATCGCTCGACGTAGGTCCCCAGAACCTCCTGGGCCCTCTCAAGCTCCCCGAGGATCTCCAGGTTCATTGATAGCAGCATCAATATCTCCTTGTTCTCCTCGTAGCCCACCGTCATCGGCTCGATCCTCTCCAGGACCTTCGTCGCCGAGGCGTAGTCCCCGGCATCTGAAAGACCTTTGGCATGCTTCAAAAGCTCGCTGACCTTCCCCTCCTGATTGGCCGTCAGTGCGACCTTCCGGGCCGCCTGGACCTTCATCAGGGCGGGTAGCAGGACGCATGAGATATCCATCGTTATATGGATTACGAGTTGTTATATTAATGGTTCCGAACACATCTTTACAGGTTGTACTTGGGGGGCTTGCCCCTCAGGTCAACATAGTCGTCTATGAGGAAACGCCTCCTTTCATTAAGACGGTCCGGATCGGTGTCCGTGAACGTCCTGTAATATCTGGCCTCTCTGAGGGGGAACACGCCGTCCGGCAGATGCTCCTTGAGCATCAGCTTCAAGGGTCCAACGCCCACGTACAACACCTCCCTTGAATCATCCAGCACCTCGTAGAGCGAGAGCTTCTCGCCCTCCAGCAGGACCTCCACGGTATCGAAGTTCTTGACGTCCTTCCCATGACTCACCGGCATCACCTCGGGGATGATGCGATAACGATCCTTTGTCGCGAATATAAGGGCCCTTCCGAGATTTCCCGCGGATGTCCCATCATAAACCGACGAGGGAAAAAATTCATTAGGCCCTTGTTTCTGAGGTGAACGGATAGGAGTTACGATGTCGATCGATGGTCCAGTGATCAAGGTGATGGATCTCACAAAGAGATACGGCAAGGTCTCGGCGGTGGCCGGGATCGATCTCTCGGTCGATAGAGGAGAGGTGTTCGCTTTCCTGGGTCCCAACGGGGCGGGAAAGACCACCACTGTTGAGATCATCGAGGGGATAAGGAAGCCCACCAGCGGCTCGGTGGAGGTCCTGGGCAGGGACATGCAGAGAAATGGCCCCGAGATCAAACCCCGGATCGGTGTGCTGCCCCAGGAGTTCTCATCCTTCGACAAGATCACGGTGAAGGAGACACTGTCGTTCTATTCGAGCCTTTATAAAAATGGAAGGAGGCCGGACGAGCTGATGGAGCTCCTTGGAATA
>JARVGK010000036.1:25432-32918 GCA_029762535.1 Thermoplasmatota archaeon
AATAAAGGAGCATTCCTCCAAGCTCTACCAGAACCTATCCGGCGGGTTGAAGCAGAGGGTCGGTATCGCCGTCGCGCTGGTCAACGACCCGGAGATCGTGTTCCTGGACGAGCCCACAACGGGGCTTGACCCCCATTCCAGGAAGGAGGTCTGGTCCGTCATCAAGGGGCTCAAGGAGAGGGGGAAGACCGTCTTCCTCACCACCCATTACATGGAGGAGGCGCAGGAGCTCGCCGACCGCGTAGCGATCATCCACAGAGGAAAGATCTCAGCAGAAGGTATGGTGGACGATCTGATAGAACGTTACGGCTTCGGGCATGTATTGACCTTCACCGGGACGGTACCCGAGATGGGGCGTTTTCTCAGGGAGTGTTCCGATGTCACTGAAAAGGGAGATTCGGTCAGCATCAGGGTGAAGGACAAGGACAGCATACTCGGCACGCTTGAACTGGTGAAGGGAGCCGGGCTCGAATACAAGGGTTTCAACGTGCGCAGGAGCAATCTCGAGGAGGTCTTCCTCTCACTTACCGGGGAGTCCCTCAAGGAGGAGCAGGCATGAACCCCATGAGGATAGTGTCAGTCTTCTGGGTGAACGTAAGGCTGCTCATCAGGGACAAGGGCGGCCTTTTCTTCACCTTCGCCTTCCCGATCATACTAATGCTTCTGTTCGGTTTCATATTCCAGGACAGCGACAGGACGGAATACGACATACACATACAGGACCTGGACATGAGCGATTCCTCAAGGAACCTCACCGAGGCGATCTCTGCGGTTCCCAGCTTCAGATATCGCGAGGTGGCCCCGGACAAGGACCCGCATGTCCTCGCCAGGGAAGATGTGAACTTCATCGTGGTGATCGGGGAGGGTTATGAACAGGACCTCAACGCAAGGATGGGAGGATACTTCGAAGGGCCCGTGAACATAACCGTTCTCTACGATCCCTCCCAATCCTCGACGCAGTTGAAGATGTCCATACTCGCCTCGGTCCTCGATGGAGTGAACGACGCGATGCAGAACTCCACACGGATCATCGGGATCGAACCGGAAAGCATCGTATCCGAGAGGTTCCGTTTCATCGAGTTCTTCATCCCCGGGGTCATCGGTTTGACGGTAATGACCGGCGCTGTCTTCGGCACCATATTCGGGGATCTCGAGCTGAAGCAGAAGGGGATATTCCGCAAGCTTTCGACCACCCCGATAACGAGAGGCGAATGGATCCTCTCCACGATGCTGTTCCAGCTCTTCAGCGCGGGATTGTCGGCATCGGTTATACTGATCGTCGGCCGGATCGTGTTCGATGCCAGGTTGTTCATGAATCCGGTGGCTTTGCTCGTGGTGATATTCGAGGCGTTCGCCTTCACGGGTTTGGCAATGCTCGTCGTGCGATTCATCAAGGAGTCACAATCGGCATCCGCCCTGGGGAACGCGATCACTTTCCCCATGATGTTCCTGTCCGGGACGTTCTTCCAGGTGGAAGCGATGCCCCCGTTCATACAGGCCATCGCCAAGGTGATGCCCCTGTATTACGTCAATGAATCCCTGAGAAGAGCCATGATCTTCAACGACACGATCGGCGCTTTGAGGTACATGTCCGTCATCGCCGTGTTCGCATTGATAGTCTTCATCGCCGGGGTCTATCTCACTTCATGGAGAAACGATTGATCCAATGCCCACAAAGTGTTCTGTATGCGATAATATCCCGGTATGGTTTATAAACATAGAGAGGTTCATTTACCGCATGTCGTCCGCGAACAGGGTCACCGTCGCCCTAATGGCCTGCCTCATGCTCATCCCGATATCGACGTCATCCGGTACAGGATCAACATCGCCTTTTTCCCCTCACCTGCCTTTTGAGATCATAGGCGATGCCGACCTTCAGATGAGGGCCTCGATAGAGGGGTGGCCCGGGGACGGTTCCATATCGGACCCGTTCATCATCGAGGATCACGAGATCGACGGCAAGTTGAGCGCGAACGGTATCAAGATAGCGATGACGACCCTGCACGTTCTAATCAGGAACTGCACGATAGAGAACGCGACCGAGGACATACTCTTCCTCGATTCGGGCCATGCGATTTACATCTTTGGCGCCTCCAACATCAGCATAGAGGGTTGCACCATAAATAACAGCACCATGGGTATCCGAATGATCACCGTGATGGATATGTCCATAACCGGATGCAGGATCGATGGCTCGATAACGGCCATCTCGCTGGAGGAGGCATCGAATATAACTTTGGATTCGACCATCGTCAACGATACCATGGGCGCTGCCCTGGTGATCGATCGCTCTTCGACGGTGAACGTGAACGGGTCCACATTCGTCGGAGGATACTCGGGGACCGACATGTCAGGATCGGACAACGTCACGATCATGAACAATTACTTCATGGGACAGTCCAACGCAGGCATCAAGGTCTTCGATTCTTCGGATGTCGATGTAACGGACAATGTCATACATGATTGCAGGAATTACGGGGCGGATATCGTACGATCGAAAAAAGTCGATCTGTATTCCAATTCGTTCATTTCATGTTCACCGTTCATTTCCGGGACCAACGAGGATATCAGGGCCCCGCCCAACAACACGGTCAACAGAAGATCGCTGAGGTTCTACTCGGGAATGGACATGAGGGGCTACAACGTGCCCATGGACACCGGATGCATCATAGCGCACAACGTGAGCGGACTGAGCGTGGGTCCCATGGATTTCGAGAACGTCAGCATAGGAATGCAGTTCTTCGATTCCCACAACTGCTCCATTAACGACGTGGCGGTGAACGGGTCCACCGTCGGCTTCATGATCAGGGACTGCTCCGAGATCTCCTTTAACGGATGTAGCGCAACGGATGCATGGATCGGGGGTTTCAGCATGTATGGGACCGACAATACAACGCTTTTCGAATGTAGCGTTTCGAATTCCACATCGGCATACTCCTTCATCGCCGTATGGGACATCGATATTCTTGCCTCCGAGGCATACGGCATATCATCGACCGGGATGTTCCTCGATACCGCCTGGAGAGCGCTCGTTGAGGACATGCACCTGAGCGGATGCGGGATCGATCTCAGGCGTCTTTACGACTCCCGCCTGGAGAGGAACTGGATAGAGGGCTGCGACGATGCCATCTCAATATACTACTCCGATGTGGTATCCATCATCAACAACACGCTGGTGGACGGCCGGGGTGCCGGTATCACTATGCAGAATACCGAGGGATCCCTCCTCCAGAGGAACGTGGTCATGGGCTTTTTGGAACATGCGGTCAGGCTCGACTCATGCAGCGCGAACACGATCAGCTCCAACTCCTTTCAGTTCAACAGGGGATCCACAAAGGTCAGGGACCCGGCGAAGGTCCAGGCCTACGACGACTCATCCTTCAACTCATGGACCTCCGCGACCGGCAGGGGCAATCACTGGACGGACCATATCTCGCCGGACAACGATTACAACGGCATCGTGGACGAACCCTACCCCCTGGACGGAGGTCCGGCCTCGGACCTCTTCCCGCTAACGGCTCCGGACGCCTACATATCAGGTCCGCCGGAGAACGTCAGGGCGCAGGCTATGAACGGATCGGTGCTTCTCGAATGGGACGCGCCTTCCTCCTCGAGGGCAGGGGCGATCATCGATTATTCCATATTGAGGAGCGATCAGGGATCGCTCAGGGCGGAGGTCGTAAGGACGGAGAACTCGAGCTACACGGATAAAGGACTCGTGAACGGTCGGTCCTACATCTTCTGGATCGCCGCGAACACGCTGTTCGGGCAGGGGGTTCCCACACGGCCGATCGATATAATGCCGGATGGGACCGGGCCCATATTCTCGATAATCGACCCGATAGAGGGATCGTACGTCAACCGAAGCGAGATCACGCTGACCCTCGACGTTCCCGATCCGGGCGACATCGCCTCGATGATGCTCTCACTGGATGACGGAGCCCCATATCCTGTGAACATATCCGAGGGGATATTTTTGGAGAACCTCACAGAAGGGCAGCATACGGTCGGCCTGGAAGCGTTCGATGCGGCAATGAACCCATCCTTGGCATCTGTCACGTTCCACGTGGACACCATAAGGCCTGATATTCAGGTCGACCCGCTCCCTGAATTCATAAACCGGACATATATGGAGATCCCCTTCAACATCAGCGATGACGGAGGCATAGCCTCCATAACATCGTACGTGAGCGGGGTCAAGGACGGGATCGTGAGGAACAACAGCGTAAGGCTGTCCGGATTGAGCGAGGGCGGCGTCCTCTTCATGCTGAACGCATCCGACAGGGCCGGCAACAACGCTTCGTTCGAGCATACATTCATCGTGGACATGTCACCTCCGGCAATCATGGTGATCTCCCCGGCCCCGGGCGAGGTATTGGATTCCGATTCGATACAGGTCATGCTGGAGGTGGAGGACGGCCTATCAGGGGTGGATAAGGTTCAGGTGAGGCTCGATTCCGGCGATTGGGAGGACCTACTCCACCCGTACACGAAGAACTATACGGATATCTCCCACGGCGCCCATTCGATATTCATAAGAGCATGGGACAGGGCGGGCAATCCGGCCTTAACCTCCTCCTCCTTCACCTACGTCGTACCGGTTGTCCCACTAATCAACGGGACGATAAAGGGAAGGATCGTCGATGATAACGGCATACCCATGAGCGGAGCGGCTATATTGATCGATGATGGGATATATGCAACGACCGGTGCCGACGGTTCCTTCTTAATCGAGATTGGACCGGGAACCTACAGGCTCAAGGTCATCAAGGACGGATACGTCGCGTTCGAGAGGAACGTCACCGTCGGCGACGGACAGAACGTCGAACTTGGCGATGTTGAATTGACCAAGGATCCCGCTAAAGGAAAGGAGAGGATCAACGCCCTCTACATCGCGATCCCGGCGGCCATATCGATCCTGCTTATTCTCTTCATCATCGCCCTTGTCCTCATCCTCAAGAAGAAGGACGAGGAGATCGACGTTTGGGGAGAGGAATGATCCCGAAAAAGATTTGGGAACACTTCACGGCCCCATCTGCATCACATCAGCGGCCATTTCGAGACAAAACTATCGAATAGCGCGGTTAGTTTTATGTAATAAGCGCTTTTAACCTCTGTATTTCCGGGAGTTGATACGGAATGGGCCCACTGGTGTTGTAGACCTGTTCCCATTACAAAGGAAGCAAGGAGGAAGTTCATTGGACATACAATCGCTTGTGAACAAGGGGCTCTATGCCGCCGGATCCTTGAAGAGGAACAGCCAGGAGCTCACCTTCAGGATACGCAACATCCTTACGGACGCCGTCCTGACCAGATTCCTACACCTCACCATAGACGGGGTCGTCTATGCCCCGGAACAGATCGAGCTCAGGTTCACCGACAGGAGGCTCACAGCCGGGTCCATCGGCTCCGACCAGCCGCTTTCCCTGAAAAAGGGGGACAGCCTCGAGGTGGCCGTGGGAGCACCCTCAGGGTCGCTCTCCGACCGCTGCCACATACAGATAGGTTTCGAGACAGCCCAGTTCGGCAGCATACAGATAGATGTCCAGGATTCCTTCAACGCCGCGCCTTCAGGAGAGGGTTCGGTACCGTGGGACAGGTTCGAGGACCATGACATTGAATGGGTAAAGAAAAGGCAGGAGTACCTCGAGAGAAGAACGGGAAGGAAATATACACACATCAAGGGATACACGTTCGACCCTGGATTGACCAGAGGCAACATAGAGAAGTTCACCGGGGTCAGCCAGGTGCCGCTCGGGATCGCGGGGCCGCTTCTGGTCAGGGGCGAGAATGCCAACGGGGAGTTCCTGATACCCCTTGCGACCACGGAGGGGTCGCTCGTTGCCTCGTACAGCCGTGGGATGAAAGCGGCCAACCTATCCGGAGGGATCAAGGCGACCGTGGTCGAGGACCATATGCAGCGCGCTCCCGTCTTCGCTTTCGACTCCGCCAGGGAGGCCCGGGACCTCTGCCTTTGGGTGGCGGACAATATGGCCTCCTTGAGAGAGGCCGCGGGATCCACCTCCAGGGTGGTTCGCC
Organism: Thermoplasmatota archaeon; assembly: GCA_029762535.1. Classification (GTDB taxonomy): domain Archaea; phylum Thermoplasmatota; class Penumbrarchaeia; order Penumbrarchaeales; family Penumbrarchaeaceae; genus JARVGK01. Next base: position 31,472 of record JARVGK010000036.1, read on the forward strand.
TGATCGATGTGGAGACCTACGTATCGAACAGGTTCGCCTTCCTGAGGTTCAACTATACGACAGGGGACGCCGCCGGCCAGAATATGGTGGGAAAGGCGACGTACGCGGCCTGCCAGCATATATTCGAAAATAACCCCTCCATCAGGAGGTACTACCTGGAATCCAATATGGCCACCGACAAGAAGGGATCCTCCATCAACATGCTCAATTCACGTGGAAAGCGCGTCATCGCCGAGGCCACCATCAAGAGGAAGGTCCTAAAGGACGTGCTGAAGGCGGAGCCGGAGGACCTGCACTTCCACGGGATGATCGCGAACGTCGGGGCCATGATGGCCGGGGCGAACAACAACGGGCTCCACAGCGCGAACGGGATCACGGCGATGTTCATAGCAACGGGGCAGGACGCGGCCAACGTGGCCGAGGCCTCCTCCGGGATCGCATATTCCGAGATCGACGCGAACGGCGACCTGTACATATCCATCACGATCCCTGCGCTGATCGTGGCAACCTACGGCGGCGGGACCGGGCTCGCCACCCAGAGGGAATGCCTCGAGATGCTGGGATGTTACGGCCCCGGTAACGTGAACAAGCTGGCGGAGATCGTAGGTGCCGTCGTACTTGCCGGGGAGCTGTCACTGGCCTCGGCGATATCGTCCCTGGAATGGGTCTCCAGCCATGAAAGGCTCGGCAGGAACAGATGAAATGCACTTTTATAGCAAATCGTCGCTTTGACTACAAGTCATGGAGGATGAAAGATGAAGGCAGTGGTCCTATCAGGGGGGTCCGGGGACAGGTTCTGGCCTGCCTCCACCCCGGATATGCCCAAACAGTTCCTGGACCTGTTGGGAAAGGGTACGCTTCTGAGGAACACCGTTGACAGGCTGCTGTTGAGGTTCGATCCCAAGGACATCATCGTGGTCACCCACAAGGACCAGGCGGCGAGGACGAGGGAGATCCTGCCGGACATCCCGAACATCATAGGGGAGCCTTCGAGGAAGAACACCGCTCCCGCCTGCGCCCTCGGGGCGATGGAGGCGGGCGAGGACGAGATACAGCTAGTCGTGCCCGCGGACCATCTCATAGAGGACGCTGAGGGTTTCTTCAAATGCGTGGATGCCGCGGTGGAAGAGGTGGAGTGCTCGGGATCGCTCGTAACCTTCGGGATACCCCCTACCGGTCCAGAGACGGGATACGGATACATCAAGGCCGGACGATCGACCATAAGGGGAACTATGAATGTCATCGCATTCAGGGAGAAGCCGGACAGGGATACGGCGCTCTCGTTCATATCCGAAGGCGGATATTACTGGAACAGCGGGATCTTCGTATGGAGGGGATCGGACCTGCTGACCGAGATGGGAAAGCACGAGCCGGTGATCCGGGACGCCATGAGGAGCAGCGCGGACCTTGCCGAGATATACAGGTACATCCCTTCGATAAGCGTGGA
>JARVGK010000037.1:0-25850 GCA_029762535.1 Thermoplasmatota archaeon
GTCGCCATCGTAATCCCCCACGGCAATGGCCGATGAGATCGAGAGGCTGTTGCGGTTACCTCCCGGACTTTCTTTGAGGGTGTTGTTGCCATATATCGTGATATCGGGCTTGATCTCGTCTATATCAATTTCCCGGTAAAGCCATGCGCCCCTGCCGTAGAAAATGTATATCCTGCCGTCCTCTATACGATCCGACCTTCCCCTGGACTGAGGCGCTGACACTGCAAGATCGGTAATTCATTCGCCATTGACGTCACAGATCCATGAATAAGTGGCCAGAGCTTCACCGACAGGAAGGAACGATTCGCCGATGATACGAACCGATGCCGCATCCTCCATCAGCTCCGTCCCGCCGAGGGATATGCCTTCCCTCTCATGGTGGCAATCATCATATATTCGACAGCCATTCCTTATAGAGGGGAATGATAACTGAAGAGAGGCGGGTACGATGATAACAACGATGATCAGGGTTGCATTGCTGAAGCGCATGCTAATCGATCCAGAATTCACCACAGAGTTAATCGATATATCAGTGAATTGACACTAGTGTTCTCCCATATTTCTCAGCAAACTGAAAGAAAACATTGAGCTACCGGTAGACTGTTCGTGAGATATCAATGGTCAACGATCGATGAACGTTTACTTTGTCGATCCTGAAAAACTTTATCTACAGGCTCTTACTATGGAGGCTGGAAACATCCGACCATATCAGCGGGGTGGGGTAGCCAGGATATCCCGTCGGGCTCATAACCCGAAGACCAATAGTTCAAATCTATTCCCCGCTACCATTTTTTCATAAAAAATTATAAACCACAAAGCCTCTGGCCCGTGACGGTGCGATCAAAATGAGGCTCCATATCAAGGGACCATACCCATTCCTCGCCGCCCTTATGGCCCTGTTGATAAGCGGCGCATACGGTTTCGTCTTCGCCTCAGAGGATGTCCTCGAAGTCACCTCCCCTCTGCCCCCCTTAACTTACTTGGAGGATCTCCCAAAGGGTTCCTTCCCGTGGGGGGATCTCGACGGCGATGGTTTCGACGATATCCTCATCGCATCCCCTCTCGCTAACGGCGGAAAAGGATCGGCCATCATCCTTTACGGCAACTCTACTGGAAGGACAACGGAAATAGGGTCCCTAATGGGGCAAATAGGCCTCGGATCCCACGTGAGGATAGGCGACCTGGATTCGGACGGTATCGACGATCTGATCCTCCTTGACAGGGACTGGAGGCCTTTCATAATCTGGGGTCAGCAAGATATTCCCTCGCAACTGAACCTCGAGGCAACAGATGTGTTCATGGACGTGTCGCTATACGAACTTCTGCTCATAGATGCGAACAACGACGGCCAGATGGATATGGTATATTTGGAAGACGGCATATCCACGGTCATCTTCGGACCTGTGGAGCCCGTTTCGCGATCCTACGACCTCGGCCCGGAATCGTTGACAAGGCTATACGCGGCGGACATCGATGGGGACGGGGGGAAAGAGATCCTTGCATTGGACAACAGCTCTGATCTTCTTGTGATCCGCCCCGATGGCGGAGAGGTGACCATGGATCTCGGTAAGGTCCCCCATAACGCATCCTTCGCATTCGGGGATCTTGACGGGGACCTCTCCGACGACATCCTTTACCTGGACCTCGACGGGTCTGATCATGGCTCGATCAATATCATATACGGTTCGCATTCGCCGAAAGAAGAGGATACGAGCATCATCACTGCGATAAAAGGAAGCTCGGAATACCCTTTGAGCTCCGAGACGGTCATTACATGCACGGACATCGACCGGGACGGAACATCGGACATCATCATCGGTTCTCCCGAACATCATGGAGGCCTTGGAGCTTTACGTATATTTTCAGGCAAAAAAGACCGCATCAACTCACCCAAGCTTATAACGGATCCCGATTCCAGTATAGTAGGTAACTCATCTTTCTCACCAATTGGAGGGTCGATCATCGCAGGAGCGGACATGGATGGAGATCTGCTCCCCGAGATCATCATCGGAGATGAAAAGAACCTCAGAAAGCTCGATCTTCCATCGAACTCCCCTCCCGGCGATCTGATATCCGGATGGATGTTCCTCGATCAAAGCAGTGAACAGGTGAGGATCGCCGAGATCGGCGATCTCGTTGGGATCAGGATCAGGGCCATCGATCGGTCGGAATCGACCATTGACCTCATGGCCGTGGAGATCGATTCACCTTCGGGGACATCCAGGATCATACTGAAGGAGACAGAGATAGATTCCGGGGAGTTCATGGGACATATCCTGCTATCATCATACACGATGGACGGTCGTTCAATCGCATGCAGTATCGGGGACCTCTTGATGGCCCGGTCCGATAACGGATGGTCGTATGAACTATTCGTGGCGGGGACCTCGGGCATCGATGATCCGCCGATACTCGTGGGCGAGGTCCCGAGGATCGTTGCTGTGGAGGATGAGTACTACGAGATGACCCTGGACATAGTGGACCCTGACGGGGACCCGATCGTATTGGTTCCAAAAAGCATGCCCTCATGGCTGACGCTCAACGGAACAAGGATCAGCGGAACCCCTGGCAACGATGACATATCATCCGGTAACTTCACAATCAACGCCACCTCAACGGTCCATCATCTCTTTGTGGACATAGAATTCGAAGTGATCAACAGGCCGCCCGCCATTATTCCCATTTCGGCCCCAAACCAGGCATGGGAGGGCTCGGAGTACCTGGCGGTGTTCCAGTTGAGGGAGGATGGAAATAAAAGGTCCTTACATATAGTTCGGGAACGTGGACCCGGACCTGTACCGTGGATCGAGGCGGGAATGGACGGAGTGGTACGAGGGACCCCCGAGAATATTGACGTTGGATCATGGGTATTCTCCCTCTTGCTGCACGACGGCAACGATGGATGGGCCAACCATACATGGACAGTGCAGGTGATAAATATCGATCCGGTTTTGGATGAGGTGCCGCCGATCCGCTGGATGGAACATGTGGAGCTTGTTCTGGATATAAACTGCACGGGGGAGGGGGATAACCTTACGAGATACAGTATGGAGGGCGAAAGCCATGGAGCGAGGATCGACGGATATTCCGGCTTTCTGCGGGTCGTTCCAGTAATTAGATCACAGAAGAACATCACTATCACCGTCAAGGCGGATGACGGCCATGGGGGTCATTCGACCATCGATGTGTCAATAGAGATCATCAACCAGGCGCCATTCCTGCTGGCACCCCTTCCTGGAACGATCACTTCCTGGCGTACTTTAGATATAGACATGTCCTCGAACGAGGACGAATTGGGTGTGAGCCTGATAATGGATCCAATTCCCCCTTTTATTTTCAGGGACGGGTCCGACCCATATATGATCCGTGCGTTCCCATGGAACATGGACGCGGGAGATCACCTCATAGAACTGGTGATCAGAGATGTATGGGGGGGAGAGAGGAACTATGAATGGAACTTCACGGTCGTGTCCGATACATCCATGCAGGATCCGGAAATTGTCCTTTCATCCGCACGTTATACCTCTTTGGACCATGTCGAGATAAGCTTCATCATAGACAACGGCAGCGCCCCAGTTAAGGACGTTCGGATCCGGTCCACAGGGTCGGAGGATGAATGGATGGACATAGTTCTTAAGAGCGGGGGCTGGAGAAACGGGTCGGTTACGGTGGACGCTCCGCCTGAACGCGGAAGGCTTAACCTATCCATAGAGGTATCATTCTATCTGGAAGGGGGTTTTGTGAGGAACGTTGTTTCGAGGGCAGAGCTCGATCCGGGCGATCCTCCTGAAAGGAGAACAGGTGCGATCTTTCTTATCCTCACCCTGACCATGATGATGATATTGATCGGTCTAGGAGCATCCCTTCTGAAGATCGAGAGGACCTCGCTTGCCCTTCAGGCGGCCTTTATAAAGGACGGAAAGGCATCCGAGGATGATATGCTCCCGATCATTCAGGATCGTCCTGGTATAACCTGGAGGCAGCTCCAGAGTGTGATCCCTCTCGATCGCAAGGATGCCCTCGCAACGCTTGAATCACTTGAAAGCGGAGGACATGTTTATGAGATCACGGACGGATTTCACATCAGACTGTATCCCATGATGGGTTCGTTCAAGGACAGGCCCCTAGTTCTCAATCGATATCAAGGGATGATCGCCAGGGCGCTCCTGGCATCGTCAAGGGGCATGGACGAGGAGGATATATCCAAAGCCACTGGTATTGACACGGTTCGGATCAGAAAGGAATGTCAGTTGATGCAGCTGAAGGGTGCCATCTCAATAAAGAGAAGGCGCACACTGGACGTTTACAGTCTGAACGTTCACCAGAGGGAGATGTTGAAAAGATGGTCCAGGTAGCTACTCGGTGTCCTCGAGGATGTCCTTTGCGATGTTCTCCAGAAGCTCCTCGAACGTGTTGGTCTTGTATTCCCTTATGGGTTTGTCCTTCGATTTGAAGGCGTGGATCTTCGCTGAGAAGAAGTTCGTCCCCTGGAATATCTCTATCTCGTATATCTCATCGGCCATTTTCACACCTCGATAGTTACGGTAAGAGTGCCGTGGGAGTGATTTGAACACCCGACCTTCTGATCTTCAGTCAGACGCTCTCCCAGCTGAGCTACCACGGCACATGCTGGCAAAATCGGGATAATATCTCCTTGTATAAAAGTTATCCTACCAATGGTTTTTTAATCGCAATAGCCAATCCGGATGACAAAAAAAGAAAACGTTGGAGGATTATCCCTGAGCGTTTACGAGGAGGAACTCATTCGAAAACTGAAAAGACCGCTATCGTTCATGGGCGAGGAACGGGTAAGGTATTTTCACCTGGACGGTACATGGGTCGATCTCGATCACCTTCATGATGTTTTTGACCCATCAAAGACCGTCCCCATGCTGAAAGATAGGCTGGAGGAGATCATCAGGTCCCTGAGCGAAGATAGTCCGGATAGGGACAGGGCCAAGGACCTCTACCTCGAAGGGCAGAGCATCAGAAGGGTACTCCACATGATCAAAAAGGGTGAGAGAAGGTCGGATGAATACCAGCTCAGGAAATCCGATATCCAGAGATGGGTGGATTATTCGCGAAGGATCAGTTGAACCAATTGAGGATCTCTCTGTACTCCGGAGACACCTTCGAGATATCTATCTTGTATCCCCTACCCGTGCCGCCACAGACCTGGCAGTTCCCCGACCCTTTGCACTTGGAACAGGAGCCAAAACCCGAGCAGTAGCTGCATTCCTTGGACCCCTGACATCGTATGCAGGTCCCGGTCCTTTTGCAGTGAAGGCATTCGTCCGGCCTCTCCCCTTTGCACGTAGGGCATACGCCAGTACCGCCGCAATAAGAGCATTTCTTGGTGCCCCTGCACATGATGCATATGCCGGTCGAACCGCATTCGGGGCATTTGCCCGTCCCTCTGCAGTTGCGGCATCTATCGGTCTCCTGGGCGATACCGGACTCGACAAGGTCGGACCATGCCTCCATCCCGCTGCCTAATCGTATCAGGCAGGCGGCTCTGAGGAACCAAGCATCCTTATCCCCGGGATTGTTCCTTATCACATCGGTGAACTTGTCAAGCGCCCTTCTGAAATCCTTCTTCTCCATTGCTTCGATGCCGGACCTGAGGGTCGATCTCAGCGATGCTATGGATGGCAGTTTTTCATGGCATTTTCCACAGTATAGCTCTCTATCGGCGTTCTCCCCACCGCATCGGGGACATTTCAGCATCTATCTCACCTTATGACTTTCAGCGAATGAACTGTACGCCGAACCTTTCCTCTTTCCTGGTATAGCCGTACTCCTTCTGCCCGAATTTACCCACGGACTTGCCGGAGATCTGCTCGGAGGTCACTCCCACCAGGACCAGCATGACCCTGATGGCACCCTTGAGCTCTGGATCGATGTAGGCACCCCAGATTATGGAGGCGTTCTTGTTGATCTTGCTGTTTATATAATCCGCGACCATCTCGGCCTCGGTGACGGTCATGTCCTCGCCGCCGGTGACGCATACTAGAGCTCCGTTGGCCGATGATATGTCATATTCAAGGAGAGGCGAGTTTATCGCCTCCTCAACGGCCTTGAGGGCCTTCTCGTGGCCGTCGTCGGATTCACCGATGCCGATCACGGCCACCCCTCCTCCCTTCATGATGGTCTTGAGGTCAGCGAAATCGAGGTTGACGAGACCTACCTTGGTGATCATCTCTGTGATCCCCTTTATGGCTTTCATCAGTATCTCATCCGCTACCTTGAACGCGGCGTTCAGTGGCAGCCTGGGAACAAGCTCCAGAAGCTTGTCGTTGGGGATGACGATGACAGTGTCGGAATTCTCTTCGAGCTCTGCAAGTCCCCACTCGGCGTTCTCCATCCGGGATACTCCCTCGCCCTGGAACGGTTTGGTGACAACGGCTATGGTCAGCGCCCCGAGCTGTTTGGCGATCTCGGCTACGACCGGAGCGGAACCGGTGCCAGTTCCCCCTCCAAGGCCGCAGGTGACGAAGACCATGTCAGACCCCATCAAGGAGGCCCTGATCTCGTCCTCCGCCTCCAGGGCGGACTCCTTTCCGATCTTGGGCTGGGCGCCAGCTCCCAGTCCCCGCGTGGTCCTCTTGCCGATGAGCAGCTTGTGCGGAGCGTGTATCGTCAGAAGATGCTGGGCATCGGAGTTGATGGCGAAAAGGTCAGCTCCTATGATGCCCTCTTCGACGATACGGTTGATGGTGTTCGAACCCCCGCCACCGCATCCGACGATCTTGATGTTCGTCCTAAGCGTGGACAGGACCCTTCGCAGCTCTTCATCCTCTGGATTCGTCTCAATGGGAGGCATCGCCTCCTGAACCTCGACGGATTTCGAGGAGTCATCGGCCTTGTTGTCGTACTTGTTCATGTATTGGTTTATGATAGACTTGAACCCCACTGTCATTCCTCCAGGGAACACATGGCAGCTATATCCGACTCCGGAGACCCTAGTCGTCCCCCGGCCAACATAGAGATATATAAATTTAAAGTTTTGTCCGCTATTGTCCCCTCAAGACACCGAGAAGCCGCTTATTCAGGGTTTTCAGGTCTTTTTTCTGACATAGATTACGACCATGAGGACGGCGGCGATGATGACGAAGGCCGCAAGGGGGGCAGCCAAGAACATATCGATGCCTGCTACGTCCTTATCCTCCTCTTTTACATGTATCGATAGGGTGCCCTTTCCTTCGTTCATAAATGGATCGAGAACGCTCAACCGAAGCTTGTACAGGCCATGGTCGAGGGACCTGGGGAGGGGCCATGAGGCTCGGAAAAGATCATTCTCGAACTCTATAAGGTTGTGATGAACGGACCCCTGCAACACCTGGGACCCTGAATCATCTTCCAGCACCCAGATGATCCCGTCCACCATGGAGTCATCCATTGCCTCGAGTATGACCCTTCTCTCGCCAGTTTTAGGGTCAAGTTCCGTATCGAGCCTCATTATGACCGGGGCGAGATCATCCACCAATTTGAGAGCTATTGATAGCATTGCCTCGTTCCCGGACCCGTCCATTGCTTTGAGTATGAAGTGATACGTTTCCATGTGCGATATTATCAGGGAGGTGGTCTTAGGAACTCCATCGATCAGGGATATCGCATCAGTCGAATAATAGAAGGTCTTCTGGGACAATAGATGGGATATATCCTCGTACGATGCGCCGGAATCATGGGAGATATGCAAGGATAACTCGTCCGAATCATCGATGATATGCCCGGATATCTCCAAGACCGACCTAATATCGATCGGGGCGCCCGCAGAAGGACTTGTCACCACGATGACCGGATCATCCCTATCGATCGAAGGTTGGTCCCTGGAGAAGATCTCGACGCGAACGCTCGCTGTGGCGCTGTTGTTCGACAGGTCAGTGGCCTCAACACGTATCACTGCCCCTCCCGCGGGCCATGAGGAGGTATCCTCCGTGAACTGCCATGAATAACCCTGGTAGGAGGCGATCATGTCCTTTACGCCGTTGGGGGTATGGACGATCAGGGATGACAGGCCGCCGCTGTCAAAAGCATTGCCCCTTACGGTGATCACATCGCCCTTGAATATCCTCTGGCCGTTCTTCGGGTCGTTTATCTCCACCAATGGAGGAGTTGTATCCGGTGGGGGCATGAGCGTGACGTTCATGATCTCCACCGAGTAGAGTCCGACATTGTCCGTCGCGTTGAGAACGAACGGATACGGCCCGGGCTCCGGCCCGATCGAGGCAGTATATGAGAACGTGCCATCCTCCTTCATCTCCCGCGTGATATCGATCGCCCTTCCCTCCACTTCGAGCGCTAGGGCCTTGACCATTACATCATCCGATACCCTTCCGGTGATCTCGACCGTCGTCTCGCTGGTCGAGAAGTCCTTAGCTGGGGAGAATAGTTCGATCGCTGGAGGCGAGGCGATGAAGTTCGAGTTGAACACCAATGTGGTGATGTGATGTTCAGGATCCCAGGTGCTGATGCGCAATCTGTGCCGTCCAGAGGTGAAAAGGGAAGAATCAAGATCCCCTGTCGGATGTCTTCCACGCGTCCGATCGAACGACCCAGACCATATCAGTTCATCATCCATCCATCCGATGGAATGCAGGATCGTGCTCATATCGTAGTAATGTGCCCCGAAGGCGAATGTGGATCCCCAACTTTGAGCTCCCGATCCTGTATAGCTGCTCCATAAGGGCCTCACCGTATCCAGGAATTCCAATCCGAATGGCATGGCCAGATCGACGGGGCCGGTATCTAGGGTGATGTTCAGGACAACGAGCATATCCTTGGTCCCGGCCATTGAAACGTGGAATCCAGTTGTGGACCATGTGATGAACATCGCATATTGGTGCTCGAAGGACCCATAGATTGTCGGGTATTGGTAACCCGTTGATGCCTCAACGATCCCGATCTTGAAATTGTCAATATCATCTTGCCACGCCCTCTCCGGGACTATGGCCATACCGAAGACCACGGGGTCGGGATCAAGAAGATCAGGGCCCGAGATCCCCACATTCGGGTAGGTTATCAGATCTTTCTCCCCGGGATCGATCCTGCCGTTGATCCTGACCCTTACGAAGGCCGAGGTCGATATCGACCCGGTGTTCCGTATCACGAGGACCGCATTACCGCCGTGGTGGAAGGACATGACATCGATATAGGGATCATTGGAGGTGGTCGACCTCGAATAACTCCCGTAGCCCCCCCCTTCATCAACGTAACACAAAACCGGCGGTCCCTCCACATTTTGCCTGTAGGAAGCCCCCGATAGGAAACATGTGTGCTCCTGCATGCCTTGCAGAACCTCCACGAAGACGGGGTGTGCCTCATCGAAAGATGACCTGTAGAGATCCCTGCCCGGATCCTGCCTCGGGGCGATGCCGGTGAGCGTGACGAAGATCTCCTTGTGTTCATCATCCCCCATGCCGAACTTCTGGCTAACGAACGACCCCAGGTCCGAGGTCACCACGATGTTGAAGTTCTGTCTCCATACGTTGAGGACAACGCGCCCGTGGCTGTCCGTATAACCCCATATCGCTGGGAGCGGCGCGGTGACCGGTGGAGGTGCCTGGTATGGTCCCAGGTCCACCGACATCTGCTCCATGGCCCAATGGGACATGACCAGGACCCTCGCCCCGTCCACGCTGACGCCCCTTGCATCCCGGACGTATACCGACAGGCTCCCCGTGACATCAGGGGGTCGATAAGCTGTCCCAACGTCCTCTACGGACCCGTCGCCCATCAAGGCGAACAGGCCGGAACCGCCCCTGCTCCCCCATTCCCACCAGTAGTTCATGGAATTGGCTATCACACCACCGGAATCGGACCAGTAATTGTCCCATTGATGCCATCCACCGGCGTAGAACTCGGACCAAACGTGGTCCTCGCCCATCAGGAGCACTCCCCTTGCGGGGATCAGAGCGCATCTCGCGGCCGCAATGGTCAGGTCCTGAAGCTCCCCGCAGTTCCCGTTGTGCAGATGTGCGATCCTAACAGGCTGGTTCGGCCTTTCGTTCTCGGGCGATTCCTGCTTGTTGAGAACGAGGGTCTTACCGACCCAGTGGGAAACCTTCTCTATGGCATGGTCCCTCAGGTCCCAAGGACGGTTGTTCACCTCACCAGCGTGGTCAAAGCCCGTAGGTGGTTCATACGGCTGCATGTCCCAAAGGATGAGTGGCGTCGATGCCACATCTTTAAGGAGAGGCGGGGAGAACTCTGTGGGATAGTATGCCTTGGGTCCGGTCCAATCATCTGGATATACCGGTCCCGCCGGGTATGATGGGTCGGCATGCTCCCAGAGGTATTCCCTCCAGAACCTGCCACCTGAAGAGGGATCGGCCTTATTCCCGGTCTCTGGATCTATATATGCCAGCTCCTCCTCGGTGATCCTGGGGTGGACCACACCCCAATAGTAGATGTCACGGGGTATCTCTATCGATAAATATTCCGATCCCGCCTTCATATTGTACCTGGCTGTTGTGTAACCGTCCCTTCCGGGGACCTCGACCAGCGAGACGTAACTCAGCGTCGGCGCTCTCTCGTAAATGTATCTGGCGTTGTCATTGAATATCTGTACGAGTGCGCTGTCCCTGAGCTGTTCCGGGGGCGTGTAGGCGCACGCGAAGGCGATCTCGTCGCGGTAACGGGGATCGACAGGGTCGATGATGGAGTCGAGATACCCCTCGATCAGGGACTCGTTGAAGATGGTCAGTCGATCGTTGAAGGCCGAGCGATAGTTCGTCGCCTCCGAAGCAGGAGAGGTAATAAGGGGTCTCCAGTAGGGATCTCCCGATGTCTGGAGGTTGTTGAATATGGGTATTCCCCCGTCCTGTGTCCCGATGGCGAGATCGGATGAACCGTCCCCGTCCATGTCCAGGGATGCGGGCACCATCATGCTGGATGACGTTATTCCGCTGTAATAATTCTCCTGCAGCTGATAGTTCAGGACCGAGCCGATCCTGTTCTGGAATCGATAGTAATGTATCGTCCCCTCCCCGCTGCCTATTGCAAGGTCGAAGGGGCCGGGATCATTTAAGTCCCGGCGATGGGTCCAGGAACGGGGATTGGCGTTCGAGGATATCGGCATAATCCCGCTGATCCTCAGGTCCGTCCCAGGATAAGAGCCAGTGCTGTTGAAGGATTCGGATATGAAGAACTCGTAAGTGATCAGATCGCCGTTGGCATTGCCCATGACGAATGCCAGGTTGTTCATCAACTGCCCCTCACTTGTATATGTCGTCTTGTAGACCATCGTCGGGGATATCCTGAGACCTTCGACCCGGCCAGAACCAATCCTTCTGGAGATCGAGCCGTTGCCGGGATTGGAGAGCAATACATAACCGTCGATGGTGCCTAGGAGCAGGTCTGCATATTCATCGCCGTTGAAATATCCCAGATATGGAGAGAGGTACCCTCCGCTCTCGAACTCGATCGTCCGCTGGACATGATCGCTCGTCCAGAAATCGTATTCTGCCCTATCGAACACCGGGAATCCTTCCCATCCCACGTTCATGTATATCTCCAGCGACCCGTCCCGGCCAAGGGCCATGTCGTCGTCACCGTCTCCGTCGATGTCACCGAAGGATGGTATTACCAAGTTTCCCTGGACGGGTACCGACGCCGCCTTGAGCATGTTATGGACAAAGGCTTCCCTCAACCAATCCGGGACCAGCGAAGCCGCTTCGCCCAGCTTCCCATGGTCAAAATAATAGGCCCCGGCATACCCTTCAACGCGTGGGATCCCATCCCCGTCTATCCTGACCCGGGTCTCCCCCCCGGGAGGTATCTCAAGGACGCTATCGAATATCACACCATCGCCCCTTGCCGGGTTCGTGGAGGTTAAGATGGCCTCGGTCCTGCGCCCCTCATCCTGTCCGAAGAGGAATATGGACGACGAGCATATGACCGATACCAGCACCAGGGCGAGGGTCCTATTCATGTGTACCACAGGACCATATCGGGCTATTATAATATAAAACATCCATAATAGCATCGAACACGTTCTCGCCCGTTCATTTTATTAGACACCAGGCTTTCTCCAGGTACATGGAAAGGGAATGCCATCCCAAAGGGGACTGTAGTTACGATATCTTGTTCGACGAGGGTCCCTGCTCTGAAGGGCGTGACAGCTGGGACCTCTACTTCATGAAGATCGCAACTCAGGTGGCATCGAGAGGTACATGCCACAGGAAGCATGTGGGATGCGTAATAGTCCGCGACAGGACCATACTGGCCACAGGCTATAACGGGTCCATCAGGGGCCTTCCGCACTGCGACGAGGTTGGCCATATGATGGAGAACGGTCACTGCACCAGGACCGTGCATTCGGAGGCCAACGCCGTTGCGCAGGCGGCCCGACATGGGATATCCTTGAGCGGTGGTGAGCTCTACGTTACGGCGAGCCCATGCTGGACATGCTTCAAGCTGTTGATCAATTCCGGGATCCGGAGGATCATCTACGGGGAGTTCTACCGCGACGATAGGATATTCCAGGCCGCGGAGGCCCTCGGCGTCGAGATAGGCTACCTCGACGAGAAGGGAAAACTTCAGATCCTTGTCGCAGGGAAATGATCCCGTTCAAGCTGGGATGTAGCCCTTCTCCGCGATGATCCTTTTACCCTCCTCGGAGCGCAGCTCATCAAGGAAGGCGCCCTTGAGCCCTTTTGGCTCACCCATGGTCATATAATATATCCTGTTCGAGAGGGGATAGGCCCCGCTTTTCGCGTTCTCCTCGTTGGGGGGAATTTCCTGGCCCGAGCTCTTGATGTTTAGCGTTCTTATGCTGACATCCACCATATCCAATCTTATGCACCCTATGCTTCCCGAACCAGATGAGACGATCGATCTGACATCCGCGTCCCCGCCACCCTTTATGGCGTCCCCCTCCATGTCCTCCTTGTCCAATAGCATTCGCCAGAGCAGGTGGGCGGACAGCGCTGACTCGGGGCCTATGACGACATCTATCGGCAGGTCCACACCGCCCACGTCCAACCAGTTGACATAGGTCCCGTTGAATATGCCTCTGAGCTGTTCGATGTTCAGGCTCATTACTCCGTTGTTCATGTTCACGATGAAGGCGATGGCCTCGAATGCTATGGTGTACTTCACCATCTGAGGGAAGAGCGAGACCTCCGAGCTGTCCATATCCCGGTTGACCACCGCTACGTCGTACCTGCCGTTCCCCGTCATCGTTATGGCAGGACACGAGCCGGGTTCCTGCATGATTATCTCCGATCCAGGGTGAGAGGACATGAAAAGGGATCCTATCTCGCTGACGAAAGTGGCCTGCCATCGGTTAGTGGCCACGTTGAGCCTGCCAGATAGCTCATCGTCATCAGACCTAATACATCCAATTGAGAACGATACAGAGACGATCAGTGCAACGAGCATGACCACGAATCTGGTCTTCCCAAGCGTGTATATCACCCCGAAACTGACAAGTGATATGCTATGTGATATACAACGTTATCTGAAAGAACATAACCTATGGTCCATGACTATATCCTGATATCCGGATTCTGTAGCCTGAGGTCGGGCAGCTCCTCTCTGATCCTGTGCACGAGCGGGTCCGGGTCCCTGTAATACTCGTTGATCACGTTCGCGACCTCGAAGTAGTTGGTCTGGTCCTTGAGGCCCAGCCACCGCAGGACGTCCGCCCTTCTCTGGATCTCCTCGGTTATCTCCTCGGTGGTCATGCCCTCACGGTCCATGATCTTCTCGTATAGCCTCGAATGTCCAGAGAACCTGAACTCGTCCCTGGCAGGGTTCCAGGCGTAGACCTTGTTCGATATGATCTCGTTCGTGGTAGGTTCTATGCCGATGATCTCCGTCAGCTCCCTTATCCTTCTGGTCCGTTTGTTCTTTACCCTGACCTGGGCCTGCAGCAATACCAGGTTCAGACCTAGAATGAGGATCCTCGGGATGTTGATCGGCGGGTTCTCGAGCCTGTGGACGATGGCCGCGACCGAGTCCGCATGTATCGTTGCGTAGGTGACCTGCCCAGTTGCCATAGCCTGGAACACTGCCATGGTCTCCTTGCCCCTGACCTCGCCAACTATCATGTACTCCGGCCTCTGTCTGAGTGCGGCCACGAGTAGCGTGTACATGTCTATGGACCTGCCCGTGCCCTCGCTCTTCTTCTCTCTTGTGAGTCCAGCTATCCAGTTCATATGGGGAAGCTGCATCTCCCTGGTGTCCTCGATCGTAATGATCTTCGATGAAGGGGGGATGAAGTGGCTTACGGCGTTGAGGGTTGTGGTCTTCCCCGATGCAGTTCCGCCGGACACCATCATCGAATCCCCGTACTGGACCGCGAGCCAAAGATGAGCGGCCATCTCTGCCGAGAGGGTTTTGAAGAGTATGAGGTTGACCATCGTCAGCGGGTCCTCCTTGAACTTCCTGATCGTGAAGGACGATCCCCTTGTGGTGATCTCCTTGCCGAAGGTGGCATTGAGCCTCGAGCCGTCGGGAAGCGTGGCATCGAGAATGGGATGCGCTATCGAGATCGCCTTTCCGGACCGCTGTGCGAGTCCTACCACGAAATCGTTGAGGTCCTCTTCTTCTTCGAAAAGCACGCTTGTCCTGACGTTCTTGTACTGTCTGTGGAAGACGAAAAGAGGTATCTGGACTCCGTCGCATGATACATCCTCCAGGTCCGGGTCCTCCATCATGACCTGTATCTTGCCATATCCCAGGAAATAGTTGGAGAGATAGTAGAATATCCTCTCAAAAGGGGCTGTTTTCAAATCCTTGCCGATCTTAGCGAGATATTTCCTCATCAGGTTCCTGATCTTCATCTCGTTCTCCACCTCGGTGGATACGGTCCTGTCGAAGTCTATGTTCTCCTCCATCGTCTTCTTGAGGAACTTGAAGAGCCCTTTCTCCTCGTCATCCAGATGCGGTTCTATAACATCATAGACCAGGTCCTTGGTCTTCTTGTTCCGCAGCATCCGGGTGAGGGAATAACCCTCTCTAACAGGTACGACGTCCTGGACCAACTCCCAATCCCTCTCGTTGAGCGGCAGGACCTCTACTATCTTCTCCCCCTTGAGCTCCATCTGGTCCTGCTTGGCCCTGAGATATCTGAAGCGCTCCATGGGCTTCAAGGATTCCAGGTCGATCTCCTCCTCCATTTCCTTGGCCTTCTTTATGACAGCTCCTGGTTTCCTGAAGGCCCATTTCAGGTCGATCAGAGGGCGTTTGGCTCCTGTCTTCTTATCTTGGATGACAACACCATCACTCTCGAGTTGGACCATTTGTTCGGTTTCGTCATCCGTGGCCTTCTTGTTCTTGCTGTCCATCAGGCTACCCCCTTAACTACGATCAATTACAGGTCTATCATCGAGGGGTCCGTATTTAATCATTGTCCAGTTATTTCCCGTCAATGTCAAAGAGAAGGTCCTTCGTCGATCCGGTCGCCTTCCAGAGCTCCTTCAATCCCTCGCGGAACTGAACGGGATCTTTGGTTATTAGCTTCTTCACAGTGGTATCCAATCCTTGCGCGTAGCCCACTTCATGTGTGGTATAGCTCCATCCTCCAACCTTCTCGAGCCCAAGGCCCTTGATGAAGGCGTACTTTGCGGCCTTGAGCTTGATGTCGTCCTCCTGATAGCGCTCCAGCACCCTGGAGGCACCATCACCGCCCCTTATGGTGTATGCTATAGCGCATTCGTAGGCGAACTCGATCATCTTCGGGGGGTCCCTCGGGGGCCTTAGCTTCTTCCTAATACGCCTCTCTTCAAGCAGATACCTCCCCTCTTCTACGACGGTCATCGGCTGATATCTTGGGTAGGGGTGATCCCTGAACACCTTGCTCGCGATCCCGTCATCACCCAGGGATCTTTTCAGAATTTCCAGGCCGATCTCCGCCCAGAACGGCCCGATCATTCTGTTGACCGATGGCTCGGGAGATATGATGGGCCCTTTCTCCAGTTCTAGGAATACACGCATGATCTCCAGCTCGCTCTCCTTCGGGGAGACTGCCTTTATTAGCTTGGACCGATCGTCCCCAAGGCATATGTTTCCGATTATGTACACCCTTCGCCCAGCCTCCTTAAGCGATGCCTCATATGTGTCCTTGGCCTTCTCAATGAGCCTGTGGTCCATGATCTTTCCTTGGAGATACAGGTCCTCGTCGGTCTCCTCCTTTACCTTGCCCAGACGTTTAAGGAAAGAGACCTTTTCCGGCTTCTTCTCTGGAGGATTGCAGGGGCAATCAGCGGACCTGTCGCATAGGGGCTTGACCACTGATTCCACGCTGAAGAACTGGGAGATCTTTGGGGAGGCCATGTATGAGGCGCATGTCGCGTACATGTTGTCCTTGTTCTGAATGGAATGTGCGTATGACCTGGCCATGTCCAGGTCTGCGCTCTTCCATCTGACTATAAGATACGGATCGGCGTGAGGGTGCCTCTTGACCACCCTGCCTGGGTCGAGATCGGAACTGAATATCAACCCCTCTTTCCTTCTCATATTCTTCCCTAATCTCTTCGGGAGGACATCGAGAACCTCCTTGGGTGGTTTTGGGTCCTTTCCGGTGCATATCAGCTCGTTCTCCGTGACGAACATGAAGAGGCCCTTGCTCTTCACCACGTCCAGATATGCCATCAACTTCACCCTTGGGTCGTCGTAGTTCTGCAATCCCACAAGCTTCTCGGGAGGGGTTGAACCCCTCATGGCGTAGACGACCTCCCCAAAGGGCCCTTTGAAGATGGCCAGATAGGGGATCTTGTCCTCATGTAGAAGAAGGAGGGTCCCGGCGTAGGCCTTGACAAGCGGATCACCTTTTTTCGAATGCCTCTCGAGGGCGGAGCGGTTGTCCTTCAGTCTCTGCACGTCCTTTAGCTCCTTTCTTATCTTGTTAAAATAAGGTACGGACACCGTACATCTGGGGAGGGCGAGGTCCACGTCCTGGGACAGTCTGGTGGCCTTTCTCTTGATCTCCTTCTCCATTCCTTTGGAGACGGACCTTGCCGCGGTCCTCAATCTCATTCCTTTCTTACCCGGATTGGCCATGGCACCGAACCGTTTTCAACGTATATCAAGATGACCGAAGGCCTGTTTCCCATCGCAAGTTATTTATTGGTTATAATAATTCACAACTTGATTATATGAGGCCCCCGTGCGCTTTGGTAGTCGAGGAAGCTCTGCCCGAGATACGAAAGAGGATCGCGAAGCATCTCTATTCACGTGGGTCCTCCCAGGATGAGATCGGAAAGCTTCTTGGGGTCTCGCAGGCGATGGTCAGCCGATATATGAAAGAGGAGATCATAAGAATGGAGGCCCTCGAGGCCTTCGTTGATGGTATGTCCAGGCCTCTCAGCGCCCTTGCAGAGACCGGTGACGATCATGACCTCACGGATCTCTTTTGCACATTATGCTCCCGACTTATATCCGCGGGATATCTTGACCTTGCATATGAGCGAAGATACGATGGAATGAGGATGCCGAGGTCCGTCTGCAATGCCAATTACGAGGACAGGTCCAGGATCATAGAGGAACTGTCGGCCGCCCAGAGATATCTTGAAGGCCACATGATCCCGGACCTCGTTCCGGCCGTCAAGATCAATATCGCGGGGTGTATCAAAGACCCTTCATCCAGGGAAGATGTCGCCTCATTCCCGGGGAGGTTGTTGGAAGAGGAGGGATCTCTCAGGAGGACATTACCGCCGACCTTCGGCTCCTCCCGGCACCTTGCCGATATATTGATGGAGGCCCATGGATCGGACGGTGCCGTCAACAGTGTCATGAACCTTGGATATTCTCAAAGGATAGGTTCAGCGCTCGATCGTTTGGGGGTCAGAAGTAAGCTCATAAGGAGGAATGAAGGGCAGATGGTCAAAGGCATAGGCCGGCTCATCTCTGAGGGTTACAGGGCCATTGCCGATCCCGGGGATTTTGGAATAGAACCCTGCCTCTACCTCTTCGGATCTTCCCCTCTGGAAGTAGCGAGTATGGCCGTAAGCATACAGAAGCGGATCGATGGTTCGGAGGTGATTTGAACGAACGGAAACAAAATGGTCCCAAAGACGATCGCGATCGTCGCGGTCTTCTTGGTCCTTGCCTTTGCTGTAGGAGGGTCCATGTACTATCTTTGGAGATCTAAGGAGAATGATAACGACCTCGTAATATATTGTTATGACAGTTTCGTGACATGGGGGCTCGGACCCGAGGTCAAGGGGATATTCGAGGAAAGGTACGATGTGAGCGTATCTATGGTACCATGCGGGGATGTGGGCCAATTATTAGGCAAGCTTGATGCCGAAAAGGGATCCCCTAAGGCCGACCTTGCGATAGGCATTGACAATTCCATGCTGCACATCGCCAAAAGGCTCGACCTCCTTGAACCCTACGTTCCGCCGAGCATCGAACGGGTCAATACCTCCCTCATTTTCGATAACGGACATCTTGTGACCCCCTATGATCATGGCTACATCGCCATCATCTGCAACCGATCGCTGATGGAGAAGAGATCCCTCCCCTATCCGGGTTCCATATTGGAACTATCCGATCCGATATACAAAGGCCAGATAATGCTCATCGACCCCGCCACCTCTTCGACAGGGTCCTCCTTCCTGATCTGGTCCGCCGCAGTTGCCGGAAAGGATCTGGGTGGTTATCTAAAAGCGCTGTCGAGCAACAGTGGGGGACGGGTGGTCGGCACCTGGGATGCGATGTACGCGGCCTTTCTGTCGGGTGAGGTGCCCATATCCATCTCCTATGGATTGGATACGGCCTCAGAGATACTTTTCTACGGCAGCAGCGGCACTGTGACCATCGTCCCCGAGAAAGAGGGATACAGGCAGATAGAGGGGGCTGGCATCGTCAAGGGGGCGAAGAACAGGGAGCTTGCCGAGCGATTCATTGAATTCATGCTTGAGGAGGATTTCCAGTCTCGGGTAGGCTACAATGTCATGCTCCCCGTGGTTCCCGGGTCCTATGTGGAGCCGGAGTTCCTCGAACACGGTCGTTATGCGATAGAGCATGTCGAGCCGGGATCGGACGTCATAGAGGAGAATTACGGCACCTGGATGGGGATCTGGGAGGATTCCTTCTGAGGGTCCCTCGATTTGACGGATCGAGCATGGGACGCTATTCTGGCTATCTGTTCTTCATATTGTTCCTTGCTGCGTTCTGTTACATCCCCCTGTATCATGTCATGAAGTACGCTTTCATCGGGGAGTGGGGGCCGGGATATATCGTTGATGGTCTTCTATCGAGGAGGTCCGCCGGTATCATCTGGTTCACAATCTATCAAAGCGCGATCTCATCGATACTGACGGTTCTCATCGCCCTTCCCGGGGCATTCATACTGTCCAGGTACAGGTTCAGGGGCCTATCCATGTTCATGTCCATGAGCATGGTCCCCTTCGTGATACCGCCCATGGTCCTGTCCATAGCCTTTCTCTCTTTCTTCGGATCGAGAGGATATCTGAACGGTTTGTTGGGATCCCTCAGCGGAGGAAGGTTCGATCTTGAGATACTCTATACTCCCGTCGGCATCGTGTTGGCGCACATTATCCTGAACTATCCCGTGGCTTTGAGGATACTTCACGCCAGGGCATCGACCCTCGATGGCAGGCTCGAGATGGCATCGATACTTATGGGGGCAAAAAAGGCAAGGACATTCTTTCGTGTTGTTCTTCCCCAGATGAAATACTCGCTGATCGCGGCATCGTCCCTGGTCTTCACATTCTGCTTTCTATCCTTCGGGGTTATTCTCGTGATCGGCGGCATGACCAACGCGACCATAGAGGTCGAGATATACCGCCAGTTCAGCGGTGCCTTCGATAGAGGGCTTGCCGGATCCCTTCTTATTGTACAGACCGCGATCCTGCTCTTCACCACATGGCTCTATCTTTACAGCTCGAGCAGGGAAGCGCATATCAAAGCAGGGGAACCATTGCTATCCAGGAGAGGTTTTCTTGGTGTCTCCCTTTCTGTTTCTTATACTATGATAGCCGCCATCCTTTTGCTCGGCCCCCTCCTGGCCGTGGTCGTTGGATCGTTCAAGTTAGGGGGTGGCCTTTTTAATGGATCGACCTTCGGAAATTACATGACCGTTCTGTCCAGGGAGGCGGATCCCACTATTGGCACGAGTGGACTGGGAGCTATCTTGAATTCCTTGATATTCGCATTTTTATCGGTATTGATATCCGTGCCGCTCTCGATATCATCCGCCTTCCTTCTGGATTCGAGATCGTTTCGGGGCAAGTCCCTTCTCGATGTCATGATCCTTTTTCCTATAGGCGCATCAGCGGTGGCGTTGGGTTACGGCCTTTCGAGGGGGTGGCCCTCATCACTGATGTCCGGGACATGGATCATCATCGTTGCCGTCCACGTCCTACTTGCGTATCCATTCTGCACCAGGGCCGTCACGGCCTCGAAGAGGGAGATGTCCCAAGAGATGATGAGGGCGGCGGAATTGATGGGAGCTTCAAAATGGAGGATATTCGGCAACATATGGCTGCCTGTCCTTCTGCCCGGGATCATGGTCGCATCCGTTTTCGCCTTCGCGATCTCGCTTGGCGAGTTCGGCGCTACGTACATGGTCTATTCTCCCGAGTACACCACGATGCCGGTCGCTCTTTACAGGTTCGTCGCCGGAGGAAGGGATATGGGGGCGCTGACGGCATATTCCGTCATCATGATCTTCGTCATAGCCGCATCGATGCTGTCCTTGGACCTCATCTTCAGGAGGCTAAAAAGATGGGTCTGAGGATAATCGATGTATCATATTCCTACGATGGAGGGGACAAGGTCCTCGATGGGATATCACTCGATGTGAACAAAGGGGAAATAGTATCGATACTTGGGAGGTCCGGATCGGGAAAGACCACTCTCCTCAACATCATCGCGGGATTTTTGAAAACACTGAAAGGAAGGGTGACGATAAACGGGGTGGATGTGAACGCTCTCCTGCCAGGGGAGAGGAACGTGGGGATGGTGTTCCAGGACCTTGCCCTCTTTCCCCACATGACGGTCAGGCAGAATATCGAGTTTCCGTTGAGGGCAAGGAAGATGAATGGGATCGATATCCGGAAAAGAGCCGATGATGTTCAGAAGATGCTGGGGATCGGAAAACTATCCGAAAGGAACGTCACGAGATTGTCCGGCGGTGAGAGACAGAGGACCGCTCTCGCCAGAGCCCTGGTTTACAGGCCCTCGGTACTTCTGATGGACGAGCCGCTCTCGTCATTGGACCCGACGATGAAGGACGATCTGAGAAGGGATATCCTGCGCATCCTGAAGATGACCGGTACGACCACCCTCTTCGTCACCCATGATAGAACGGAAGCACTTTCGATCTCGGACAGGATATGCGTGATCGATGGAGGGAAGGTAATCGAGGACGGTCTGCCCGCGAAAATATTCTGGAGGCCGGGATCCCTCTCCGGAGCGGACTTCATGGGAGTATGCGGTCCTATAAGGATCGTGGATCGAGATAACGGATGGGCATCTACGCCATACGGAAGAATACCGGATCCAGGGCCGGATGCCACCCACATCGGGTTCAGGCCGGAATCGATATCTTTCGAAAGCTGTGGTGATTCCATATCGATGAGAGGCATAGTGCGTGAGTGGGAGTTCGTTGGAGGCCATTACCTCCTCGGTATAGAAACCGTGCTGGGAACGATCAGGGCTCCTTTTAACAGGGGGATCGATCCCGGCCTGGATATGACTTTTTTCATACGCTTCCGGGACCTGATCCCCTTGAAGTGAGCGTCTCGGTGTGGTGTCATTGTTTTGGATCTTGGGCCACGGTCGTTGCCGGAGGCGAGGGTTGGGTAGGTGCCTGCGTAGCAGGAGGAGGCATCACCGATATCCTATTGGGCAACTGGCCGGCACTGACAGGAGCGTTAATCGATTGGGAGGGTATATTTTCATCAGGGCCTTCACCCTCGCTCACCTTCTCTTCAGGAGGCTTCTCCATCTTGCCCCTGACGAAGAACATGACCGCCGCACCTATCGCCAATCCGATGAGTAGGAATATTATGATGAAGATTACAAGCAGCCCGATCCCAACCTTGCCTGTATCAGATGAGACCTCTTTGATCATGAGGTCAGTGGGATGAGTTTGTGCCTCATATCCGATCGTATCGAAGCCGGCGATGATCATCCCATCCTCAGTGCTCATATACGATGTTGTGGCGTACATCCTCAGGGGCATGGAGACCCCTGCCTGTTCCAGGTCAGTCATAGGAATGGTCCATTCTATCTGACTACCGTTGACGGTAGGCGACCCATATGAATTTCGTTCCCCCAATGAAAGATAGCTCTCTTCCGCAAGAAGGTAGGTCAGACCTCTTGAAGGTCTCATCATATCGATATTGTCGATGCTTAGTTTGGATTGATCGTAATCCTGCTCACGGAATGAGTTCTTTACGAAGAAAACCCTGTACATACCTTTGGCGCCGGATTGGTCCCAACCATATCCTTCCGGGACTGGGTTTGAACCCAATGTCATCGTGATGAAGGCGAACTCATCATCGGCCGTGCACTCAAGTTTCGTAATGTTGATCTCCGGGATGTCGGTGTTGTCGGCCTGTGAAGGTAAACCATCAGCGTTTCGAATTTCCATCCTCACAGGAGGCGTGTTCTTTTCATACAGCGTGTGGATCTCCTCGATCGAGTATGGGGGTTCCGGTTTCTCGATCGTGAGGGATATCTCCCCAATCTGAACGAGGAATTCCCCATCGTTCACGGTGCAGGTTATGAGGTATTCGCCGGGCTCATCGATCCTATACTTCATCTCCTTCGTCGTTCCGATCTCCTTTCCGTCGAGCTTCCATGAATAGGCTATCTCGAGCGGCCTGTTGTCCGAATCGGAGGCCTCTGCCTTTAGCCATATCTCATCTCCCCTCAGGAACTTCGCGACAGAAGGCGGTGATAATATGGACCCTATTGGTGGATCGTTGACGGGGTTCACATATATGGTGATGTTGAATCTCAGCTCCGACTGACCGTCCGTTACCGTGACAGGTACCGTCTTCGTTCCTGTGTAATTCTCACGAGGCATGATGATCAGTCTCAACGTGGAGGGATCCACCTCGAGATCGATATCCTCATAGATATCGAAGGTGAACTGGAGTTCATCATCGTCCTTGTCTCTGATAAGTTCGGAGAGATCGATCTGCTCATCATCGACATGGTCCTCGTCAATTATGGCGTATATGTTCTCCTTGGTTGTCAGGGTCGGCGGAGAGTTCTTTATGATGACCTCTGCAGAATGGACCGCTGTATGGTTCAGCCCGTCGGTGGAGTTCACCTCCACCCTGATGACATCTTGCTTCTTCGTCGCTGAGGGAGGGATGATGACATTATCCAGATCCGATACTCTGACCTTGTTGAACTCGGACCTCTCCTCTTCGTTTATGAACACGCGATAAGTGTAATATATGGTTTCAAGGTCCCTGTCCGTGCTTGGGACCAAGAGAGCGGACCTTATGGTGGAGTCGGTGTACGCTGGCATGGGGGTCAATGAGATCCGCGGATCGGTCGGAGCGTTGTTCTCGACGATTATGGCATCTGCGATCGTTCTATGTGTGATCACTCCGAATATATCGGTGACCTTGATTATTATGCTATAATTTCCCAGAAGAGATTCGGCAGTTGGACGGAAATCGATGTAATATCTGTTCTCGTTCTCCACCAGCATGATGTTCTCGAAGTATTCATCTGAGACCGTGAATTTGTCCGGGCTCAAATACATGAATTCTACCTCCAGGTCCTTTGTAGGCTGGTCCGCATCAACAATAACTGCCGTTATCGTGATTCTATCGGTCCTGAGTACCCTATCAGGAATGATGACCTCCCCTATGGTGGGATTGATATTTTGTCTCCAACTTGCTGCAAGGGTCTGTAACGTTGCAGAATTACCATTTATCCTGTAGAAAAAAACTCTGATCTGAATGATGCTGTTCAAAAAGGGATCGATCGATCTGATATTTACCGTGGGTCCTTCGTTCATTTTATAGGAGGTTATCACCTTACCTGTTTCCGCGTTGAGGATCTGGACCTCGAGCATATTCGTGCTCGATCCTTCGGCTTGGAAGTAGAGGTTCTCCCAATAGTTATTCGAAGCGAGAGAGATGTTCTTTGAAACGAAGTATCCCATCTGCTGACCGCTTTGCAGTCTTATTGTACCTTGTAATGTGTCAGTGGATTTCATATCGCTTGTATACAGATGAGTATTGAACGAGTCCCGCCAACCGGAGGATGAATGATAGTCGATGATGAAGGCATTAAGCATCGGAACGAGCCCGATCCTTCTCTTCACAGAGATATTCATGATGAATGTATCCACCTTCTTCTCGTTCAAGGGGCTCAGATCGATTAGCGTTACTCCTTGATAGGTGGGAAAACCATCTATTGGTGACCGGTCCGTTTTCATGATCGATATCGTGATCCCATGGCAGGTATAAGAGGGATCTTTGAATATCACACTGCTCCATTGCATATTCGAGGGCAGGACTATAGGTTTAGTGATCGCATATGAATCGTTATACTTCTCAAAGACTCTAAGGTCATCGAAGTAAGATGTTATATATGTGTAACCAACGCGTTTTCCGGCGATGAGACCGATCCTATTGAAGGTATCATGGTTGTTACTGAACTTGTATGTGGTCACATCGGAAGATGCACCATATTGGGAGGTGGTGGACAATTTAAATTCGTTCTTCGAGCAGTCGAATTCGATGTTCACGGTGTACCACGTGTTTGTGTATCCATAAAGCAGCTGATTCCATTTGGTATCATAAACGCTCAATGCGTTGTCAATAAAACCGATCCTTGTTATTATATCGGAGGCTTCCGGATTGTTGCTGGTGGATGCATACAGGTATATGAGGGTAGTCTCCTGGGTCTGGGGAGCAACGTAGTTCGTTCCCATCTTGATCGATATGTATCCCTTCGTCATCGAGAAATTCTCTGACAGGATATAGGATGCGGTAGTGGTGGATCCGCAATACTGGACCCCGATAGTCCCCCCAGTAGGTGTCATGGAAGAGTCTTTTTGGGCCGTGAATTGGCCCATATTATGCGTATCATGACGGGTCCATCCGTTCAGACCTATGAGTTCTTCGTTATCGTTATAGCTCTCGAAGTCCTCGAACGGGACCTCGTCCATGGGTTGGACCATGGAGGATTGGACTCTTGCATTTATGATTTCTTCAAGTCCGTCCTCATCATCGAAATCCTCTGTGATCTCTCCACCATATACGTCCGATACAATATCCGCTCTTGATAACACAGGTGGAGCGGGTGAAGGCTCATCAGCGATCGTTGCCAAGTTCACGAATGATATCGAGATCAGCCAAAGCACTACCAATATTCCAAGTCCCCTTTGCAATGTTATTACCCCCTGATGTAAATGGAAAACATCCGGCACCCGTCAAATGTATTCCCATCCATCCTTGTTAAGGCCCAGACTGTTATTTATATGTTATGAATGGCCATCAGCATCAAGGAGACTAAATCATAGATAACACCTTCTTTATTTGACGAATAGGCCGAAGGTTGGCAGTGGGTTCATATCCCTATCGTCAATATCTAGCGTTACATCAATGAGTATTACATCAATGAGAAGATGTTGGTGCTTCCGTCGGGACCTTTTGATCGTCCTCTCGTTGACGATAATTCAGATCCAAAGGTTCAGGAAAATGCCCAACGGGCATTTTTCGTATCTCAGCATCCTCTAGCATCTTTTCACGTGAACGATCATGATCGACGAAAGTGATAAGATGCGAAAAGGGAGCACGACTATAAGCAATTAGAAGTTGAGTGCTTCCGTCGGGACCTTTTGATCGTCCTCTCGTTGACGATAATTCAGATCCAAAGGTTCAGGAAAATGCCCAACG
>JARVGK010000037.1:25950-31781 GCA_029762535.1 Thermoplasmatota archaeon
CGTGAACGATCATGATCGACGAAAGTGATAAGATGCGAAAAGGGAGCACGACTATAAGCAATTAGAAGTTGAGTGCTCCCGTCGGGATTTGACTGTGGAAAATCCCTGATTTTCCACGTCATGGGTGATGCATATCGTCAAATCATCTATCGCATCACCCCTGAACCCCGGGATGCCCTGAAAGTAAATGATGGGGTTCAAATCCCTCTCGTCAATTTTTAGCGTTATATCAATGAGTATTATTTCATTGAGAATATGATGGTGCTCCCGTCGGGATTTGAACCCGAGTCACCGGCTCGAAAGGCCAGCATGATTGGCCACTACACTACGGGAGCCTGTTGGGCCCAAGAAAGCGCGGTGATATATAAGGGTAACCTGTAGGAAACCCGATCAGGGCATGGTTCTGTATCTTGGATAAAATGGTGCAACAATTATTATATCGACCATCGTTCTTCAATAAACGATAAGGAACGGATCCCGAGGCCAGGAACCAAGAAGCATAGAGGTCATCAACCATGGAAAGCAAGCTCGGTCGGGGGCTAGGCGCCCTAATATCGCAGAAAGGAGGCGAAGTGTCACGCGCCCTCTCAGCTCAGGACAGGCAACGCCTGGAGCAGATCGAATCTGAAATAAGGATAGAAAAGAAGAAGGCAGAGGATATCAGAAAGAACCTGACCATGGAGATAATAATGGGCAACAACCCCGACATGAACGAGCTAAGGTCCATCGAATCGAGGATCATAGAGCTGGAGCTCGATAGAAAGGACCTGCTAAAAGGAACGAGCGACCAGAGGAGTGACGTCATAAAAGCGAATAAAGTGAGTCTGGACAACGATTCGAAGGAGAGGAGAGCCGATATAGATATGAGAATGCTTGAGGCGATAATTTCCGAAGGTGGAAAGCCCTACAAAAATGAAGGACAAGGCCTCTCTCGATCCAATTCGGTCGAACATGAAGTGGCGCCCAGCGAGCCTTATGCAGAGATCGGTACAAGAGGAGACCACTCTTCAGTAAATGATCGCTCGTTAGATCGGTCTGATGATGTATCATCCTCGGATAACGATTACATGGAATCGATCAAAAGGGAGATACATCCCCGGGTGAAGCTCCACCGTCTCATAAAGGAAAGCTCTGGAAGTAGGCCCCCGTCTGTTAAACCAGACCCAACCGGTAACAGGGCCGTTCTGGCACCTGTAAGAAAGAGGTTGATCAAGAAGACCTCAAAGAAAGAGCTTAAGAATTTCGAACCAATGGTGGAAGACACCCTGAAGAAGGTCAAGGAGATGCTCTCAAGAGACGATCTCGATGGCGCGGAACAACTGCTCGAGATCGCGATCGATAGATACGGCGCCGTGGAGGAACTCCTTTATCAACATGGGAACCTCCTCTATCTAAAAGGGGACCTCGATAAAGCACAGGAGAGGTTCAGACAGGTGATCAGGCTCAACCAGAACTCGGCAAGGTCCGTGAACAACCTAGGGGTGATCCTGAGGAAGCAGAAGAAGTACGAGGAGGCAATTCGCATAATCAACCAGGCCATCGAGATCGACCCAAAATACGAAAAGGCCTGGTATAACCTCGGCTGCATATTCATGGAGATCGACCCCCCGCTGCTGAAAGAGGCCTCGATCTTCCTGAAGCGGGCCATTGAGATACAACCTGATTTCGACAGGGCCAAGGACCAGCTGCGAAAGCTGAATGAAATGGCAAAGCGCGAATAACACAACGAAACGTCAGATTTATATAAGGTAAATCATCATCCGAAGAAAGGGTAGAAAACATGTCCCGATCCAGGATCTTTCTCGTTCTATTGCTTATCGTATCCATGGGGATCACATCTCTGATGTTCGCAAACCGAGAGGTTGACGCTGCAGAACCAATATATCTGGAGGGCCGATATCTGACCCTAACTTACAATGAAACATATTCTGATAGCCTGCAACCGGGAGATTCCGCTAGCTATTCCGTGGTGATGGAGAACAGGAACTTCTTCGATATCGTGTACAGGATAACCGTCGATAGAATACCTGATGGTTGGTATTCCTTCTTCACCAACGGGCAGAGGACCGTGCTTGTCAACGTACCCAGCAAGTCGGAGAAGAGAGAGTCCCTCAACGTGAAGGCGACCACGCCTGGGATTGGCAATATAAGGATCAACGTCTCGAGGGAGGACATGCCCTCGTGGCATGTCATGACCCTTGAGATCAAATGCCAGGACGGACCTTTGACTATCAGCCTCCAGACGAACACTTTCTCTTTGGGAAGGCAGGACCCTGTAACGATCGGTATCGACATATCCAATATAGGGATAGAACCGGTCGCGGCCAACATATCATTGGACGGCATAATACACTCGGATGATCCGATCGAGAATCTCTGGACGGTATCATATTCGACCCGAAGGATATCCCTGGGGCCAGGTCAGAGCGAAACCATCAATGCGACGGTTAGGTGTCCGGCCAACGAGCCTATCAACTCCCAACGGTTGACCCGCTTCCTGCTGAGGGCTGATAATATCACAAGACCTTTCGAATCCCAGTCGATAACCCTTAAAGTGGAGACCATATTCGATCTGAGGACATCGGTCCGTCCTTTGGGCTATCAGATGGTAAATATGGGGTCTTCGATATCCTTCAATATATCTGTGGAGAACTGGGCCACGGCAACGGACCATGTGATATTTGTCAAGGACACGATCCCGGGAGGCTGGACGGTCATCTTCGACGATGTGATAGATCCTTTCGAAGTCCGCTTCTCCATTCTTCCCGGGGGGAAGAGGACCCTCGTGCCCTATATTTACGTTCCTTTGAACACCCAGGCCGGTAGGAAGGAGATAGTGATCATCGCCGAGGGTACGAAGAACACGAGCCGCATAGTCCTTGGAGTGGAGGTTATGCGTGAGGACAGTTTCGAGATCAGGTCAACGGCCCCTGACCAGATCTATCCTCTCACCCTTGGACAGAACCGTATATGGTTCAGGGTCTTCAACAGGGGCAACTATTACGACACCGTAGAACTGACACTTATCAGCGCGCCTTCGTGGATGAACGCCGATTTTGATAAGGTAAGGGTCGGAAGCGGACATAATGTGGGATCAGTTCAGGGAAAGCTGACGAACATATCCTCACGTTATGACGATCTCTTCGAGTTTCCGGCCACCAAGGAGATCAGTGTGGCATACGGTCCGTTCCAATCCGCGGACATATCGATCGCCGT
Source organism: Thermoplasmatota archaeon (assembly GCA_029762535.1). Lineage (GTDB taxonomy): Archaea > Thermoplasmatota > Penumbrarchaeia > Penumbrarchaeales > Penumbrarchaeaceae > JARVGK01. The sequence goes on from JARVGK010000037.1 coordinate 29,167, forward strand.
AGATGTGCCTCTTACTGCCAGGCCATCGGCCGACAACCTCATTGGCATCAGGTATAGGTACGGGAAGGACGGAACTATCGGAGAGTTGTTCCTTCCGACCAAGCTTTTGATGGTGGACCTAAAGATAGTGGATGCGGACGGGAACGGCCTTCCGGACCTTGATATTTGGCCACATTCGACGGAGAATACATACGAAGTAGGGGATACGATACATGTAATTTTCAGCATCAGGAACGATTATCCGTATCCTCCGGAGGACATAGGTTATGTAATAGATATATTCGGCGTAACTATAGCTCAAGGGGACGTCGGACGGATCGAACCCGGGGAAACCAAGGAATTCAACGTTACCTGGAAGATGGACAGGCCCACGAAGACCTCCCACCCATTGATACTCAGGCTCAAGGGTTCCCCTTACACTCAGCAATCCGATACTCCTTCGGCAAGGACCGTCAACGAGATAAAGATAAACGGGGGAAGAACCCGAGGTGACCTGATGATCGTGTTGGGTTTCGTGCTGATCATGCTTGTTATTTTGGGTGTTTTCCTTTTCGCGATCTTCGAGGCCAAGAAACAGAAGGCCGAGCGCGAAGAGAAAGAACGTCGAAAGTACGAGAAGGTCTATGGTAAGAGAACGAATGCCCGCATAAGGACAGGAAAGATGTCCGGCGATGAAGTAACTGATGCCGTTAAAGACCGGAAGAAAAGGTTGGAGCGAAGTAGAAAGCCTCCTTCCCGGTACCCCGAAAGGGGGATTAAGGAGAGAAAAAGGAAGAAAAACAGGATAGAACCCGAAGGCCGCCGTAAACCAAAGAATTGCAGGATGCAAGAAGATAGGTCCAGTGATACGCCAAGAAATCGAAGGGTTCGCACGTCTTGGGACGAGATAGAAGAACTCGAGGAGTTCGAAGAGCTCTGACCGTATATCTATAATATCCGGACGGGGATCGCCCTGTGTGAACCGAGCAACTGTCCAGATCGAATCCTATGGGTGCGCCATGAACCAGGGCGAGGCCTCCCATGCGGCATCAATTCTCAAGTCAAAAGGGTACCACGCGGTTGAGGTCGATCAAGGAGTGATATTGGATGAAGCGTTCGCATGCATCCTGTTCACATGCGATGTCGTACAGACCACCGAGAACAGGATGTATAAACGGATACGTGAACTTGAGCCGACCGGAAAAAGGATTTTCATCGCTGGGTGCCTGGCATCCATAGCCGGCAGCCAACTCCAGGAAAGATCTCAAGGTCTGGTCATCCTAGATACGATGGGATTGGACAGGACCAGAACTTCAATAAATGAGCATTTTCCAACATTACCTGCACCGCCGGTGAAGGACGATGTCGCCGTTAATAGACTTCATCATATCGTTCCAATTTCAACAGGGTGCATTGGATCATGCACTTACTGCATAACAAGACTGGCGCGTGGTCCAATAAAAAGCTACCCCATTGAAAGTATCTTGAATATGGTCAGGAAAGGGGTGAAAAAAGGAAAACGCGAGATACTCATCACCTCTCAGGACTGCGCATCATACGGGATGGATGTCCGATCCAGCCCAGCTCTTGATGAATTGATTTCCCGCATCGTCGATGAGGTGGTTGGGACGTACAGGATCAGGATCGGGATGATGAACCCGGATACCCTCATACCATATAAGGAGAAACTGTTTGAGGTGTTCGATCATCCTTCGGTCTTCAAGTTCTTCCACATCCCGATCCAGTCAGGTTCCGATAGGATCTTGAAGGCGATGGGAAGGAAGCACAGAACCGATGATCATTTAGGGCTATTCGAAGCTATAAGGAATAGATACCCTGGATCGACGATATCCACGGACCTGATAATAGGCTTCCCCGGGGAGGTTCCATCGGACCAAGAGAGGAACAAGAAGGCCGTTTTGGGTATTTCCCCCGATATCCTGAACATCACCCGCTTCTCTCCGAGGCCGGGGACGGATGCTTCATCGATAAGTGGTAGAGTAATACAAAGAACGGTCAAAGAGAGGTCTAGAGAGATCGCCCGATCGCACTCGGAGTTGCTCGGAGAAAAGCTCCGTGGAAGGATAGGCGATCAAATCGAATGTATGATCACGGAGAGGGTGAGGTCCGGGTCGGTCATGGCAAGGGATGGAAGTTATTCACCCGTTGTGATCCAGGGGGATCTCGCTCTTGGTGACATAGTCCAGGTGCGTATCAAGTCCATCGGGCCAACCTATCTCGTGGGAGAAGTGATGACGGCAGAGCGGTAGATCTCGGACGGGAAAGGTTTATGGAACAATCGTTCCTTCACCCCTTCCCCCGGAGGGGAGACCATGAGGGACGATATGATAGAGGCCGCGAACCAGATCCTCGTGCAGGAGAACATCACATGGGTACAATGCCATTTTACCGATATCGACGGTAGGATAAGGTCGTTCACAGTTCCGTCTTCCGATCTTGTCAACGGTCATCTTTGGGAGAATGGAATGACCTTCGACGGTTCATCCATCGGATTCGCCAAGACGGAGGATTCCGATCTTCGAGCCGTCCCCGATCCCGCAACTCTTACCATTCTGCCTTACGGGGAGGGCATACAAAGGATCGCAAGAGTGGTGACAGATACCTTCACCTCGGAC
>JARVGK010000038.1 GCA_029762535.1 Thermoplasmatota archaeon
ATGATCCGGCTCCGTATCATTCATTGATTGAGGGTTAATAATTAGATTGGTTTAGGAGTTAAGTGGATACCCCATTTTATTTTTATCTCCTCTTGATTACGTTCTTTTTGCCAGGCTGATACTACCTGTCGTAAAATGTTTTTTGTAGGTATACGTCCTTTGATACATTGTGCATCCAATACGCCGATTTCGATTTCAGCTACATTTAGCCAACTCCCATGTTTTGGCGTATAGTGGAACTTAATTTTTTTAATTATTCGTTCGGCTTCCTCTTTTGTATATGTTTCATAGAATGCAGATTCATTATGTGTGTTTAAATTGTCGAGTACAAAGTGTATTTTAACAGCATCAGGATAAACCTTGTCAACTATGAACTTTGCAATTTTTGCAAAGTCCCTTTTTGTTCTTCGTCCAGTAACTCTTGTTATACGTTTTCCGGCTTTATGCTCGACAGCCATAAAGATATTAGCATTTCCTTTTCGAACATATTGAGAGTCACACTTCTCAGGTTTTCCAGGGCTCATCGGTATTGGTTGATATTTATCTCCAAGTAATTGTTTAGGTTTTTCATCAAATCCAATTACCGGATGATCTTTGTCATAAGGTTTCTCATATAAATCAAGAACATCATACATACACTTTCGATATTCCTCGTTTATTTCCGATATGCACCACATTCTTTTTAGCCATGGTTTTGTCTGGTTTTTTTTAGAATCAAACGAATTGATTCCCGATTTATATCTTCTAAACCTTTTCTTTTCTTCATAGTCTTGGTCAATAATCTCACGGTCCATCTATCATAACCTACAGGTGGTTTAGTACAAGCCAATGCAATGATCTCAGCTTCGTCATTCATATCATATTTTTTCGGTTGTCCAGGTCTGGGATCATCATAAAGAGCTTTTTCAAGACCCCCCATACGATATCTTTTCTTAATATTAGAAACAGTAGCTCTACAAATATTTAGAGTAATACTTATGTCTTCTTCTGTCATACCTTCATTAGTATATATTAAAATTCTTGCTCGGCTAATTTGCCGTGCTTTTCTTTCTCCTTTTGATACAAATTCTTTTAGAAATTCAAGTTCTTGATTATTAAGCTTTATTTTTTCCATGATTAAGGTAATGTGTTATTAGTATATAAATATGTCTAAATAATACTTTGTCATAACACTAGCCGGGTATTATGAAACACACGATGTCAGTTCCACCAATACACTGGACGGTAAACCCATAATATACTGGAAAGATACAAAGAGCAAATGGGTGCCCTCCAATGCGGGTTGGATCGTCCTTGTGAATTGCAAGAATATCTTCGGTAAGGACATCTATATAACGAATAACTATAACGCCCTCCTCATGGAAGAGTGTGTGAACTGCAATTTTAAAAATATCCATACCAAGGAATGTTGGGACCCGATTCGCCTGAACAAATGTGATAATATCAAGATATCCGAGTGCACGTTGGAGCAACCGGACATGGGAATGCGAATCCAGGACAGTCACAATTGCAAGATATCAAAATGCTCGCTCATAGACTGCGAGTTCTGCGGGATGGACGTATCCGGTACCGGGAACCATTTGTTCTTCAATGAGATCTCAGCATATGAAGATTACTCGGGCCATGGGATCGCACTCCTTGGAGGCGGTACCGAGGCAGACAACAATCTCGTCATGGGTAATTACATAACCGGATTCCAGGAAGCGGCGATATGGGTGATATGGAGCAAAGGAAACACCTTGAAGAACAATGACATCGTCGAAAATGATTATGCCTTCTCCTTCCATAGCTCCTATGACAATGTGCTTCATCACAACAACATCGTGGACAATTGGAGACCATTCATGGATTGGTATTATTCCTTCGAAGACCCGAACCCGACCCAGGCATCCAACACATGGGAGGACGGCAAAGGTGAAGGCAACTACTGGTCCGATTACGAAGGAGAGGATACTGACGAGGATGGTGTCGGTGACACGGACCTCCCGCATAATGGAGTGGACTACTATCCCCTGATGAAGAAGTTACGCGGGAAGTAATACGTCGGATACAACTACTGGTCCGACTACGAAGGATCGGACACGGACAAGGACGGTGTTGGAGACACCGATCTTCCGCACAACGGAGTGGACTACTACCCATTGATGGAAGAATGCGATTGGTAAACATTCAGCCTCTATATGGCCCCCAGGGATCCCGGAGGGGGGATCGTTTTTCTGTCCCTTCTTTCCCTTCCTCCGGGATCCGATCTTTCTCATTATCTACGATCCCTTCGGATCCGATGACAATCGATGATGGCAGTAATTGTTTGTACATGGGATGGAGAAGTTTAACTAATTAGATAGATATTATTCTAACCTGATGGTTAGAATTATTTCAAGACCCGTTCTGGCAAAAGGCCAGATAGTGATCCCCCAGGCATTTAGGGAAACGCTCGGGATCAATACCGGGGATAAGGTCCAGATCGAACTGGAGGATGACCATCTCATAATCCGCAAGAAAGCGGACCCTTTGGAGGTATTTCATGAGATTTCGGTCTCATTCGGTTCAACTATCACGATGAAGGAGATAAAAAAGGAATATGATGGCACACTCTTTTATTAAGGGCACCATTAACTTCGATCCTTTGCGGAAATTGATTGGACCCATTCCCTGTGCTCCCACAGGGCGCATCCGCCCTTGACCTGGCCGACCATCTCTCGGTTTGAGCGAATCTCCCTCAGCAAGGGGGAGGACAGGGCCTCCTTCATGCTCATCTTCCGGAGGTTCATATCGGAGTAAGGGGCGAAAGGGCACGGTTCCAGATCCCCCCATGGATTAACGTGAACGAATCCCCTTCCCGATGATAGGCATCCCCCCATTTTATCCTCATCGCCCGGAAATGAGATGAATATCCCGGGATGCTTTTCCGATAGCAATGTTGAGACATGCTCGATATCCTTCACCTGCTGCTCATCAAGGCAGAGGGTTTCCGATCCTTCCTTGACGGGGACGTATTCCACGAAGATAAAGAGCCTGGGCCCTTTTTCTATGATGGACCCTATGAACCCATCGGAAGTGACAAGGGTATGGTTTGCCCTGGTCACCGTCAGGGACACGCCGAAGAACAAACCCGCCCCATGAAGCAGCTCCATGGTTCTCAAGCAGCTGTCCCAGACCCCCAGCCCCCTTCTTCCATCGGTGTCAGCCTCCAACCCCTCGATCGATAGCATTGGAATGATATTATTGGCTTCTTTGATCCTCTTCAGCATCGCCTCATCGAGCATGGTCCCGTTCGTGAAAAGCAGGAATAGCATCTTAGAATGACCAGCCAATAGGTCTATGATCCAGTCCTTGACGAGCGGCTCCCCTCCGGCTACAAGGACCACGGAGATCCCCAGATCCGACGATTCCTTTATGATACGGTCCACCTCGCCCTCATCGAGTTCAGGCCCCGATCCCCTCTGGAGTAGCTTGGAATAGCATCCTTGACAGTTGAGGTTGCACTCATGGGTCATGGAGAGGATCATGAACGGAGGGACATGGATCCCTAAATTCTCATGTCTCTTCCTTCTGATGGACGCCCTTCTCTGATTGTCGTAATGCCTCATCGCATGAAAGAAGAGAGAGGGGTCTCCCTTCAGCAAGGAGATCCCCTTTTTGAACAGACCCTTTATTGATACGCTCAGCATGGATCCCACCTGGGCGTCCGAGATCTCGACCATATCTCGCCGGGATACATTGTTCTGATAATAACTTACCCGATATGTTCTATTGATCTCTAAATAGAACTTCCCTGGCCACCCCCTGAAAGTATCATAAATGATATTTACAGCATCATTTAAACGGTTCGAGATCATCTACTCTCCCGGATGGATCCCATCCTTTTCGTAACGAAGATCCTCGGACCCCCCCTCAATGTTAGATGTTATCATCGCAGGATCGATCCCTGCGAACCCCTTTGCAGATGCGACATTTATTCGACCAAGGTATAATAGGGGTTCAAGAAGCCACTTATTTCTATGGCCGATCCTTGAGGAGCCACTCCGTTATCGGTATTACCTGGACCTCTGATCCGAGGTCGATCCTCTCCACGGTCAGGACGATCTTTTCCGATGCTCCCAGCTCTGCCTCCGCCTCGAGAAGTCCCTTTATCTCCCTCTTTCGGGTCTTAGAATCCTCCAGATCCCATGAGACCTGGATCAACTTCCTTTCATCGCCATTGATCACGACGAAATCTACCTCGCCCCTCCCCTTCCAGTAGAATATGTTCTCCTTACCATGCCTTCTGATCAGTTCCATGGCCACGACATTCTCCGAGATCGATCCATAGTCCATCCTCTTAGGCCTCTTTACGGACCTGATCATGCCGGTATCGACACAATACAATTTCTTTGGATATTGTTCGATATCCTTGGCCTTATACGATATTATTGGAATGAAATAGAATATCAAGGATTCCGAAAGATACGAGAAGTACTCGCTTATCGTGGCGGATGATATCTTGATGCCCAGAGAGTTCATGGTATTCATCATCTTGGTGACGCTGGTCAATCCTGAAATATTGTTGAGCAGCAAAGTCGCCATCGATTTCAACTTGTGGACCTCTCTTACACCGAACCTGTTTACGATGTCCCTGTTGATCATCGAATGGAAAAGCTCCTTGAGGAACTCGTCTTTTAGGATTTGATCGTCTATCGACTGTACCTGAGGAAAACCTCCTGTTTCCAGATATTCGAGCAGGAGGCTCTGCATCCTTTTCTCATTCCACATATCATATTTGACGTCCCTATAATCTAGGAACTCAGCGAAGCTGAAAGGTTGGAGCCTCAATTCCATGGTCCTTCCCGTTAAAAGCGATGATAGTTCCTGTGTCATAATTCGGGATGATGATCCGGTGACTATGATCTTCATATTCGAACTCTTGTCTATCATCGATCTGACCCATCTCTCCCAACCCTCAATGGCTTGCGCCTCATCGATGAACAGATGGATCATGCCTTTGGGTTTGATGAAATGCATATAGCTTTCTAGAATATCATCGAGAAGCCGAGGCCCCAGATACGGCTCAAAGGCCGGGTCCTCAAGATTGATGAAAACGGATGAACGAGGGTCCATTCCCTTTTCGATCGATCTCTTTATCAGCTGTCTGCACAGGTAGGTCTTTCCACATCTTCTAACCCCGGTAACGGCGACTGTTGTCGAAGGTATTTTCAGATAACTCTCGAACCTGTCAAGGTAAGGATTTCGAACATAACCCGTCTCTAGATCCCCTTCCCAGAAGTTGAAAGGTGATATTATTTCGATGAGTTCGTGCCTTATCATTCATTATACTAAACGATAATATGGTATTTATTATTTAGTATGGTAAATGATATTACTCTTTTCTTACAGAATCATTTAAACGGTTCGAGATCATCTACTCTCCCGGATGGATCCCATTCTTTTCGTAACGAAGATCCTCGGATCCCCCTCCATTCTGGAAGGGATAGGCCCGGGATCGATAGACGAAGTCAAGGAACTGTTGGACCTCTGCTACCGGGAGATCTCCATGGACCCGTGGCCCCTCGTCGATATCGACGGGTCCAAAGACGTCATCGTCGTGGGGGATCTCCACGGGGATCTCCCCGTGGCAAGGGCCGTCGCAGGGAGATTCCTAATAGGTCCTTTCAATCAAAAGGCGGGGGATCTCCCCGTGTTGGTCTTTCTCGGCGACTACCTCGACCGCCCTCCTGAGGATACCCCGCAGGGAGGGCTCCTGACGGCGATCTTCACGATGGCTCTGAGGATAGCCTTTCCCCAAAACGTCATACTCCTGAGGGGCAACCATGAGGCTGCGGAATTATTCTCGGATTTCTCCCCCCAACAACTCCCGGAAGAGATCGGTGAGAGGTTCGGATATGGGGGGACCGAGGGATCGCTGACGGAATTCCAGAGGACGTTCTCAGCCTATCCCTTGATGGCAAGGACCGGGGGCGGGCCCTTCATCTCGCACGCCTCGTTCCCAAGAAACAAGATCCCCGAGGATATGACCCCCGGGGATACCGAGGAGATCCTCAGGACGCTGTGGGGGGATCCCGTCCTGAAGGACGGGTTCAGTGGCAGAATGATGGGCTACGGGTTCACCGAAAAGGAGCTGGTCCAGTTCCTGGAGAAAGTCGGGTCCTCCTGCCTGATAAGAGGACACGATCCCCCTCTGCAGGGGATCCCCATGTATGACAACAGGATGATGACGATCGTCACCTCAAGGAGGTATGAGAAGATGGGGGCGGGGGGGATCCTGGTGGCGAGGATCCCCGCTGGCAGGAGGATCGGGTCCGTCCTCGATCTGGATGTCATCGACATCGAGCTTTAATTGGATGGACCTCATATCGGGTCATGGCCGGGAAATACCACATGTTGAGGCACGAGAAGGAGATCTTGGATCCGGAAGCGATCCGCTCGATATTGTCTTCGGGCAGATATGCGAGCATTGCCCTTTCCGGAGAGGACGGACCTTACGTCATCACCCTGAGCTACGGATACGATAAAGATCGGAACTGCCTATACTTCCACACCGCAAAGAGGGGGAGGAAGCTCGAGATGATAGAGGAGGACCCCCGAGCCTGCGCAACCATCATCGAGGATCTGGGATACAGGCAGGGCCAATGCGATCACGCCTACCGATCCCTTGTGATCCACGGGAGAATTATCCTCGTCGAGGACCCCTCTGAAAAGATGCATGCCCTGGAGGTGATGATAGATCACCTGGAGGCGGGTCCGGATCCGGTCAAGGAGCGCTTTTTAAAGAGAGAGGACAGCTTCGATCGGGCAGAGATCCTCCGCATGGATATCGAGGATATGAACGGTAGGGAGAACGGATGAGAAGGGGATCTCCGACCGGTCCAACCTTTGATCACCGCATCTATCATTGGAGGGATACTCCGGGAGAGGGTTCCTTTTTGGTGTTGGATCCTGTAGCGAACAGTGTCTGATACGGCCATAGAATGGATCGATATGGGGTCCTTCCCGGATGAAAATGACCTCACTCTACGGATGGAGAGCCCCCAAAAACGAAATAAGCAAACAAATAATAGTGCCGATCCATTAATGGTTCTTTATTGAGAAAAAATTGATTGGAGTTTCAACAATGGTCATGATCAACAACATATCTCGAGAAAAACTCTTAAGAAGCAACTCCGGATATCGGCTGACAAGTTGAGAAAGAACATCGATGATGCAGAATACAAATACATTAAGGGCTTTGATAGTAGAGAACCTGGATAAGGTGAACCTGGAATGACCGGTAGTGAATTGATGATCGTCAAAGATATCCAGAATAGGATATACACCATCCGTAGCGTTCAGGTGATGATCGATAACGATCTGGCAGAACTCTATGGAGTTGAGACCAAATATCTCAATAGAGCTGTAAAACGTAATATTCACAGATTTCCAGACAAATATATGTTTCATCTGACCAAGGAAGAATATGAAAAAATAAGGTTCCAATACAGCACCCTGGAAATGGATGATCCTTTAAGGTTCCAATATGGCACCTTAGAAGCGGGCAAGGGAAAACACCGCAAGTACTTGCCTTACGCATTCACCGAGCAAGGGGTTGCAATGCTTTCCTCTGTTTTGCGAAGTGAAACCGCAGTGAAAGTGAGCATACATATAATAGATGCTTTTGTTGCAATGCGTCGCTTCATCACCTTGAACGCTCAGGTCTTTCAAAGATTGGACTCGCTTGAGATCAAACAACTTGAAACCGATAAGAAGATGGAAAAGGTCCTTATTGCCATAGAAAATAAGGACGTTCAACCAAAGCAGGGTATATTCTACGACGGCCAGGTATACGATGCCTACATTTTCATATCCGATCTTTTCAAGATAGCAAAGAAATCTATAACGATAATCGACAACTATCTCGATGACAGCGTTCTTACCCTTCTCACCAAACGGAACGAAGGTGTAAAGGTCCTGCTTCTCACGAAGAAGGTGAACAAAGCTTTGGAGCAGGATGTCAAGAAATGCAACGACCAGTACCCTCCGATAGAGATCAGAAAATTCAACAACTCACACGACAGGTTCATCATAATCGATGACAGGGATCTGTACCACTTCGGCGCTTCTTTGAAGGACCTTGGAAAGAAGTGGTTCGCCTTCTCGAAGATGGATAGGGGGGCTGTTGACATGCTTTCAAAGCTGGAGGAGATTGGATGACAGAGTGGAAAGTGTGTAGACCGGTGAATATGCTAATATAAAAATAGGACGATCTCGAAAATCAGAGTAATACCATGAATAAAGGGACGGCGTTTTATTTAAACATGGAAATAGAACGTTCGGAGCGAATATCCCGTTATTGATGCCTATTGCCCAGATCCAAAAAAGATGAGAAATAAAAGAGTTTTTCTTGATCAGTGTAAGAGCTACTGTTGGTGATTTGAATATTGTACATCAAGATATCTGCATAGGGCGAGGTTTGGCAGCATAAGGATACTTCCTTCTCTATTATGGAGGGATCCTTTTAGCAATTCTAATTCACGGAACCGGGGGGGACAGACGGATCCCATCTCCGGAGGAGAGGGATCGATCCTGTGCTCCCTCCGAGATCCTCCTGTGGAGGGATCTCAACGCATCGACGAGATCGATCCTCTCCACTACAAGATAATAGGCGGTTCCCGTGCCTCCGGATCCCGACATCGATACGGGGATATCCCCCTCTATGAGATCGATAAGACATGTTCCCAGCAGGGAGGGGTCTTCCTTCAGCCTCCCGCCCACGATCCCTATCATCGCCAGGTCCTCATCGATCCTTATTCTCCGGATCCCGGCCTCCTCCAGGGCGAGCATCGCCCTGGGACCTTCGCAGGGATCCAATACGATCCCCACCGAACCATCGGACGAAGAGACGGAATATGGGAATATCCCCCTTGATGAAAGCACACCGTACGCCGCGCACAGAATGGATGCCGCTTCCTTTCCGGCATCTATGACAATAAGCGACACTCCGTCCCTTGATGCGAGGCTCATTATATCACATGGGCCATCCCTCGACCCGACGATCCGCGTCCCTCCGGAATGACCATCGGACATATTCAGGACGCGTATGGGGATCCCGCTGCCTACAAGCGGGGAGAAGGTCCTGGGATGCAGGACCTTAGCGCCAAAATGCGAAAGCTCGATCCCCTCCTCGAAGGTGATCTCGTCCAACATGTAAGCATCGGGGACGATCGTCGGATCAGCGGACATGAACCCCCTGACGTCCTTGTAGAGGACCAGCTCCGATGCCTGGACGGAACGGGCTATGACCGCGGCGAGGTAGTCCGAACCGTTCCTGCCGAATGTCGCGGTCCTCCCGTCATCTAGAACGCCGTAGAACCCAGTTATCACGGGTACTTTCCCTTCCTCCATGGCGGGAATTACCTTTTTCATAAGGTTTCGTCCTGTCCGCTCCAGGTCCGCCTCGGCGTTTCCTAGCTCCCCCACCGCCGCGATCCCCGCTTCCTCCGAGCTCATCGGGACGGAAACGATGCCCATGCGGTTCAGGTATAGGCAAACGAGGCCCACGGAAAGCCTCTCCCCGTATGTGATCGCGTGCTCACGCACCCACAGCGGAACGGCCTCGTCGTCCTCGTCCAGAAGCCTCCTCAACCTGCCCATCTCCCGCTCCAGCATGCCCTCGAATGCCTCCCTGTCGGAGGGCTCGGTAAGAAGTTCGGAGGCCAAAATGCTGTGCCTCATCCGAAAATCCGATATGATGGACCTGGACCTCTCCTCCAGATAGGACTTGAGGAGGTCCGTGGAATCCTTGATCGCCGAAAGCACCACCGCTTTCTTACCTGGGACAAGGGACAGTATCTCCCCGATCCTCCTTATGCCCTCGGGATCCGACATGCAGGACCCTCCGAATTTCAGGACCCTGATACCGTCATTCATCGGATGATACCCTCCTTGAGGCACTGTTCGGCGATGAGAACTGCGTTCCCTGCCCCGCCCCTTATCGTGTTGTTGACCAGGGCGAACGCCCTTAGCATGCCTTCATCGACCCTGACCCTTCCCACTGAGACCGACATCCCGAGGGGACCCCCTGCGAATGAATCCAGATCCGGCCGGGGCCTGTCATTCTCCTTCCTCAGCACCAGGGGCCTCTTCGGAGCGGAAGGCAACCCCTCAAGCCCTGTGAACGATCCCATTCTGCGCTTCACCTCCTCAATATCCACACGATCCTTCAAGGAGGCGGAGAAGGATATAAGGTGGCCGTCCCTGACCCCCACCCTGACGCAGTTGGGAACTATCCTGATCGAAGACCCGACGATCATGCCATCATCGAGCCTCCCGAGTATCTTGACCGGCTCCTCGATGAGCTTCTCCTCCTCACCGCTGATGTATGGAAGCACCGTTCCAAGCGCTTCCAGGGAGGGAACGCCCGGGTAACCTGCCCCCGATATCGCCTGATAAGATGAGACGTGAACTGGGCCTTCGAGAAGGTCAGCTATGGGCGCGAGCGCCATGACGAGACCCGTTGTGGTGCAGTTGGGGTTGGTCGCCAATATTCCTTCTTCCCTGTCGAGAAGCATGGACAGATGCCCCCCATTGACCTCGGGTATGACCAGAGGTACATCCGGATCCATCCTGTGGAAGCTTGAATTGGATATAACGTGTATGCCAGAATCGGAAAGCTTCCTCTCGATCGAGGCGGCCGCCTCCGAGGGTAGGGCACTGAAAACCATATCGACTCCGGACCTCCTCACGCCGGAGAAGGCCCCTTCCGTCATGACGATGTCGGAGGCGGCTCCGGGAACGTCGGGGCCTATCATCCATCTCACCGCCTCCGAATAGGGCCTGCCGACACCTTCCCCTGATGAGAAAAGTGCCCCGAGCTCGAACCAGGGATGACCCGAGAGCATCTCAACGAACCTCTGTCCGATTATCCCCCTGGCCCCCAGAACCCCGCAGCGGACGCGATCCATATATGATCACCTACTATTTCCTACACCGGACGCTTTCGCCTTGCGGGGGGCCTTTGCCTCATCCTTCAATGAGATGTGCCCAATGGACCTGCCACCCCAGCTGACAGCTATCATATCGACCATCAACACCATGCCGGATACCGCGACAAATCCCGGTATTATGTCGGGTAGCCTGCGGTTCACAGGCGGTGTCAGCCCGGGGATCAGCTCAATTCCCTGGGCGGAACTGAGGGTATCCCTATCGTAGTTGATGAACACCAGAACGGGGGAGTCGCTCTTGACCCTCATCAACGATCCCCGGGTCATGTTTTCCCTGGAGAGGAAGATGCTGTCCCTTAAGCTCCTGTCAACGGCGATCCTGGGGACGGAATCCAGCATGAAACGGTTCTGAGGGTCTCTCAGCGTCCATTCCGGGGGCTGCATGTAATTCGTATCGGAGAGGACCATGTTCATGTAGTAGTAGGAATCCTCGGAGAACTCTATGGTCACGGTCTCGTAGGCCTTCATCTGTTTCTTGTAAGGCATGAGTAGAGCGGAGAAGTTCACCTGGACATCGTTGTCATCGCTGCCGAGGTTCACCACCGTCACATAGGCACGGCTGTAGAGCGGGACCTGGAAATCCGTATCGGCCGGGTATGGGACGAGGCCGTGGGAGTAGAACGTCGTGACCTTGCGGTTCTTCATCAGGTACTCCTCCCCGGCGATCCTGTTCGCGTAATCCTCATCCAGGTACCACTGGTTGTTGGCGAAGGTATAGACGAAGACGGGCCTGTTCGATCTGAGGGTTGCCCATTCGAAGGACGAATAACCTCTGAGCTTGTACATCACCTTGAAATCGAAGGTCCTGAACTCGCCCTTCTTGAGCGTCCCCTTGAAGGATCCCTGATTCCCGTTGGGGTCCTTGAGGTCGATGGTGGCCCCATCCGGCGCATGTACCAATATCTGGCCGAAGGTGGGGAAATGGAAGTCCCTGCTGTCCTTTCCGAACACCTGGACGAAGTTCTGCCTCGACTGCAGCCCGGCGACTATGGATACGGGCTTGTCCGCGCTTATCAGAACGTGATCGTCGTCGAAACCCAACTGCTGATATATGGGGTTCCTGCAGTAGGACCAGCCCTCGAACCTGTCAAGCTTCACGGTGAACTCGTCGTTTCGGTCGGAGAAGTCCCATATCCTCACGGTCGTATGCGCCTCGAGGGCGCTTATCCAGCAATCTCGCGTTATCCTGGTGAAGAGTTTGGAGGTGTAGGCCGAGTATACTCCGTCCCAGTAGTAGTTGATCATGTCCTGGCCATCAGAGTCCTTTGTTCCGGTCGGATACAGCTTGTGATGCATCACCGTTATCGGGTTGTCGGATGTGATCCGCACCGTCCCCGTAAGTATCCTGAGATCGTCCTTGACCAGCCAGCTGTTCAAGGGGATCTCCTGGGATTCGTAAACCCCCATCTTCAGGAACCTGCTGTCCGATATCGGGGGTTCAAGATGCTCCAGCCAGTGCATCGAGTGGCCCTCTCTGAGACTCCATGTCCGGCCGGCCGGATCGAAGGTCGCCCCGTCTATCACGGTCGCGTTGAGCCATTGTATCCTAACATTGGCCCCGTTCTCGTAGGAGAATACCTGTATGCTCGAAAGGTTGGACATTATGTAGTTCCCGGAGCGGTACTGATAACCGTACCAGACGGATGGCCTCTCGAGCGATTTGGTCACTGGCGGGGGTACGTAGAAGACGAACTCGGTATTTGTGAAGGCATCGATGTCGGTCGTGCCGAGGTCGGTGTGCTCGCTCTTCTCCCTGGCCACCCGGATGTTGTCGCTTATCGCCCGGGATATAGGTGAGTCGTAATGCAGTATCTCGGACATCGGCAGGAACAGCAGTCCTATCACGCAGGCGACCAGCATCACTCCTCTCAACACGGCCATGGTCCATCCCCGTCCTTTCACTTTCCCTTGATCAACGCGCCCAGCTTGTCCTTTCCAGTGTAGGTCAAAGTGCCTACGAGTCCCTTCGACCCGTTCGCCACCAGGACCGCCTCCACTCCGAATATCAGGGTCAGGGCCAGTGGAAGGGGCCAGAAGTTCTCCCCGCCCTGCGACCTCTGTATGGTCGGCTTGACGGATAGGACTATGTCCATGTCCTGGGGCTCGCATGAGTAGTCTCTTGCGTATCGGACCATGAGCATGACCTTCTTGTCCGCGTTCACATCCATCATCTGGATCACCGACTCCAGCTCGTCCTGGTTGTCCGGCTCGGTGTCATCGACCTCGTCGCCGTTGTAATCCTCGTTCGAGTCCACCACGATCCTGTATACATCATACGCATCGAGAGTGGCCTCGGAGGGGCGGTTGTTCAGCCATGTCCCCGTCCATCCGACCTTCGTGTCATCCTCCAGGGCTATGATGTATACGAGGCAGCGGTGATGTATGGCGAGGTTCCATTTCTCCATGGCCGCGGAGTAGTCGAAGCCGCGCTTGAACGTGGAGATCTGCGTCTCGTCGAAGGCGTTGTCGTCGTTCGCCATCCAGAACTCCACCCTGATCGGCCAGTCGCTGATTATCTTGCACCAGGTGATCTCGGCGATGTAATTGTTGGAGAACGGCCCCGGCGCCATGCTCTTGTAGGTGTACTGCTCACCTGGCTTGATCACGATCGAGACGTCCTCGGTCGCTTTGTCCTGGAACTCCAGGGTCACGTGGGCCTCGCGCTCGAGCCCCGTTATGGTCAAGGCGGATGAGAGCGGGACCAGGTACCTCGATCCCAGGAATCCGTATGCCTGTGTGTGGAAGTTGTTGTCCCAGATCCCGCCGTAGATGGTCACGGGCTTCTGGGACCGGACTATCACCCAATCGGCCTCGAAATTGCCCGAATCCACGGCCTTCTTTATAAGATCTGATCCCATGAACTCCTTGACCTCTTCCGGGTTCGACCAGTTGAGCTTGTTCCTGTGGGTAGCGTAGTCCAATTCGTTGTTGTCCCCCGCATCGTCGCCACCGCACCACGTGTCCACCACGAAGTTCGAGGCCCAGACGAAGTTCTCCCAGGCGTTCAGGGTGATCGTCTGGGTGTCGTCCCCGTCGGAGACGTCGATTATCTCGATCTTGTTGTTATCATCGTAGCTCGCTATCATGAGGTCCCTGTGGACGAACCCGAAGAACTCGTCCCCGTAGAAGGACCATACGGCATCATCGCTCATTCCGTTCGCGAACCATTCCGTGTTCACACCGTGGGAGACCTCATCGTCCCCATCGTTGTAGCCTCCGTTACCGTCCATGTCGCAGTCGTCCCAGAGGTCTGGGATCCCGTTCTCGTTCTTGTCTATGTACCCGTCCGTGACTGTCATCTTGGTGACCGTGACCCGGCCCGTGGATTCTACTTTTAGTACGCCGTCCCACAGCCACCAGTCCATCGTCGTGTAGAATATCTTGCCCTCGTACTTCCCCAGCGTTCCCTCCCAGAGGACATGGTCCTTGACCTTCAGGAGGTCGGGGGAGTTCAAGGGCGCCCTTGCAGGGTCCATCAGATCGATCTTATCAGGCTGGTTCTTGTCGGGCTTGCCGTTGTTGTTCATGTCCGCGTTGAAAACCGAGCCGTCCTTCCAGCGTATGGTGTTCTCGGGATAGTCCTTCTTGAAATTGTCGGTGAACAGATGTCCGTTGAGGACGGTCACCTTGATCCTGTTGTCCTTGGCATAGGATCCGATCGAGATCGCTCCTTCATCGCTAATGTAGGTGTCGCCGTAGAACGAGATGCCGCGCCTGGTCTCGCCGTCGGTCTGGCCGTTGTTGAAATCGTCGTTGTGACCGTTCTCGATCCCCCAGGGGCAGTTCTGCTCGGTATCTGCCTGATCGTATAGCGGGTCTATCGGGCTCCAGTAGAATATGAACTCGTCGTTGACGAAGGGCGTATATGCGCTGGTCTTCGTGCTTCCCGTTATCTCGTCTATCAGGCGGGCGTCGTGCACCATCACGTGCGATGACGGCAGCAGAAGGACCCCGAAGAGCATGAACATGATAGAGAAAGCAAGTCCGTAGCTCTTGAGAAACGTGAGCAGTTTCAACTTCGTATCCTCAGGTATCTTCCCCATGTTTATCACCTTGGCCTTATCTAGTAAAGGACGGAAATACGATCATAGCCATCTGTTAGTAAATAAAGGTATGGCGGGAGATCCCCGATTATTGAAATGAGAATATGTACAACATTGTAATTTTATGTAGCCATGAATTATAGGTTCGAACACAGGATAATTGTAAAGAAAAACGGGATAATTGAACGTCAGATATCCTTTGAAAAACTGGAACCATGCGAAAATAATGATGAGCAAACGCATAAATAGCATAAAAAACAGTTGATTTTTCTGCGAGAATACGGGACCATCCCGTACGAATGTCGGGATCCACTGAGGTGAGAAGTTGGCCGAGAGTTTGATATCCTGGTTGATAAAGAAGCCGTTAGTGATCGATATCGTGAGCAGGATCGACCGCTTTGAGCTGACTCCTGAATTGATGAACAGGATCAGGATAGTTCTCCTTCTGAGCGCTATACTGGCATTCTTCATAGCGTTCCAGATGGGAGATGACTGGTACGTGAGGGAGTATGCGGATTACGACTGGGCGAGGCACATCGGTTATTAGGAGACATGCACATGGCGAGCGATATCGGGATAATAATGGCCCTATACACACTCATAATAACGGGTGTGATCGTCGTCATTAGGTTCGGCGGCGTCGCTTTCAGGCTGCCGATGCAGATCGGCGCGTTCGCCTTTCACCGTCTTGGGATATTCAGAAAATTGCCGGGGGCGTGGCACGCTCCGATACCCAGGACCAGCGGTATCACGTGCACGCTCAACTGCCAGGCCTGCGAGCTCGCGTGGCTCGGATGTCCCATCGGCATGCTCCAGAGGTATGTGATCGACACGAGGCTGCCAATATACGTTTATGGGGTCCTGGTCGCGGCCGGATTGGCCCTCGGCCGGGCGATATGCGGCTGGCTCTGTCCCTTCGGCCTCATCATGGACCTTCTGAACAAGGTAAGCATTCACAAGTTCAATCCGCCCGAGTGGATGAGGGCCATCAAGTATTTCTACGTCATCGGGGCGGTAGTTCTGGCCGCTCTGACCGGGATGATATTCTATTGCAGGTATCTGTGTTTCGGGGCGCTTCTCGGGGTCATACCATACTGGCTCACATGGCATACGGTCAGCGCCACTTGGCTCTTTTTCCACTTGGGCGTGTTCGCGGCCTACGTCGCATTCGGATATCTTACGAACGGCAGGGCGTGGTGCAGGTACTTCTGCCCCCTCGGGGCCATACTGTCCCTGTTGAACCCCATCTCGCTCATAAGAAGGAAGTTCGACTGGAAATGGTGTACGAAGTGCGGCAGGTGCAAGACCGTCTGCCCGATGGGACTTGACCCCACCAAGGACGATCTCAAGAGCAAGATCGACTGCATCAAATGCGGACGCTGCGTCACCGAGTGCAAATCCAAGTCCCTCTCCATAGGGACGGTATTCTCGGGAAGCAAGGAAACACACAAGAAGGGTGCCGAGATCCTCACCGATTGAGGTCGTTCATCCCCCTCTTATGATGGCTGCCTTGATATGAGATGGAGCGGTCCTGATCATCCTACCCGCCCCTATCGCTCCTATGATAGTACCGGCTCTTAAGG
This sequence comes from Thermoplasmatota archaeon, assembly GCA_029762535.1. Lineage (GTDB taxonomy): Archaea > Thermoplasmatota > Penumbrarchaeia > Penumbrarchaeales > Penumbrarchaeaceae > JARVGK01. The sequence continues at coordinate 16,600 of JARVGK010000038.1, forward strand.
GATCGCAAAGTATGACGGTAGCGGGCCCCGTCCCGGAGATCCCCGCCGCAAGGGCTCCGGCATGAAGCGCCCTGACCGCTATCGAGGGATCGAGCCCCATTGCCGCAGCATAGCAGAGCCCGTTGATGATCATCCCCGCCCTGTGATCGCCAGAGAGGGCAAGATCGTGGGCCGCCTTTATGGCCGGCTCCAGGCCCTTTAGCCTTCCCACGTCCACTTCGGATTTCCGGATCTTATCCTCCGGGACGTGGACGAGAACGCTCAGCTGCTCGTTGAGGGGATACCTCCTCATTATCCTCCTCATCAGGTTGTCGGTGACGACCGCCCCACCGTAGTAGCATGCGCAGGCATCGTCGTACGCCCCCGTTATCGTGACCCCTGCCTTGAAGGAGGCCTCGATCCCGGCGGAGATCGCCTCCTCATCGGAGCATTCCTCGTTCAGGGCCGCGTAGCATGCGAGGACGATCGCGTTCGCGGCCGCGCTCGAGCTCTTCAATCCTCTTGATATTGGGATGTCGGATAGGGTCCCTATCCGCGCCCCGTACCTGCCTTCGTTCCCGGTCCTTCTCAGGACCTCTCTGACGCATTCGATGGCTAGTTCGGGGGCCTCTGCCGGATCGCTGCCTATGCTGACCGAGAAGGAGCCGGGATCGTCGTTGAGCCGAACAATGGCCTCCGTCCTGAGGGCGATGCCGAAGGACGCGCCCTTGCCTGTGGCGATCCCGTTGACGATGGTCGCGGCCCCGTGGCAGAATGCCCTTCCCTCCTTCATGGGGGCCAGCCTCCTCCGAGCGTTTCGATCAGCGCTCTTTTCATAACCTCAACGGGGGCTTTGGACCCCGTCCAGATCTCGTAGGACCGGGCACCCTGCCAAAGGAGCATGTCATGACCCTGAACGGTCCTTGCTCCGATATCCTTTGCCCTATCGAGAAAACGGGTATGTTTTGGATTGTACACGACATCCATCACGGTCATGCTCTCGTTCAGCAGTTCGGGGTCAAGGGGAACCTCATCAGGGAATCCGGCCATGCCAAGAGGGGTGCAGTTTATGACAAGATCAAGGGCCTTCATATCCTCCTCCCCTTCCTCGAGGACCCTGGCATCGGTCATTTTAGATAGATGGGCCGCAAGCTCCCTGGCCCTAGGGGTCGACCTGTTCGTTATGAGGATGTCCATTCCGCACTCGGCAAGGCAGTATCCTATGGCCCTTGACGCGTGCCCCGCTCCTATCAACAGTGCCTTTTTACCCTCGAACGGGATGAACCCGTTCGCTCGCAGGGCGTCCATGGCCCCCCTGCCGTCGGTGTTGTGGCCGATGAGATCGCCCCTGCGGTTCTCTATGACGTTGACGGCGCCTATGCCCTGGGCATGATCGTCGATCCCATCAAGATGTGCCATGACGGCGCTCTTGTGGGGGATCGTCACGTTGATCCCGGATATGCCCATCTCCCTTGCCCCCCGGAGGAAGGCCTCCAGACCCCGCCCGTCTATCCTGAACGCCAGGTACACTGCGTTCGTTCCGTCGTTCAGGAATGCCGCGTTGTGCATGGACGGGGACATGGAATGCCCAACGGGATCGCCTATCAGGCAGTAAAGGCGGGTCCCCGCATCGATCCTATGGGTCGTAACCATCCCTCCGCAGTATTGACCAGAAACACTTCAACGTCCTTATGTCCAACTGATCGACGGCCGATGTATCGTCCATGGGGCAATAAACGATCTCGGACCCCGATAGTGGAGCCAGTATCCTCGTTATATGGCCGAAAGGTCCCATGCCCATGATCGAGCATCTCATACCCTCATCATGAGCGGTACAGGCCAGCTCAAGTATGGCACGGGAGTCCTCGGCGGAGCGGGTCATGAATGCAGCCTTGATGATGTTCGCCCCCGCCCTGGCGCAGCGGTCCACGATCGCCCTCATATGATCGAAGGGAGGTGTGGAGGAATGGTCGTGATGGGAGATGATCACCTCAACCCCCGAGGACCTCGCCCTTTCCACGAGGGGATCCCTGAATCGTTGGGACATGCCCAATTCCACATCGATGAGGTCCGGCCCGCTGTCGATGATGCGCATCAGCGCTTCCGAGGCCGCCTCATCCCCGCCTTTGAAATGACCACCGTCCTGCCCGGACCTGAGCGTTATCACGCTTCGCATCCCGATCCTTCCCAACCCTTTCTGATGGGACGGGCTCCATTCGATGCGGTCCTGATGGTCCAGCCTGATCTCGACCATATCGGCCCCTAATGATCCGCATGCCGGGGCCAGTTCAAGCGCCGCCTGGGCGCTCCGTTGTCGAAGCGTCACGCAGATCGATGTCATATATCCTCCTCATCACAGCTCCTTTATGCTCTCCTTGACCTTCGTTCCGAAATGCCTTCCGCCCTCGGAGACCATCAATGATACCTCATCACCTTTTTTCAGCTCTACAAGGGAAACGGCCTTTCCCCCGGAGACGAGCCTCACGGTCTCCGCGTTCTGAAGTATGATATTGTAGATATCACCGCCGTGCTCGGCCGAAACCAGGACCAGCGGCCTCTTCTCTATCTTCAACCTGCCGATGATCACGCTCCTCGCGTTGCCCTTGGAGTCCACGGCGAGGAGCTCATCCCCTGTCCTGAGATCGGATAGATAAGGCGTTCTGTCCCCGGCGGCTAGGGCATAGGATTGGACCGATCCAGCGTTCACCCTGAACGGCCTTGCGCTCGCGTACTCCGAATCTATGGACTCCGAGTGGACCAGGAACAGGCCGGAGGACCGCGAGCCGATCAGCATCCCCTCTCCGGTCCTGAGCATGGAGCATGTATCTATGCAAACCCGATCCCCTTGGCCCAGCGACCTGATCTCCACAACGCGGGCCTGGACCAGGTCCACACGTTCTGCCCTCAATTCGTCCAGGATACGCCTGGAACGTATCACGTCCTCTGGGGAGGCGGGTTCAAGCAGTATCCCGTCGACCCCCGCCTCCAGCGCACCGAAGAACAGGGGGATCTCCTCCGGATCGCTGACCTGTGCCACCAGATCGGTCCCGCTGCCCTGGAAGGCGGCTATCAGGTTCTCCATCGGGATCACCTTCCAGTCATCGACGCTGACGACGACCATATCCGCCTTCCCCGCGAGGCGGGAGGCCTCGGTCTCGTCGTCCTTGCCGGATATCCGCAGCATCATTCCTTCCCTGCCATCGACAGATATTGACCCATCCTTTACGGATATGATCTGGAACCGGCCTATCCTGAGAAATGATTCGATGTCCTCTTCCCTCACGGCTATTGACAGGAGATCGCTCTCCAGGGCCGCGGTGAGTATGGCCTTTCTCTCATCTCTGCCCTGCGCAGTGTCAGCTCTGACCCAGACGAACTTGTCCTTCAACCCTTACCCTCCAGTCCCTCGAGGGCCTCCTCCACATCGTATCTATCGATCACGACCCTCCTTATGGCCCTGACCATCTTCGTGGGGTCGGGATGCTGGAAGACGTTCCTGCCAATGGATACGCCCTTCCCGCCCGCGGTCATGGCCTCCTTCACCATCTCCAGGACCTGGCGGTCGGTCTCCATCCTCGGGCCGCCGGCTATCAGGACCGGGACGGGGCACCCTCTTGTGACCTCCCGGAACGTATCGATGTCCCCGGGATAGTTCGTCTTGATGATATCGGCCCCGAGCTCCGCCCCGAGCCTAGCTATGTGCTTTATCGAATCGGGGTCCAGCTCGTCCTTGATGTTCTTGCCCCTGGTGTACATCATCGCCAGGAGCGGCACCTGCCATTCCCTGCAGGATCGGGACACCTCTCCTAGGTCGAAGAGCATCTCCCTCTCCGTCTCCGCGCCCACGTTGATATGTACCGACACCGCGTCGGCTCCCAGCCTCAAGGCCTCCTCGACGGAGCTGACCAGTATCTTCGCGTTCGGATAGGGGCCGATATGGGTGCTGGCCGATATGTGAAGGATCAGCCCGATCTTCCCTCCGACATCTTTGAGGCCCTCGCCGACCAAGCCCTTGTGTATGCTCACGGAGGTGGCCCCTCCCGCGGCGACCTTGTTTATAGTGCTTCTTATGTCCATCAAACCCTTTATCGGCCCCACGGTCACGCCGTGGTCCATCGGCACCAGTACGAACCTTCCCGTCCTCATGTGTCCGATGCGCCTCATCCTTATCTCGTGTCCGTTCGTCATCTCTCTCACGCTCCATACGTCATGTGACTCCAGCTATGAAGGTCAAGGCCAGCACGGCCGTCAGAGTAAGGAGGTATCCTATGTGCAGCTTTCTCGCCGAGGCTTTCGTGTACCTCCTGAATATGGATATGCAAAGGTAAAGACATATCGCCTCCCACGTGAGAACGAGCAGGAGGACCGCCGCCTGCACCACAAATTGCGTTTCGTGTATGAAGAAGTACGAATAGGCCCACAGCGAGATCCCGATGACCGAGAATACGAAAGAGGCCCCCGATGCTGCCTTGTTCCCCAGAAGGACCGAGGTCGTTATCTTCCCCGAATCCCTGTCGTTCTCCAGGTCCCTTAAGTCCTTCGCAAGCGTCTCCGCGATCCCGACGAACAACACCATCACGGCCAGGAAGTAGAGGCCGTTCAGTATGTTCTGATAGGGGATCGATTCGTACCTGACGAGATACGCAGATATCGTGAGATAGTACAGTATGGCGAAGAGGACCCAGAACAGCTGGGATACGAAGGGGCGCCCGTTCATCTTCAAGGGGGGCAGCGAATACTGATGGGCCAAAAGGACCAATGACAGGGTGAATATGAACACATAGATGTCGAGCATCAGGGCGAGGAGAAGGCCCAACGCGAAAAGGGAATATGCCTGTATCCTTGCCGATCTCATGCTGACGGTCCCCTTGCAGAGGGGGCGGTCCTTTCGCGAGCTCTCCGTGCTGATACGGTCGGATGCGATGTCGCCAATATCGTTGAGGGTACATGCCCCGGCATCCGTCAGGAGGGAGGTCAATATGAACAGCAGGAAATGGACCCGGGGAAGATGCTGTGTCAATACCGCGTAGCTTGCGAACCCTATGAATATATCGAACCAGATGAGCTGTATGGGGCGCATGAGTATGAAATGCCCCTTGATCCTCTCAAGGAGGCCGAAGCCGGATCCCGTCAACTCTCACGCCCCCTCTATGATCTCGCCTTTGCCGCTTATCTCGTCGACCACCCTCGATAGGGCCTTTCCCGGCCTGACTTCGCGGTAGTCATATAGCGTCCCGGGTTCAACGATGTCAACGGTCGAGGGCACGCCCAATTCCTTCTGGAAATTCCTGCGTATCCCTTCATTCAATTCGGCGGCCTTGCCCCTGTGCTCGATCTCTATGTGCAGGCCCTCGCTGCGGACGGTTATTCGATACCACGGGCCGTTGATATGGGACCTGTAGAGGATATCCTCGAGCTCTATCGGGTAGATGTCCCTCCCATTTATCCTGATAAGGGTCCTCTTCCTGCCGAAGATCTCCATCGATGGAAGGGGAAGGCCGCATGGACAGGGATCGTCATGTAGGGCTATCACATCGCCCGTGACGTATCTGAGGATCGGCTGGGCCTCCCTCCACGTGGGGGTCACTATTGAATGCCCTTTCTCCCCCGGGTCCGCCTTCGTTCCATCCTCTCTGTAGACCTCGGTGTACATGGCGAACGAGGGCAGATGAAGGACGTTATTCCTGCAAGGGATCGCCACCCCGACCTCGTTCTGACCGAGCAGGGACAGCGCCCTGCAGCCATACAGCTTACCCAGGACCTTCGCCCTGGAGGAGGATAGTGGCTCAGCACCGGAGACGATCAATCGTATCCCAAGCGATGTCGGGTCGATCCCCCTGTCCATGAGTATGTTGGCGTAGGAGAACGCGTCCGTTGCGACCGAGCCCAGTATGGTCGGTTTGAGCCTGAGCAGGGTATCGACGACCTCCTCCGGAGGGTACATGTTGTTCCTCGTCCCCATGGGGATGATCGTCACCCCCCTTTTCTGGTTTATCATGTCCGCCATCCTCCCTGCGAGGGTCCTGGTGTACGGATAGCAGAGGGCGACGACGTCCTTAGGGGACATCATATCCTGGAAGACCGGGAGGCTCACGGCCATCCCGACGCTGCGCTCTATCTCGTCTCGGGTCACCCACAGCGGCACGTGGCCTCCCGTGGTCCCGGAGGTCTGTGAATAGATCATGCACTTCTCCCCCGGCCTGACGGCCAGGGTGTCGTAGGGTCCGGCCTCCACGAGCTCCTCCCTCGTTGTCGGGGGGACCATCTCGTTGAAATCGCTCAAGGTCTTGATCCTGTCCGGGACCACTCCGGCATCCTTGAGCTTCCTTGCATAGAACCTGCTCTTGTAGGAATATTTTATAGCCCGCTTCAGCCTCTTGAGGACCATCTTATCGCTGTTGGCGTACCTGAGAAGCCCCGGATGCTTCTTCAGAACATACGCTTTTAGGTCCACTCTGTCACTTCCTCTACATCAAGTCTTGAAGTCGTATCTCAACCGCTCCTGCCTTGGAACGAGCGAATCGTGGTCCAGGATCCCCGATATCATCAGATGATCGACCGTGACGATGGCGCTCACCGCCTCTGCGACCACGAGGACCCTGGGGGTGTAGTTCGCATCGAACCTGCCCTCCGTCGATATGGTGGCGTTCTCCATTTTTGTCAGATCAACGGTGTCCTGAAAGGACAGGACCGAGGGAGTGGGCTTCACAATTGCCCTGAAGACGACCGGCGGCCCGCAGGTGATGCCCCCGAGAACGCCCCCGGCCCTGTTCGAGGCGGGGGCGACGATGCCGTTCTTGACCCTGATGGGGTCGTTGAACTCGGTCGCTTTCATCTTCGCGGCCTCCCTGCTGGAACCGAGCTCGAAGGATTTGATACCGGGAATGCTCAATATCCCATGCCCCAGGTCCGCATGGAAGCGGTTGAAGGCAGGTGCTCCGAGCCCCGGAGGCAGTCCTTCTATCCGGACCTCGATGATGCCTCCGGTGGCATCCTCCTCCTTCGCGGACGTCTCCGCCAGCCTCTCGATCTCGGATCGGAGGTTGGAGTCAGTGATCGGTCTACCACCAAGCTCCACGATCGAGCTTCCTACCCTCACGTTCCTTATGGAGCAGAGGCTTCTGGCCACACCCCCGGCGGCTATGATCGGTGCCCAGGTCCTGCCGCTGGCCCTGGACCCGCCCCTCCAGTCGACATGGCCGTATTTCATCCTGTACGCCAGGTCCGCATGTCCGGGCCTGGGCCTTGACATTATCTTGAGGTACTTGTCGCTCTCGACGTTCGAGTTCCTTATAATTATCGATATCGGCGTGCCGATGGTCTCACCCTGGAACACGCCGCTCAATATCTGGAATCTGTTCTCCTCCACCCGCCTCGTAAGAACGGGATAGGGAACGTCACGATCCAGTTCCTCCCTGATGATGTCGGGCCCCATCTTCAAACCGGCAGGGCAGCCGTCTATGACGCAGCCCATGCTGTCGCCGTGGGATTCACCCCAGGTCGTCACCCTGAACATGTGGCCGATCGTATTTCCCACCAGGCGAGATCACCCCTGGGGATTGGGTGCGAAGATCAGCCTCTTCTCCTTTGAGGACCCGGGCTTCTCTACGACGAGGAACTGGCCCTGGAAAGCCAGCTCCAGAAGTATGACGAGGATCGGGGAGACGATCGCGGTCGCGAAGAAACCGATGCTCATCTGCCATACTGTGGATATGCCCATGAACAGGGCGATCGCTATGATCAGGACGAATATCGGAACGTAGATGACCAGTACCGTTCGGCCTTCGAGGACCACGCCTTTCTTGGGGTTCCCTTTTGCCCTGAACATGTTGAGAAGCGTCAGCCCCGTCATCGTCAGCAAACCAAGGACCACCCCGAGGACGATGAAGACTATCTTGTAATCGTAATAGTTGGGGAACTCCCTCGCGTAGTTCCTCAGCATCAGAAGCGAGACAATGGTGTAGAGCAGCGGCAGGACGCAGCCCTTGGCAATGCGCTTCCAGTACCTGTAGCGATCGCCTTCGATCTCCGGGTTGTCCGAGGTCATTTCCGTCCCATCCCATGAACGTTCAAAAGGGCCGGATCCCAACTTGGATGTATACACCTGACCCGTCCCTTTTTTAGAACAATTGGGACATGCAGGTAATTAAGGTTTTGACCTGGGTTATCTCCTGGCGAACTGAAGGCGGATGGGGACTCGAAGGGTCATAAGAGCTTCTTCGAGAGCTTCTCTATCATATCTTTAGTCATCGAGGAGATGTCGTAGGTGGGGGACCAGCCCCATTCCTTTCTGGCGGCGGAGTCATCGAGGGATTTCGGCCAGGAATCCGCGATGGCCTGCCTGAAGTCGGGCTTGCATGTGATCTCGAAGTCCGGGATGTGCTTCTTGATCTCATCAGCGAGCTCTCCCGCGGAAAAGGACATCGATCCCACGTTGAAGTCGGAATGGTGGATGAGGTTCTCTATAGGGGCCTCCATGAGGTCCACCAGCGCCTTTAGGGCATCGGGCATGTACATCATGGGAAGGATCGTGTCCTCCCTCACGAAGCACTCGTAGCGTCTGTTCTTTATGGCCTCGTAGTAGATCGCGACGGCGTAATCCGTGGTTCCGCCTCCCGGGGGCGTCTCCGAGGATATGATCCCGGGGTATCTGAGCCCTCTAACGTCCACCCCGAACTTCCTGAAGTAGTAGTCGCCCAGAAGCTCCCCCGCGACCTTGGTGACGCCGTACATCGTTCTTGGCTTGAGTACCGTTTCCTGGGGCGTGTTGTCCCTGGGCGTTTCGGGGCCGAAGGCTGCTATCGATGAGGGATTGATGACGCGGGAGAGGTCCTTCTCCCTGGCGCATTCGAGGACGTTGTGGAAGCCGTTCATGTTCACGTCCCAGCACAGCATGGGGTTCTTCTCACCGGTCGCGGAGAGGATCGCCGCGAGGTTGATGATGGTGTCGATATTGTATTCGTCCACCACCTTGTCGAGGTCCGCCCGGTCGTTGATGTTCACGGTCACGACGGGGCCAGTCTCATAGATGATGGCGGGGGGCTTTGTCCGGTTGATCCCGGCGACAACGTTGTCGTTCCCGTATATGTTCCTCAGGTATGGGACGAGTTCTGATCCTATCTGCCCGGCGGATCCCGTCACGAGGATCCTCTTTATCGGCTTGGTCGTCATGTTAGCTTCACCTTTGAGCCCCCGTAAAAAGTCCTGCCTCATCAAAATTTGCATGGGGGATCCCATCGGAAAAGGTTTTATCCCATTCGCAGATGAGGATACCCTCGATCCAAGATAAATCGGGCCGATGGTCTAGGGGTTATGACGTCGCGCTTACAACGCGGAGGTCCCCGGTTCAAATCCGGGTCGGCCCATTTTATAATTATTTTCGGAGCATTTTTCTTTCCCGGATTTGAACCTTGGTTTCTTTGGAAGGAGAACGATCAGGATATGTCAAAGTTCCAAAGATCGGGGAAATGGCATCAGCCATTTTCCAACGACAAATCCGGGTCGGCCCACTCGATTTTCATTAATGATTATTTGCAGAGTGGGACGACCCGAATAATTAATGAGAGTACATTGAGAGTGAAAATCCGAAGGATTTTTACGGATCCGGGTCGGCCCACTTCTCCTCATTATTCATTCGTCGGATCCTCCATCGTCCATGAACAAATAAATCATGGAGGAACCATTATACGACGATCATTCGGGGCAGATACATGAAGGGAATGACAGCTATCTTTTTCAGCATATGGGTCATCTTTTTATTCTTAGGGATCCCCATCGCGGCCGGGTCCGCCTCAACGGAGGATCGATATGGATCCATACAGAGCGTCCAGGCGATGCATCAGGGCAGGTTCAACCACACCGCCACCACCCTCAAGGACGGAAGGGTGCTCGTTACCGGCGGGACACCCGACGGCTACGCTTCGTTGAGAAGCGCCGAGATCTTCGATCCAAAGACAAAGGATTGGGATCGCCTCCCGGACATGCTCGATCCGAGAATGAGGCACACCTCGAACATCCTGCTTTCCGGGGATGTTCTCATCGCCGGAGGCTATTACGGAGGCGGTCATCCGTCGATCTTCCATTCATACAAAGGCCCGGGGAACCACTCTATCGACGGATGCGAGATATTCGATCCCTCCACTCTCGATTTCCGGAGGGCGGCCCCCATGATGACCGGGAGGTTCTGGCACAGGGCGGTGGAGCTAAAAGATGGCAGGATCATGGTAATCGGCGGATTGAACGTCACCCACTCAGGATTGGGATCCTGCGAGATATTCGATCCTACCAAGGGGACCTGGACGGAAGCGGCCTCCCTGAATGAACCGAGGGCGAGGTTCACCGCGACCGTTCTGGCCAACGGATCCGTGATCGTAACGGGGGGCCACAATGGAACCGTGAAGGTCCCGACCTCCACTTGCGAGATCTACATCCCCACCGAGGATAGATGGTACAGAATCGCACCCATGAACGATGCCAGGGGATATCATTCGGCTCTATTGCTCGGCGATGGCAGATTGATGGTATCCGGAGGTTTCTCGGGTCCGAAAACGCCCGACCACCACAGCAGCGAGATATACGATCCTGTCCTCGGAATATGGACGTTATCAGGACCGATGAGGCTCGGAAAGCACGCCCACAGCATGATTTTGCTATCCAATGGAGGCATAATATCCCATGGCGGCTCATCGGTCACGGACCTGTCATGCCAGGTCTGCGGATTGGAATATTACGATACGGTCTCCGGCATCTGGTCCGACACCTACCTGCTAATGCTGGGAAGGGCATGGCCGGCCGAGGCGGATCTCCCGGACGGGGGGCATCTGATATGCGGTGGATTGTCCTGCAACGAGGCCAAGGACGTTACCGACATATACTATCCCCCCGGACATTTCGTGGCAGCAAAGGGAGATGATGATCGTATCGATCCGACCTATATGATCATCGGAGCGTTGGTCCTTGTGGCACTGGTCCTGGTCGCTTTGAGGTTCGCCCTGCCAAGGATACTGAGGCCCGCTTCATAGGCCGTTCTCCCTTCACCAGAATTTGATCCCGAAGAAGCGCAGGGCGAAGACCACGCCCATCGCCACAACGACGATCCCGAACACTATCTTGACCCACTTGCCTATGGATACGAACTTGTCCGTCAGTCCGGCAGAGAAGGATCTGGTCCCGACCGCAAGCGGTATGAATATCAACCCGTGCCCGATCCCGAAGGAGAGGAACAATATCCCTCCCATCAACATGGATATGTCCTGGGAAAGGATCCAGACCACGACGGGAAGGACCAAAGATACAGCGCACGGGGCCAGCCCGAACGAGAACAGGATCCCGAGAAGGAACGCGCCCAGGGTGGGGGACTTCCAGAACAATTCCCTGATCGATAGGATCGATGTCTGCTTCAGCGATCCCTCGGCATTTCCCTCGCCGATCCTGAATATCCGCTTCACGTTCTCTTTCATGACATCGTAGAATGAGAACAGGTTGTTCAACCCGAGGATGACCAGTATTGCCCCGGCCCCCAGGTCGAAATATCTGGCGTTGTTTATGAATATCCCGACCCTCGATATGAATAATCCTATGATGAAGAAGACCAGCGCCATGCCCACGATGAAGGAAAATCCTATCGCCAATCCCTCCAAGGAGGATCCTTTGTAAGCCCTTTTCTCAGTCCCTTGTTGTGCCTGTCCCTTGGGCCCGGTGGATACGATGAACGTGAAGACCGTGAAGAGAAGTGCGATGCAGCATGGGGAAAAGGACGTGATGATCCCCAGAACGAACATGCCCATGACAGAACCACCTCCCATGGACCGCCTCTGGCCCTCGACCCCCTCCCAGTCGCCGCTCCTTATCCTGTCGGCCTTCTCCACGATCTCATCCGAATCCATGACATCGTAGACCTTCCCCTTTCCCATCTGGTATATGTGGTATATGCCGACGATGTCCTGCTCCTCGTTTACAAGGAGCAGTGTGGGGTTCGCGCTCTCCGAACCCACGGACCAGTAATCGATATACTTGCCAGATATCGTGAAAGGCTCGAAATCCTCGATCCATATCCAGGTGACGTTCACCCCCCACCATCTTTCTGCAAGCTCGTATCCTGGATCCGAAAACGAGTTCTTGCGCATGTTCACGGTGATTATGATGAGATCCTCATCTTCCCCAAGGGCCTTCTCAAGTTCGACCGTCTGTTCTTTCAGTTCGACCTCGCATTCGAGGCATACGGGGTTCTCTATATTGGTGAAATGAAGGAGTATGACCGAACCCGAAAGGTTCCTTAGCGATGTTCTGTTTCCATCCGGAAGGACCATCTCGAAATCGGGGGCCTGTTCTTCGACCTCCCTTATGTCCGACCAGAACATGTACGAGGCGAAACCCAGAAGGAATACTATCAGGACGGCCGAGGTCGCTATCATGACGGCCTTGCTGGCCTTGACCACCTTCACCATCCTCCGATGTTCTGTTGATGATAGTATATCGAGTCGCGGATATAGGCGTTCAGCCACTCCCTTCCCGTTGCGCCCTCGCTCCCGTGCCATGCTATCATGACCTCGCCATCGGCCCCCTTCAAAAGAGTGAATACTATCGTCAGCGGAATGTAATTGGGATCCCCGTTGGGATCGAACTCGCGGAAGACCTCCCCGTACCTGGGATCGATGCCCGACATCATGTCCACCAAAGTTATCTGGTCTTTATAATTCGGAAGAACGGCCTTGATGTCCCTCTCCTGCTCGATGCACGGGGCGCAGTTGTCGCTGTGCGCGAATACGATCACGGGGCCCTTCCTCAGCGGATCTATCAGCCAAGGAGGGTGCATGGGCATCTCCCCCCATCTGGGGTTCTGCCTCGGATACTCTATCCACCAATCGTTGTTGGAGGATCCCCTCCGGAAAGCAGGGTTGTAGGTTTGCAGCCAGTCCGGATCGTCATTGATATCCGGGCCCTCATCGTCAGGTGATTGGAGGTACATGTATGCCGCTCCGGCGATCAGGAGGATGATGACCACGATGACGGCCACGAAGGGGATCGTCCTGGATACGGACCTCTCAGTGTTCGTGGGCAACGGGGCGCTGCCCTTGTGTACGCTCTGCATGTGCTTGCGAAGGTTCCTATCTTTTAGCTTCACACCGCAAACCTTGCATACGGCCCAACCCTCCTCAAGGTCCTGCTCAACAGAAGCTTCCTTCTTCTTCCTGGTCCCGTGCTGCATGATATTCCCCGGAAGATACTATGTGCCCCATAACCTGGGCGTCATTTAAGCATTCTCTTGATCTCATCGGGAGATAGTACCTTCCCAACGGACTTCACAACGCCGTTGACAGAGAGCGCCGGGGTCATCATGACCCCTCGGTTGGCGATCTCCACGATGTCCTCCACCTTCTTCACCTCGGCCTTGATCCCCAGCTCCTTGACCGCCTGCTGGACGTTCTTCTCGAGCCTCTTGCATTTGGCGCATCCGGATCCCATTATCTCTATCTTCATGTTCTTCACCTTCGTTATTTGCGCAGCCCTCTGGACCGCTTCCATTTCAAATATTTTTGAAGGACATCCGATGCATACGATAAATCCTTTTTGGTTCAGATGAGGTATCGATCCCGAAAGGGGGGGATCCGCGGGATAAGAAGCTTCATCATGTCCTGAACACCTTCATCCTGGACCTGTTCCACGATGCAAAGGATAGCAGAGGATACCTGATCTTCACGACACACAACAAGAACATTCTCTATCGGAATATCTTCAAGAGGGATCCAGGATACGATCCCACATGTATTTTTCAACCGGCACTTCTATCTAAAATTAGACCGGAATCTACAATCACTACTCCGCGGGCTCTACCTCGATCACACCCACAATGCGGTCATCTTGACGGCCGATCACATCGCCCGGAAGATCGAACGCTTCAAACGGATCCTCCTGCTCATACTCGATAGGTGGGATCGATCGTTCCGGGTCATCGAATACGGTATCGTTCCGTTCCGGAAAACTATCATCCAACAATGGTGATCCACCGAATATATCCTCCATGGACCTATCCTCCGGCAGATCATCGTATTCGGGTTTTTTCTTTTTTCTCAAGAACATCAGAAGAAGAACGGCCAATAACACAATTATGACAAGTGCAATGGATACAAGAGAGATAAGGACCCAAGGGATATCGTTATCCGGATCAATGGGAGGGAATTCTTCGATGTTCCTTATTATGGTGATATTGTTCCAGAATTCAT